>NZ_JBIDCA010000019.1:0-178934 GCF_043204345.1 Streptomyces sp. NPDC047917
AGGCCCTCTACGAAACATGGGGATACCGCAAGATCGGCGAACGCCAGCCCTTCCCCGACTCCCCGCTCTACGCCGTCATGCTCCGCGGCCTCCCCGACACGTAAACCGGCCCGCAGTCGTTGCCCGCGCCCTTGCTGACAAGGTAGGGGATCATCGTCGGGGCGACGGCCACCGCGCACCCGTCTTGAGTCTGCTCCGGCAAGGGCAGTCCCAGTATGAGCCAGCCATCCAGTGGTAGAAGCGGCAGCTGACACCGGGCGGCCAGGTAGAAGTGCCGGTAGGCCGTCACCTCGTCGGTGGCGGCCTACCGGCGTTCGTTCGCTCTGATCAGCTCGGCTCGTCGGGGTAGAACGGTCCAAAGCTGTTGATCACCTTGCTGGTGCTCCAGTCGATCAGGGGTCAAGGCCCGCCGAGCCCGCCAAAGGTGCACACTCGCCTCTCCCGCCGGCCCCGAGGCTGGGCAGCCGGTTGTGTCCCGACTGCTGGCGCGGTGACTTCGTCCTCCGTCCCACCAGGAGGGTCCGTGGCGCGTCACGGCTGGAGGCCCTGGCCTTGGCCGGAGCCCGGCTGCTGGTCCTGCTGCTCGTGCTCTTGGCGACGCCGGTCGACCGGCCCGGTCGGGTCGACGGCCGGGGCCGGGTTCTCCCCATCCTCGATGGCGCGACGGCGCGCATTGGCCGCGCGAGATGACCTCCACCGGGTACCGGTGGCCTTTGTACGACGGTGCCGTGGAAGGCATGATCGGCTCCCCTCCCCGGACCCACCAACCCGGAGATCATCCCAGCCGACCGTCAAGGTGACAGTCCCGTCCATCGTGTTCACCAGGTCGATGAAGCGGGTGCTGCGGATCATCCGGGGCGGGAATCCACGGTCGTCAAGAACGTGGGAAAGATAGGCAGTTGACGCCGGGCTGCGCCCGGCCTTTGTTCCATTGGTGACAGAGCCACCGGTCACCACTGGTGCCGCACGTGCGGGTGGGTTTACGGGTGCAGGTCAAGATCCGGGTCAGCGTCCGGTTCCAGGGGTGCGAAGGCGAAGGTGCGGTACGGGTCCCAGTCCGTGCTGAGCCTGAGCCTGCGGCTCAACTGGGCCCAGCCGAGCGGGGCTGCGGCGATGACCCACGCGTCCGGGCTCTGCGCCGTGAGGCGTACCGCGGGCCGCAGCCAGGAGGCTGCCCGCTCCGGCCAGTCCACGATCGCGACGACCGTGCCCCCGTCGGCCTGCCAGGCGGCGCTAAAGGCTTCGGCCGCCGCCCGTGAGGCCGCGTCCCGGCTGTGCCCGACCGCGACGGTCGAGATGCCGGCGGCAGGCGCCGTCAGCAGAGCCAGCAGCGAACGGAGTTCAGCCTTGGTGTGCGGAGCGGGTGGTGGCATCCCGGCGTACCGTGCGGCCAGCGCTGCGGGCATCAGCGGGGAGCGGGAGAGATCCCGGATCTGCCGTCCCGTCATGCGGGTCATGCGGCATCGTGGAAGACCAGGCCCGGGGCGTGGCGGCGGCCGGACCGTACGGTGCTGACGCCGTGCCGCATACCGCCGGCCGGCCAGCCGCGCGTTGAACGGATGGGCCGGTCCCGGGTGGTGAAGATCAGGCCGTGCCCCCCGGGACGATCCGCCGGCACCGTAGGTGACGGACACGAAGGTCGGCGAGAGCGATTCGACCTGCCGGATCGTCCGCCAGAGGGTGCGTTCTCCGGCGTCGGTCTTGGGTGGGAAGAACTCGAAAGAGAAAGTACGGGTGCCAGTTGCCAGGATCTCGCGCAGGGTGCTCATGAGGGGCCTCCATGAGCGCTGAAGTAGCTGGCTTCGGGGTGGTGGATGGTGATCGCGTCGGTGGACTGCTCGGGGTGCAGCTGGAATTCCTCGGAGAGGTTCACTCCGATGCGTTCTGGCTTGAGTAGGTTCATGATCTTGGCGCGGTCCTCCAGGTTCGGGCATGCGGGGTAGCCGAGTGAGTAGCGGCAGCCCTGGTACTCGGTGCGGAACATCGCGTCCAGGTTGTCCGGGTCAGCGCCCGCTATCCCCAGCTCGGTCCTGACCCGCCCGTGCCAGTACTCCGCCAGCGCCTCGGTCAACTGCACCGAAAGACCGTGCAGTTCCATGTATTCGCGGTACGCGTTCGCGGCGAAGATCTCGTTCGCCGCCGCCGACACCCGGTTGCCGACCGTGACGACCTGCATCTCGATGACATCAATCTCGCCGGAGTCCTCCGGACGGAAGAAGTCTGCCAGGCACAACCGGCGCCCATGGCGCTGACGCGGGAAAGTGAAGCGTGTCCGTTCACCACCGTCCTCACCCAGAATGATCAGATCGTCGCCCTTGGACACGCACGGGAAGTACCCATACACGATCGCCGCTTCCAGCATGTTCTCGGTGTGCAGCCGGTCCAACCACATCCGCAACCGTGGCCGGCCCTCGGTCTCCACCAGCTCTTCGTACGAAGGACCGCTCCCACGGGCCGACTTCAACCCCCACTGCCCCTTGAACAACGCGGCCTCATCGACCCAGGCCGCGTAGTCCTTGAGCGGTGTGCCCTTGATGATCCGCGTGCCCCAGAACGGCGGGGTGGGCACCGGGTTGTCCGTGACCACGTTCGACCGGACCGAGCCGCGTTCCTCGTCCGGCTCCTCGATGACGATGACCGGCCGCTCCGCGACGCGGCGCTGCTTGAGTTCGGGGAGGGTGGCGCCGGGGACGCCGCGCTTGACGGCGATCAGCGTGTCCATCAGCCGCAGACCCTCGAAGGCATCGCGGGCGTAGCGGACCTCGCCCTCGTAGATCTCGTGCAGGTCCTGCTCGACATAGGCGCGGGTCAGCGCGGCGCCACCCAGGATCACGGGATAATCTGCGGCCATTCTGCGCTGGTTGAGCTCCTGGAGGTTCTCCTTCATGATCACCGTGGACTTCACCAGGAGACCCGACATGCCGATCACGTCGGCCTTGTGCTCGGTCGCCGCGTCCAGGATCGCCGCCACGGGCTGCTTGATCCCGAGGTTGACGACGTCGTAGCCATTGTTGGACAGGATGATGTCGACGAGGTTCTTGCCGATGTCATGGACGTCGCCACGCACGGTGGCCAGCACGATCGTGCCCTTGCCCTCCGCGTCGGACTTCTCCATGTGCGGTTCCAGATACGCCACCGCGGACTTCATGACCTCTGCGGACTGCAACACGAACGGCAACTGCATCTGCCCCGAACCGAACAGCTCACCGACAACCTTCATGCCCTCCAGCAGCGTGTCGTTGACGATCCGCAGCGCCGATTGAACGGTCAGCGCCTCGTCGAGATCCCGCTCCAGACCATTCTTCTCACCATCGATGATCCGCCGCTGCAACCGCTCATCCAGCGGCAGCGCCGCCAACTCCTCCGCCCGCTCCGCCTTCACCGACTTCATGTCGACGTGCTCGAACGCCTCCAAGAACGCCTCCAATGGGTCGTACCCCTCCCGCCGCCGGTCATAGACCAGATCCAACGCGATCTCTCGCTGCTCCTCAGGGATCCGCGCCACCGGGATGATCTTCGCGGCATGCACGATCGCCGAATCCAACCCCGCACCTACACACTCATTGAGGAACACCGAGTTCAGCACGACGCGGGCGGCCGGGTTGAGGCCGAAGGAGATGTTCGACAGACCGAGAGTCGTCTGCACCAGCGGGTGGCGACGCTTGAGTTCACGGATCGCCTCGATGGTGGCGATGCCGTCCTTGCGGGACTCCTCCTGGCCGGTCGCGATCGTAAAGGTCAGGCAGTCCACCAGGATGTCGGACTCCTGGATGCCCCAGTTGCCGGTCAGGTCCTCGATCAGCCGCTCCGCGATCGCGACCTTGTGCCCGGGAGTGCGGGCCTGGCCCTGCTCGTCGATCGTCAGCGCGATCAGTGCGGCACCGTGCTCCGAGGCCAGTGCGGTGACCTGTGCGAAACGTGACTCAGGCCCGTCGCCGTCCTCGTAGTTCACGGAGTTGATGACGGCACGGCCGCCGAGCTTCTCCAACCCCGCCCGCAGTACGGGCACTTCGGTGGAGTCCAGCACGATCGGGAGGGTGGAGGCCGTCGCGAAACGGCCCGCGATCTCACTCATGTCAAGAGCGCCGTCACGGCCCACGTAGTCGACACACAGGTCGAGCAGGTGCGCGCCCTCGCGGATCTGGTCGCGGGCCATCTCCACGCAGTCGTCCCAGCGCCCTTCGAGCATCGCTTCACGGAACTTCTTCGACCCGTTGGCGTTCGTGCGCTCACCGATCGCCAGATAGGACGCGTCCTGTTTGAACGGCACCGTCTGGTAGAGCGATGCCGCACCCGGCTCCGGGCGCGGGTTGCGCGGGGACAGGTCCAGGCCCCGCACCCGCTCCACGGTCTGCCGCAGGTGCTCGGGGGTCGTTCCGCAGCAGCCGCCCACCAGCGCCAACCCGTACTCCCGCACGAACGTCTCGTGCGCTTCGGCCAGCTCCTCCGGCGACAACGGGTAGTGCGCCCCGTCCTTGCTCAGCACCGGCAGACCGGCATTCGGCATGCAGGACACGGCGATCCGGGCGTGCTGCGCCAGATAGCGCAGGTGCTCACCCATCTCGGCCGGCCCCGTCGCGCAGTTCAGACCGATCAGGTCGATACCGAGCGGCTCCAGCGCCGTCAGCGCCGCACCGATCTCCGAACCCAGCAGCATCGCGCCCGTCGCCTCGACGGTCACCTGAGTGATGATCGGCAGTGCGGTCCCCAGCTTCCGCAGCGCACGGTGCGCGCCGAGAACCGCGGCCTTGGTCTGCAGGAGGTCCTGACTGGTCTCCACCAGGATCGCGTCCACACCGCCCTCCACGAGACCGGCGACGTTCTCCTCGTAGCCGTCCCGCAGGGCGGCGTAAGGGGCGTGACCCAGCGTCGGCAGCTTCGTACCGGGCCCGACCGAGCCCAGGACCCAGCGCGGCCGGTCCGGCGTGGCGAAACCGTCCGCCACCTCCCGCGCCAACCGAGCTCCGGACAAGGCCAGTTCGTGGATGCGCCCGGGTATGCCGTACTCCCCCAGCGCCGCCAGATTCGTACCGAAGGTGTTCGTCTCGACGCAGTCCACACGCGCCACGAAATACTCCTCGTGCACCGACCTCACAATGTCCGGCCGGGTGACATTGAGAACCTCGTTGCAACCCTCCAGGTTCTCGAAGTCGTCCAACGACGGATCCTGTGCCTGCAGCATCGTGCCCATCGCACCGTCGCCCACCACCCGCGTGGCCAACGCCGCCCGGAGGCTCTGCCCTCGTGCGGTCATGACAGCCCCGCAAGGATCGGATCGATCTCGGTTGCGGCGGCCGGGCCGTAGGTGCGCTCGATCCGGTGCAGGAGTTCGGCGGGAACGAGCTTGTACTCCTGGGGACCGACCGATTCGAGTACCACTGTGGCGATTGCGCAGCCGAGCCGGGCCGCTGCTTCGAGGGGAAGTCCGGCGTCGATGCCGGCCAGGAAGCCGGCCCGGAAGCCGTCGCCCACGCCAGTGGGGTCGACCGGGGCCAGGGTGAGTACCGCAGGGACGTTCAGCGGGGGTTGGCCCTCGCGCGCGATGATCACGCCGCCGGGGCCCTGGGTCGTGATCCAGGTGCCGGACCTGTGCAGGATGTCGTCCGTGGTCCAGCCGGTGCGTTCCTGGAGCAGCGCCGCCTCGTACTCGTTGGTGAACAGGTACGTGGCGCCCTCCACCAGACGGCGGGTCTGGTCCCTGTCGAGCCGGGCCAGCTGCTGTGAGGGGTCGGCGGAGAACGGCAGGCCGAGGAGCCGGCACTCGTCGGTGTGGCGCAGCATGGCGTCGATGTCGTTGGGCGCGATCACGACGAGCCCGGGGGATTCACCGTGTTCGGCGATCGAGGCGAGGCCGATGTGTTTCGCCTCGGACATGGCGCCGGCGTAGAATGTCGCGATCTGGTTCTGGTCGGCGTCGGTGGTGCACACGAACCGTGCGGTGTGGAGGGTCGTGCTGACGCGGACGGATCCGGTGTCCACTCCGGTCTCCCGGAGCCATGCGTCGTAGTCGGTGAAGTCCGTGCCCGCCGCGCCGGCGAGCACGGGCCGCAGGCCCAGCCGGGCCAGGCCGACGGCGATGTTGGCGGCGACTCCCCCGCGCCGTACCTCCAGGGTGTCGGCGAGGAACGACAGCGAGACCCGGTCGAGGTGTTCGGGGATCAGTTGGTCGGCGAAACGTCCGGGAAAGACCATCCCGCATCTGTGGCTGGACGGGGGGCGCGGCGCCGGCAGTTCGCTGTACGACCGGCTCGGTGCCGGCTTCACGCTGCTGCGCCTCGGGGCGTCACCACCGGACGGCGCCGCGCTGTGCGCCGCCGCCGCGGACCGTGGTGTGCCGCTGACGGTCCTGGACGTGCCCGGACCCGTCGGACGTGAGCTGTACGGCCGCGGTCTGGCCCTGGTCCGGCCCGATCAGCACCTGGCGTGGCGCGGCGACCGCCTCCCACGCGACGCCGTCTCCCTGCTGGCGCAGGTGACGGGCGCCGGGTGAGCCGACGGGGCGGATGCGCCGGTTTCAGTCCGCCGAACGCAGCGCGTCCACCCCGGCGCGGGCGATGAACAGGTTCTTGCCGTCGCGCGATCCGCTGACACCGATCGCCCCGATCAGCGCGATACCGGGCTGGCTGCCCAGGCTGCTCACCAGCATGATGTTGTCCTCGATGGCCTTGCCGAACACATCGGTGGCCGTGTGCAGGGTCAGCGCGGTGTTGGCCTTGTTCAGCGCGACCGTGGTGGCTGTGTCAGCCGTACCCTCCCTCCTGGCCATCGCCGTCATGTTGCCCCCGGCATCGATCACCACCAACGAGACCCGGCAGTCCAGTTCCTCCGCGTGGGCCAGTGCCGCGCCGATGACCCGCTGCGCGCCGGCCAGGCTGATACTCCGGGCGGTGAACACCGCGGTTTCGGTCTTCCCAAGGTCACTCACGTCGATGTCTCCATCTTCGTTCTTTCGATGTTCCGACGGACACCTGCTGGGTGTCCGTCCCTTTCGGGGGAACAACACCGCCGACGGTCCGGCCGTTGCAACGGACCCCGTCCCGCCGGGGTTTACCCACCAGCGGCTGAGTGCCGCCACCGGCTGACACCCATGGCAACCCATCCGGAGACTCCTCATGGAAGAACAACCGCCCGCCCGGCACTCGGGCTGGCTCCTGGTCTCGCTGCTCGGCGGGATGTTCCTCGGCAGCGTGGACATCGCGATCGTCAACATCGCGACACCGTCGATCCGGGATCATCTCGGAGCCTCCGGCGGCCAGTTGGAGCTGATCGTCTCGGGCTACACACTGACCTACGCGATGCTGCTGATCACCAGCGCCCGGCTGGGCGACCGGCACGGATACCGCACGGTGTACCTGATCGGCCTCGTGGTGTTCACCGCCGCCTCCGCCGCCTGCGGCTTCGCCCCGACGGCAGGGGTGCTCATCGGGGCGAGGATCGTCCAGGGCGCCGGCGCGGCGATGGCCACCTCGCAGGTGCTGACCGGGATCCAGCTGCACTTCGAGGGACGGGAACGGGCCCGGGCCCTCGGCCTCTACACCGCTGTGCTCTCCACCAGTGCCGTCCTCGGCCAGGTGCTGGGCGGGGTGCTGGTTTCGGCCAACCTGTTCGGCACCGCCTGGCGACCCGCCTTCATCATCAACGTGCCGGTCGGCATCGCCCTGTTCGCGGTCGCGTGGTTCTGCCTGCCCGCGGTGGCGCCGAAGCGAAGCAAACGGCTCGACGTCCCGGGCGCGCTGACCCTGTCGGCGGCGCTGCTGCTGCTCGTGGTGCCGATCGTGATGGGCCGGGAGGCCGGCTGGCCGCTGTGGACCTGGGCCAGTCTGGCGGCCTCGGTGGCCGCTTTCGTGCTGTTCGTCCGGGTGGAGCGCCGCCAGGCCGCCCGCGGCGGCAACCCGCTGGTCACCCTCTCGCTGCTGACCCGGCGGCCCGTGGCCCTGGCGCTGATCTCGCAGGCCGCCACAGTGGCCACCTACTTCGGGCTGCTTTTCGCCCTCGCCCTCTACCTTCAGCAGGGGCTGGGCAGGAGCGCCGGATTCTCCGGTCTGTCCCTGGTGTCCTGGGTCGCCGCGTTCGGTGTCGCGGGACCGCTCCTCGGCCGCTCCGGACCACGTGCGAAGCGGCTCGCCGCTCCGGTCGGGCGGCTGGTGCTGGGTGCCGCCTTCGCCGGTCTCGCACTGACCCTCGCCGCCGGGCAGGCCAGCAACGACGCTCTGCTGATCGCCCTGCTGGGCATCGGCGGTCTCGGGTACGGCGCGGCCTTCAGCGGCACCCTGACCGGACTGACCAGCACCGTCACCGACGAGTACGCCGCTGAGGTCAGCGGGCTGTTCAACACCACCATCCAGGTGGGTGGTTCGCTCGGCGTCGCCGTGTTCGGCACGGTCTACCTGGACATCGCCCCGCATGCCGGCCGCGCCGACGCGGTCTCGGCGTTCACCGTTGTCGCCGCCTCGCTGGCGGGCACTGCAGTCGTCGCCGCGGTGATCGCCCAGTGGGCGCTGCGCCCGTCGCGGCCCGTGGCCCCCGCGCCGAGCGAGGAGCCGCGCTCCGAACCGGCGCTGCGCCGCTGACCGCCATTGCCCGGACGTACGCCGCCTCGCCACCGGTTCCGGTGGCGAGGCGGCGTACGTCCGGGCGCTCTCAAACCCGCGGCTGCACGCCCGCGCGCTGACGCGCTATCAGCTGGCGCTCCACCTCCGGCGGCAGCTCCTCCAGTTCCGCCCGCTGCGCCGGCTTCCACCCTGTGACGGGCGAGCAGGCGTGGTAGCCCCTGAGCCGCGCGAGCGGAGCGACCGCGCCGTACAGGGCGCGCTGCAGCGGCCACGGGCGACCGGTGAACCGCAGCACGTCGGAGAACTCCCGCAGAGTCAAGGAGGTCTGCATCAGGTTCGGCTTCCCCTGGTCGTCGCTCCGGCCCTCCTCCGCCAGGCCGAAGAGCTCGCGGAGCAGCAGGACCTCGAACCGTTCCGCCCGGTTGGTGAACTCGACGATCGCCAGGGTCTCTTCGTCGTCGCTCGCGCTGTAGAAGCGGTGCGACGTGCCCGGCGGGACGCCACTGTCTGCCCAGTCTCGTCCAGGATGACGTCCCGGTCGGCCATGCTGACCCGGAGCCGGCCGCGGACGAGCGTGAACCGCTCCTCGCTCGCCGGGTGGAGGTGATAGTCGGCGGCGAAGCCACCGGGAGCGACGTACAGGTCCAGTACCGACCGGGCGCCGCCGGTGTCGGCGGCGGCCGTACGGACGACGATCTTCTGACGGCACGGGGGGTTGTAGTAGACCTCACCGGCACTCACGGCCATCTTCCCTCTCCTTGCTGCATTCTGCGCGGTGGGACACCGGTCGGGTGTTCCCATGTCCTCTCACGTACCTGCGCTGCTGCGTATCTGTGCTATTACCTGCTTGTGCTGTTACCTGCCTGTGCTGCTGAACGGCGCGGGGCACGGCCCCAGCGGCCGGTCCCGGCGGCGGGGGAACCGCCGGAACCACCGCCGGGGCCGTGCCCCGCGCCCTGCCCGGAACCCGTCCGCACCCACCGGACCGAGGGGTGTTCAGGAGGGCATCTTGGTGCCGCAGATGATTCCGCGGACGGGGATCACATCCGGCGGCATGGTGCTGATGTCCCGCGAGATCGCCTTGGTGACCTTGAAGCCGCAGGCTTCCATCCACTGCTCGTACGTGGAGATCTTCTGCGGTCCGCCCTGGGCCATGGTGCAGCCGAGCATGTACGCCGGGAAGAAGTCCACAGAGTTCGAGACCTTCACGTCCTCGGGGTGGATGGGCACCGGGACGTAGACCTGTCCGCCTACCTCCAGCGCATCATGGGCGCTCTGGAATATGCGGTGGACGTTCTCCTTGTCGAACATGTCCAGGAAGTGCTTGATCATGATGGTGTCGAAGCCCTTGGGGAGGCCCTGGAACACGTCACCGCCGATGAACGAGCAGTTCTCCTCCACGCCGTGCTTGCGGAAGTTCTCCTGGGCCTCGGTCTCCTTCTCCGGGAAGTCGAAGCACGTCACCTGAAGGTTCTCGGCACCCTTGACGCCCTTGTGGCGGTAGGCGAAGATCGCGCCGAGACCGGTGTTCCCGGCCAGGTCAAGGATCTTCGTGTCCTTGCCGACGTCCAGCTGGTCGTAGAACCAAGGGTCGATGAAATCGGTGACCTGGTCCATCATGGCGCCCCAGGACGCCTGGAGTTCGGGGTACCGCGTGCTCGCCTCGTAGAAGTTGCCGTCGAAGTCGAAGAGTTCCTTGAGGCCGACGACGGTACCGGTCCTGACGCTGTCGGACAGGTGGTAGAGCTGTCGCAGGCAGACCTCCTTGACCATGTTCATCCACGGGATGACCCGCGCGAGGTCCTCGTCCGTCAGGTCCCGCAGACCGTCCAGCGCGTAGGTGGACGCGGTCTCGTCGAAGGAGACGAAGTCTTCCTTCACCATCAGGTGCAGCAACTGCTCGGCGGCGGAGGGGGTCACGCCGGCCTTCTTCGCTATCTGAGCTGCAGTCAGCCCGCCGCTCCTGTCCTCCTTGAGCGAATCGACGATTCCCAGTTCGAAACAGCTGAGCAGGTTCATGAACCTGAGCGGGCCCAGAGTGTATTCACGGAACTTGGTGAGTACGGCGTCCTGCGAGCTCATCGGTCTCCTTCGTTGGCCTGTCCGGTTTCCTGGCCTGTCCGGCGTCGTTCGGGGCAAGCGTCGTGTGTGCCAAACGTAGAAGCCGGATCGGTGCCGAGCACTCCGGAAGTTGCGGCCGAACCGGGAGCACCGTATGACGGCGTTCCGGAGCACCCGACGGGGAGGGGCGAGAACGACGGCACGAACTGCGGCGACGGGGACCGCGCAACCCTCTACACCCAGCCGGTGTTCTGAACGGCGATGGACGAAACGGCCGAACACCTGACGGAGCGACTGGCAGTGGACCTCGACGACGGCTTCACGGAGCTGGTACGCCTCCACGCCAGGGCGGTCCACGCGTTCCTGTTCCGGGTCACCGGGTCAGCCGTCGAAGCGGAGGACCTGGGACAGGACACCTTCCTGCGCGCCTACACGGCCCTGCGGGGCTACTCCCCTTCGCGCCGACGGGAGTTACGGTGCCGCGCCTGGCTGATGACCATCGCGGCCAACGTCTGGCGCAACCAGATCCGTACCAACGTCCGCCACCCGGTGTCGCCGACCCCGGTCGAGAACTCCGCCGATTCCTGGGCCGACGAGAGCCCCGGGCCGGAGGAACAGGCCACCACCGCCGACGACCGGGGCCGGCTGGTCTCGGCGCTGACCGAACTCCCCGAGAAGTCCCGGGTCGCGGTGGTCCTGCGGCACGTCGTCGGGATGAGCTACGGGGAGATCGCCGAGTCCCAGGGATGCCCGGTGGGCACCGTCAAGGCGCAGGTCTCCCGCGGGGTCGGTAATCTGCGGGAGCTGCTGGAAGCCGGCGGTCCACCCCCGAGGGAGGTGCTGAAGTGAGTCAGAACGACAACGCGGGCCCCGCGCCCCGGGACCACTCCCTGGAGGACGCGCTGGCCGGCCTCACGTCTCCCGGCCCGGTGGATCTGACGCTGCGCATTCTGCGGCACGTCGGGATCTCCCACGAGCGGTACGACGCCTATGTCCTGCTGGACACCGACGCGGGCGGCCTGTACGCGGCGTACAGCCCGACCGCGGTCACCGGCTCCGCACTGGAGTCGATGGTGGTCAGCCCCGAGATGTTCGAGGAGATCCACTGGCAGCGGACCGGACGCACCGCCATCCGCTCCACCGTGCCCTTCCCCGGGCTGCGCCCCGCCCTGCGGACCGGACGCGCCAAGTCGCTGCCCGTCGACCTCACCGGCCTCGACGCCCATGAGCGCGCCGTGCTGGAGGCCGTCAGGACCGTGCCGAAGGGCCAGTTGCGGCCGGTCAGCTGGATTGCGCGGGAGGCGGACGTGGTGGACGTGCCGGGCGTCAACGGCTTCGTCGCTGGGACTCTGGCGCGGAACCCGCTGACACTGCTGATCCCTTGCCACCGGGTCACCTACGAGGACGGCACCCCGTGCGACGGCGCGTACACCCCGGCCACCGGCAGGGCGCTGCGAGCCGCGGAGGGGATCGACATGCTGCGGCTGGCGGAGCTGTTCCGGCGCGGCGGCGTCCTGCTCGGCAGCGACACCACCTACATCTACTGCCATCCGACCTGTGCCCACGCCCGCCGGATCACCCCTCCCCACCAGCGGCCCTTCCGCACCGCCGCCGAGGCCAGGGGCGCCGGTTACCGCGCCTGCCGGAGCTGCCGGCCGGTCTCCGTCTGAGGACTGTCCGGTACGGCGCACGACGCGCTGTCCGGTAGGACGTACGACGCGGGGGGCAACCCTTCCCGGCGCACTGGTGTTCCGTTGTGTGCGGTGCGCGGTCGCCCACCGCCCCGGCACGACACACGGGAGGGACATCCGACATGCGCGACGAACTCGACGACGAGCCCCGCTGGTGGGGCTCCGGACTGCTGGCCCGTCATCCCGCCGACGCGGTGTGGGCGCGGGCCGACTCCGAGGTGACCTACGAACGGCTGCGTGTGCAGGTCACCTCCCTGCGACGGCTCTTCGAGGCGTACGGTGTGCGGCCCGGAGCTACCGTGGCGATCCAGGGCGCGCAGAGCTTCACCCAGCTGTGGTCGGTCCTCGCGCTGTGGTCGCAGGGGGCCCAGGTACTGCTCATGGGCCCGGGGATCCGCGGCAGGGAGCTGGAGCGGCTCCTGGACCGCTGCCGGCCGCAGTTCTACGTCGCCTTCGGCAACGGCGGCCCCCGGTACCGAACCTTCCACGACGAGGCCGAACTCCTCGTCCGCAAACTGCGCGGCGGACAGCGGGCGGTGACCGGCCACTGCCTCATCCACTTCACCTCCGGCAGCACCGGCTTCGCCAAGGCGGTCGCCCGCACCCCGCAGTCGCTGCTTGCCGAAACAGGCTGCCGGAGGAGGACCGCGCGTCCTGCCCGGCCCGGGTGACGCCGATACTCTGACCGAGGGCGGTCTTGACGCGGACACGGCCCGGCAGACCGCGGAGGGCAGTCTCGACACCGGGTGGACGGCCTGCGCCGACCACGACCGGCACCCGCTCACCCGACAGCCGTGCCAGATCACCTTCCTGGACTGTTTTCACTGCGGGAACTGCCTGGTCACCCGGGACCATCTGCCCCGTCTCCTCGGCCTGCTCGACGCCCTGGCCCAGCGCCGCCAGGAGCTGTCCGACGAGGTGTGGTGGCAGCGCTACGGCCCGGCCTGGGTCGCCATCCGCCAGGACATCCTCGTCAAGTTCACCCCCGCCAAACTCCAGCAGGCCCGGACCGAGCAGCCGCAGGACGCTCTGCTTGACCTGGTCGAGAACCCTTGGGAACTGCCGTGACCACCGCCATGCGACTCCTGCCCGGTCCGGGCCTGCTCCCGCAGGCCCGGACCGACACAACGGATCCGTACGTCTTCCACGGTCGGCGCCTACGTGAGGGCTGTCGGCTCGAAGACACCTCGCGGTTCAGCGACGACGTCTGGGTCTTGGACCCGGCGATGCTCAAGAAGCACGAGCCCCGGTCCATCCTCGACTTCACCCTCATTCCCGCCACCAACCGGCAAGCCGCGAAGGAACTCTGCTACGCGATGCTGTCCGGGACTGTCCCGGCAGGCGAGGACCGGCCCGCCGTCGGCAGCATCCGCACCGCCTTCACCGAGTACATCCGGTTCCTGCGCTGGGCCGCCGATCGCTCCACTCGTCTGGACGCCCTGACAAGACGGGACCTTGAGGACTTCCAGCGCTTCCTGATCAAGTCGCTGCCCGCATCTGACGCCCGCCAGAAGGCCCGCTCAGCAGCGCGCAAGTTCTGGATCTGGCGCAACTCCCTGCCCTCGGACGCCCTGCGGTTCGACCCCCGGCACCTCGACGGATGGAGCGAGCCCAAGGCACACAGCGGCGAGAACGCCACCGCACGGATCCCTGAAGAGGTACTCGGGCCGCTGTTCGTCTGGGCGATGCGCTTCATCAACGAGTTCTCCGCCGACATCCTCGCGGCGGACCGCTACTGGAGGACCCCGCTGGCAGCGCCGGCAGAGCCGCACGTCTACGGTGCCCTGCCCACCCAGCTGCGGGCCTGGCTGGACGAGCAGATCGCGGCACGGCGGCCGCTGCCCGGCTGGCGCGGCGAGCCCAGCACCACCGGGGGCGCCGACGCGCTGGGCCGCAGCCCGATCTCGCTCGGCCGCTACCGGCACCTGATCGAGGACGCCGCCGCCATCGTGGGACTCACCTCGCAGACCGTCGGCGACCGGCCCATCCGCGGCCGCCTCGACGACCGGCCGTGGATCGCGGCGATCCTGGCCGACCACACCGAGCCCGACAGCCTCGCCGCCCTGGCCCGCATGCTGCAGGACGCCTGCTACCTGGTCCTTTCCTTTCTCTCCGGCGCTCGCGACAGCGAGATCAAGCACCTCAAACGCGGTGGCCTGAGGACCGAGTGCGACGCGGACGGGGTGCCTTATCGCTGGAAGATGCACAGCCTGGCCTTCAAGGCCGAGGACGACCCCGCCGGCGTCCCGGCCGTCTGGAGCATCGGGGAGCCCGCTGCCCGGGCCATCGCCGTCTTGGAGCAGTTGCAGCCGCCCGGCACCGACTTCCTCTTCGCCCGCCTTGGGCACAGCCCAGGGGTCAAGCGCACGGCCGTCAGCCAGGTGCTGACCAGCGGGGCTACCAATGCCCACCTGAACACCTTCGCCGCCTGGATCAACGCCTACTGTCAGCAGCACGGCCGCACCGACGGTATTCCCGCGGTCAACAAGCAGCCCTGGCACCTGAAAAACAGCCAGTTCAGACGGACTTTGGCGTGGTTCATCGCGCGCCGCCCGGCGGGGTCATTGCCGGGGCGCTTGCCTACCGGCACCACTGCGTCCAAGTTTTCGAAGGCTACGCGGGGACCAGCGAGTCCGGCTTCCGGGCCGAGGTGGAGAGCGAGCAGGCCCTCGCCCGCGGCGAACATCTCATGGCCGCGATCGACGCCCACGAGCACACCGGCCTCACCGGCCCGGCCGTCGAGGAGGCCGCCCGCCGCCTGGAGGAGTTCGGCGCACGAGCCCGATTCCAGGGCAAGGTCGTCCTCGACGACAACCGTCTGCGACGGCTCATGGCCAAGCACGACCCGGCCGTCTATCCCGGCGAGTACATCACCTGCGTCCACAACCACGCCAAGGCCCTCTGCGAACGCGCCCGCCGGGGACGGGCGGAGGGGCTCCCGGACCATGGCGGCTGCAAGCCCCTGGCCTGCCGCAACGTCGCGCTCACCCCGGAGAACAGCGCGGCCTGGCAGCGCGAGGTCGACCGCATCACCCGCCGTCTGGCCTCCCGGCCCACGCTGCCGCCGCTGCTGCGGCACCGGCTGGAGTCCCGCCGCGCGGAGATCACCGCGTTCCTCCTCGAGAACACTACCGTTCTGGAGTCTGCATGAGCCGTCCTGCCGACATCCCCGCCGAGGCCCGCGTCCGCCGGGTCATGGACCGGTACATGACGGAGTGCCAGACCAACGGCACCAGGCCGAGCGTCCTCTCCCTGGCCACCAAGCTCGGCCTGAGCAACACCACCTTCCGGCGGCACTTCCCTGACCTGGCCAAAGAGACCTCCACCGTCCGCCCCAACCCGGAACCCGCCACCGCGGCGGAGAAGCATCCGAGCCCCTATGAGATCCTTGCCGCCAGAAACGCCAAGCTCCGCCGGGCGAACCGGTCACTGACGGAGAACCTCCGCTTCGCGGCGGCCCAGATCCAGCACCTGGCCGTGGACAACGCCCACCTGCGCGAAGCCCTCGAAGCCAGCAGCAAGGTCACCCGCATCGATCGGACCGGTCGTCCTGGACACTGACGATGGCCAGTCGGCCGCAATCCGAGCCGGTGGGCGATGGCGCAAGCCGTGCCGAACAGCCCTCACCAGCAGGGCCGTTGGCCAAGGAGGCCAGACTTCGGTCCCCTGGAGCGGCGCCGAGGTTTGAGCGCCGTGGCCTGAGCTCTGGCGAGCAGATCGGTGAGAACCTCCACGTCGCAGGCACTGTCCAGTTCCGAAAGGCTCCTCTCTACCGATTCCACATCCCTGCTGGTCGGGTCCATGTCCATGTGGTCGAGGGCGAAGGTCAGCAGCTTGCAGTGCCGGAGACCGTCCCCCAGTGCCCGGGCACGGAAGAGCTCGGCTCGCAGACCCTCGGCGTCCAGGACCTCGCACTGCGCTGCGAGGGCGTGGAAGTCGCTGCGTGACCAACCCACGATGGTCTGGAAGTCGTGCTCACACAAGGTGTCGTCGAAGCAGGCCAGGAGAAGGGCAGACCGGGCGGTGGACCAGGCAGAGCCCGAGATCAGGACGCGGTCCACCCGTCCGTGCTGCAGCTGCACGCCGTCGGCGGCGAGCCAGCGAGATTCGGGTTCCGGAGGCGGTTCCGTCGATCTGACGCGACGAAGCTCGTCGAAGAAGGATCGGCACGTTTCCACCGATGGCTCGCCGTCCGCAGGTGGGCGCCGGTGATAGAGGGCTATGAAGAGCGCGCGCTCGACGATGTCCGTCTCGTCCCGACCTAGGAGGACGCTGCCCGGCAGCAGGTCAGCGGTCATATCTCCCGGATCCGCTGCCGCCACCACGCTGCTGCATGCCATGAACTCACCGATGCGGCAGATGGGTCGGGCAGGGTGCGACGGAGGAATTCCTCATCAAGTCGGGCGACGATCCTGCGCAGCCCTCCCCGCGCTGCGGGCGGCAGTCGGCGGAGGGCGTCTTCGAGGGTGTCCCGGGCGTCCGTCGGGTCGCAGCAGGGGCAGTCGTCCCAAGGCAAATACAGGTATCGGCCGGGCCTCTGGAGGAAACTCTCGTATCGGTGCAGGGCCTCAGCAACAGCACCGGGCCAAAGGTGCCAGGCTTCGATCTGGTTGATGGCCGCCCGAGTTCGGCGGGGAATGCCTGGAATCTGGCGGACGGGACGGGTCATGCTTCGGGCTGGCCACCGCTGAGCGCGGATGGCGCCGGGCGGCCTACGCGCCATCGGCCTTTCGGGTCTGCGTCATGACGCCCATCATGCCAGAGCTCACGGTCACAGTCGGCGGGTGGGCCCGGCGGAGAATGACGGCACCAGCCCACCGACACAGGCCCAGAAGACTCTGACCACCGGTCAACGGTCAGCTCTCAACTACCTCCACAACTTGGCCCTGGACGTCTGCACGCACTCGCTGGTCGCCTTCCGGCTGACGCTGGTCTCCGACACCTCCGTCAACATCGCGATGGCGCTGCGGGACGTGACGATGCCGCTGCCGATGCGGACGGACTGGGGCGAGGACCTGGAATGGCCCTACCCCGGCCAGCCCGCCGCGATGGTGGCCGAGTTCGCCGGGCACGCGGTGGCCGGCCTGCCGTTCTTCGCCCCGGAGACGGTGACCGCCGACCACGGATCGGTCTATCGCAGCCACCACCTGGTCGAGGTCGAGCGGATGCTCGGCTGCCAGGTCCTGCCCGCGCGGGTGCTGCGGCCGACAAGGCCGCCGTCGAGCGGGCCTTCGGCGTGATCAGGCAACTGCTGTTCGAGCACCGAGTCGGCTACACCGGCGTCGCCGACCGCAGGGCCGACCCGGCCGCGGACGCGGTGCTGACGGCCGACCAGTTCGAGCACCTGATCGCGACCTGGATCGTCTCCGTCCGGCAAAAGCGCAAGCTGGGCGAGTACGCCCCCGCCTGGGATCCGGACGGCCCGCACAGTCCGAACTCGCTGTTCGCGGCGTCGTTCGCGCAGACCGGCTTCTCGATGGACATCCCCTCTCCGGAGCTGTTCTACGAGCTGCTGCCCGCTCACCACGTCCGCATCGACAAGCGGCGCGGGGTGAAGATCCGCGGACTTTGGTATGACGACATCGAGGTCTTGCGTGACTACCGCGGCGAGCTGTCGGCGCGGGGCGGCAAGCACAAGGGCAAGTGGCTCATCCGCCGCGATCCGCGGGATCGGCGTCGGGTGGTCTTCCAGGACCCGATCAGTCACGACTGGCACCCACTGCCCTGGAACAGGCATGCCCCGGGCCGGGCAGATGCCGGCCTTCGGGGACGCGCGGGCCAGTGCTCTGCTCGCGAAGGCCGCAGCGGCCGGGCTGATGCCGCAACCGGACGCCGAACTGCTGCCGGTGCTGCTGGAGCTGATCGGCTCGAACATCCCGGTCGGCAAGTGGCCGACCCAGCTGAAGAAGTCCCAGCGCACCGAACACGCCCGCGAGGCCCACCAGGCCAAGGCTGCGCAGGCCGACCGGCCGCCGAGCCCGCCCGCACCGTGCCCCTCGTCGGCGCGGACTGGTGCGCGTGGAAGGGACCTGCCATGCGTAACGGCAAGAAGAACGGCACGTCTCCTAGAACCAGCTGGTGACCCACTGCCGAGTTGCGGGGTTCCATGCGACGTCAGTGATCTGTCCGTCCTTGATGCTGACGGCGTGCCAACTGTCAGAAATCCACCGGACGGTTGTGGGGACATCGCCAAGCCCGTGTATGTCGGTGAAGTCGATGGCAGGGAGTAGTGCCAGGGCCTCTACTGGGGTGTGGGTGGAGAGCTGGATCCTCGTTCCCCCTTCGGCGGTGACGGTAAGAGAGGACTCGACCAGGTCGGCTACTTCCTCCTCCGTGCTGATGTCGCCGGCTTCTACCTGCGCACCAAGAAAGCTCATGGAGCGGGTGAGGATGGCGGGCCGTGGCACATGTCGCAGAATGCGCACGGCGACCTCTTCGATCCGCTCGCCCAAGCCGGTTCCCAGAACGGTCGCTACCGAGGTGATGAACGGCGCAAGCGTGACCGCGATGAGCACGTCGGGCAGTTGCATGTCCGACAACGCTCCGTCGACGGACACGCGACGGGACGCGATGTCCAGCTCCCGGCGGTCCAGGTATTCCGTAGCTTGGTCCTTCGCCCAGTAGCCCATTTTTCATCCCCTGCCGCCCGCCCCGTACATGGGCTATCAGCTTCTCCTGACAGCGGACGCGGCGCTGCCGGTTCCCGGGGCCGGGGCTGTCTGCCCGAGATTTCACTGGCCCCCTATTGGAGAGGTGCCGCACCGCGCCGGATTCACCAGACCGTTGTGACCGCTGACGATGCCCGGCTGACCGGCCGGCGGTCAGCGTGGCTCCGCCTCGGTCCGGTCCGGGTCCCGCACCCCCCGCAGTCCCGGCCCAGCGCAAGGCCCGCCGCGAGTACGAGAACCGGGTCAGCACGCTCACGCCCCAACCGAGATCATTCTCAGCGCCAACCGCTGTACCGATGTTCCCGAGGCCGTGGAGGCCCGTGAGTTCAGGAGAGCTGAAGGGCTCTCGTTGCGAACCCGAGGGTCCAGTGTCCTGATTCTCAGGTGCGGCCCTTGGGTTGGTTGTGAACCCGCGCGTGTGACCTCGCCGATGTGGGGGTGGGAGTGTCGTGCGGAATCGGTCTCACGCTTCGTCGCGGTGTATGAGGTGGCCGTCGGTCAGCCGCCAGTAGTGCTGGTGGTCAGTCAATTGCCAGGTCTCGTCGGCAGCAATCGCCTGTGTGATCCATTCGTGGAGTTGCGGGAGGGCATGCGCTCGCAGTACGGCGCGGGTGGCAGCACGATCAGTGGCATCGACCGGGTGGACGTCAATGCGGAAGCCGACCATGTCCGGGTGGATGCCGCGGCCGTAGTTGCGGGGGTTCGGGGCAACCCACCTTGCTCCCAGGACGATGGTCCCGCTGTCATGCCCGGTGAGGAATGCCAGGTCCGTGACTCGGGTCATGCAGGGGCCGAGACACTCGTGGATGTCGGTGGTGGTCAGTGGCCAGGCACGGTGCCGGGGCAGTCTTCGATTTCGTGCGGACATGGCAAGCAGAATGACAGAAGGTCACTGTCGGCTCTCGGGCATTTGTTCGGCGGCCTGCTCCAGCAACGCCCGTGCGGAGTCCGCGTAGCGCATCGCGGTCTTCTCGTCGAGCCCGAAGATCTCGGCGAGGTGGAGCGGGTCAGGGCCTCTGCCCATGGCCTCTTCGAGCTGCCGGTCGACGCGGGTTCTCTCCAGGGTCGCTTCCTGTCCCCGCATCGGAGCGCTGATCCAGTGATTGCTGGCCCGGCTCGTCGTGTTGGCGGTCTGGTTGTTGATCAGCAGGTGGAGGTTCGCGGTGGTCGGCCACCGGCGACGCCGGTGCTCCAGCCAGTCCAGCAGCAGCTGCAAGGTGAGATCGTCGAGCGGGTGGGCGCGTCCGGCGATGGTCAGCCGGCGGTTGCCGAGGTCGGCGTCGTCGAGCATGAGGTTGGCGATCTGGGCGACCCGGGCGGCGTGGCCCGCTGCGAGGGCGAGGATAAGCCGGGTCGCCGGGGTGGTGGCCGCCGCAACGGAGCGGTCGACCTGCTCGGGGATGAGCGGTTGCAGCACGGCGTACTCGTACTGCCCGACCTTGATCCGGCTGGTGGGGTTGCGGAAGATCAGCCCGTTCCGCTTGGCCCAGGTGAACAGCGAGCGTAGGCGAACGAGTTGGTCGTGCCGCTGGTGGCCGTGCAGCGTCTTGATGTAGGTGAGGACGTCGTCGCGTGTCACTTCGCGCAGGTGGTCGTAGGGGTTCGACCATTCCAGCAGGGCCGGGCAGGCAGCGACGGTCGTCAGTTCCCCGGGTCCTTGTCGCCCTTCCGCCGGTTGCTGCTGTACGACACCGCCCCGCGCACGTCCCACCTCGCCTGGCAGCACATTCCGCAGCTCCTGCCCGAGACCTGGATCCGGCAGCACTTCGACGTCCCCGCCCACCTCCACCAGGCACTCCGTCGGGCCCTGCCCGTCCACCTCGTCCAGATGCTCTCCAACGCAACGCAGCGGCTCAGCGCACAACGTGGGCTCGGTAATTTGCCTGAGTCCGTACCGTCGGCGCCTGCTGGTGTCGAGTGTCATGCCGGATCTACGCGCCAGGGGCGGGCCGGGTGACGGTCTGTCCTTCCGGCTCATCCGAATGTGCGCCCTGCCCGGACCGGGATCGTTTGGGGCATGTGCGGTGGCCCGGTGGCTGCGCCGGATGTCCCGGGTGGCGTCCATGGAACGGGAAGGCTCTGGGAGGGAAGGTTCCCGGGCTGCGTGATCAGCCGGCCTGGAAACAGCCCCGGACCAGGCTGCGTTCAACATAGGCCGAAATCGACGATCAAAGTGGCGGGTGACGCCGATAGCAAGGACGTCCAGGGGGTGCGGACAGAATTTACGGCGTGCGAGCAGAAGACATACGCCATACCGTGAAATCGGATGTCCGAATACTTGGAGCGGTGGAGGGAACATGCCTGACTGCAATGAGCTTTCGAAGAGGATTGACGAACTGGACGGAACCTTGCAGAAGTGCCTCAGCGGAGAACCGGGAGGAGACTGTGCAAATCAGCGCATGGCTTTCGAGGCTGCGGTTCAGGCATATTACAGAGCGGGGTGCATGGGTAAACATCACTCAGGCGGTCTCAAATGGGTGCAGCTCAAGGACATCAATGATGGCCTGGATCTTTCGGTGCGGACCCCGGACAACAAGATCGTCGTCGTCGACGACTTCCTCAATCCGCCTGGCATTCCCGGCCTCCACGAAGGCATCCCGGCTCACATCACTACCACTCCGAAATCGCCTGGTTGGGACGTCAGAGTAATCAGTGATTCGGATCCCCGCTATACGATCTGCTTCGATAACGAACCGGTGATTCCGTATGTCAGTCCCCGCCTTGGCGTCAGCTTCCACCATTGCGGTGAGCCGGATTCGTTGATGTACTTCCACTTCAAGGACAAGGTCATCCTGGACCGTCCTCGGGGAACGCTCGGCGTGGACTGTGTCACGCTCCACGTCTTGAATACACAGCTCGACCCTGACGGCGGCTACGGAATCCGAGTGGGTCCGGACAACATCATCGAATACCAAGAGTGATCTCGGAACTTCCGGGGCCCAGCCCTGCTCTCGACTCGGAGAGATGGCGGGGCTTTCAGGGTCACGAGGCGACCTGTGGCGACGGCCCGTCCCGCGCGCAGGGACAATCGCTGACGGGGGCTATCCGGGCACCGTCGCCGCCGGATACGCCTTCTCCCGCGACCGGCTGCCGGTGACGACCAACTGCTCACGGGCACCGGCGGCAACGCTGACCATCGCCTCGACCAGGTCGGTCCAGCGGGTGAGGACCTTGGCCACCACGGCTGTGCCGGAGGTCTCCAGCACGCTGGTGGCCGCTCCGTCCTGGTGGGCGAACAGCACCTCGGGCCGTTCCCGGTGCAGCTGGCACAGACCTGCCCGGTTCCGCTTGCCTGTGCGGCGTCGGCCGGACTCCCAGGCGCTCATCAGACTCGTGTCCGTCGCACCCCCGGTGATCGCGTTCAAGGCGTCGGCTGCCTCCTCCAGCGTCATATTCCGCGCAACCCCGGCCCGCCTGAGCGCCGAATCCGTGCTGCCGGCCGCGGCCACGGACACCGCCCCCTCCGTCCGCCGGCATGTACTCGCAGTCTCCCCTGCCCACGAGCGGTTCAGCAGGCCCTCACCAGCCTTCTCCCCGCCAGTACGTTCCGTGTGCCGGGCGGGAGTGGGACGGTCCCGCCCGGCACGCGATCCGCTGCTTCCCGTCGACCGGCGACAACCGTCGGGCCCCTGACCTGCGCGGTCTTCACCAGCTCCACTCATACGACTCGCCGCGGTCGTCGTGAGGCGCCGCAACATGTGAGTGCGCCTCGCGAGGCAAAATTCCGGTAGCTCGTCGCACTCTTGATGACGGTCTCTCATCTGTGAACATTTGTGAGAACGGTCCCAACTTCGCACGCGCGGTTGTAGGGCCGTTTCTGAAGCCTGACTGAGCGTCCGCACGTTGCCGACGCCCTGCTGGTCCCGGGAACGGGACCAGCAGGGCGGTTCGTTGCCGGTCAGTCCCGGCGGACCCCCTGGACTATCCGGTCGATGACGGCTGCGGCCCGCTCCGGGTCTTCCCGCAGCCACCTGCCGAGATGGTCCTGGACGGCCTGCCTGACACAGTCGTGCACTTCGGAGTTGCCCAGCACTCCGCGAGTGGAGCCCTGAAACTCGGGACGGTCCAGCTTCACCGACACAACCGCCGTCAGGCCCTCGCTGATCTGATCGGCGCCAAAGCCGGGGTGTGTAGCTGTCAGCAGCCCTTGCTCCCGCGCGTACGCGGTGACCGCGGCCGTCATCCCGTCGCGGAGGCCCACCACATGTGTGCCGTCGACGGTGGGCAGGTTGTTGGCGAAGCTCCGCACCCGCTCCTCATGGCAGCCACACCAGCGGAAGGCCACCTCCATCGCCCCTGCCATACGCGGCTCGTCTCGCTCGAAGGCGATGGTGTCCATGGAGGCGGACTCCACCGTACGACCGTCGAGGAAGTCGACGAAGTCCCGTGTCCCGCCCGGGAAGCGGAGCCGCACCGAACGGGACTCATCCGGGCGGCGCCGGTCGGTCAGCGAGATTTCCAGGCCCCGGTTCAGGAAGGCCAGTTCCCTGAAGCGCTCCTCCAGTCCGTCGAACGAGAACTCCGTGGCTTCGAAGATGTCGGTGTCGGGCCAGAAGGTAATGGTGGTCCCGCTTCCGGTCGCCGTCCCCGCCTCGGTGAGCGGGGTGGCGGCCACGCCTCGCGCGTACTCCTGGACCCATCGGACTCCCTCGCGCCGCACCTCGGCCGTCATCCGGCGCGACAGGGCATTGACGACAGCGGGCCCCACGCCGCAGAAGACGAGCGTTACATCGTGGCGGCCTCCAGCACCCGCCCCGGTCTGCATTCGGGTGAGCAGGGCTTCGAGCCCGGGACCGCCAGCGCCCTCCGATTCGTCGATGGGAACGCCCGGCCCGTCGTCGGCGACACACACGCCTCCGTCGGGCGTCAGAGTGATGTCGACGGAGGAGGCACGGCCAGCCAGAACCTCGCTCACCGCCCGGTCCGCGAGCTCGAACACCATCTGACGCAGGCCGTGTTCACGTGTCGAGCCGATGTACATCCCGGGCCGCTTCCGAACCGCTTCCCACCCCTCCAACACCTGGATGTGGCTGGCGTCGTACCTGGTGTCTTCCTTGCTCACCATGTCCCCTCCGGTAGTGTCCAGCAGAACCTTCCAGGCTAGGCGATTACCGGGAAAACACCAGGTCATAGACACTTCACTGATGCCGTGGGCGGGCGCGTGAGCGAATGTCCAGAGGCAGTCGACCAGAGGTCGCGAATCATGCCCCGGAGTGCGGCTGCGGCCCCAACGAGGGTGTGAACGGCACCCCTACCAGCGACCTCCGAGGCCCCAGTTTCGACTTCGGCGGGATCTTGTTCAGCCGCACCTGCCGGGCCGAAGCACCGATCTCGTCCACCTGCTCCGGCGACTGCGCGAGCGCGCCCCGCTTCCAGGGCGTGTCGATCGACCTGACGTCGATCCATCGCTGCAGTCGGAGCACCTGGCCACGGCACTTACTGATGTACGTGACGTCAATCTACTCAGGTCCTACAGCAGCATTCACGGTCCTCAGGACATGGGCATCACGATCCTGAAATCCGCCTGCCCCGACCTCAAGAACTGGGTGCACGATGCTGAGAACTGGCTGCCGGATCGTCAGAACCTCCTGGAATCAGTTGTTTTCGCAGGTCAAGACACATATCAAGGCCTCGCCCTCTCTAACAGGTAGGACAGGCCGTCCCGGACACAGCGCCACGGACACCTCGGGTGCTGAATGCAACCGTGCAAGGTGAGGGCCGGTACGTCGGGCAGGGCCTTCCCCGTCGTTCGTCATACCCATCGGTAAAAACCCTCTTGCGTCCCCCCGTCCTCAACCTGCGAAAGCGCGCCACAACGCGGCTGCAGTCAGCCGAGCACCCGTCACGTGTGCCACGATCAGTCCCACTGCCCTAAGCCACTCTGTTCACCACTGCCACTCAGCGCTCGCAGCCGCCCGATCACCTGTGGATCCCATCGGCGCATCGGAGGCCCTTAGGGGCCGAGGGTGCACCGACCAGTGGGCGCGAAGAGCGCGGGCCTGTGACCCTTCCCCACCCACCCTGACCACAAAGCCGTCGAGAAGTACCGTGAGCGGCTTGCCCTCGCACGGCGCAAGAGGCTCCGCGTCGCCTGAATGTACGCCGCTCCACTCCCTGCCGGGTGCAGCGCCGTATGCGTGCCGGTGTCGATGCCGACCCCGCCTGGGTGGACCAGAATCCACCGGTGCAGGGCCAGACAGTCTCAGGATGCCAGTGCTGCTCCGCGGAAGTTCGTGGAGGGGTGTCGGTAGGAAGGTCTGGACGCGTCGGATGTGTCAGGTGAAGGAGAAGCGCGCGGCGGCTTCGGCGGGCGTGGGTGCTTGGCATCGTCCGGGGACATCGTGGACGGTGGTTGCGCCCTCGGAGCGGAGCTGGTCGGCACCGGCGTTGCGGGTCATGATGGCGGCGTAGGCACGGACGTCCGCGGCGGTGAGGTCCGTGCGGCCTCGCTCGGTGTACTGCTGAAGGAGGTCGGTGACGTCCGGGTTGAATCGAAGCATGGTCACCGGGGCGTCGAAGCGCCTGGCGATGGCGATGAGTCGTGCGCGTGCCTGAGGCGTGACGTTCGTCGACTCGGCGACTGCTGTCTGGCCGTGGGCGAGCCTGGCGACGATCCTGCGGTCACGTTCCTCGAAGATCCGTGCATCCGCCGCGTCGGATTCCGCTCGTGCGGGTGAGGTGCCGAAAAGTTCCGCGCGGATCTCGTCGCTGGACACCACGGCTTCCGCGTCGATCTGCCGGCGCGCGATCAGTGCCTGGACGAAGCTGGTCTTGCCCGAGGCTGGTGGGCCGACGAGGACGACGAGTCCTGCCGGCACCCGGATGGCGGGCGCGAGAGTGTTGAGGTAGAGGTCGCCTGCGCAGTCGAGGGCTTCTTCCGGGGATCCGGCCGACAGTCCGCTGGGCAGGATGTTGTCCTGGTAGCTGTCGTTGCTGGCCGTATGGAGAGCGAAGCCCCAGGTATGCAGCACACCCGTGAAGCGCAGGCGGCACAGCGGCAGGCTCGTTTCGCCGGGCAACTCGGCTGCAACGTAGGCGAATCCTGTGCGGAAGCGGACCGTGATGGCGTCCACGTCGGGCCAGCGTGCGCGGGCGTGACGGTTCAGACGCTGGCGCAGGTGGTGCTGCATCGATTCCGGGGGGTTCTTCGGCACGGGCCCATCCTGCCGGGTGCGGCGGCGGTCCACCATGATCGTTGACCGTGGAGGCTGGGCGACGGGGCGGGGACAGCGGTGGCGGTGGCGATCGGTTCGCGGGTCCGCGAGCGGCTGTTCAACCTCCCCAAGGACTGGGCCCTCCCCAACGCCGGCCGCGGCCGCGGCCGCCCGGTACGGTGTCCACCGGCTGGGCCTGCGTCACCACCGGTGATCAGCTTTTCAACCCGGCCCTCTGTACCCCGGCTCAGCGCTCTGGCCCGGGGTACGGCCGTGTCTCCATCAGCAACGCCGCCCGGCCCGGCACTCTGTGCGCATGACCGGCCCCGGCCAAATACCGCGCGGCAGATCAGTCGGCGACGTGCACGGTCACGTACATGTCCCTGGGGGCACCGCCATGCTCGCCGGGGCCGCCGAGTTCGCGGATACGGAGCTTCCGGCCCTGCCCGATGCCCACGGGAATGCGGACCTTGTGGGTGTGTTGTTCGTGTATGACCCGGCCCTCCCCCTTGCAGGTGGTGCGGGCCCGTGCCAAACGAGCCGAGGCGAACCTGGTCTTCCAGGTCATCTCGAAGCGCTACGAGAAGGGCTCGATCATCCTGACCTCGAACAAGACCTTCAGCGAATGGGGCCAGGTCTTCGGCGACGAGGTCCTCGCCACCGCCATCCTCGACCGACTCCTCCACCACTGCGAAGTGATCTCCATCAACGGCCCCAGCTACCGCCTCAAGGCCATCGAACGGCACAACGACGTGGCCTGACCACCCGGCGGCCGATCACTGGATCAATTGCTGGTCACCCGCTGAAAGATCTCGGAGAACTCACCGTTCTCGATCAGTCCGGCGATCACGTCGGTCATGTTGTCGATGCCGGGATCCCTGACGATCAGGCCGTCCGAGACCCAGAAGTACCGGCCCCCGAGGGCCTCATCGGTCCCTGCCCAGAGTTTCATCAGACGCTCGACTTCCACGACGGTGAACACGGTCGCGGTCCAACGAGATCCGTCCCTCAGAGTCACGAAGACATCGACGTTGCAGACCTCGTCCAAGTCCTCTCCGTCGCTGGGCAGGAACGACGCCTGGAAGCCCTCCATGCGGACCCGATACCAGGGCTCGTCCCACCCTCGCTCGATCGGTTCAGACGATGTGCTGTGGCTCATCGCGCGAGTGTCCCCGGTTGGGGCATCGATCTCAACCGAGATCCTCTGCCGTGCTGCCGCTGCCCGCGGACAGAGCTGGGGACGTTCGTCCGTACGCAACTGGGGAGAAAAGTCCGTACGCCGACAGCAGATGACCGCCGGACTTACGAGCTTGCTCACCCCGGGCGACAACAGCAGGTGGTCGTCGGACCTCGGGCCGGCTCCGGGGAGGCTG
This sequence comes from Streptomyces sp. NPDC047917, assembly GCF_043204345.1. Classification (NCBI taxonomy): domain Bacteria; kingdom Bacillati; phylum Actinomycetota; class Actinomycetes; order Kitasatosporales; family Streptomycetaceae; genus Streptomyces; species Streptomyces sp. NPDC047917. The sequence continues at coordinate 27,500 of NZ_JBIDCA010000019.1, forward strand.
TGTGCGTACTCATGCACCATAGCGACGCTGCCGGTCCGAATAACTGCGCAAGGCGCGCAGAAAGTCGATCTCCCGGAAGGCCGGCCAGTAGGCCTCGCAAAAGTACAGCTCCGAGTAGGCGCTCTGCCACAGGAGGAAGTTCGACATGCGCTGTTCTCCGCTGGTGCGGATGACGAGGTCCGGGTCAGGTTGTCCTGCCGTGTAGAGGTGGCGGGTGATGTCGTCCATCGTCAGGCGTGTTGCGAGGTCTTCGAGGGTGGTTCCGGCTGCTGCCTGTTCGTGTAGCAGTTCGCGCATGGCATCGATGACTTCCTGCCTTCCGCCGTAGCCGATGGCGAGGGTCACTCGCGATCCGGTGGTGCAGCTGCGGGTCGCCTCCACCGCTTCCTTGAGAGCGTGGGCTGTGGAGTCAGGCAGGGCGTCGAGGGTTCCTGCGAGGCGCACTTGCCAGCGGGCGTCAGGGCGAGCGAGATGGGTTGCCACCACCTGCTCGATCACCTGCATGAGAAAGGACACCTCGCTGTCGCCGCGGCGCTGCAGGTTCTCTGTGGAGCAGACGAAGACCGTCACGTGCTTGATGCCGGCCGTCTCGCACCAGGACAGCACGTTCTCCACGTGTTCGGCACCGTACCGATGGCCGATGCTCGGGTTGGCCATGCCCATCTGGCGGGCCCATCTGCGGTTTCCGTCCATGATCAGGCCGATGTGCTCGGGCAGCGGGCCCGCTGCGGTCTGCCGGCGCAGCCGACGGGCGTACAAGGCGTAGAAGAGATCGGCGGTGCGCATTGTGAGGCCTTTCGCGTGGTGCCCTGGGCAGAGATGGGGTCTTGACGCGCAGCAGAGGTCGCCTTGTTGCAAGTTCCCGGTCCGGAAGGGCCGGGGACTTGCGCAGCCGCAGTCGCCGGCGTCCGTCCTTCACCGCTACGGAATACTACGCGGCGCGTACTACGTGATGTGTAGCATCATGGGAATGCATCCCGGAGGCCGACCACAGCTGGAGAAGCCATGCGCACCAACGACGCCCAGATGCTTGTGCTGTGCGCACTGACCGATGGTCCGCTGCACGGGTATGCCATCAACGCGGCCATCGAGCAGGTCTCCGGGCATCGTCTGGGGCCTGGGAGCCTCTATGGAGCCTTGGCCCGCCTGGAGGCTAAGCAGCTGGTGAAACCCCTGGAGGGGAAGGGCCGTCAACGCCCGGTCTGTCTCACGCCCGCTGGGCGAGAGTTGCTAGAACGCGAGGCGCACTCCATGGCCCGCCTTTCCGGGCGCGTATTCGAGAGCGCGGTTCCTGATGAGCTCAGCTACCTCGACCGACTGGCCGCGACGGACCTGGCTCGTTCCTATAAGGGGGTCATGCTCGACGCATTGAATGCCCGGCCCGGTGAAACCGCACTCGATCTGGGTTGCGGACCGGGCACAGATCTCGGTGCCCTTGCCAAGGCGGTCACTCCGTCCGGGAGGGTGATCGGGATCGACTCCAGCCAGGAGATGGTCGAGCAAGCATGCGGGCGTACGGGAGATCTGCCCGCGGTCGAGGTACGGCTGGGCGATATCCATACGCTTCCCCTTGAGGACGGCAGCATCGACCGTGCCCGGACCGACCGCGTGCTCCAGCACGCTGCGGACCCGGCCCAGGTGCTTGCCGAGGCCCGGCGTGTACTGCGTCCAGGCGGCAGACTTGTCATGGGTGAACCCGACTGGGATTCGTTGACCATCGACTACCCCGACATCGAGGTCCCGCGTGCTTACACCCGCCACGTGACGGACAAGGTCGTACGCAACGGTGTCATCGGTCGTCAACTGGCCCGGCTCGCGTTGGATGCGGGGTTCGCGGTACCGACCGTTGTCCCGGTCACCTCGGTCTTTCGTGATGTTCTGGCTGCGGACCAGGTCCTTGGCCTTCAGCGCAACACCGAGCGCGCCGTGGCTGCGGGCTACCTATCCGATGAGGCATCGAAGGGGTGGCTCGACCATCTCGCCACGGGGCCTTTCTTCGCGACGGTGACGCTGTACGTCGTCGTTGCGGACGCCACCTTGTAGTTGTGGATGCCAGTCGGCCGCCTCCGCTGCGGACTGGCCATTCTCGCCCTGGCTTGGCCGCACTGACACGTCTCTGCCGGTGCTCGTAGACGGGAGCGGCAGCCACGGCCCCGCGAGGAACATCGCGGACCTGCGATGTTACGCAGCGCCAAGGCAAGCCCGCCCTCGTGCCGAAGGCCGCACAGCAGGATCCTCCGGCCGCGGGCAGCGCGTCCCGAGCAGCGTGCAGCAGCTGGCCGTGCTGCCTGGGCCGGGGCTGGCCTGCTACCCGTGCAGCACCCGTGTGCCGCCTGGCCCATGCAAATGCTGCGCTGCACCACGGACACCACACTGCTGCCCCCAGCAACCTGGTCGGCGTGCCCGGGCGGCGAGGACTGCGACGGAGCGCGGGACGTCGTCCATCGCGGTGCGCAGCCCGGCCGTCATGTGCCGGGCGTCGGCCGTGCTGAGCGGCGAGCGGGCCGCCGTGCTCCTGGTCCTCGGTGCGCTCGCCCGTGAGGCCATCGCTGGACTCGGACACCGACGAGGCGTTCTTCGCCCCCCTCGGGCCAAGCGCCGCTCCAAGAGCGTGATGGCGCGGGGAACCGGCGGCAGTTGAATACGAGAGCCCACCAGTATCAGACCCCGGCTCCGCGTCTGAGACGCTCCATCCGAGCAATCTGCTTGAGGAGGCACGATCCGTGGGTGACTGGCTGAGCTTGGTCTGGGGAGGCGTCGTGGGTGCCGGCGCGACGGCTGTCGCGCTCGACTATCGAAATTTCGGGCTGCGCGTGTATGACCTGATGGTCCAGCGCTCACCTGGTGGCGGGGTCGATCCAAGGTTCTCCCCGGACGTCATGCGAGGGATCTTCGGGGTCCTGGGTGTCGGCTGCCTTGCAGTAACCGGGGTCAGGGCATTCGGGATGTTCTGACCCGATGGTCACGGGCTCCTCGCCGGCCGCCGGACAGGGGCGAGATGTCGGGCCGGCCACCCGCTGGGTGACCAAGGCCGTGGCCGCCGGGGGAGGCCGTGCGCACCGTGTCTACTCGGTCGTGTGTGTGGGGTAGACCTCGACGTCGGTGTAGGCGCCCTTGATGTCTCCGGCGCCTTCGGGCCAGTTCAGGGTGACGGTGTGGGTCTCGTTGGGGGGCGTCACCAGGATGTTGGTCGGGGACGAGAGGCTGTTGCCGGTGTTGTCGATGTCGTAGGAGAGGTTGAAGACAGCGGCGTCGCCGGGCTTCAGGGTGGTGATACGCGGCTGGGCGTGGCCGCGTTCGATGGGGTTCGAGGTGTTGTCGGCGTCCTTGATGTCGACGCCCGCGAAGCCGGTTGCCGAGCAGGTGGTCGAACCCCGGTTGATCATGGTGATGTCGATCCTGCCGGACTCCTCGTCAGGTGCGGCGTCCATGGCGTCGATGGCGAGGTCCCGCGTCTTGCAGAACGTGACCTTGCCGCCGGTCTTCGTCACGGCGTTCGCGGCTGCCTCTGCCTTGGTGTCCTCACCGGAGCCCGTCTCCGCGGTGCCGGCCTCCGAGCCGCCGGAGCCGGCGCCGCCCTCCGCCTTCGAGCCGTCGTTCGAGGACGAGGAGGACGAGGCGCCCTTGGAGGACGAGTCCGTCCCGGAGCCGTCCCCGCTGCAGGCGGTGAGCGAGAGGGTGGCGGCGATACCGACGGCGGCGAGAGCGGTGATGCGGGTGTACTTCACGGTGATCCCCCAGGAATTACGCGGTGCGTGCGGTCGGAAGTATTTGTATCTCGCACCGAGTCACAGGCCGCCCCCCGCGACGTCTTCGTTCTGTCACAGGCACATCGGCCTCACGGTCCACCCTGCGCGGGCACGGCCGGCCCGGTCGGATCGACCCGTTCCAGGGCGGACACCAGAGCGGCCGGCACCCGCTGCAGAAGCCTTGATGCGCGCGCCACACTCCGCCAGCCGCGCCCCCAGATGCCCGTCTCCGTCGGCTCCCGCCCGTGCCGCTCGCCCACCAGATCGCGCTGCACGCGTTCCAGCTCGGCGCGCATTGCGGCGACGTCCTCGTGTTCCTGGCCGTCCTCGACATCCCCGGCGAGGGCGTTGGCGCGTGCTCCTGATCCTCAGGCGCCCCATGTGAAAGGCCCCACACCGCCTGATCGAAGAGGCTCCCCGACCAAGACTTGGCCGGGGAGTCCCGGTCGGCCGGGTTCGGGAGGCCGCGCCCGGCGGCCGGCACGGCTCCGGGCGGTCGGGTCAGGCCCGCGATGGGAGAGGGACGTTCCTGACACCGACCGGCGTCCTCGACAGCCGCCGGGGTGGAGGCCGGCTAGCTGCGGTCGTGCCCGCCGTGGTGACAGTGCCCGTTGCGCTTGATGACGGTGGGGTCGGTGGCGGTGTGAGTTGCGGTGTCGCCGCCTCCGGTGACGGTGGCGGTGTTGGTGGCCTTGTGGTGCGAGTCGCAGTCACAGGAGATCTTGACCTTGAGGGTGATGGCCGGGTAGCTGCCGCCTGCCACCAGGACATCGCTGCGAGTGCACGTGAGGGTGCTCCGGGTGCAGTTCCATCCGGCGCCGCTGATGCTGCGGGCGGCGAGTCCCGGCGGCAGGCTGTCGTGCACGGTGACCGTGCTGCCGTCGGTGACGCCCGGCCCGCTGTTGCCGACCGTGATGGCGTAGGTCCCCTGCTCGCCCTGGACGAACTTCCCGGTGTGGGTCTTGGCGATGGTCAAGGAGGGAGTGACCACCGTGTAGGAGATGATCACCTGACCGCTCTTGTTCGCCGTCCCGATCGCCGAGGCCGTGTAGCTCGTCCCGGTGCCCGTCGCGGTGGCGAGGCTGCTTCCTCCGCCGCCACCTCCACCACCCGCACGGCCGAGGCCGCTGGAGCCGGGGGTGGCGGCGCCGCCTCCGCCGCCTGCGTAGTACCCGCCGCCACCGCCGCCGCCGGCCCCGGCGGCCACGCAGTTGCCACCGGTGTTGTTGCCGCCGGTACCGCCGGTGCCCACCGTGGTGCCGGTGAAGCTGCCTCCCGGGTTGCCCGCGGCGGGCGTACAGCCTCCGGTGGGGGTGGCCGGCGTACCGCCGATGCCGCCGGTCATGGTGGTGGTGCTGCCGCCTTGCCCGCCGGATCCCGGCGAACCACCGCTGTCGAACGCTCCGGCGGTGCCGGCGGTGGCGTCCGGTGTGCCGCCGCTGCCCCCGTTGCCGCCCGCGATGGTGCCGGCGAACGGGGCGCCGCCGCCTGCACCACCGCCGCCGGCGACGACGAGGAGGCTGGAGCCGGTGCTGACGCTGGACGCCCCGCCTCCTCCGGGACCTCTGCGGAACTGCCCCGTGGGGTTGCTCGAAGTGCCGCCCGGCGCGCCGCCGTTGTAGCCACCGGTGCCGCTCCCGTTGCAACCCGCGCTGCCGGTGCCGCCGACGTTGACGGTGTAGGTCGTCGGGACGGTGGTCACCGGCAGCGTGGTGACGACGCGTGCTCCCGTCCCCCCGGACCCGGTGAAGCCGCAGGGAGTGCCGGTGTTGTCGGCACCGCCGGCACCGTCCGCGGTGATGGTGACGACCGCGTTCGCGGGGACGGTGAAGGTCTGCGGGGCCCCGGTGAAGCCGAAGGTGGACGACGGGTCGGTTCCTCGTACCGTTGCCGGGGTGGCCGGCCCGGCGGCGGCCGGTGCGGCGGTCGCGGGTGTCAGCGCGGTGCCGGCCAGTGCCGCGCACAGTCCCGCCACGGCTCCTGCCCGCCGCCACTGCTCACGAGCACCGATGACGGCGCGAGCTCTGCTTCGCTCTGTCTCCACTCCGGTGAGGGGGTGTTGTGGAGCCCGATGACTGGTCACTGATATCTCCCGACGTGCTGGCTCGGGGTGAGGCGGCCCTCCGCCGGTGGGGCAGGCCACTCCACCATTAATCACTCATTGTGATCATACGTGCACTTACGGTAACTTAGAAAAGGTCGGGCCTGACGACGTGTCATTCGGGTCCGGCGTCCCAACTGCGCTCGGACTCCACCGAACGGTTGACGCCAGGTCGGGGCAGCCCGGCTTCCCGCCATGGACAGCACCTGGACCGAGCGCCTCGTCAACGTCGTACACGTCGAAGCGACCTGCTGGGCCAGCTCCCAGCCGCCCGGCGCCGTCAGCGAGTTCCGCACCGAGCTGACCGGCCTCACCCAGTACGAGGTCGAGCAGGGGACCGGCACCAGCACCCCCGGCGCGGGCCCGGCGCAGTGCGGCGGCCTCGGCCGCCGCGGCTTGGTGGCGGCGCTGGGTGCGGGCCTGCTCGATCGGGGCCGGCTCATCGTCCGCAGCAACGTCGGACTCGGGGAACGCACGGCGGGACAGCTTGCGCATCGCCCTGGTCTGCCGCTCCATTGCCCGAGTGATTCCCGGGTCCAGCGGCTGTGCGGGAGTCACGGTCTGATGCGCGGCGAGCGCCTGGTGGAAGCCGGGCGATCCCATCTCGCGGGTCTTCACCGGTGCCTGCGGAGCGTCCGGCGCGGCGGCCGGGGCTTCCGGTGCGGTCCGGGACACTGCCGCCGGCGGCCGGGAGCTCCCAGGCCCGGTCGGCCATCAGCTCGGCGAGGACGGCGGCGAACCCGGAAGGCTCCCGCCCGTCCCGCTTCACGGTCGTCGGTCGGCGGCACCTGGATGCCGGCGTTGTCGAACGCCATGTCCAGGCGACCGAACTCCGTTACTGCGGCCCGCACTGCCGCTTCCGCCTGCTGTTCGTCGGTGACGTCGCAGACGACACCGATCGCCCGCCCGCCGCTGCCGGTGATCTCTTCGGCAGCCTCGTGGACGGCGTCGTGGTCGCGGTCGGCCAGGACCACGGCGGCGCCGGAGCCGGCGAAGGCGCGGGCGGCGGCCAGGCCCATGCCGGAGGCGGCGCCGGTGACCAGGGCCGCCTGTCCGGAGAAGTCGTAGGTGGGGTTCATGAGGGTTCTGCTGTCGAAATCAAAATGAGGTTCCGCGACCTGCCCGGGGGTTCGGGGCCCCGGGAGAGGGCGGCTGGAAGGGGGCGAGTGGGGGTCAGGGCTTCAGCAGGGTCTTGATGGCGCGGCGCTCGTCCATCGCCTTGAATCCCTCGGCGGCCCGATCGAGTGGGAGGGTGAGGTCGAAGACCTTGCCCGGGTCGATCGTGCGGTCCCAGATGAGCTGGATCAGCTCGGGCAGGAACCGGCGCACCGGGGCGGGACCGCCGTGCAGGTGCACCTCGGCGAAGAACAGCTCCTCGCCCGGGATCTCCACCCCGTGGGCCACACCCACGTATCCCACGTGTCCGCCGGGGCGGGTGGAGCGGATGGCCTGCATCATCGATTCCTGGGTGCCGACGGCCTCGATCACGCTGTGGGCGCCGTATCCGCCGGTGAGCTCCTTGATCCTGGCCACGCCCTCGTCGCCGCGCTCGGCGACGATGTCGGTCGCGCCGAACTCGCGGGCGAGCTTCTGCCGCGACGCGTGCCGCGACATCGCGATGATCCGTTCCGCGCCCAGATGCTTCGCGGCCAGGACGGCGAGCAGGCCCACGGCTCCGTCGCCGACCACGGCCACGGTCTTGCCAGGCCCGGCCTCGGCGGCCACGGCGCCGAACCAGCCCGTTCCCAGTACATCGGAGGCGGCCAGCAGGGAGGGGATCAGGTCGTCGTCCGGCATTCCGGGGGTGGCGACGAGAGTGCCGTCGGCCAGCGGCACCCGCAGGTACTCCGCCTGCGCCCCGCCCGCGCCGACGTACTCGGCATGGGCGCACCGCGACTGGTAGCCGGCCCGGCAGATCTCGCAGGTGTTGTCCGAGGCGAAGAACGAGCCGACGACGAAGTCACCGACCGCGGTGTTCTTCACGTGTTCGCCGATCTCGGTGACCACGCCGACGTATTCGTGGCCCATGGGCGTGTGGTCGACGGGCTCGACCCCGCGGTACGGCCACAGGTCGGATCCGCAGACGCAGGCCGCGGTCACCTTTACGATCGCGTCGGTGGGTTCGATGATCTTCGGGTTCTCTCGCTCCTCGACCCGTACGTCTCGGGCGGTGTGCATGACTACTCCACGCATGGTGGTTCTCCTTGTTCCGTGTTCCCGACGCCTCGGGTGTCTGTGTGTGATCAGGAAGTCATAATTTCCTGCGGAATAAGTGGAGATATTCCGGTATGGCGTTGTGGTGCCGTCCTGCGGTCTCGCAGCCGGTGCCCTAGCCGAGGGCGGGGCGGCTGCGACGCCCCTGGATGAGCGCGATGGTGATCGTGGGGATGAGTGCCAGAGCGGCCATGGCGGCACCGACCATGGCCGGCCCGGCGGCCTGGAAGGGCGAGTCGAGGGCCTGCCCGGCGATCCAGGAGCCGACCGCGGTACCGAGGTTGAATGCCGACACGGTCAGGGCCGAGCCCAAGGTGGGGGCCTTGCCCGCGAAGCGGACGCCGAGGGCGATCAGGACCGGAGTGCCGAGGAATCCGACCAGCCCGAGCAGGGCGACCAGCACCACCGTCGGGACGGCGAAGCCCGAGAGCAGACCGAGCGCCAGCAGGGCCACGGTGGTCGACGCCGCGGCGATGATGGTGGTCGCGTACGGGCGGACGTCGCCGGCGCGGCCGCCGACGAGGAAGCCCGCCAGAGCGCCGGCACCGAATCCGACGAGGACGAGCGGCACGAGACCCGGAGCGATTCCCGCCCGGTCGGTCAGCAGCGGCGCGATGTAGGTGTACGTACCGAGCACGCCGGCGCTTGTGGTGGCGCAGGCGGCAAGGACCAGCCAGAGCCGGCCCGAGCGCAGCGCGGAGAGTTCCGACCGGATCGACACCGTCTGTCCGCCGCGGGGCTCGTTCGGGACCGAGCGCGCGATCAGCGCCATCGCGGCCACGGCCAGGACGGCCAGTATCCAGAACGGTCCGCGCCAGCCCATCAGCTGTCCGGCGAACGCGCCGAGCGGCACTCCGACGACGTTGGCGAGCATGGCTCCGGAACCGACCACGCCCACGGCGCGCGAGCTCGCGGCCGGGCCGGCCGCCCTGGTGGCCACGACGTTCGCCACCGCCCAGAACGCCCCGGTCGCCAGCGCGGTCAGGAACCGGGCGGTGAGCAGCAGCCCGAAGCCGTCACCGACGGCGGCGATCACGTGTCCTGCGGCGAAGACGCCCAGGGCCAGCACCAGCGTCCACCGGGCGGGCAGCCGCAGCGTCAGCATCGACATCAGCGGCGCTCCGATGATCATCCCGACCGCGAACACGGTGATCGCCAGGCCGGCACGGGCCACGCCCACCTGCAGGTCGCCCGCGATCTCCGGCAACAGACCCGCCACGACGAACTCGGTCGTGCCCATCAGGAACGTCCCCAAGGCCAGTACGTAGACCACGACGGGAAGCCGGCGGGAGGCAGGTGGTCGTTCCTCAACGTGTTCGTCGACGGGGGCGTGGAGGGTCGCTCCTTGCATGGTGGGGCTCCAAGAGGTGTTCACTGCGGGTTGTCCATCCCAGAGAACCGGTATTCACGCAGGTCAGGAAGGTCGCAGTTATAGGGGGTACAAGCTCCACCTCCCTTCCCGGCGGAACACGCCTACCGTGAAAGGCATGGACAAGCGACCCGACAACCGCTCCGACATCCGGGATTTCCTCGCCGGCCGACGCGCCAGGATCACACCGGAGCAGGCCGGGCTGCCCACCAGCGGCCGGCGCCGCGTTCCCGGCCTGCGGCGGGAGGAAGTCGCCGTTCTCGCCGGCGTCAGCACCGAGTGGTACACCCGCCTGGAAAAGGGCCACATCAACGGGGTGTCCGAAGACGTCCTCGACGCGGTCGCCCGCGCACTCCACCTCGACGACGACGAACGCACCTACCTTTTCGACCTCGCCCGCGCCGCCCAGCCGGCCGACCGCGCACCCCGGCGCCGCAAGGCCGTCGACCTCCCGCCCCGCGTGCAATGGCTGCTCGACTCCATGACCCTGTCCGCGGCCTTCGTCACCAACGGACGCCTCGACATCGTCGCCACCAACGCACTCGCCCGTGCAGTCCTGTCACCCATGTTCGACAGCGACACCGCCGACGACCGCGGCCGTCCCAACTTCGCCCGCTACTACTTCCTCGACCCGGGCGCGCAGGACTTCGTAGCCAACTGGGACCAGGCCGTCACCATCACCGCTGCCTTGCTGCGCGCCGAGGCCGGCCGCTACCCGAACGACAAGGCACTGCGGGAACTCATCGGAGAGCTGTCCACCCTGAGCACCGAGTTCCGCACCCGCTGGGCCGCCCACGACGTCCGCATCCACCACGGCGGCGTCAAATCCTTCAACCATCCCGACGCCGGCCCACTGGAACTCACCTACCAGCCGCTGGACCTGCCCCTGTCCACCCGAGAGGCGCACTCCCTGACCATCTACACCGCCCAACCGGGCTCCCCCGACGAAGACCGGCTCAAAGTCCTTGCCAGCCTGGCAGCCACACCCGCCGGCCCCCAGGCACAACCTTCCCCCGCCACCCCCACGGTCCACCGGAACAGGGCAGGCGACACCAGCGCCTCACCTCAGTAACGGCGTCGGCCCGGTTCGTCGACGCCGACCTCGTACCAGGGCTCGCCGCGCTGGAGCCGGGGCAGGGTGCCAGAGCCGTCACGATCCCGGCTCCCCCACCAGGCCCGGCCGGTGGGTGACCTCCCGGTACGGACGAACTGGCGGATCCTCACCAAGCTCCGTACTGAACCCGCCCGCGTCACCCACCTGTTTCGCGCACTGCTCGTCCTGACGAACATCGAGGCCACTACCGTCAGTTGATCTCTACCGCAGGTAGCCCGCGAGCAGTGCATGCCCCCGGAACAGCGTCACAGGGCCGGGATCGGCTGAGTGAGGTTCACCGGGTTGCCGTCGGGGTCCTGGATGTGGGCGACGCGCTGTCCCCACGGCATGTCGTTGGGGCCGCTGCGGACCGAGCCGCCCAGCGCCGCCACCCGGCCGAGCGTCTCGTCGACGTCGTCGACACCGATGCTGAGCAGGATCCGCGGTGCCGCCCCGGTCCCCGGGTCCGCCTTGGCCACCAGCCCGAGGTCGGTGTCGCCGATGCGCAAGCCGAGGTAGAAGGCCGGGCCTTCCGTCGGTACCCGGAAGATCTCCTCAGCGCCGAACAATTTCGTATAGAAGCCGAGCAGGACATCCTGGTCGGCAGTCACGATCACTGGCTGGATGGTGGACATGGCACTCCTGTCGAGAACGGTCGTGTCGCTGGGTAGACCGTTCGAGGACGGCGAACTCATCGGCAGAACCACCCCACCGGACGATCTACAACACAGACTGCCGACCACAACCAGCACGAGCCCCCGAAACGAGGTCACGCCACCCCGCTGACCAGCCACTTCGAGATGGCGGAGCTTCTCTGGTGAGCGGGGCGTTCTTCTGGATCTGGTCGACCACGGGCGCGAGTGCCTCGTACATCCGCCGCGACATCGGCTCGACGCTGTCGTCGCCGAGTACGTCCGGCCCGGCAGGCGTCTGCTGGAAGTGCGGTTACCAGTGGCGGAGCTCGGTGGTCAGTTCCTCCCACCACTGAAGTCGGTGTTCGTCTTCGGGGTCGAGGTCGGGGCAGGGGCCGAGGGCGAGGACCTGGTCGTCGACGTGGTAGGTGAGGCGGTGGAGCAGGACTCGGGTCGCGCACTCAAGCCGGCGTTCGGTGTACGCCTGCGGCCTAAGGGCTGTCCCGCAATTCCTGGCGGGACAGCCCTTAGGCCGGGCCATCGAGTGGCCGGAGGAAGCGGCGCTCGTACCGCCTGATGCAGCGGGTGTCACGAGCCAACTGGAACGCCTCCTGGCACTCCGGGTCGGACATGCTGTCCGCGCGATACTGCTCGTATGCGGCCAGGCTGGGAAACGAGAAGAGGGCGTAGGCGATGTCGCTGTCGCCCTCACTCGGCAGGAAGTAGCCGTGGTGAGTCCCGCCGAAACGGTTGACGAGCCGGACCCAGCGGCGGCCGTATTCTTCGAAATCCTCAAGCTTGTCGGCGTCGATCTCGTACTTCAGATGAACAGTGATCATGTCCGCAATCATGCCGGGTGCCAGCAGGCAGCGGCCATGGCCTACCGGCCCGGCGCTCCTGCGGCCCGCAGCCCGAACCACCGGGGTCAGGTGAGGCATCCGGTGCGAGGCCGCCCCCCAGCGGTCAGGTACCGATCGCCCCGGGCTGGAGGCCGCCTGTACCGCGGCCCGGCGGCGAACTGATGCCACCCGTCCAGACCGCGGTGGACTTCGCCCTCACCCCCATTGTGCTGAATCACCCCGACCCGTTCGGCAACATCGTCATGCTGATGGAACCGAAGCGTCTGCCTGGCCCGACGATGCAGCGAATCGCCGTCCTCTACTCCGGCAATGCCGGTACCCGCGTACAGGTCGGGCTCCAGCGACAGGACCGTGAGCGGCTCCCCCGCCTTCACCGCGTGCCAGGCGATCACGGCCGCGTGAGCCACCGGCCAGTCCGCGTTCCTCCAGTCCATCGCATCCACCGCGTGCCCGGCGGTGAACGGAACGTTCTCCGCGAACCGCAGGGGACGCCGTGTGCAGGCCCGCACCCGTGACCGGCTGCTCCGCAGCGAGGGCCTTCGACCGCAACCCGGTCCTGCTGCCACCCGAGCTCGCCCGGCTGCGGGCCATCAGTCCACGCCTCACGGTCACCGGGGTGACGATGCCGCCCGCGAGGTCGTCGAGCTGCCGGATGACAGCGGCGCTCCCCTTGGGACGCTTGCTGCTGGAGTTCCGCTCGCTGGTCCGTAAGCAGGAGCCGGGCAGTTGGGAGCACATGGACGACTATGACCTGTCCTTCGAGCGCCTGGCCGACGCCGTCGACGCCGGAGCCAGGGCTCGGCGGGGCACCCGCTGGGAGGGCCCCGACCTCCGGCTGCGCTGCACCACTACCGAGGACGTCTACGAATGGTCGGAGGGCGCCCCCTACGACGGCGGGACGACGGTCACATGGAACGTTCCGGGCTACGTTCCCACGCCACCGGAGACGACTTCACGGACCTGCCTGCCTCGCTGTGCGGCTTCAGGTGGTCGGCTGAGGAAGGCCGGCGGGCGTCGGCGGAGGAAGGCCGGCGGGTGGAGGGCCTGCCGGACTGCCGTGAGTTCCTGCGCGAGGTCCAGCTCGGTGCTGACCGCCCCTGCGGCCGCCGGTGAGGACCGCATGGAGCACAGCCGGATGGCGCAGCACCTCGACGTGCTCCTGACCGTTGTGTTGATGCATCCGCGTACAGGCATCAGACGAGGAGTCGTGATGGGTAGGAAGAAGCCGGGCAAGGCGCGTCGGCCACGTGTGCCACGTCAGTACACCCTCCAGGAGCTCCAGCCGCCTGGTGAGGGTTACGAGGAGTGGATTCGGGTGACCGCTGGCATGAACCCTGACCGGATCGACGATCCGCGGGTCAGCGATGAGGCCCTCGCCTTGATGAAACGGTTGGTTCGGCTCGGCCCTCTGTACGGCAACAAGGTGCCGAAGGCAGCCCTGTATCTGGATGATCTGATCGACACCGGCCGGCTGCCGGTCTTCGGGGACGGCGAGAAGGGCACGCTCCTACCCCTCGCAGAGGCTGCGGCGAGGTTCGGTTTTCAGGATGGTGACCTTCGCGAGTCGCTCCACAACCTGCATGCGGCGGGAATGCTGCTCCTGGACACGGACAACGACCACGACATCGCCGTCATCCGCGTGGTTGCCCAGAAACCCGGGGAACCCGGAGGGCTCTGGCGGTTCCAGGGAGACCCAGACGCGGTCACCGCGAAGACGTGTATCCCGGATGGCATCTGGGAGGATCTGCCCGCTGAGATTGCCGGGGCCGTGATGTATCTGCGAATGTGCCGGTCCCAGTTGCAGGAGCCCGACCCCAAGAAGTTCGGCCAGCACGAGGGAGTGAATGGCACTGCGCACGCCAAGAAGCTGCTCGCCGCGGCGCTGGAGTCCGGCGCTGTCGACGAGAAGGGGTGCGAGGCGTGTCCGGCGGGCCACCTGTGCACCCGCACTGAGGACTGAGCGCGAGCGAGTGGAATGGGCCGCGACCCCGGCAGTTGCGATGCCGGGGCAGGTCGTTGTCACCGGGTGGCTATCCGAGCCAGGTGATGGTGAGGACGGACAGTCGGCGCAGGGACCTGTACCTCAGTAGGTGGGGGACAGTCGGCCGACGGAGACGTGGCGGACGTCCTCGCCCTCGGGGTCCTCCGCCGTTCCACTGCCGAAAGCCCCACGGGCCGCCGGCGGCGTCCAGGACGTCCCAGACCATGTCTTCGACGTGCTCGGGCAGGTTGTCGAGGACCTTCGCGGCCGGGGGCGGAGAAGCGGACCGCGTACGGCTGCTGTGCGGGCACCGACGCCGCCCGCGGAGCTCCGCCATGTCGATGAACTCGCGGGCGTCGTAACCGGAGGCGACGAACGCGTCGACCGCCGGAACGGAGGCGAGGTGGCCCTGCCAGCTCTGGACGACCGCGTACGGAGCGGCGAGGGAAAACGTGCGGCGGGATTCCTCACGACCAGCCGCGATTCGGCCAAGTCGGGGCCTTTGGTTAGCGTTTTTCGCTATATGGGCACTTTCTCCTCGTGAGCACACGACGACTGCTTCCTCTCGCCCTGACCACGCTTCTGCTGGGTATTGCCGCTCCGATGGCTGCGCCCGCGGTTGCGGCAGCCCCTGCAGCGGATCCTTGTGGGTATTTCACCAAGAAACACCTGGCCTTCTACAACCACTGCACCACTGACGGTTCCACCATCCAGATCAAGATCGACCGGATCAATGAGTGGGACACCACGCACTGTGTCCGCCCCGGCATTACTCAACTCGGTACCACTTCGCAGATCCGCAACGCTTGGTACACCGGCAAGCTCTGCTGAGGACGGAGCCTTTTCCGCGACTGCCATGTCGGTTGGGAACGGAGAGCCCGAGATTCTCAAACGGCATGGCAACAGGGCAGGTCAGCCTCGTGGCTCCCGCCAATTGCGCTGCGACAGGACAGCTGTGGAGAGCCCCGTTCGGGTCCCGGATCCGCCAGCTCCCGTGAACAGGACCCGCCAACTGCGATGAGCAGAAGTGTCCCGTCTCGGTGGGCCTGGTCCCGGTCTCAAATGACCTGGTTCGATTCGCTTGGCGTCTCAATTGATCTGGTCCGGCAGGGCAGGTCGGGTCAGATACGGTGCTGGCATGGCAGAGGCCCTTCCCGCTGACGTGGCTGACGTTCTCGACGTCCTTCTCAGCAGCGACGATCCCGTCCACCTGGCGCTCCGCGATCAAATACCCCACCTCCGCGTTCGAGGGCGCTGTACCTGTGGATGTGGCACCGCCTACTTCGAGCTCGACACGGCATCGGTCCGGCCAGCGCCCTCCGGGTCGAGCACGGTGGTAGCAGCAGAAGCACAGATCTACACGGGGAACGGCGATTGCCCCGGCGAAGTCCTGGTCTTTGCCGAGGCGGGCTATCTGTCGTGGCTGGAGGTCTGCTCGTGGAGCGACGACATCAAGGTCACGCTGGCCCTGGCCCAGCAGATGCTGTGCCACTGACCCACCCATGCTGGGCTGCATCGACCAGATTGTTTGAGACGGACTGTCACCCGTTCGTGTGACGCAATCCGGTTCTGAGCCACGATGATCCGCGGATGCTCCACTCTCGCACTGCCGGGGTGATGGAGGCGGGGAGGTGCTCGTGGGTGAGCCGGCGGAGGCCGTTCCGGCCTGGGAGTGGCTCTCGGATATCCAGGTCGGTTTCGTCGGGGCCGACGGCTCCGAGCGGCTCGGTACACTGGCACTGCACTGGGGCGAACGTTTTGAACGTGCCTCGCCCGCTCGGAAGTTCACTGCGTTCAAGGGGCAGAAGAACTTCACGGGCGAGTACTGGGCGGCGACGTCGCGCTCCCTGGTGGGCTACGAGTCGTGGGTTGAGCGGGATGCCGTCATGGCTCTGGACTTCGACCCCGCCGTCACCGCCTTGGCCTCCCAGCCCTTCCGCCTGGTCTGGAAGGACGGGGCGCGCAACCGCGAGCACACCCCGGACTACTTCGTGAGGCTCGCCGATGGCACCGGTGTGGTCGTCGATGTCCGGCCTGAGAGCCTGGTCGATGAGGAAGCCGCCGAGGTCTTCGCGTTCACCGCGCGGGTCTGCGAGACGGCGGGCTGGAGGTTTCGGCTGGTCGGTGACCTGGATCAGCCGTTCCGGGCGAATCTGCGCTGGCTGGCGCGCTATAGGCATCCGCGCTGCCACCGGGCGCCTATAGCGGTCCAGCTGCGGGAGGTGTTCGCTGAACCGCAGTTGCTTGTTGCGGGCGCCGAGCGGGTTGGGGACCGGCTGGCGGTGCTGCCGGTGCTCTATCACCTGCTCTGGATGCACGAGCTGGTGGCGGACCTGGTCTCGGCTCCGCTTGGCGCGGCCACGGCCGTCCGACTGGCGGCCGGGGGGCGATCGTGAGGTCTGCGCGTCCGGGACGGCTGCGGCTGCGGCTGCGGCTGCGGCTGCGGCTGGGCGATCGTGTCAGGTTCGAGGAGCACACCTACACGGTGGTCGGGCTGACCGGGATGCGGGTTCGGCTCGCCGACGTTCACGGCGCCGGCATGCTGGTGGACCAGGCCCAACTTCAGGCCGCCGAGGACTTCGCCGTCCTTGGCGCCGGTGAGCGGGCCGCTCTGGGTTCGGCCGCGTTGCTGGGGCATCTGCCGACGGAGGTGGCGGATCGTGCATTGTGGTGGCAGCGGCACCTGGTCGAGGTCCTGACCGGTCTGTCACCGGATGCCCCGGCCGGGACGAGGCCCCGTCCCGAGTACGATCCGGCCGTTCGTTCGCTGGCGGAGCGCGAGCGGAGCAAGGCGGCCGAACTGGCCGCGCTGGGTGAGGAGATCAGCGCGCGGACGGTCAAGCGCAAGCGGCAGCGTTACGAGGCCGGCGGCGTCGAAGCGGTGGTGGACCACAGGCTCGCCCCGCACGCGTCGCTGCTGGGCCGGGCCGACCCGAGCGTCGTGTCGGCTATCCGCCAGGCCATCGCCGAGAGCGTGGACGCTTCCACCCGGACGATCGAGTACGCGCGCTGGCGGACCGAGCAGATCCTGGCGGCCGAGCATGGCAAGGACGTGGTGGAGATGCCGTCGCGGGCGACGTTCTACCGGCTCTTCGCGAAGTTGTCCGGCGGCGTCCACGTGACCGGCTCGGCCCGCACGCGCCGGTCCCTGGCTGACCAGCCCGAGGGCCCGTTTCGCTACGAGCAGGTCGCGGCGCCAGGCGAGCTGATGCAGATCGACTCCACCCCGCTGGACGTGCTGGTCCGGCTCGATGAGGGGATGCCCGGCCGGGTGGAGCTCTGCGGCCTCGTCGACGTCGCCACCCGCACCATCGCCGCCGCGGTCATCCGGCCGACCACCAAATCGGTGGACGCCTCGCTGCTGCTGGCCCGCGCTCTGACCCTGGAGCCGATGCGGCCCGGATGGATCGACGCCCTCAAGATGTCCCGGTCGGTACTGCCGCACCGCAGACTGCTGTTCCTGGACGAACGCCTGGAGCATGCGGCGGCCCGGCCGGTCATCATCCCCGAGACCATCGTCTGCGACCGGGGCAAGGCGTTCATCTCGGAGAACTTCCGCAACGCCTGCCGAGCCCTGGAGATCACCTTCCAGCCCTGCCACCCCCGCTCGCCTGCAGAGAAGCCCCACATCGAACGCACGCTTGAATCCGTTGCCACGATGTTCTGCCAGTTCCTATCCGGCTACCTGGGCCGCACGGCCGAGCACGGCGGGCGCAACGTCGAGGACGAGCCGCTGTGGTCGATGCTGGAAATCCAGGAATTCCTGAACGAATGGCTCGTCGCCAAGTGGCAGAATCGGCGCCACGACGGGCTCAGGGACCCCGGCAGCCCCGGCCGCACCTTCACCCCGAACGAGAAGCACGCCAGCCTGATCGAGAGCGCCGGCTACGTCCCCCTCGCCCTGGGCGCGGACGACTACGTCGAACTCCTGCCCGCTACCTGGCGGGCCGTCAACTCCTACGGCATCAAGATCAACCACCGCGTCTACGACAACGCGGAGCTGGGCCCCTTTCGACGCCAGCCCTCCGGAGTCACCCGCAAACGGGACCTGTGGGAGATCCACCGCGACCCCTACGACGCCAACTGGGTCTGGGTCCGCAACCACTGGGAAGGCGGCTGGATCCCGGTCCCCTGGAAGCACCTGGGCAGCGTCCCGCAGCCTTTCGGGGACCTGGCCTGGAACCACGCTGCGGCCGACCTGCGTCGGCAGGGCGAGAGCGACCCCACGGAAGAGCAGATCGCCCAGGCCGTCACCGAACTCCTGACCAAAGCCGGGCAGGGGCCCGGCAGCGGGAAAGGCTCCCGGACGCCTCGTCCGTCCCGACGCGACCAGCGTGTCGCCGCCCGGACCCGGGCCGCCGCTGAGGTCCCCGGGCCGAGGCTGCCCAAGCCCGGAACACCACCGGCCCGCACAGACGATCCGCTGCCCCACGATGACGAGGAAAGGGACGGCACGCAGGACGGGCCGATCGCGAAGGTCATCCCGCTCGGCGTGTTCGATCCCTTCAAGGAGGCCGACAAACGATGGTGACCGCTACCGAACAGGGCCCGGACCGGCAGCGTGGATGGCGCACGGCTCTGGACCGGGAGGAACTGCAGCGCTACCTCACCACCCTGGAAGGCTGGCGGGAGTTCACGCGGCAGGATCCGGCCCCGCCCGTCCTGCTGCCCGACAGCGTCCGGGACGCCATGGACCAGGACGAGCGGCTCGACTACGACGACGGCCGGCTCGATTACCACACCCGACTGACGGTGGCCGCGACCTCCACCTTGCGCACGGTCGTCCACACCGGCAGGCGCGCCTGACATTGCTCAACCGGCATGCGATCAGCGCGCGCCGCGGCCTGATCCTGTCTGGCCCGGCCGGCACGGGCAAGACCACCGCGCTCACCCAGTTCGGCAAAACCGTCGAGACCATCGACCGGCGCCGACACCCGGGGGCCGACGGCCGGATTCCGGTGGTCTATGTCACTGTTCCGCCCGCCGCGACCTCACGCATGCTCGCTGTCGAGTTCGCCCGCTTCCTGGGCCTGCCCGTCACCACGCGCGCCAACATCACCGACGTCATCGAGGCCGTCTGCGGCGTCCTCATCGACGCCCGGGTCACCGTCGTTTGCGTCGACGAACTGCACAACCTCTCCCTCGCCACCCGCAATGGCGCCGAGGTCTCCGACACCCTGAAGTACTTCTCCGAGCGCATCCCCGCCACGTTCGTCTACGCGGGGATCGATCTGGAGGAGAACGGACTGTTCGCCGGAACCCGGGGCCGCCAGATCGCCGGACGGTTCAGCGCCATCGAAACCGTCCCCTTCCCCTGCACCGACGAATGGACCGGCCTGGTCAGCACCCTCGAACAGGCCCTGCGGCTGCACGATCACCGGCCTGGCACCCTGGAAGGGCTCTCCCACTACCTGCACGACCGCACCGGCGGCATGATCGGATCGCTGTCCCACCTCATCCGCGGCGCCGCCATCGACGCCATCCTGGACGGCACCGAGAAGATCACCCGCGCCTCGCTGCAGAAGGTGAAGCTCGACCGCGCGGCCCAGACCCGCAAGACCAAGCCCGCCTCGTGAGTGCCCCCGGCAGCGACGAAGGCCGCCTCCGCCTGCTGCCCAACCGCCCGCGTCCAAAAGCCGGAGAGAGCACCGACTCCTTCGTCCGCCGCCTGGCCCTGGCCAACCATCTCAAGCCCAGCTACCTACGGGGCTACCTCGCCGGGCCACCGGACTTCAGCCCTCGACGACGGCTTCGAGCCGACCGGCTCGCCGAACTCACCGGGCGCCAACAGGACGTGCTGGAGCGAACGCTGGCCGACCTCGCCCCGCGGAAGAAGACACCGGCCAAGCCCAAACGACACGTCACGACCGAGGCGGACAAGCCCGCACTCTTCGCGGCGATCCGCGAGGACTCGACAGTCAACCCCGAACTGCCGGTCCAGCGCCTGGCGGAGCGACACCGCGTCAGCCGGCGCATCATCCTCCAAGCCCTCGACTCTCTCACGCCGCCACCACGCAAGAAGCGCGCCGCCGTCAAGAGCCCCACCAGAGAACGCGCCCAAGCAGCCATCGACACGATCATCAACGACCACGCGGCCAAGCACGGCGGCCAGCCTCCAACGGTCATGCAGGCCTGGGAACGGCTGCTCGACGAATGCGACATCACCGTCGGATTCGCCACCGTCCACCGCTACATGTCCGACCACCCGGCCAACAGCCCGTCCACCCTTGCCAGCCACCCGGATCGAACTGCGGGGAACATCCTCGCTCTCACCCGGCAGACCTTCCAGAGCAACGTGTTCAAACACTATCGAGCGCTCCTGACCGCCCTGCAAAGAGACCCGACCCGGCACGGCCTGGACGACTCCTTCGCCGCAAACACCGCCTTCATCCTCGGCCTGGACGCCGGCACCTCCTGGAACATGCTCACGGGCTTCCAGGAGTGGCTCGTCGTCCGCCTGGACCACGGTCACGACCTCACCTGGCCCGTGCTGATCCGCCACCTCGCCCCCGGCGGCTGGATCCATCCGATCACTCCACACGCCGAGTCCGACGCCGTCACTACTCTCTACCGGCTTCTGCGCGAGTACTTCGACCTACGCGAGCAACCCGATGGCCTCGCCGTGATCTTCAAGAACTACCAGTCATGGCTGGCCAACCAGGCGTGGTATCAGTTTGAAACGCCAGAGACGAACCAGGTCAACTGAGACGGCTCCTGGCATCCGCCCCTCCGGGACCCGATCGATTGAGATTTCCGCCGGACGCGCGTCTCAATCGATCTGGTCTCCCCAGGTCAGAGCCCTCTCCTCAGGCCAGATCATCTGAGACGGGACACCCGTGAACAGGACCCGCCAACTGCGATGAGCAGAAGCGCCGTGACCTGCGAGGACTCCGGGATCGATCCGCGAGCGGTCACAATCGGCACTTGGCCACGTCGAGTTCTTGTTGGCCAGCTCGGATTTCGACCGTATCGGGCACTACGAAAAGGCGGTCTCGAAGGGGCGGCCCCCGCGAAGTGTCGAGACTCGGCAGAACGGCGGAGATACCTGTGTTTCTCGCACCCTGCGGGTTGCCCTTGCCCAGGGAGGAGGACTCAACGCCGGAACTGCCTCAAGTGTTGGGCGGCTGCTGATTGGAAGGCTTCGTGTGCCCGGCGGGCTCGGTCTTCCGAGCCGTCGATGGCTGGACGATCGTCGTGTGCGTGGTTTTTGATCTCACTAGACGTGTCAACCAGAGCAGTCGCCAAGCGTAGGAGCGTTGCGTTGTCGGTCGCGAGGGTGAGCGCGGTCACAGCCTTGGTCACTCCGCACTGTGCCTCGAACCGGCCCGCCTTCAGCTCCAGACTTTCCGCCTCGCCCGTCCCGCGGACGACATGTTTCAGGTACTGGTGGCGGCGATAGTCTGTCGCGGCACCGAGCAGGCTGGCTACTGCAGCGGCCAGCGCTTGCCGATCACGATCACGGCGGGCGGAGAGAGTGATGAGGTGCTGCATAGCACCCGCCACAAGAGCACCGAGCAGGGTGCCCAGCACGGCGATGATCGCAGCTGCCACAAGATTCCCCTTCTGCTGTCTTCCTTCCGTATTAGAGGACGCGTTCTCCACCCAAAGCCGGTGTTACCAAATTGATTTGAAGGTACGAGATCAGGTCCTGTCGCGACTGAAGGAGGGCGGTGTCTCGATCCAGCGACTGAGGGCCAACTATCGGTCAACGCTCTGACCACATTGGAATCAACGAAGCACTGGGTGGCCCGGGCCCGGGCCCTGGTCCGGGTCCTGGTCCTGATCCGGGTCCTGATCCGGGTCGGGCCCGTCGTCGGCCCGACCAGGACCCGATGGCCCAGATGGGTGAACCTGAGGGCTCGCGTACGCGGGCGGGGATCTAGGCGAGTGTGCGCAATTACGCCTGAAAGAGAGACGGCGCCGATTGGCGCGGAACACTAGCTTCGGATCATTTGCAGCTTTCCGAGCTCAGCTGAGGGCGTGTCTGGACCGTTCCAGCCAACCCAGCGGGTTCCACTGATGTCGGCGACGAGCGCGGAGCCTACAGTCCAGAAGCTGTGGCTGGGTTCTTCGAAGACGTACCAGCCGTCCAGCCAGAGCGGGATCGACCGGTTGGGCAGGGCCGCCAGCTCGCCAGTGGTGGCGAGGTTGCGGCATCCGAAGACCGTTTCCTGGAGCACGAAGCTCGTAAGGAACTGTTCGAGAGACGGCGTCAGCGGGGTGTACTCGTCTTCCGAGTCGTCGTCCCACATCCAGTGGGCGTTGCTCAGCACGACGGGTGCCGCTGGACCGGCAGCTGTGACACGACATGTCCAGCTGTCCTGGTTCTCGCTGAGGAACTCGACCGTTCCATCGTGAAGGCTCAGAGCCTCGGCGCGTACGAGCACATCTTGTTGTTGGAAGATCCCGGGCGAGTCCGGCAAGTGCTCCTCCGGATTCGGGCCGGGCCAGCGCCCGGCATGACGATACAGGCGTTGGAGCGGCACTGGGAGGAACTCGGGTAGTTCCGTCTCGGTCAGGCCGTAGCTCGGTTGACGTGGTCCGTGCCACACGGTGATGAAGTCCTCAAGCCACTCAACCGAACCATCCGACGCTCGCATGACACCACGATAGACAAAGCCGAATGGGGCGTGAGGCGTGTGAACGGGGCGACGATGGTCACGCGGGCGCAGTCCCCTCGTCGGCCGGCGCGATGACCGAAGCGCGCCGGGATGAAGATGAACTGGACGCGATCGATCCGGGAGGTGCTGTCACGTTGGCTGAGCGGGTGGGATGAGCTTCGGGTTGATCGTGGTGGAGGGGGAGTCCGTGGGGAGCGTGTCGCCGTCGTACAGGGGTCACCGGCACCCGGTCGAGGTGATCTCTCACTGCGTGTGGCTGTACTTCCGGTTCCCGCTCAGCTTCCGTGAAGTCGAGGAGCTGATGCTTCGAGCGCGGCGTGTCTCCTACGAGACCATCCGCCGCTGGTGCCTGAAGTTCGGTCAGCAGTACGCCAACTCGCTGCGCCGCCGCCGGCCCCGACCTGGTGACAAGTAGCACCTGGACGAGGTCTTCCTCAAGATCAACGGCGAGCAGAAGTACCTCTGCCGAGATGTCGACCAGGACGGCATGGTGCTGGACATCCTCGTACAGAACCGGCGGGACAAGACCGCGGCCAGGCGATTCTTCCGTCGTTCGGTGGAGACGACCCGTACGGTGCCGCAGGTGGTCGTCACAGACAAGCTCCGCTCCTACGGCGCCGCTCACCGCGAGGTCATGCCCTCGGTCGAGCACCGCTCGCACAAGGGGCTGAACAACCGGGCGGAGAACAGCCACCAGCCCACCCGGCAGCGTGAACGTGCGATGAAAGGCGTCCGCTCCGCTGGTGGGGCGCAGCGGTTCCTGTCCGCGTTCAGCGGTGTCTCACCGCGCTTCCGGCCCCGCCGCCATCCGATGACCGCCCCCGACTATCGCACCGAGATGCAGCACCGCTTCACCACCTGGGAGCAGGTCACCGGCACCGCCAGTCTGCCCACCACGGCCTGAGTACAGGCCCCACCACGCCCCGACACACCATCAGACACCCAGACACCCAACAACGTGACAGCGCCGGCCGCCCTCGCCGAGCGGGAGGATCAGCTACCTGTCGACGCTGTCGTAGGGGCGCAGCACCTCTCCACCGTCGGAAGTGATGGTGTCCGCACGGCGGTACGGGCTCCCGCCGATGGCGGCGTACCAGGCTGAGTCGAAATCGTTGAGCTGCCAGTGGTCACCTATCGCGACCACCTTCGCCACGGCATGACCGCTCGCGTTGTCGACCCCGGGGATGGATCCAGGCGATTCGAGCAGGAAGCGCGAGAGGATGGCGAAATCGCGCACCTCGACGAGCATCGTGAGCGCGCCAGAACCATTCGTGTGCTCGATGCTGAGGACGTTGGGCAGGCGCGCAGTTGGGTGCGCGACGGCGAGGGCCTGCGAGGGGGCGCAGCTCCGCTGGATGACGGCGAGGCAGGACTCCGGGGCGCCGTGGCCGGCGCCGCGCGGCCCGTGACCCAGGCCGTGCCGCTGTCGCTCGGCCTGATCCAGCGGCGTGCCGCCGTAGCCGGGTCGGCGCCGAGCGTCGAGCAAGGTGTTGCAACGACTACTGGAACTCAAGCGGACAGTGGCGGGACACAATTGTGTTCACTGTTGTGGCCCGGAGTCCCTGGCGGCGGAGCGGGCTGCCGCTGCGGTTCGGTGGATGTGCATCAGCAGCCGCAGCATGACTCCGGGGTCGCTGACCAGTACGCGTCCGTCGGGCTGCGGGTGCAGTGTCCTGGCCGCGCAGGGAACGATGGTGCGCGGGCCGACGAGGTCGCAGCGGGCGCTGGTGAGCAGTTCCTCGGCGGAGGTGAACGAAGAGGGCAGTGGTGTGACAGCGGCCTCCGTGGTCAGTACGGCGGTCGGCAGGGCCGTCAGCGGAGAGCCCGTGGGCGGCCAGCCGAGCCAGTTCAGGGCTGTGGACCAAGGCCATGGCAGTGGCCCGTCGGCTTCGGGCAGAACGATCAGCAGCGCGTGCGTGTCCGCCACCAGCGCCCGCAGCTTCTGCACCTGCGGCGGGAGGGAAGAGGTGCCGGGGTCGGCGTGCGCGGGCAGATTCTCGGGCACCTGGCACAGGTCGATGCGTACGCCGCTGGGCCCTGGCCCGGCGAGTGCGCGCAGCAGAAGTTCCCCGAAGGGGTCGGTGGTCGCGCCGGCGAACAGGCCGAGCATACGTACTTCGTCCATGGTCGTCTCTATTTCAGCGGGAGTTGGACGACAGGGCCCAGGGCTCTGGCGCATGTACGGCAGCGCCCTGTCAGGCGCGCGGTGACGCGGTCCGACGCGGCGCTGCGGGGTTCAGCCCTGCCGTGTTGCCTTGGGGCGCAGCCGGCGGGCGATCAGCATGCCCGCGATGGAGAGCAGGCCGGTGAGGACGAAGACGCCCAGTAGTGCGGTGCGGGTGGAGCCGCCGTGGTTCTGGGCGAATGCGATGGCCGCGCCGCCGAGCCCGGCGATCACGCCGGTCGCCAGGGTCTGGGCGAGCTGCAGCGCGCCGCTGGCTTCACCCTGCTGCTCCGGCGGGGCCTGCTCCAGGGTGTCGGTGGTGGAGGCGTTGAAGCCGATACCCATGCCGAGGCCGCCGATGGCCCATCCGACCAGGGCGGTCCAGGAGGGGATTGCGCTGGTCAGGATCGTCAGCGCAATCAGCGCGACGCCCGCCAGCAGGATGGCGAAGCCCAGCACGGTGGAAGCCGTGCGCGTGCCGTGATTCCCGTTGTCCCGCTTGGCCTGCAGGCCTGAGCCGACAACCCAGGTGAGGGCTCCGGCGGACAGGCCCAGACCGGCCAGTGTGGTGCCCATGCCCCGCAGCTGCTGCAGCCCGAGGGGCAGGAAGGCTTCGCTGCCGAAATAGACACCGCACAGCAGGCCACGGACGACGACACCCGCACCGAGGCCGGCCCGGGCGCTGAGGGTGCCTTCCGGGGCCACCCAGCGCAGCGCGGGCACAGCCATGGCGGCACCGGCCACGGCCAGCACGATCAGCAGGACGAGGTTCTTCAGCAGCAGCGCCTGGAGCAGTACGCCGGTGCCCACGGTGAGCAGGATCGCGCTGGGCAGCGGACGCTTCCACCACAGAGCGGCCGGGGCCGGGGCGGTGGCGGCTGCTTCTGCGCGGTGCAGGCGGCGCAGGCCGGGCAGGGTGAGCAGCGCGGCCACCGCGGCGATCGGCAGCATGAGCAGGAAGACCGAGCGCCACGTGATGAGGTCGGCGAGGATGCCTGTGACAGCGGGACCGACAAGGGAAGGGATCGTCCAGGCCGAGGACACCAGGGCGTACATCCGGGCCCGCAGGCGCTCGGGGTAGGCAAGTCCGATCATGGTGTAGGCCATGGACATGATGGCTCCTACGCCCAGGCCCTGTCCGAAGCGGCCGACAAGGAACAGTGGCCAGGAGGGTGCGGCGCCGGCCACCGCGCAGCCCGCCGCGAAGACGAGCATGCCCAGGGCCATCGGGCGCCAGGGGCCCCGGCGGTCTGCGGCGCGCCCGGCGAGCACGGTGCCGATGATGTTGGCGAGCATCAGTGCCGACAGGCCCCACCCGTAAGCGCCCAGGCCGTCGAGGTCCTCCGCGATGCCGGGCAGCACGGTCGCCACCCCGAGGGACTCGAACGCGACCATGCCGACCGACAGCAGGACGCCGAGGGTGAGCGCGCGGTACGTGCCCGAGAAGACGCTCTCCCTGCCCTCCTTACCGGCTCCGTTCTCTGCGGGGAGAGAGGGTGGGGCTTCTTCGGGGGTGTGCGCGGGGTCGCTGTCCTTCGCGTCGGCGGAGGTTTGGGACATGGGGTGGACTCCTCGAGAGATTTCGTTCCGTTCCATATCGGAACGTAATTGAATGCTACCTATACTTGCCGCATGGTCAACACCAAGAGCGACGGAGGAAGAGCCGGAGCCCGCAGCACCTCCGGCAGGCCGCGGGATACCCGTATCGACGAGGCCGTGCCCGAAGCGGTGATGGAGATCCTCAACGAGGTCGGCTACAGCAGCCTCACGCTGGAGGCGGTGGCCGCCCGCGCCGGTACGAGCAAACCCGCGCTGCGTCGCCGCTGGCGCTCCCGCCAGCACCTGGTCGTGTCGGCTCTGGCCCGGACCATCGGCACTACGCCGACCCCCGACACCGGCTGCACGCACTGCGACCTCATTGCCGGTATCGGCACCCTCAGCGAGGCGTTCACCAGCACCGTCGGCCGAAGAGCACTGCCGGGGCTCGTCGCGGACCTCGCCGACGACCCCCGACTGGAAAAGGAGTTCAAGGACACCTTCTTCCATCCGCGCCGCGCCACCACCGCCGAAGCACTGCGTCGCGGCATCGACCGGGGTGACATCCGGCCCGATGCGGACATCGATCTTCTGCTGGACATGCTGGCGTCGACCACGTACTACCGTGTGCTCTTCGGGCACCTGCCCATCACGCCGGAACTTGCCGAAGACGTCGTATCGGTGGTCATGGCGGGCATCGCCACCAAGCGGTGGTGTGACGAGCACGGTCCCGGCGGCGGTCAGGCGGACGAGTAGGCGGGCGGCAGGAACACCGTCAGCTACTCGCGCTGGCTGACCAGCTCACGCATGGCGTGGGAAACGTGGGTGTTCAGCCCTTCCCACACCAGCACGATCGGCGCCTTGACCAGCTGGTGCGCACCCCCGACCAGGGTGATGAATGCGCGCTCGCCCATGCTGCGGCGTTTGCCTCTGCCCGCGGGGTGGCAGCGCGGGCGGTGGCACAGCCGGGTGCGGGCGAAGGGCCGCGTGGCGATCGGCCCGTCCACCGACAGGCGTACAGAATGCCGTCCGCCGTCCGTCATGCGGCCCCGTCGGCCCCAGGTGCGTCCTTGGGCTGTCCTTGGGGCGGACGGCGGGTGAAGCCTCAGTCCGGTCGTGCATGCGGCCCGGGCGGTCCGCGCCCGACCACAGTAGGCGGCCCTGGCCGTCGCTGACGGTGGTGGTCTTGATGGTGTTCTGCTTCTTCTTGCCGGAAACGAAGGCCCGTCGCCCGGGCCGGTTGGCCTTCGGGCGGCGGACCTGGGGCTCGGCACCGTCGATCCGCGACCGGATCCCTTCGGCCTCGGCGTAGGCGAACACATAAGGGGGATATCCCCCGGTCAAACCCGGAGGAAGCCCCCAGCGCGGCCCGATCCCACCCCAGGCCATGATCGTTTCACCGCCCAGGGAACAAGAACGAGCCGAGGAGTTCAGTATGACCGCGCACCACCAGGCGATCGGCCGACGGAGGCTGCTCGCCGCGACGGCCGGGCTCGCGACCACGGCCCTGCTGGCCCCCACGGCCTCCGCCACGACCACCACCCCCGCCCCCACGGGGACGAAATGCCGGCAGGCCGACGCGCTCCGCGCGCTGGAGAGCGCCGCCCAGCCCCTACGCTCGACGGAACCCAGCGGCAACACCACCGACCTACGGGCGCTGGACGCCATGGTCGGCGACACCAAGGTGCTCGGACTGGGCGAGGCCACCCACGGCTCGCACGAGTTCTTCGCCATGAAGCAACGCGTCTTCAGCCACCTCGTCGAGGAGAAGGGCTTCACCACCTTCGCCCTGGAGATGAGCTGGACGGCGGGCCTGCGGATCGACGAGTACCTGCAGGGTGCCCCCGGCGACGCCCGGCGGATCGCCAAGGAGACACTGACCGGATCACCCTGGGAGCGCGAGGAATTCGTCAGCCTCATCGCCTGGATGCGGCGCTACAACGACCGCCACCCCGACCGAAAGGTCCACTTCATGGGCAACGACATCGGGGCGCCCAAGCTCGGCAACGCTGTCTTTGACCGGGTGCTCTCATACGCCCGGACGAGCCGCCCCCAGGACGTCGCACGCCTTGAGGAACTGTACGCGGGCCTGCGTCCCCTCGACGACGTCTTCGCCTACCTGCGCAAGCCCGTCGCGGAACGTCGCCTCGACGCCACCACCGCCCAGCAGGCGTTCGACCTGGTCACCGCCTACAAGGGGGCCGGCGGCGACGCCTACGAATGGGCCGCGCAGCATGCCCGCAACATCGCCCAGACCTTCGCGTTCACCTCGCTCGACCTGTCCGACCCGGCATCGGTGTCCGCCGCGGAGCACCTCCGCGACCGGGTCATGGCCGACAACACCGCCTGGTGGCACCGCCGCACCGGCGACAAGATGCTGCTCTCGGCGCACAACGGCCATGTGGGCTACCTGGCCACCGACCCGGTGATGTACCCCACGCCCCAGGGCGTCTTCCTGCGCGAGGCCCTCGGCCGGGACTACGCCGCCATCGGCTTCACCTTCGGCCGCGGCTCGTTCCTCACCGCGACCACCCTCGGTAGCCCTTGGAACAAGGTCACCGTCCCCGCAGCCACCCCCGACATGCAGGAGTACACCCTCGACCGGGTACACCACCGCGACTACTACCTCGACCTGCGCACCCTGCCCGCCGCGGGCCGCACCTGGCTGGACATCCCCCGCCCCACCTACGAGGCCGGCTCGTCCTTCAAGAAGGACCCGCTCCCCACTCTCGCCATCACCCGGGCCTACGACATTCTCATCCACCTCAACCAGGTCCACGCAGCCACCAGTCTCTGACCCAGGGTTGAGGGTCCGTCAAACGAGTGGTGTAACTGGGGTTGATGGTTACTGACGGGCTACAGGGAGGCGGCCGCCGTGGATGCAGCCGCAACTGCTCGGCGACGCCCTCGGTGCGCATGGCGGTCTGGTCGTGCATCCGGCCGGGCTGGTCGGCTCCGGATCACAGCAAACGGACGCCCGAATACTGGGCGCATTCGGGCGTTCCGACAACGCGGCGAGGTGCCGTGGCTGTCGTCGCATACCCGCCAGGAATTGCGACGACAGCCCTTAGCCGACCGAGAAGGCGCCGAGCTTGAAGGAGTCGGCGCAGAGGCTGAAGACACCGCCCGGCGAGCCGTCCGCCTTCATCACGTTCACCGTGGTACCCGCGTCCTTCGGCAGCGCGACCTTGACCGTGGGCGATTCCGTCCTGCAGGAGAGGCGTGCGGTGCCCTCGGTGTTCACGTCGTTGTACATCACGTCGGCCGTCGCCGTGCCGCCCGCCGGGATGTCGACCGCATCCGAGCCTTCCTCGGAGTTGTCCGCGGAGACCGGCCCGCTACCCTTCGCCTCATCGGCGACGGTCACGACCGTGGGACCGACGATGGTGCAGGCGGCGCCGGAGGAGTTGGTGATCCTGAGCGAACCGGCGGCCGCCTGCGACTCGCTGGCGTGGTTCGCGCTCTGGCGGAACTGCGCCGAGGTGTTCTGGGTGGTGCAGGCCGCGGTGGCGCCACCACCGGACGAGCTGCCGCCGGACGAGGTGCCGCCGGACGAGGTGCCGCCACCGTTCGAGCTGCTCCCGGACGAGCTGCCGCCACCGTTCGAGCTGCTCCCGGACGACGCCTCGGGCGAAGCCGCGGTCGAGGCCGACGAACCGGCGGCGGCGTCAGCCTCGTCGCCGCTGTTGCAGCCGGTGAGCGCGAGCATGGACAGTGCGGCGAGTACGCCGGCAGCGGCTATGCGGGTACGGGCACGAGTACGCATGAACTTCCTTCTTCCCCATCAAAAAGCCTCAAGGCCAACTGAGAAGCAGGATGATCCTTCAAGACGCACGGGTTGCATCCGAAGGCGCAGTCTCACCAAGTCCGCACGAACTCCGCCCAAGATCATTGCCGATACCCGCGCCATCCGCTCCACCTCGACGAATCCCCGCAGCCACCGTCTCCGGCAACGACGCGTCCCGCGAAGGTCGAGGAGGTCCTCAACCGCTGACGGAGCCACACAGCTCCGCTTCCCCCATGAACGAAGTTCCAGGACCCGTGGAATTCGCCCCATCGGCCTGGGGCTCCGTGGTACGGCAGACTCCGGTCGTCTCGTCTCGTCTCGTCTCGTCTCGTCTCGTCTCGTCTCGTCTCGTCTCGCCTCGACCGGGCCCTGCCGCGCGTAATATCGCCCGACTCTCCGCCGAGTGAAGCGCTCCAAAGCACTGAACGCGTGCCGCCCGGGCCGGGGAGCGAGGAGGCCGCACCGCACTGGCTTTGTTCACGACTCGCCAGGTTCTGGACGGTGAGCTCTGGGACGCACGCGTGCTGCGCGCGCTACGGAAAGCACGCGCGGAGTTGGTCGAACCGGTTCCACTGGCGGAGCTCGTCAGCGACCGGCTGCTCAACGCCGTGCCCTTCCTGCACAGCCGCGCTGTACCGGCCGTGCTACGGCGGCACCCACATTGGGCGCACCTACGCTGCGGACAAGCGGATGTCCCGTGCGGACGGCTTCCTGCGCTGTCTGTGCCGGCAGCGGCGGCACGCCAACAGGGCTGGAAATCTGGAAGTCCGTCTGGCGGGTCCAGGCTCGCCCTGCTCTGCTCTGCTCTGGGACCTTCCCTTGCGGTCCCGACTCCCATGCGGACGACGAGGCCAACGGCCCTGGCCGGAATAGCTGACGCCTACATCTTTCCGAGGCAACTGAGGTCCGGCCGGCGCCTGGCAACAGGCCGGACCTCAATCGTGCTCAGCCGGCTGTCAATGTCCCAGCTCATGCATCACCCGGCACCGGAACCGACTGCCTCCGGTGTTACGGCCCGGCGGCTTCGACCCCTCCACTTGCTCACTTAAAGTGAGCGAGTCTTTACATGCAGCAATGAAGGGGATGTTGTGTTCCGTACCATGAAGCAGCGCCTGGCAGCCGGTGCCACCGCAGTGGCCCTGGCCGCCGTCACCGCCTCGCTCTCCGCCCCGGCCACGGCTGCAGGCGCCAAGGCCGCCACCGACCTGACCTACGGCAGCAAGATCCTGCTGCAGAACCAGTACGGCGGTGACGGCGGCTACCTCGACACGAACGGCGTCTCCGGCCAGCCCGGCGCCACGTACAACGTCAACACCAACCAGACCCCGAACAGCCGGGGCCCGGCGACATCGGAGTGGAAGGTCGTCTCCGCCACCGGCAAGGCAGCCGGTACCCGCGTCACCAGCGGCGACGTCGTCTACCTCATCAACAAGTACGGCAGCGGCACCTACCTCGACACCAACGGCGTCTCCGCCAGGAGCGGCGCCAAGTACATGGTGTCGGCCACCGCCACCAAGGACCGCGGCCCGGGCACAGGGAAGTGGCACATCTTCGGCAAGACGTCCTCCCCCGCGGACGGCCACATCCGCACCGACGACATCGTGCACCTGCTCAACGACTACGGGTCCGCCAACGGCGGGTTCCTCGACACCAACGGTGGCGCCAACCAGTCCGGCGCCAAGTACGACGTGACCACCAGCCACTACACCGACCGCGGCACCGGCACCGGCTCCTGGAAGGTGCTGCCCGCCACCTGACCGCTCCCACGCCCCGCCCGTGCGTGAACCATACGCACGGGCGGGGGCGGACATCCGGGCCGGCCCGCCCTCGTCCCCCACCGCAAGAACCAGCTGATGCGGTCTGGACCGGGGGCTGGTGAACCCCAGCACCAGGGCGTCGACCGTGTCCGCGTGCCACTGGTGAAGAGGCAGTATTTGGACTCTGTGCTATTTCGGGGCCGCAGGAGCGGCCCGGGGCCGGGCTGCTGGTCCTGTGCGCCGCTGCGGGTGCCGGGAACAGGTTTCATGGACTGGGTCTGTCGGGCGAAGGAGCGCGCCCACGGCGGACCAGCTCCACACCCTCGACTTCCGGGGCGGCATCAAGCACCGCATGGAGTGAACCCCGACGACCCGATCGACTCCGTCCGCACGCGGGTCGTCGGGCACCGAGTTTCCGCGGAGATCCCGGCGGTCGGCACCGTCACCATGGAACAGAACGACATCGACGTCGACGCGAAGGGCCTACTGCGTCAGCCCCAGGAGTTCCCGCCCAGGTACGAGCACCGCGAGGTCTGTCCGGGTCACCGGACGGTGAAGCCGGCTGCCTCGGTGTCCAAGGTCGTGGTGCCGTCCTGAGCGGTGGCCAGGACGGCGACGTGCCAGGCACCGCGCGGGGACGACGCAGCGACGGCACTGGTGACCTTGGCGGTGTAGGTGCAGCGCACGGCGTCCTGCCCGGAGGGCTTGCAATCGGCCGACTCCACTGCGGCCATGTCCTTGGCGGTCAGGCCCTCCTTGGCGAAGGACGAGTTCTGCGGCCAGGCCAGTACCTTCACGCTCTTGATACCGGAGGACGCCGTGACTTCGGTGGCGAAGGCCAGCGCGCCGTCACGGTCCCCGTCGGGAGCGGTGTAGCGGGCGGCGCTGTGCGTCAGCGCCGGAGCCTGCTCCGCGGCCTGGGCGAAGGCAAAGGCACCGGCACCACCGAGAAGAACGACGCCACCAACAACGGACAGAGCAACACGTCGATACACGAGATTCTCCGTAACTGTCTCAGCACTGAATCAGGTCGGCGCCGCTCTGATGCGGCGCTGCACCGATACTCCCCGCGTGAGGATTCGCCGGACATGGGCGCTCGTACTCAACCCGACCTGAGTGGTCGGTCAGGGGATTCCGGGGTACGGACGTGCAGCTCGGCGTGCACCGGGGCGATGGGCATCTCCCTCGGCGGGCGCGGGGGCGTTGCGGCGTGGTCTGTCTCTGCGGCATGTGCTGCCGTGTGCTCCTCGGCGCCGGCTGTACGTCTGCGTCGGCCGGTCTGGTCGGTGAGCCGGTGGCGGATCTCCGGTGTGTGTGGCGGCCCAGATCTGGATGAGGTGCTGTTCCAGGACGGTGTCGTCATCCTGAGCGTGGCTGTCGCCGACCGCGGATGCGGCATCGCGTCCCCGGGCGTGGATCCGGAACCTCCGCCACTGGTACTCCTCCTCGTCTCCGAGGAGGGGCACTTCTGCCAGGTCTTCGGAGAGGGGCGGCCGACGAGCGGTCCCTCGGTCGGGAAGTACAGGCTGATCTCAACGACTTCGTCTCAGCCTTGCATGCTCAGGGGAGCCGGGTAGGCGGTCGCGTCGAAGGTGACGTCGACGCGACCGTAGGAGGTTCCGGTCAGGACGGTTGCGTAGGTGGACTCCGCGTTGGTGCAGACGAGCCCGTTGCCCGCGAGCGTGCCGTCGGCCGTCGATGTCCTGGTCGGGTTCTTCGGCGTCCGTTTCCAGCAGAACGTACTGGTGGTGCGACACCTGGACACAGGCAGGGCACTGGACCGTCATCGTCTCTCCGTCGTCTCGGTCCTCCGAACGCCGTGCTGCGGCCCGCCCACCCGGACAAGGTGAGCGAGCCGCGGCACGGCGTGTGCGCTGCGGGTCAGACCGCGACCCAGAAGCCATCCTCGTTCACGAGACGCTCCTGCTTGCAGAACCCGATGATCCGGCCGCCCTGCTTGTCCTGCTCCGTCTCCGTCTCCGGGACCACGGCGATGCCCCGGCCGGCGGCTTCGCCTTCCCGCACACGGCTCGCCGGTTCGCCGCAGCCTTCTTGTCATCGGTGAGGCGGTGCAGCGGGTGCCCGGAGCCGGGCCTGTCGTAGTGGCCGCCCTTCGACTGGATCCGGCGGATGTTCTTCGCGATCTCCAGGAGCGTGCTCATCGTCTTCAGAGTGGGCTTGAGCTTCGGGGCCCCGGCCGTCGTCGGAAGGACGTGAGGCAACAAGACCGGCGCCGTATACATCGCCACCGCCGCCAGTCGGGTGCCAGCCGTCCGAGCATGTGGCTGAGACAACATCACCCGCCGGCCCACTGGCATGCACGCACGATCGTCGACACTGGCGAGTCGGCAGTGGCCGATGTCGTCAGACCGCCGATGACAACGACAGCCCCCGCGACCGCCACAGCGATCACTACCCCCCGGTGGACAACCACCCTGGTACACGGTGCGGTGATACTGGCCGACCGGGGGCCCTTCCGTGAGGGACGGGCCCGCTGGCCGCAGGTCAGACTCGGTCGGCGGCGATGAGGACGTACTGGAAGGAGCCGTCCTTGTAGGAGTTGATGAACGCGTCCTCGATTCCCGTGACCAGCGAGGACGTTGCCCTCAGCTCCCAGTAGGGCAGGGTGGCCGGCGTGAGGTCGATGACGGCCTGCGGCACCAGGCGGTGGTCGGCCATGGCGCGCAGGTACTCCCGGCGTGAGTGGATGTTGCATTCGAAGTGCGCGTTGATCTGGGAGACCCACTTCGAAGGCTGGCCGTACCGCGGGTTCCAGCAGCCGGTGATGGTCACGTAGCGACCGCCGACCTCAAGGATGCGGGAGTGCTCCGCAAAGAGGTCCTGCAGGTCGACGTACATGCTCGACTCGTTGTTCCACGAAGCCGCGGCCTGCCCGGTCTCGAAGGGCGTGGAGAGCATGTTGCAGACGCGGGCGCGCACGTGGTCCTGGATGCGGAGCTCCTGGGCGCGCCGGTTGGCGAAGTCGGCCTGCTTGGCCGACAGGGTGACACCCTCGACCTTGCATCCGAAGCGCTGGTGCGCCATCACCATCGACCCGCCGCGCCCGCAGCCGGCGTCCACCAGGGTGTCGTCACGCCCGATGCCGCCGAGATGCTCCAGGAGGACGTCGGTCTGCGCCGACTCCAGTCGGTGCAGCTCGGAGATCAGCTTCTTCTCGCTCTCGCTGTCCTTGGGGTCGCCGAGTGCGGCGTGGTCGACGTCACCGATGCCGTAGTGGTGGTGGTAGAGGCCGTCGACATCGCCGAGACGCAGGTTCACGGGCCGGGCTTCCCCGTCCCAGTAGCGGGCGATGTCCCCCTGGTAGGGAGTCGCCGGGCCGGGGATGATGACCTGAGCGTCGGTGGCGGTGCGTTCGGTGCTGGTCGTGCTGGTCACAGATGCGTCCATTCTTCCTACCAGAAGTCGGGCAGGCTGTAGCGAT
Source organism: Streptomyces sp. NPDC047917 (assembly GCF_043204345.1). Taxonomy (NCBI): domain Bacteria; kingdom Bacillati; phylum Actinomycetota; class Actinomycetes; order Kitasatosporales; family Streptomycetaceae; genus Streptomyces; species Streptomyces sp. NPDC047917. The sequence goes on from NZ_JBIDCA010000019.1 coordinate 62,806, forward strand.
AGGTGTTGGTCTGGTGCCAGTGATGGTTTCCGTCGACCCAGGCGGCCACGCCTCGCAGGAAGCGTTGCACGGTCGGGATGGGGCAATCGGCGGCCAGGGCCGCGGCGTTGCTCTCGAAGTCGTGCATGAGCTCGTTGTGGACCTCGACCGACTTCAGATAGGCGTCCCGTTCGGAGAGGCCCTCACGTTCGGCGATCACGACAGGCAGATTCAGATGCCGCCCTGGAGCGTCGAGTTCCTTGGTGTACGAGTACAGGTCGTTCACGATGGTCGTCGCGTTTCCCGCGAGCGCGATGACCTTCTGCATGGCGGTCTGGGCGTGTAGGTCCGCCGGCAGTTCGTAGCCGCCGACGGTGTCTGTGATGGTCGGGCAGGGGCGGAAGTTGTTGAACTGGCGCATCGCCAGGTACTCCCACACCTCGGGGACGTGGTCCATCTGTGCCCAGGCGGCTTCGGCGAGATACCCCAGGTGAAGCCGGGCCATGTCGTGCCGGAACCGGTCGCTCCGCGAGGGGCTCGCCGCCTGGTCGAAGTAGGCCATGGCGGAGCGGTAGGCGCGCCGAGGCGCGTCGGCATGGAGCGACTTCGCCCATGGCGCCTGGTACTCCTCCGTCGTGTACACGGGGTCGAGCGCGGTGTGCGCCAGCAGAAGGCGTTCGCCGAGGCCGTCGGGCGAGCCCCCGTGGTCCTCGCAGTAGCAGTCGTCCACCGCGTTCTCGGCCACCATCAGTCGGGTGGCGATCATCAGGTGGTCGACGGAGGGTGCGTCCGGGTGGCAGCCGACCATGTAGCGGCCCACGGAGAAGCCGTCGAACTGTTCCTCCCAATCCTGGGGGTACAGGGAGACCTCGTCCAGCGCCCAGGACTTGATCCTGCGGCTGACCTCTTCGACCCGCACCGGGTCCGGCTCGGCCACCTGGTGACAGTAGAGACCTGGGATCGGCCTGCCTTCCGCCGCGGGTTCCGACGGCTGAGGAGCCGTCGGAACCGGTGCGCGCGGGGTCAGGCGCAGGCCCGCCGTGCCCAGGCCGCTGGGGCCGCGCATGACCCGCTTCAGGTCGTGGACTGGTGCCGGCACTGTTGGCACCACGGCTGTGGGGGCACCGGCGGGTCGCGGTGCCGGAACGGAATCCGCAGGCGGTGCGGGCACGGACGGTGTACCGGACAGCTCCCCGGTGACGGCCTTGATATCGCGTGCTCGAGCAGCGGCTTCAGCGAGGAAGTGCGCCGTGAAGCGGGCAGCGGCCGCCGACAGGCTCGGCTGCGGAGGTGTCGTCTCAGGCGCGGGCATCGATGGCTCCTTCGTGAGGTGGGCGGCTGTCCCGGGGCCCTTCCGGCAGGTGCGGGCCGAGCCCGCTACCTGGGCCAGCGGGCGATCTGCACGTTCTCCAGCACGCCGACCGCGTCCGGCACGAGGATGGCGGCGGAGTAGTAGGTGCTGACGAGATAGGACGTGATCGCCTGCTCGTTGATGTTCATGAAGCGGACCGACAGACCCGGTTCGTACTCGTCCGGCAGACCCGTCTGGTGAAGACCGATGACGCCCTGGTTGTCCTCGCCGGTACGCATGCAGAGGATCGAGCTGGTCCTCTCCTTCGTGATGGGGATCTTGTTGCACGGAAGGATCGGAACCCCGCGCCAGGCCGGGACCTGCTGACCGCCGAGGTCGACATGGTCCGGGTAGAGCCCCCGGGCGTTGAACTCACGCCCGATCGCCGCGATGGTCTTGGGATGCGCGAGGAAGAACTTCGACCCGCGACGACGGCAGAGCAGCTCGTCCAGGTCGTCCGGGGTGGGCGGGCCGGAGTGCGTCTGGAGGCGCTGCTTGAAGTCCGCGTTGTGGAGCAGGCCGAACTCCTTGTTGTTGACCAGCTCATGCTCCTGGCGCTCGCGCAACGCCTCGATGGTGAGCCTGAGCTGCTCCTTGGTCTGGTTCATCGGCTCGTTGTAGAGGTCGGCGACCCTCGTGTGGATCCGCAGAATGGTCTGGGCGACCGAGAGTTCGTACTCGCGCGGATCGAGTTCGTAGTCAACGAACGCGCCGGGCAGCTCATGCTCGCCGGTGTGGCCGGCCGACATCGCGATCTCCGCCTCGCCACGGTGGTTCTGCCGCTGGTGGGGAAGCGAGGTGAACTGTGCGATGTGGTCCCGCAAGGCCGGCGCCGTGGCGAGTACCGCCTCGAAGTCGGCGCGTGACAGGGTGAGGAGGGTGCCCGATGTCTCTGCGGTGGCGGTGTGCGTCCAAGGGCCGCTTCCGTCCAGCAGAGCGTGGTCCCCGAACCGGTCCCCATCGGCCAGTACGTCGAGGGCGACCTTGTCGCCGTACTCGCCGACGGAGGTCTGGCTGATGCGGCCGTGGGCGATGAGGTGCAGCTTGTCAGCGCTCGCACCGCGTTCCACCAGCGTCTCGCCGACCTGGAAGTCGCGCTGGACGCAGCGGTCTGCGAGGGCGGTCAGTACCTCCATGTCGTCGAAGCCGCGCAGCATGGCCAGCTCACCGAGCTCGCGGGGGATCACCCTGACATCGGCGCCGTCCTGGATGAACTCCACGCGCCCGTCGCCGACGGTGTACGTCAGGCGACGGTTCACCCGGTAGACGCCGCCCTTGGTCTCCACCCAGGGGAGCATCCGCAGCAGCCAGCGAGAGGTGATCTCCTGCATCTGCGGGGCGGACTTGGTGGTGGTGGCGAGGTTGCGGGCCGCCGCCGTGCCGAGGCTGGATTGCTGAGGTGACTCCGATTGTGCTTCCGGGCTCGAGTCAACAGTCATCGGGGCGAGCTCTCCTTGTTCAGGGCGGTGGTGGCACGTCTGCCGGTGTCATCGGACAGGCAGGAGAAAGAAAGGGGGGCTGTGCGAATGAGCATCTGGGCATCCGTCCAGATCCGATTCGACGCTAAAGGCCGCCCCTGCTCGTGGACCACGGGAAGCCGGGGCATTAACTCGATCCGTTGATCATGGCTTGCGCGATGTTTGCCGGGGGACCAGCGGGATTCGGCCCTGCTGCGCCGGCGTTCCGGTCGGTGGCCGATCGGCTCCCGGTGGGCGACAGGCAAGTCGGAGGTGTGGAGGTGTCCTGTTTTCAGTCCGCCTTGGGTGGTTTGGTGCGTAGAGAAGCCCGCCCCTTGCCTCCGCGGTCCGCCAGTGTCGCGGCCGGCACCTCGTCTCACGGCATCGCAAACGCGCCAGGATTCAGTCGGGGCGATGCCACGGCTGGAGGGAGGGTTCGATATAGGGAACCGAAGCCCAGTTCCAACGGCAGTTGCTGCCAGGTGATCCCGGTGTAGAGCACGAGCAGGATGCCCTGCAGGCACCGCCGGTCGTCCACTGGGCGCAGGCCCGGCGACCGCGGCTCGTACGGCCTATGCCTCGGCCGGATCGGGGGCGTGCTTCAACGCCATGCGTGCCGCGACCACGTCCTCGCTCAGCGTCGACCAGTACGGGTGCCGGGTGAGCGGGGCAGGGCCGGGTTCGGCCTGATTGTCAGTGGACGACGAGAGCGAAGGCGGCGTCCGCACTCAAGTTGCATTCCATGCCGTCAGCATCTCGAAGGCCGCGGAATGGCCGCGGCCTTCGACCGATTGTGCCTCCTCCAGCGGCCCAACTTCCGGGTGAGGTAGGCAACATGCCGGTGCACGTCCGGTCGGTCCCGCGATGTCGGCTGCCACCAGCTCCGGAAGCGCCGACCGGCCCGTCAGGCACCGAGTGGTACGCCGCGACCGGCTCATGCCCCGCCGCCACAGCCACCGCCGCACGAACTGGCCGCGCCGACACCGCCGTCGTTGGCCCAGCCGGAGGTAGCGGCGGAGCCCGTACCGGCAACCCGCTCCGGTTCAAGGACGCGAACGCCCGCCTCGGCGACGCAGCGCTCGCACAGCGCCCCGAACTCGGGCCACTGCTCCGGTCCCCTCCGCCCGTCCGCCACACCGAGCCAGACCGCCACCGGCACATGCACGGCCAGGGCGATCATGAACCAGAGCCCGTCCGAGCCCGGCCGGCGGGCGTAGAAACCGATGCCGAGGACGAGGACGGCGAACAGACCGCACACCGCGGCCCACCCTTCCCTTGCGCCGGGCACGTCGCGCGTCCGACGAACGGGGAGGTTGCGTCGTGCTGTCCGCCGCAACTGGGAGCGGAAGGCCGGGAAGCGGGACGATGCTCTCGCCTCCTCCAGAGAGCCGCTCCCTCCGGCGTCGTCGACGGCTGTCTGAAGGGACGCCAGCAGGGGGTGCGTTTCCGGTCCTGCTTCCGGGACCGCCCGGCGCCGGCCGCGGGAGGAGCGGGGCCCGGCGGAGAGCAGCAGCATCCCGGCGTGTGTCGCGGCCCGCTCTCCCTCAAGGTGATACATGGCGAGAACGGGCTTCGCGTCACCGGTCTCGAAGAAGCGTCCGATGGCCTGCCGGTCGCGCCGGAGCACGTACCGGAGGCGGAGCAGCGAGAACGCCATGAACGTCGTGAAAGCGCCCGCCCAGACCACCGCGAAGGCCCAGAAGGTCGGTAAGTCCGTCAAGAAGCCTGGCATCCGTTGCCCCCGCTTTCCCCCGCCGACGCATCCGGTCCTCAGAGTTGCCGAGCGAGCGGCGTCCCTGGCTTCCAGAGTGGCAGGAACGACTCCTGCCGCACAGATGCCCGCCAGATCCGCTTACGGTCAGCCGCGCACGTGCGACCGTGTCGGCGTACTTGTGAGAGTGCTCCATCGAGTACAGAGATCCCTGCACCAGTTTTCGCCCCCCTCTCGGGCCAAGAGCCGCTCCAAGGACGTGATGGCGCGTCCTGCGGAGTACTCTCGCCCCGAAAGGGGGCGTCATGGAGTCACTCGGGACGCTGTTCATGGCCGCAGCCTGGGGTGTTCCGCTGGTCAGTCTGCTGGGTGGCGTGATCGTCGTTGCAGCCGGCTCCCGGTGGCGCCGCCGAGCGATCAGCGCTCTGGAGAGCGCCGAGGCAGAGCAGGGCGGAGCTGCCCTCCACGTTCCCGATCGGTAGCATCCTGGCGGGTCGATCGTGCGCTCGCCGCCCGACAGCGCCCCCGAGCACGGACGTCTCACGTCACCGCCGTCATCGCTGATGCCGGGCCCAACGACGAGCCGCGGCAGAAGCCACCAATGTCCGCCCCGGAGTTGGGCATCATCAGGGTCATGCCGAGTTACGTGCCTTCTCCTGACGAAGTGACCGCCGCGCAGACTCCCGGCGGGGGCTGGACGAGGAGGCAGCTTGCGGAGTGGGGTGTTCCCTGGCCCCCGCCGCAGGGCCGGCGCAAGCACCTGGAAGCAGCGTGGGAGGGCAAGGACGTCCCACCGCTGCAGCACCAGGAACCCGACCAGGACGCCCTGTTCTGAGTCAGCCGCCCCGTCGGCAGGACGTTCAGGAACGCCTGCCGCCGGCGCTCCGTCGGCCTCGCGGCGGCACGGCAGTTCCACGCCCGCGAAGGACACCCAGAAGTCCCCCAGGCACGCACCCACGAAGCCATCGAGGTCCAAGAGCACGTCCTCGCCAAACGCGAGCGACTCCTCGGCAACGAACACCCCACACTCGTGCTGCTCGTGGTGCGCTGTCCCGGTGGCAGTCGGCCGAGGATGATTCTGGGAAGCCACCGTTGCAAAGAGGGACCGTTGGCCCCCACCACCGACGGGGCCGCGTCGGCGACCCCGCGGGCCGCCTTCCCGTCTGTCTCTGCCTGGATCAGCGGCACAGCGCCGTGTCGACGGCGGCCTCCACCCGCTGGGAGGCCTTACCCGTCGGGGCGGTGGTTACCGCGATGCCGGCGGCACGTCCGTCCTCTGTGACGCCTCCTCGTGTCCGGTATCCCAGGGCGGTTCCGCCGTGGCCCCAGTAGACGCCGCCGCATGACAGCGGCGTGCTGGTCAGGCCCAGTCCGTAGCGGACGCCGGGGCCGCGTGCCTCTGCGGGGACGGTGGTGCGCATCTGGGCGAGCTGGGCCGGGGGCAGGAGTTTGCCGTCGAGGAGGGCGGTGTAGAAGCGGTTGAGGTCGCTGTTGGTGGAAACGAGAGCACCCGCAGCCCACGCCATGGACATGTCCATGGTGGTGTAGTCGATCAGAGGTCCGTCGTCCGTTTCCCGTTCGTAGCCCTTGGGGTGGGGCTCGTGGAGGGTCGTCTCTCCGGGGGTGGGGAAGTAGGTGTGGCGCAGTCCGATGCGGTCGATGATGCGCCGGTCGATCTCCTCGCCTACGGGGCGGCCGGTGACCTTCTGGATGATCAGGCCCGCGACCAGGTAGTTCGTGTTGCTGTACTCCCACTTCGCGCCCGGGGAGAAGTGGGCCTTCTGTGCGAGGGCGCCGTCGAGCAGGTCGCGTGGCTCGAAGTACCGGTACCGGACGGCGGGGAAGTCCGCGAAGACGGGGGATTCCATGTATTCGGGCAGGCCGCTGGTGTGCTGGAGGAGTTGGCGGATGGTGATGTGGCGTCCGTCGATGCCTTCGCCGCGGAGCAGGCCGGGCAGGTAGGTGTCGACGGGGGCGTCCAGGGCGAGCTTCTTCTCGGCGACCAGTTGCAGCGTGACCACGGCCGTGAAGGCCTTGGTGTTGCTGCCTGCCCGTACCTGCCCGTCCTTGGGTGCCTTCGCGCCGGTCCTGAGGTCGCCGACACCTGCGGTGTAGTGACGGGTCCGGCCCTCGCGGTCCGCGACGCTCGCCAGCGCGGCTGGCATCTTGTCGTCAGTCACCAGGGCGTTCAGGCTTTTTTGAACGGGGTCCGGCTTGGCGGCGGAGGCCGCGGACGGGAACAGTGCGCCGGTGGTCATGACGGCCCCGGTGAGCACGGTCACGGCGAGCAAGGTCTTACGCCGGCCACCTCGCGCAAGAGTGGGACGGAACCTCGGCGATACACGTGCGTACATGGAACAACTCCTGTCGTGACAGTGGAGAGCAAGCGAAGAGCGAGTCGGTACGCGCCCCAGTGACGGTGGCGGATTCCGACTCCGGGACCGGATACCGGCTCTTGCGGGGCGTGGGGCGATGCCGGGCGGACCGTCGCTCCGGTGGCCTGGCGAAGCTCGTGAGCACGGGCCCGCCCGGGTATCGGTCGCCGTTCCCGCGAGCGGGAGCGGCGACCGATACCGTCAAGCGCCGCTGGCGGCAGGGGCCCGCCCACCGGCCCGACCCGCCCTCATCGGGCGTCTGCGGCCGCGGTGCGGGAGCGGCGGCTTTCCGGTTGGGTCAGTGAGGGTTTCAGCGGCACAGGGTCGTTTCGACGGCGTCCTGTGCGTGCTGTTCGGTGGCGCTGTCGCCCGGCATGGCGGTCAGTGCGATGTTGACCGCACGGCCGTCCTCCGTGACACCTCCAGAGGTGAAGGATCCCGGAATGGTTCCGCCGTGGCCCCAGTAAACGCCGCCGCACGGCAACGGCGTGCTGATCAGGCCCAGTCCATAACCGACACCCGGGGCGCCTGTGGGGACGGTGGTGCGCATCTGGGCGAGCTGGGCCGGGGGCAGGAGTTTGCCGTCGAGGAGTGCGGTGTAGAAGCGGTTGAGGTCGCTGTTGGTGGTGATCACCGCACCCGCGGCCCAGCCCCAGGACGGGTCGAGTTCGGTGACATCGCGCCAGGGCGAGTCGGCTGTGTCCCGGTGGTAGCCCTTGGCGTGGGGCTCGTGGATGGTCATGTCTCCGGGGGTGGGGAAGTAGGTGTGGCGCAGTCCGATGCGGTCGACGATGCGCCGGTTGATCTCCTCGCCCAGCGGGCGGCCGGTGATCTTCTGGATGATCAGGCCCGCGACCAGGTAGTTCGTGTTGTTGTACTCCCACTTCGCGCCCGGGGAGAAGTGGGCCTTCTGTGCGAGGGCGATGTCGAGGAGCTCGCGCGGCTCGTAGTACCTCTGCGGATCCTTGAGGACCGCGCCCTTGTCCAGGTATTCGGGCAGGCCGCTGGTGTGCTGGAGGAGCTGGCGGACGGTGATGTGGCGTCCGTCGATGCCTTCGCCGCGGAGCAGGCCGGGCAGGTAGGTGTCGACGGGGGCGTCCAGGGCGAGCTTCTTCTCGGCGACCAGCTGCAGCACGACCACGGCCGTGAAGGCCTTGGTGTTGCTGGCCGCCCGTACCTGCCCGTCCTTGGGTACCTTCGCGCCGGTCCTGAGGTCGCCGACACCCGCGGTGTAGAGACGCGTCCGGCCCTCGCGGTCCACGACGCTCGCCGACGCGGCGGGTATCTGGTCGTCGACCACCAAGGTGTTCAGGCTTTTCTGAACGGGGTCCGGCTTGGCGGCGGAGGCCGCGGACGGCAACAGCGCACCGGTGGTCATGACGGCCCCGGTGAGCACGGTCACGGCGAGCACGGCCTTACGTCGGCCGCCTCGCGCAAGAGTGGGACGGAACCTCGGCGATACACGTGCGTGCATGGAACAACTCCTATTCGGTAGGGGAACAACATCAAGTGGGTCAGTGAGAGGTGGTCGTGGCGCGACGGGCCTGCCGGTGGCTCGGCCCGGCCCTGTGATGGTCGCGGTGCATGAAGGAACGGCTTTCCGCTCGTGCCCCCGCCCGAGGACGGGGAGCATGAGAGAGGCGGGAGCTGGTTCCGCTACGTGATTCGAGGAGACTTTCGGCGGCGCAGCAGCCGGCGGGCGGGCAGCATGACGGCCGTCGTGCCCGACAGGAACACCGTGCCGAGTACGGCCGCGCAGACCGAGGGGGACACCGACAGCGCGGACAGACCGGTCACCGCGCCGCCGAAGGTCAGCAGCGTCACCGCCGCGACCAGGGAGCCGACGGCGGCCCCCGTGCCGAGTACGAGGAAGGTCTCCAGCCGCAGCATCGCCAGGACCTGGCCGCGGGTCGCGCCGATGAGCCGGAGCAGCGCCAGTTCACGACGGCGGGACGCGGTGGCGACGGCCAGCGTGGTCACCACGCCGATCAGGGTGAACAGGGAGATCGCCGCGACTGCGAGCAGTCCGGGCAGGGCCTGCTGGCGTGCCTTCTCGGTGAGGGCCGCACTGTACTGTCCGGCGGACGTGGCACGGGTTCCGGGGAAACGGTCGAGCACCGGTCGCAGGTCGGCCGCTCCCTTCACCAGGAGGTAGTCGTCGTGGCCCGCGTCGGTGACATGGGCGGCGACCACGTCGTGAGGCAGCAGGACATCCCCGAAGCCCTGTCCCCGGTCGTAGACGGCCACCACCTCGGGGCGGATCACGGTGCCGTCCCCGAGCCAGAGGGACACGGTCGAACCGACCTCGGCCGCGCTGGCCACGTTCGAACTGAGCGCGACCGTGTTCCTGCCGCGCAGACCCTTCAGCGAGCCCGCCTTCACGCCCGGGTCCAGGTTGGACAGTGCGCCCTTCACGCCTTGGGTGGGCAGGGACTGGAGCTGGGCCGCGACCGACATCACCACGGTGGTGCGTTTCACCGCTGTCACGGCCCCCGGTCCGGCCGTCCTTTCCACCGCCCGGTACGTGGCCCGGGGCACGCCCGGCCCGTTCGAGACGAGCACCTGGTCCGCGTGCAGCCCCGCGGCTGCCTGCGTCCGGGTGGCGTTGACCGCGGTGGTCTGCACGAACAGCTGGCTGGCGCCGAAGGAGAGCGCGAGCGCGATCGGCGTGATCACCGACGCGAGTCGCACGGCCGCGGCGGTGGCCGTGTCGGTGGCGAGCCGGCCCGGGACCGGGAACAGGAGGCGCATGGCGGGGCTGAGGACGACGATTCCCCCTCGGGCGATCGAGGGTCCCAGGAGGGCCGCCGCCCAGATGAGGGAGAGCACGAGTCCGCCCATGGCCGCGGTCGCCACCTGCCCGCCGAACGCGAACGCGGTGGCGGCGGAAGCGAGACCGACGACCAGGAGCACCAGGCCGGTGATCACGCGCCAGCGCGGTAGCCGAGTCGGTTCGGCGGAGGTCTCGCTCATGGCCTGGGCCGGCCGGATCCGGGACACGTGTCGTGCCGCGAGCCAGCCGGAACCGACCGCGGTGAGCACCGTGAGCGCCAGGGCACCGACGACGGGCAACGGTCCCAGAGCGAGCTCCAGCCCCGGGGGCAGGACACCCTGCTCGGCCATGAAGCGGTGCAGCAGCGTGCCGAGCCCCAGCGACAGCAGACCGCCCAGGAGCGACGCCGGTACCGCGACCTTGAGCGTCTCGCGGACGATCACCCGGCGGACCTGCCGGGGGGTGGCACCGATGGCGCGCAGGACGGCGAGTTCGCGGGTCCGGTCCCGTACGGACGTGTCCAGGAGACCGGTCACGATCAGCAGCACCACCAGGAGGGCGACTCCGCCGATCGACGCACAGACACCGATGAGGTCGAGTCGTGCCGCCGCCACCTCCGGGTTCTCGACGTCGCCACGGCCCGCGCCGGTCGCGACGACGAGACCGGGGGCGGCTGCCCGCAGCGTCCGGGCGGACGTCTCCTTCGTGCCGAGCACGACCAGCGCGTCCGCGCGCTCGGGACGGCCGCTGAGGACCTGTGCCGTGCGCTGGCCGAACCAGACGTCGCGGCCTGCGCCGGACCCGTCGGCCACCAGACCGGTGACTCGGTAGGGCTCCGGCGCCCTGCCGCCGACCTGGAGACGGACGGTGTCCCCGACGGCCCTGCCGCTGCCGGAGTCCACCGCGACCTCGTGTTCCGCCCGCGGAGCACGGCCGGCACGCAGTTCGACCTCGGTGAGCGCGGTCGCGTCCCAGCCGCGGCCGGTCCGCACGGCCCCGTCCGCGGTGACCACCGGCAGAGAGACGTCCGCGACCACCTCGGTGACCCCCGGTGCCGTGCGTACCCGGTCCGCCACCGATACCGGTACCCGGGCCCGTTCCACCAGCGGCCTGACATCGGTCTGGTCGTCCTTGACGACCTCGACGCGCTGGCTCGCGGCGATGACGGCCACGGCGTGCTCATAGCGGTCGGCCGATCCGTGCGCCCGTAGTGCGGACTCCAGCAGGACCCCGAACGCGCCCGTCAGCATGGCCGCGCACACCAGTGCCACCGCCACTCCGGCGGCGATACCGCGCCTCACAGCGTCTCCCAGTGGGCCAGGACGGTTGCGGCGGAGGGAGTCGTGAGCTCGTCGACGATCCTGCCCTCGCTCAGGAAGACGACGCTGTCGGCCCAGGCCGCGGCCACCGGGTCGTGGGTGACCAGCACGACCGTCTGCCCCATCTCGTCGACCGCGTCACGCAGTAGCTTCAGGACGTGTTCGGCCGACCTCGGATCGAGCGCGGCCGTCGGCTCGTCGGCGAAGACGATCTCCGGGCGGGTGACGAGCGCCCGGGCGACCGCCACACGCTGCTGCTGGCCGCCGGACAGACGTGCCGGGAGCCGGTCCAGTTGGCCGGCCATCCCCACGCGGTGGACGACTTCGTCCAGCCACCGCCTGTCCGCCTGGCGGCCGCCGAGGGACAGCGGGAGGGTGATGTTGCGCTCGACGTCCATCGAGGGCATGAGGTTGTAGCCCTGGAAGACGAACCCGATCCGTTCGCGGCGCAGCCGGGTCAGCTCCGTCTCGTTGAGCCCTCCCATGTCCAGATCACCGAGCCGTACCGTTCCGCTGCTGGGCCGGTCGAGGCCGGAGGCGCAGTGCAGGAAGGTGCTCTTGCCCGATCCGGACGGGCCCATGATCGCGGTGAGGCTGCCCTTGCGGAACCCCCGGCTGACCCGGTCCAGCGCGGTCACCTCGCCATAGGACTGGGAGACCTCCTCCAGGGACACAGCGAACGGCGTGGCCCGGGTCGTCGTCGGTTGCATGATGGGTCCTTCGGTTCCTCGATCGGTCAGAACGAGTACCGAACGTAATCGCGCAAGCCGGGCGGACGGCAGCGGTCCCGCTCCCGGACCGGGGGTGTAGCGGGCTCCACCTGCCAGGTGTAGTGCGCACTTATGACAAGGGAACACCCGTGAAGTACCGTCTTGGTCCATGGACCTGAAGGCAAGAGCACTCCACAGCCTACGATCCACGCGGTATCTACTGGGCGGACTTGCTACTGCTCTGCCTTCGCTGGCTGGTTACGTTCTGTTGCCTCTCGTCTGCTTCTCGTTGATCTTCGCGCCGATCCTGCCGTGGGCGGTGCGGCCGTTGCGTGCCTTGACCGATGCCGAACGCCGACGCGCCGAACGCGTTCTCGGCCGCCCCGTGCGCCGGCCCTACCCGACGCCCGAAGGCAACGCCTACCAGCGGTCGCTCCAACTGCTGCGGTTCCCGGGCACCCGCAAGGACACGGCGTGGATGCTGGTTCACGGCGTCGTGGGGCTCGTCCTTCCCGTCCTCGTCCTGGGAGTGCTGCTCAGCCTGCTGCTGACGATCTCCATCCCGCTGTGGTGGTGGACCGTTCCCGGCGGAACCCTCACCCTCCTTGCCGCCCCCCTCACCACCTGGATGCAGGCGATCGTCCTGTCCGCGGTGTGTGCCTGGCTCTTCGCTGCCCTCTTCTTGTGGCTGGCCCCCGCCACGGTGAAGCTGGAGACGTGGATCGCAGAGATCATGCTCGGCACTTGGACCGGTGCCGGCCGGCGGATCGAGGAACTGACCGCCTCGCGCGCGGGAGCCCTCCAGGCCCACGAGGCGGAACTCCGTCGGATCGAGCGCGACCTCCACGACGGCACCCAGGCACAACTCGTGGCGGTGGCCATGCGCCTGGCCCTGGCCGACCGCCGGTTCGACAAGGACCCCCAGAGTTCCAGGAGAATGATGCTCGATGCCAGGACCACCGTGGACGAAGCACTTGTCCAACTGCGCACCGTCATCCGCGGCATCCACCCGCCGATCCTTTCCGACCGGGGACTGAACGGAGCCATCCGCTCCCTGGCCGCAGGCCGGCCGATCCCCACCACCCTGGATCTGCCCGAGACCGACCGCCGCCCACCCGCCGCAGTCGAGGCGGCCGCCTACTTCGTCGTCGCCGAGGCACTGACCAACATCGCCCGGCACAGCAACGCGAGCCGCGCTCAGGTGTCGCTCCGGTACGACGGCCCCACGCTGCGCGTCGTCGTGCAGGATGACGGGTGCGGCGGGGCCACACCCGGTTCCGCCTCCGGCAGCGGACTCGCCGGGGTACGCCGGCGGGTCGCCGCCCTGGACGGTACGACGAGGATCGACAGCCCTGTCGGTTCCGGAACGACGATTGAGGTGGTGCTGCCGTGCGGATCGTGATCGCGGAGGACAACGTCCTTCTCCGCGAGGGCCTGATTCTGCTCCTGGAAGACGTCGGGCACGAGATCGTGGCCGTCGTGGGAAGCGGGCCCGAGATTGTCCCCACCCTGCTCGAACACCGGCCGGACGTGGCTGTCCTGGACGTCCGGCTGCCGCCCGGATTCCGCGACGAGGGGCTGCGAGCCGCCATCGAGGCCCGGAAACTCATGCCCGACCTGCCGCTCCTGGTGCTCTCCCAGTACGTCGAGGAGAGCTACGCCGCCGAGTTGCTCGGACAGGGCGCCTCGGGGATCGGCTACCTGCTCAAGGACCGTGTGGGGCACATCGAAGAATTCCAGGACGCGCTGGAGCGCGTTGCCGCGGGTGGAACGGCGCTGGATCCCGAGGTCGTCTCCCAGCTGATGAGCCGCCGGGACCCGCTCGACGCGCTGTCCCCCCGGGAACGGGAGGTTCTCGGGCTGATGGCGCAGGGCCTGGACAATCCCACGATCGCCACGACCCTGTTCATCACCGAACGTTCCGTCAGCAAGCACATCGGCAGCATCCTCGCCAAGCTGAACCTGCCGCCGAGCGACAGCGGTCACCGCCGGGTCCTCGCGGTGCTTGCCTACCTGAACGCCTGACCTGCGTCGCGGACAGCCCTCCCGTGCGGCGACGCGTCCGTCGTCGCACGGGTGTAGCGGGCTACACCTCAGGTTCGGGGGGACGGTCCGATGTGCCGACCGGGGGCGCGGGGAGAAGGTGAACGGCGTAAGAGATCCCGCCCCTGCCGCCCACCGGGCCGCCGGGGCGCACAACAGGAGGAACCCCTGATGAAGCCCGTGCTCTGGCTGCTGCTCTTCGTCTCCACGGTGGCGGCGGTCTACGTCAGCACCTTCGCCCACTACACCGGCACCATGAGGGTCCTGGCCGGAGTCGGCACCGGCGTCGTCTTCGTCGGATCGGCGCTGGGACTGTGGCTGACCAGCGGCAAAAGTGACCGGTAGCGGCGCGAGCGCATGAGGAGGGGGTGTCCGGCAGCGAGCCGGACACCCCCTCCTCATGCGTGATGCGGAAAACGAACACCCCCTGCACACCGGACGACGGACCGCGACCGGCCGCCTCCGCCACCTCGGCGGGCGGAGCAGCCCCGTACGCTCCGAAGAACGACGGGAAGCGCGACGGACGACGGGGCGAGCGGCTGGACCGCGCCACGATCCTGAAACTTCAGGAGGACACGAAGGGCAAGCGGCTGACGTCCCGGCATCCCCGTTCTCGTCAAGGACAACATCGACACCGCGGACCGCCAGCCCACCGAGGGTGCGCAGGGCGAGGTCGCGGGGAGGGCCGATCGCTTTGGCGAGGGCGAGGGGAGGGCCGATCGCTTTGGCGAGGGCGAGGCTCTCGCCCACCAGGGCGACTCCTGCGACGACCGCGTCGATGAGGAGCGGTTTGAGGGCGGGTGCCGCATTTGCCCGGCAGCTCTACGTTGCACCTGACGCCGCACTGGGCAGCGAGCTGGGGTGGCCATGGTCAACTAGCAGGGTGAACCAGGTACTTACGACCTTCATCGCGGTGGCGGGAACACTCATCGGTTCTCTTCTGGGGTACCGGTTCCAGAAGCGTGTGGCAGACCGGAGCGAGCGCCGCAGCGCCGTCCTCGCCTTCACCGCCGCGACCAACGAATACATACGGAGCCAACACGACTGGTGGCACCGCCAGCAGGAGGAACAGGACGGTCCGGCGCACGTGGCAGCCAGAACGGAAGCTTTCCGGATCCGCGGCCAGGCCTTCCAGGCGGTTCACCGGCTCCGTCTGCTCATGCCCGATGACGACCTGCATGCACGGGCAGAGCAAACCATCGGGATGATCGGTGCCCTTCACCGCGCAACAGACCGCGAAGAACTGCGGACGGATTCGGTCGAGGCACGGGCATCCCTCAACTCCTTCGTCGTACACGCTTCAGCCCGGATGAGGTAGACAGCCGGCGGTTCTCGTACAGGTATCCCGCTGCACACACCGGTGAGCAGCATGGGCTGCCCGAGCCGGATGATGTCCAGCACGCGGAGGCGTCCGGCCGCACGGTTGATCCAGTAGACGGCAGTGAGATGTCCGACCGCGGCGGAGCGGACATCCCCGGGATCGCGGGGCCGGACGCGGACTCTGTCACTCGACTGCAGAGCGGCGCATGCCACTTGGCTGAGACCGCGCGGCCGTGGTGGCTAGGCCGTTTGACGGAATGCTGTTCCGACTGGAGCGCGGGGTGTTGGGCGGCAGGGCCGGTTGAGACGGTGCCCGTAGTGAGGAAGGGTCTGTGGTCATGGAGTACTTCTGCTACCACCGAGACCGACTGGGCTCCCTCGCGCTACGCAGGGAGTTGCTGGAGGAGCACTGGTTCTACATGGGCCGGTACGCGGACGTCGAGGTCCACGACTGGGAGTTCGGCGGGTGTCGATGAACCACGGAGGCACCAGGCCGATGTCATCTGCGGAGCGCATTGATCTGGGACGGGGGCGGTGACGGTGGCCATGCGGGCGGTTCCATTGATGGGCGGGCCGGTGGAGTTGTGGGGTGCGCTGGACCTGGAGACCACAGCGGCAGGGGTGATGCCGCGCCGGTTGCCGGCGTGGACCAAGGAGCAGTACCAGGACCCGTCGGTCTACGGAACGACCGTGATGCCTTCGGGGGTGCGGCTGGTGTTCCGCACCGATGCGCGCGCATTGGAGTTCGAGGTTCTCACCTCCACCGGCCAGCTGGACACCGACCCCCGCCCTCGCCCGACCGGGATGCTGGAGTTGCTGGTGGACGGTGCCCTGGCCGGGCGTCGTCAGGCGCCCGTGGGCAACGTGCTGCGGATGGCGGGCCCCGGTTCCGTACAGCGTCTCGTCCCGGGCAAGCCCGGGACCGTACGGTTCGCCGGGCTGCCGGCCGGTATGAAGAGCGTCGAGCTGTGGCTTCCGCAGCAGACCCCTACGGAACTGGTGGCACTGCGCGCCGACGGCGACGTACTGGCACCGCTGCCGGACGGGCGGCGCCGCTGGGTGCATCACGGCAGTTCCATCAGCCACTGCATCGAGGCCGACGGCCCGACCGGGACCTGGCCGGTGGTGGCAGCCGCGCTCGGAGGGGTGGAGGTGATCAACCTCAGTCTGGCGGGCAACGCGCTGCTGGATCCGTATGTCGCCCGGACGATCCGCGACACGCCCGCCGACCTGATCAGTCTGAAGGTGGGCATCAACATCGTGGGCCTGTCCGCCTTCCGGTTGCGGACGTTCGGTCCGGCGGTACACGGATTCCTGGACACGATCCGGGACGGTCACCCGGACACCCCGCTGCTGTTGATCTCCCCGGTGAGCTGTCCGGCCCTTGAGCAGGTGCCCGGCCCGACCGAGACCGGGCCGGACGGGAGGATCACTGCCCTGGGCGACCCGGCCGATGTGGCCGGCGGCGCACTGTCGTTGACGGTGGTCCGTGCCGAGCTGGCCCGGATCGCTGCGGCACGACAGGCGTCCGATCCTCACCTCCACCATCTCGACGGACGAGCGCTGATCGGGCCGGACGAGGCAGACGACCTGCCCGACGGCCTTCACCCCACCGCCGCCGCGTACCGCCGAATGGGTGAGCGCTTCGCTGCCCACGCCTTCGCGCCCGACGGTCCCTTCCGCTGAGCTGTTCTTGGCTTCCGGTATCGAGATGCGCTGCGAACCGGGCTGCCGGCCCGGGCATTCGCCGGACGGCCGGTACCGCGAGGAGGCCGGCGGCCAGGGGGCGTTCGCCAACTGTGCCGCTGCGCGGGCTTCCGGCGCCGCTCCGGTGCGCAGGGGGCGCCTGGCTGCGGGCTGCACGTCGACCGCGATGGGGACAGGATCGGGTGCGAGTGGGGCAGCCCGCACCGGGCTGGACGGAGAGGCGCCTATGCGCCGCGCCGAGGGCAGTCGCCGTCGTCGCGTTGGGACTGGCGCCACTCTTCGAGCGTCGGCGTCAGCAGGGTGCCGATCAGGTCTCCGATCCACAGCCCCTTTTCGTATGCCATCCGCTTCAGGTCTTCACGATCGGACTTGGGCAACGTCACGTACGTGAAGGTGGAGTTCCTCTGCGTGTGCCCGCAGCACAGGACGCGCGTGCAGTGCTGGTCCGAGTGTCCGGTCTCCCGCGATTCCCACGGTGGGTAGGGGTAGCGCCCCAGTCTCTCCGTGCACCGTTCGACTTCCTCATGCTTCTCGCGCCGGAGCCGCGGTGTCTTCCTGTCGCCGTAGTGACGCTCGAACCATGTACGCCGGGGAGCGTCCTGTATCTCGCGCTTCACCTCGGATATGCGGTCCTTGACCCCTTTGACGACATGAAGCGGAAGCGAGTTGCGGCAGAAGCCGGCCTTCGGATGGGCGTGGTGCAACTTCATGTTGAGCACCCACTCGACCGCGCTCTTCTTCTGCTTCCAGCTGTTGCACCGATCACAGGCGGGTACGAGGTTCCACCAGATGTCCCGTCCCTTTCCGCTCGCCAGCGGCGCCTCGTGCTCCAGGGTTTCCGACTGCCTCTCGTCGCAGTACACACAGCGACCGCCGTGGGCGGTCAGGACCATGAGCCACACCCACAGCGGCTGGCTCCCCCGGTCCTTGCTCAGTACTTCCTGTCCCGCTCCTGTCACATCCACCCCTTTGTCCCATAGTTGGACGACATCGTAGGGAGAGGCACTGACAGTCCGGCGCCGCGCGGGGCCGCCGCGCTCGTCGCCTCGGCGCTCACCGTGGATGCCGTGTTTCACCTGTACTGGACGACGGGAGCCATATGGCCCGCGGCCGATGGCAGGAGCCCGCCCCACGCGGTTCTCGCTACGGTCGTGCCGTTCACACCACCGATCCTGCTGCTTCTTGTCGCCCTGCTCCGGCTGGAACAGCTGCCGTTCCTGTCGGCTTCGGAGATCAGGGTGGTGTCGGTGCTGGACGACGGCGACGTGCTCGGGATCGGTGTCGGCCTCATCGTTCACGGCGACGGACAGCACCGCCACGTCGGCGATCGACGGGAACAGCAACTTCTCCAGCCGGAGCACCACTTCTTCCACGGGCCGAACTGTCAGCCACACCACACCCGGTACGGGTCAATTCCGGGCAACTCCCCCAGGGCCCGCTCGCCCGACAACCGTCACTCAGCGTGCATGGTCCACGGAATGTGTGCCAGAACCCCAGAAGACGGCGGCTCGCCGCCGTAGCGCCCCGCTGCTACAGCCTGCGAGCGAGCCCTGAGAACCGTTCGCGCCAGCTCTTGCGCGGGGGCCTTGCTGGTATCGACCTTGAGGTCGTACCTGGCCTCATGGGCATGAACCGTCCGCAGGTGCCCCCTCGCCAGGCCCGCCGGATTGCCCCGTGCCACCTCCCGTTCCTCCAACACATCGACCGGGCAGTACACCCCAACGAGATAGACCTCTACGCCGGAGAACGCCTGGAGCCAGTCCTCCAGAAAATCGGGATCCAGCAGCATCTCGTCCACCACGACGTTGCAGCCCTCGAACGCCAGCTTGGCGACCGACGCACGGGCGGCGGCAAGCATCCGGCGGCCGACGTCGCCGTACCGGATGCTGATCAGCTGACGGCGGTCCCCGTCACGTTCCGACCGGTCGTAGCGGAACCCTTCGAAGCTCAAGTGCCCGCCGCGGGCGCCGGCCCACTTCTCCGGCACCATCGAGAAGAGCGTGTCGATGCCCCAGTACAGGTACGGCTCATCGCCTTCTTCCTGGATCGCGCGGGCCAAGGTGGTCTTACCGGCACTCGATGTGCCATTGAGAAGGATCACGTGACCAGGGCGGTCATACTGCACAGAGGCTCCCATCCAACCAACGTATCGGGCCCGGTCAACGACGGTGCGGCCCTCCGAGGCAGGAACCGGGCGAGTGGCCGGTGCGCGGGGCGGGTTCGACCAGCAGCGTCGGGCATCGAGCGACGGCCCGGTCGGCGGACCACCGGTGATCGAATCTGCGGTTGGCGAAGTGCGGGCTGGAAGCCCGGGGGGCCTGGATCCGAGGGTGGTGTTGAACTCGCGAACGTAGTCCTTCGCCCGGGGAACTTGACGCAGGGCGACGGTGTCGACGGACCGGTTGCCCAGCTTGAGGCCGTGGTCCCGGTCCCGGGCCTGAAGATGGGTGGTCCCCACGATCGCCGGCATCCGGTAGTGGGGCTTCTTGGGTTCGGCGCGACTTCTGCGTGCCATGATGACTCGTTCAAGTTCCTTCACTTCTAGGGAGTTGCGGTGCCAGGAATGCCCGTCGGAGCGGAACTGAGAGTGGCTGTCGAGGGCTTGGGAGAGGCCCAGCCGCATGTGGTCGCGTTGCGTGACTGGCTGGATTCTGAAGATGATCTGCGCGGCCGGGTGCGGCTCCAACGACAGCCTCCCCTCCCTGGCCACATGGGTTCCGCCATGGAGCTGCTGACAGTGGCTCTCGGCTCCGGCGGCATCCTGGCCGTGCTCATCCAGTCGGTGTGCACCTGGGCCACCTCTCGCGGCACCGACGTCAAGATCACGATCAGTGCTGAGGACGGGCGTCGGATCGAGGTGGACGTTCAGCGCGCAGCCGATCCCCAGGCGCTCCTGCGGGAGGTCGCGGAACAGTTTCCGGCGCCGGGATCACCACCCCGGTGACTGGCACACGCTTCCCGGAGCGTGCGACCAGCCGGGCGGTACTCATCGGGACAGGTACGTTCGACGACCCCGAGTTGCCTGATATTCCTGCCGTGCAGGCGAACCTGGACGCATTGCGGCGAACTCTCACCCACCCGGTTCATGGTGTGTTCGCGCCCGAACACTGCGTGGTGGTGGCCGACCCCAAGGACCAGGCCACCGTCGGCGCGGCACTGTCCCAAGCCGTTCGTGAGTCCGAGGACCTGCTGCTGGTCTACTACTGCGGGCACGGCCTGCTCGACGAAGCCGGGCTGCTGCACTTCGCCCTCACCGGAACCGACAACCAGAACATCGGTTGGTCCGCCATCCACCTCGACCTCGTGAAACGGATGGTCGGCGGGGCCCGCGCCAAGGCCCGAGTGCTCGTGCTCGATTGCTGCTTTGCCGGCAAGGCGATCTCCGCCATGGCCGGACCAAGCGGGCTGGCCGTGGGACAGCTGAACCTGACTGGTACCTACACCCTGACTTCCACCACGGCCACCGCCCCGTCACATGCCCCGCCCGGCGCTACCCATACGGCGTTCACCGGGTCAATGCTCCAAGCTCTGACAGTTCCCGGTCCACTCAACCTGGACGAAGTGCACCGTCACGTTGACCAGGAGCTGGCCGGGCTCGGCCTCCCTCGTCCGCAGCGGCGCTCCGTCGGTGCCGTCGGTGAACTCTCCCTGGTCCGAGGGCCGGCCAGAGAGCCGGAGGCGCCATCCGCAGCCGGCGCACCGGCACCGGCTGACGCGGATACCGACGCGACATCAGATTCGGCCTCACTCCGCCGCGCATGGGCGTGGAGAACGATCCCAGCCATCGCAGTGCTATCTGCCATGGCAGCACTGGGGAATCTCCTGTGGGGCGGCTCGAATTCCACTTCAAGCCTGTTCAGTGACGACAAAGTGCTGGTCGGATTGGAGGGCAATACGGATAACTCCCTTTTCCTTAACCCCGCGTGGGGAAATTTCTCGGCCTTCAGCCTGGAAGCGGTAGAGGGGGTACTGGAGGAGGCAGATATCGAATCGAGACCGATCCGCGTCGATGTCCAGACCGTGGAGCAGATTTCTTCTTTGCAGAACCGTGACGTCGACCTGAACGCCGCGCTCGCCATGACATCGAAGCGCATGAAGGAGGTTGAATTCGTGGGGCCCATCGCTTCCGGTGCGCTGGGTCTACTGGTCCGGGCGGCCGAAACGACGGGTATCCGGAAGATGGCCGACCTCGACGGCAAGTACGTCTGCACACAAGAGGGTTCAACGGCGCAGGATACCATTAGGAGCGAAACCTACGGTCGAATCCGGATGCTGGTGGAGCCGGGATTCCATTCCTGCATCGAAGCCCTGGAGGACAGGCGCGTCGATGCGATCGTCGGAGACACTCTGCCGCTCTCTGCATTTGAGTTGGAGAACAACAACCGACTCAAGGTCGTCCCAAATCTCACCATCGGTGGGCCCAGTAAATACGGCATCGCCCTGCCCAAGGGACACGACAAGGATTGCACACGCCTCCGTGACGCCCTCGTGAAGTACGTTGGCAGCGGTAAGTGGCTAAAAGCGTTCCGGACCCGGCTACCCAACTCAGCCCAGCATGCGGAAGAACTCCAGCCCAGTGCGACCCAGATCGATGAGTTGTCCTGCCGCGGTTGAGTACGTTCGTCCGTACTCCCCTCCTTCGAGGAGGGGAATGCGCACCTGGAGTCCCACGGTCATCACGCGGTGCCGGGCAGGCGCCCGATGAACCCGAAAGCGCCGTACGCCCCTCACCAGGTGGTTTCGGCGGCGTCCTGACCCGTACGCAGGTAAATCTCACCAGCGAAGGGACAGCAGAATCTGACGTTTCACAAGGTTGATGGCGATCACCTCCACCGCGACCCCGTCGCCGACCTGTACGGAGCTTTCCGGGGGATCAGCAGTGTGCCTTGCGAGGTCGGGCCACGGGACCAGCCCCACGCAGTGTTCATTGACCCGGACGAACGCGCCGATCTTCACCAGCTTCTCCACGCGACCTGCGACGACACGACCGAGTTGAGTCCGAGCGAACTCCGTCAGCGGGTCAGTGTGGAGCGCCTTGAGCGACAGCGCGCACTGCTCCCGGTCGAGATCAACGCCCAGGACGACGACGGTCACCTCCTGGCCGATCTCCACGACGTCCGACACCGCCTCGAAATGGGCCCAGGTCAACTCGGCCACGCTGACCAGTCCGTCCAGACCACCGATGTCGATGAACGCGCCGAAGCGTTCGACCGCCGAGACGACGCCTTTGCAGACCTGCCCCTCCTTCAACCCCTCCAGCTTCGCCCGGCGAATCTGCTCTCTGGACGTCTCCGTCATCCCAACTCCTTCCCGAGCTGCCGTCGGAGTGGCCCTGACACCCTATTCCGGGGGCTCGTCCGGGAAGTCCAGCCAGGCTTGCGTGGCTTTGACGACACGCTTGCCGAGAGCGGCAGTTTCATGGTGCGGTTCCGCTCCGCTCGTGGCCGGCGGGTGCCGTCTACCGACGCCGCTCGTCTTCGGCGCCCCGGTACGTAAGCAGGTCGCCTGGCTGGCAGTCGAGGGCCTCGCAGATGCGGGTCAGTGTGGTGAAGCGGATGGCGCGGGCCCGGCCGTTCTTCAGGATGGACAGGTTCACATTGGTCACGCCGACCCTGGAGGCGAGCTCCGCGAGGGTCATGCCGCGCTCGCTGAGCATGCGGTCGAGATGGACCTCGATTTCATGACTGTCGTTGTCGTCCGGTGGCATCACACCGTCCCTTCCAGATCCTCCCGCATGGCCACCCCGGTGCGCATGATACGGGCGAACGTGAGGATGCCCAGGGCCGTGAAGACGAGTGCGTAGGGCGGCTGCCAGGTCTCCAGCCAACTGTCCGCAGTGAAGGTGTAGTCCTTGGCCAGGGTCGCCAGCAGCGCTGCGTGCGCGCCCGCTTCCACCACCGCTGCGGCCAGGCAGCCGAGCAGCAGCCACCAGCCCGCGATCCGCAGGTACCTGACAGTCCGTGTGGTGAAGACGCCCTCGCGGGACGCGCCCTGTATCAAGCGGTCGAGCAGGAACAGAATGCCCAGGACCAGCAGCAACGAGGGGAAGCCGCCGAGGAGGTCGAACAGCCGCTGGACACCGTCGGCGTGGTCAGTGCAGTAGGACGGGCGAGTCATTACCTCGACCCCCGCACGGGGCTGGAACCTGTCGGTGAACCCGTCCGTGCTGAAGTCCGAACGGGACTCGGCACACACATTCGGGCCACCCCACATCAGGCTCAGCTTCGTGCCGACCAGAGGCCCCAAGGCGCTGGCGACAAGGCCCACGAGACACAGCCGGTAGACGCCCCGGACCACAGTGGCGACCGGCTCCAGCAGCCTGGCCTCGGCGTGTTCGCCATGTGACGGAGGTTGATCCGGCAGTTCGGCCCCATTGGAACTCTGTACCTCAGCGGACATCAACAACCGCCCCCATATCGAATATCGATGTTATCGAAGAACGATAAGAGTGGGTGGGGCGGTGGTCAACCCCGCACCGACGTCCAGCTGAGTGCCTCCCAAACTCAGGTTCTGGCTCAGCTTCCGTGCAGCGGCCACTCTCCGCATGGCCGTCGGCGAAGCCTGGTGGGCTCTCTGATCTTGCCCTTCACGCGACGCCCCGATCATGATCGTCGTATGACTAGGCACTCGGTAACCTTGGACGAGATCGTTTTGGAGGACTGGCCGGCCGTTCACTCGTGGGCGTGCCTGCCGGAGGTGTGCCGCTATCAGTCCTGGGGGCCGAACACAGAAGTCCAGACGCTGGACTTCGTGGACTCCGCAGTCAAGGCCTGGTCGGATACTCCTCAGCGCCGGTTCCCTTATGTCGCCCGCGTCGGGCGCGATGTGGTGGGCATGGGTGAGCTGCATGTCCGCAGCCATAAGCAGCGCCAAGGCGAGATCTCATACATCGTGCATCCCCGAATGTGGGGGCAGGGCATCGGCACGGAAATCGGTCGGCAACTGCTCGCGCACGGGTTCGACGAGCTGGGGCTTCATCGGATCCATGCCACCTGTGACCCGAGGAACCTCGGCTCCTCCCGAGTGCTGTCCAAGATAGGTATGACGCATGAGGGACGCCTGCGCCACACAGCGCTGCTCCGCGACGGCTGGCGAGACTCCATGATCTTCAGCAGCCTCGAAGGGGAATGGCGCTTCCCTGCGTAACCCCGCCAGCGGGGTGCTGTCGTTTCTCAGGTTTGGCTCAGCTTCCGTGCAGCGGCCACTCTCCGTCACGCGAGGAGGACTCGTTTGCGGAGAAGTTGGAACCCTGCGCGGCCGAACATCTGGCGCTTGAGCATCTTGATCCGGTTGACGTGGCCTTCGACGACACCGGAGTTCCAGGGCAGGGTGAGGCCGGCGATCACGGCATCGAGCCAGTCCGGCAGACGTTCACCCTTGCGATCGGTGAGCATGGCAGCGAAGGACCGGACGTGCCGGGCGAGCGCGTTGAGTTCGGGGCAGTGCGTCCGGACGGCTTCGAGCTGGAGCTGCTCGGATTCGGTGGGCGTTTCCGGGTGCCGGAGGATCCATCCGGCAACGGCCCGGGGCGAGGGAGGCCGGGCGGTCACCGGCCGTGGCGAGGTGCGCTTGTCGTGCAGTTAGGCGCGAACACGCTGGTAGCTGCCCTTGTAACCGAGCGGCACGATCTCCTCCCACAGCTTCCACGCATTGGTGCAGCCCTCGTTCCAGCGGTCATCCAGGTAGGGCTTGTAGTCGTCGAGGACCGAGGACCGGTTCTGCCACTGGCCTGTGAACAGTTCCTCTGGCTTCGTCGCATCGGCGAAGCGCTTGACGGTGTGCCAGCTCATCCCAAGCTGTCGCTGGACCGAGCGCAGGCTGTGTCCTGCCTCCATGTCGGATCGGGCGCCGATCCGCGTCCGTCCGGGATCCTCGGTCCGGCCGCCGTCGGGTTCTGGTCCGGCGTGCGGTCGTGAGTGTTCCGGGCGGTTTCACCCGGGACACTCACGACACCAGAGCAGCAGTCGGCTTACCTGGCGAGTTCAGCCGGTTCGTCGAGTCTCGTCAGCTTCCGCGGGTTTCTCACCAAGTAGACACGGGTGACCTGCTCGTTCTCCACCACAAGGCTCACCGCTGTGGCCAGCTCGCCGTCGATCTCGATCCGGCCCGCAGGTGCGCCGTTGAGCCACACTGCCATTGTCGCGAACGCGGCCGCTTCCACTCGGTTCGTGCGCGCGAGCACCTCGGCCACGAGCTCGACCCCGTGGATCGGAGCCAAAGCGGCGGCCGCCAGCCCACCACCATCGGCGATCAAGACCACGTCCGGCGCCATGACCTCCACCAGCTCCTGCAACTGCCCGGTGCGCAATGCAAGCAGGAACCGCTCCACCACGGCCCGCTGCTCCGACCGGCTCACCTGGACCCGCGGCCGCCGGGCCGCCACATGCTCGCGCGCTCTCCGCGCGATCTGCCGCACCGCGGCCACGGACTTCCCGATGGCCTCGGCGATCTCGCCGTACGGCAGCTCGAAGACCTCGCGGAGCACGAACACCGCCCGCTCCGTCGGCCCGAGCGTTTCGAGAACGGTCAGCATCGCGATCGAGACGCTCTCCGCGAGCTCTACGTCCTCGGCGACATCAGGACTGGTCAGCAACGGTTCCGGCAGCCACTCGCCGACATAGTCCTCGCGGCTGCGAGCCAACGTCCGCAACCGGTTGAGCGCCTGCCGCGTGACGGTCCTGACGAGGTACGCCCGCGCGTCGCTCACCCGCGACTGGTCGACCTCGGCCCACCGCAGCCAGGACTCCTGCAGCACGTCCTCCGCGTCGACCGCGGAGCCGAGCATCTCGTAGGCGACTGTGAACAGCAGGCTGCGATGGGCGACGAACGGGTCCCCGGTCATGCCGTCGACGCTACGTCAGACGTCTCAGGACGCGTGGCCAGCGGGATCTCGCAGGCATCGGAGTAGCCCTGCGATGTGATCCCATGCGCCGTGTTGCACCTGGCTGCCAGGTTGGCGAATCCGATGAACACTGTGAGCTCGACCAGCGCCGCCGGGCCGAGCCGGCCGAGCAGACTCGCCGACAGCTCATCGGTGACGGTCGTCGGCGTGTTCGTCATGGCCTCGGCGTACTCCATCACCTCCCGCTCCAGCGGCGTGAACACCCCCGACTCCCGCCAGCGCGGCACCTGGCTCGCCTTGGCCAGATCCAGGTTCTGGTTCAGTGCCGCGAAGTAGTTGATGTCGAGGCACCAGGTGCAGCCGACCTGTGCCGCGACGGCCATGTGCGCGAACGTCTTGAGGCTCGCGTCGACCGCGTCCCAGGTGCCCACCTTGGCTGAAAACTCCTGGTTGGCCTCGGCAAGCCTGGGGTTGTTCCAGAGCACCTCGTTGGGCTCGGGCACGGAACCGAGCTGCTTGATCAGGTTTTCGCGGAGCTCGGCGGGGAGCTCGGCCTTCGGGACGCGTAGCGCCATGGTGTTCTCCTCGAACGTTTGCCTGTTTGGCATGAAGACACCGCCGGGCCCGCGAATGTGACAATCACCATCGCCACTGCGCATGGATCGTAAGCGCGCACAGGCCGACCCCCGGCCGCTCTCGGACGGCAGTGACCGGAAGGGGCACTCCTCACTCGCCGGTGCGTCCGGGTAAGCGGCTACCTCACCCCTGAAAACGGTCAAACCCAACGGCGGAGCCGGACCGGATCACCCGAGACAACACCCGCCATCCCGACTCCCGGGACCGGAACACCTGAGATTCCCGGCACCCCGGCACAAGCTCGCCCTCGCCTACCAGGCCACACTCCGCCACGCCGCGATTGTCATCCGGGCCCGGCGACAGACCGGTGCCGCGACATTCCCCGGATCGCGCTCGCAAACTGGAAACATGCTCCACAAGAGCACGCGCAGGCCCCGAAACAGCCCGCTGAACGTGAAAACGTACAGTGAGCCGATGACGATCAGCGGGGTGGGAACAGCGGCGCCGGCCGGTGTCGATGGGGTGCGAAACTTCCGGGACGCCGGCGGAGTCGGGGGACTGCGGCCCGGTGTCCTCTACCGGTCCGGCGCGTTGCACGCGATGTCGGCGAAGGGGGCACGTGAGCTGGAGGGCCTGGGAGTGCGTGCGGTCGTTGACCTGCGCAGCCGCCCCGAGGTCACCGACCGGCCCGATGCCTTGCACGGGACGGCGATCAGATACCTGCATGTTCCGGTGTTCACCGAGCAGCGATGGCCGCAGGAGCAGATGGAGCTCTACCCGTCGATGGCCGAGCATTCCGGCCGTGCTGTGCTGGCAGTGCTACGACACCTGCGCGCCGAGGGCAACGGACCAGTGCTCGTCCACTGTGCATCGGGGAAGGACCGGACCGGTGTCGTGGTCGCCCTTGTGCAAACACTGTTCGGGGCGTCCGAGGCGGAGGTGGTCGCGGACTTCGTGCGTTCCAACACCGAGCTGGGTCTGCCCGTCGCACAGCCGTCAGGCCCACGGGGGCACAACACCCTGCCGGTCACAGCCGGACACCTTCGTCGCGCACTCCTGTGGATCCGCAGCCACCACGGTTCTGTACCCGCCTGCCTCCAGGCTCAGGGCGCCACGGAGGAAGACCTCTCCGTGCTGCCCGGCAAAGCGTCAGCGACCCACCTGCCTGCCACTCCTTCTTGGCCTCCGCCGCTCATCAAAGAGACACCCTCCAGCTGAGATCCCAGGTGGGAGGCATGTCCCAGAGGTGAACCGGCATCACGTGGACGGTGGGGCGGTGGCCGGCTCGGGCTTGGGTGGCGGAGCCGGGCCGGCGCGTAAGGTGCCCAGGTGATCGAGATACCAGAGGCGTTCGGGCAGAGCACGATTGAGCGCGAAGGAGAGCCTGGAGCGGCGTGGCTCGGCGAGCTTGCCATGATCGTGGAAGAGCTGCTGGGGCGCTGGGAGTGCGTGCCGGACGGGAAGGTCATGCACGGGGGTGTCGGGGTAATCGTCCCCGTGCGGCAGCGGGGCGAAGGCACTGCCGTGCTGAAGGTGTCGTTTCCGCACCCTGGCAACGCCCACGAGCCGGATGCCTTCGCGGCGTGGGGCGGGCGCGGAGCGGTCCTGCTGTACGAACGCGACGATGAGCGGTTCGCGATGCTGCTTGAGCGGGTCCATACGACGACCCTGGCCGGAGTCGAAGACGGCGACGAGGTTGTGAGGGTCGCAGGGGGTATCAGCCGTCGGCTGGCCATCCCCGCGCCGCCGGGCCTGCCCCGGCTGAAAGAGCAGGCCGATGGCTGGGAGGAGCAGCTACGCAAGGATGCCGCGGAACTGACGCATGCGCTGCCGCGCTACGTGGTGGATGCCGCCGTGGCGACCGTCCGCGAGCTGGGCCGCGTCCAGCCGGACACCCTCATCCACGGTGACCTCCACGCCAGGAACATCCTGCGTGCCGACCGTGAGCCATGGCTGGCCGTAGATCCCAAGGGATACGCAGGAGATCCCGCTTACGACGGCGGCACGCTGCTCAAGTCGCGCGCGCTGACGCTCCTGGAGGCGGACGACCTGCGCAAGGCGGTCCACCGCACTCTGGACGTCTTCGCCGAGGCTGCGGAAGTCGATCGCGAACGCGCCCGGCGTTGGGCCCAGTTCCATGCCGTCCAGGCTGCTTTCTGGGGCCGCCGCCAAGGATTCCGCATCGCTCGCAGCGGACCACAGTTGGACTGGCTCACCGAATTCGTCGGCCGTCTCGCGGAGTTGCTGACCGAACGCCCTTAGGCCGTCATCTCGTTGGGCCAGGGCGGGGTCGGAGAGGCCGGGGCCAGGGCGCGGTCGGGGCCAGGGCGGGGGCGGGGAAGTCGGCCCGCACGGCATGCAGCATCTGCTGTGCCGGGCCTGCCGGAATGCCGATGCCGATGCCGATGCCGATGCCGTCCACGACAACATGCGCAGATACGTCGTCGAGCACCTCCACGACGAGGCAGCGGCGTGAGTCTGTCGGGCGAAACGCCCGCGTCACCGATACCCGGCTGCGGCGGGTGGTCGCCGGGGTGAACGTCGCCCGACACGGCAGTCGCTATAGCCTGGACCGGCTATGGACGGCTGACATCACGTCACATTCCACCCGAGCACGACCGGCAGCTCGTGCTCGTAACCCAGCGTGTTGATCGTTGCCGGATGCGGGTGTCCGAACTGCCGTCCGGCCAAGGCGTCAAGCCCGAGCCAGCGCGCGGTGAGAACACGTGACAGGTGGCCGTGCGCGACGACGGCCACGTCGCCCTTCTCCAGCAGCAGCCGAACCCGGCCGAGGAAGGCATCGACCCGCACCGTCACGTCCCCGAGGTCCTCGCCGGCGTCGACGCCGTCGCGCCACAGCTCCCAGCCGGGCTTGAGCTCCTGGATCTGCTCGGCGGTCAGCCCCTCGTAGCGGCCGTAGTCCCACTCGATCAGGTCGGTGTCGGGCTCCGCGTTGCCGAGCCCCGCCAGTTCGGCGGTCCGCACTGCGCGAGTCAGCGGGCTGGTGTAGACGGCGGTGAACTCCCGTTCGGCCAGCCGCGGCGCAAGCGCTCGCGCCGCTTCCTCTCCCACCTCGGTCAGTGGCAGGTCGGTGCGGCCGGCGTGCTGGCCGGTCCGGCTCCATGCGGTCTCGCCGTGCCTGATCAATACCAATTGGCCCATGGCCGCGGACCGTATCCCACATCGAACACAGGGCGAACCAGGAACGCCGACACCCCACAGCTGAACAACCCTCGAACGGTCACCGGCGGGCACTACGACCACGTCCATGTCACGCAGCGGTGAACCCGGCTTCGTGCGCGGTGACCGGCCCCGGGACACCGCGACAGCGCTTCCGGGATCAGAGGCCGCATTGCCGGGCTCGGAAGGGTGCCGGTGGTCCAGTGCCGCGCCGGCGACTCGTCCTGGTCGAACTCATGGCCCCGCTCACGAACGACTCGGGACACGACCCGAATGAAGTCACCGGGCGAGACGTGGCGTTGCCTCGATTATATGGAGCCGCTTGTCACTTTGCGCCAACTTCGGGAGCGCAGGGCTGATTTGTCATGATCCGGGATCGGTCGGTTGGATTGCGATGCATCATGGTGGCAGTACCAGATGGTCGACGAGTGGGAATGGGGCGGAGTTGATCGAGTTGGCCACGGTGATCCAGGATCTGAGGGAAGAGCTGGAACGCGCGGTCGTTGCGGCCGAGGGTGAGGAGCTGCGCTTCGAGCTCGGGGTGATCGAGCTGGAGATGTCGGTCACGATGGAACGGTCCGGGCGTGCGGGGGCGAAGGTTCGCTTCTGGGTCGCAGAAACGACTGCGGAGGCGACCGCGGGTGCCAGTTCCACTCAGCGGATCAAGCTGGCGCTGCAGCCAACGCTGGCAGGGTCGGACAAGACATTCATCAGCGGCGTCACCGAGGCACGTGAGGAATGAGCGCTGCGGAACGCAGGCTCCCGGCGCGGTCGGGGCTTGATCTGAGGCGGTCGGTTCAGGTCCTCACCTCGACGGAGACGGATACGCAGCGACGCGGTTCGGGATACCGGGTTGCGGCGGACGCCGTACTTACAGCAGCCCACGTCGTGCAGGACGCGTTGTCGGTCCGCCTTCGTTTCTTCACCGAGGACGGCCGGACGACCGAGTTGCCCGGAGAACGGGTGTGGATCGACGCCTCGGCGGACATCGCGGTGATCAGACTCGAACGCGGCCCGGACAGCGGCCTTGCCGGACATGTCCCGCCGGTGCGCTTCGCATGTATCACGGACGTGGTGGAATGCGAAGCGCTGGGCTTCCCGAGGTTCACCATGCGCCGTAATCCTGCCTCCGCGGCGAGCGACCCCCCTACGGTTTACCGGGATTCCCACCATGCACGCGGCACCACCACCCCACTGGCCGGCGTGCGCCGGGGGACACTGGAGCTCGCGCTGCGAGCACCGGAGTACGACGTCGACCGGGAGCGCTCCCCGTGGGAGGGGATGTCAGGGGCCGTGGTGTGGAGTGGCGGGTATCTGATCGGAGTGGTGAGCGAGCATCATCGTGCCGACGGACTCGGCACGCTCGCAGCAACCCGGGTGGACCGCTGGCACCAGCTCCTCCCGCCAGACCGAATCCGCGAGCTCAGCGAGCTGATCGGCCTGCCCGTCGACGCCGCGCAGCTCGAACGACTCCCGCCACCGCAGAGCGAGCCATGGCTGCGAACCGCCGCGGAGCAGCTCGCCTCATGGGTGAAGGAGCAGTGGACGGACGAGGAACGGCGGCGGAGCGTGCACGACCCGTTCCCGATGAGTGTGCGCTTCCGGAACGCCACCGGCCCGTTCGACAATTGGTCCAACATCTGCCAAGCGCCTCCCCGATCGCAGACGCCGTCAGCGCCTTTGACCTTGGCCGGCCCCCTCGACCGGATCGTCGAGGTGTACAGGAAAATCCCGTCCCGCCGTTTGGTGGTGCTCGGTGAGGCCGGTCAGGGCAAGACGATCCTTGCCCTGCGCTTCGTGCTCGACTGGCTGGATACCTCGGTCCCGGGCGACCCGGTGCCGGTGATCTTCAGCCTCGGCTCCTGGGACCCCACCACCTCGTTGCACGGCTGGATGTGCGACCGACTGGTGCGTGACTACCCCGACCTCAACGTTCCGGCTCCGAGCGGCGGGAACCTGGCGGACGCCCTGCTCGGCGAACACCAGATTCTTCCAGTCCTCGACGGCTTCGACGAGATCGCCGAAGACTTGCAGCCCGCGGCGATCCGCGCAATCAACGCCACCGACACGGGCCTGCTGCTCACCAGCCGTCCGAAGGAGTATGCCGAGGCCGCACAGACGGCACATACGGTTCTCAGGGGCGCCGCCGGAATCATGCTGGATCCTCTCGACCTGGTCGGCCTCACCGCTTACTTACGCCGGGCGAGCCCGCCCGCTCCGGGAGGTGACGAAAAGAGCACCGCGTGGGAGCCGGTCCTGGTCGAGCTGGGCAGAAGGCCGCACAGTGAAGGCGCAGGGAATGTGGCTGAGGCGCTCAGCACCCCCCTCATGGTCGCCTTGGCCCGCACCGTCTACCACAACGCGCGCACGCAGCAGCCGGACGACAAGCCCCAGCCGAAGGACCTGCTGAACACCAGGCGCTTCCCCACCTCCACCGCCGTGGAGAACTACCTCCTGTCCGCGTTCATTCCTGCCGCCTACGACCCGCCGCCCACCGGCTCACGACCCGCCGGCGTCGGCACCGGAAAGCGTCCCCGGCCGCCTCAGCGGCGCTGGGATGTCGAACGTTCCCAAGCCTGGCTCAGCTACCTCGCCCGGCATCTCAACCAGCTCGGTCGGCGCAACGAACGAGACAAGAAGATCGTCCGCGACCTTGCTTGGTGGGAACTGGGCACCACCCTGCACCGTTCGTCGCGGGCGCTTGTCGTCGGAGGCCTCGCGTCGGTGGCTTTCGGGGTCACAACAGCGATCGGGAACATCCCCGTTGATCTGGTGGCAACCTCACGCGGGCTGGGGTTCGCCCTGACGCGGGGAATCGTGGTCGGGGTTCTGCACGGGCTCGCGGCCGGACTGGTCTTCGGGCTCATCTACTGGATCATGTCCGGGCGCGAGGGGCTCAAGCCGTTGCAGGTGCGGGCGAGACTTTCCCGTGGGGCCTGGAAGAGACACAGGGAAGCCCGCCTCGGCACCGTGGTCGGTGTCGTGACCGGTGCCGTAGCCGCAGTGATACTGCTTGCCCTCGACCGAATCGTGGTCCGGGAACTCGGGCTCGACGACGGCCAGGGCGGAGGCCGCGGCGCTGCGCTCGTGTTCATCTCGGAACTCGCGTTCGGGGGCGGCCTCGTCTTCGGACTGACAGCCCTTCTCGAAGCTCCCCTGCAGTCGGGATCCGCGACCCGGCCCAGCGACCTGCTGAACTCCAATCGCCGGCGCGTGGTCTTCCGGCTGATGCTCTGGGCTCTCGTCATCGGGCCGACGGTCGGGCTGGTCGAGGGGATCTGGCACGGCGCCCTGCGCGGGATCGAGGTCGGCACGGTGTTCGGGCTTGAAGCGGCCTTCGGCGCTGGGCTGGCCTACGGGTGCGGTCTGACCGCTTGGGGGCAGTGGGTCGCCCTGGCCCGGATCTGGCTGCCGCTGACCGGGCGGTTGCCCTGGCGGCTGATGGCCTTCCTGGACGACGCTCACCAGCGCGAGGTGCTGCGCCAGGCCGGCGCGGTGTACCAGTTCCGTCACGCCAGCGTCCAGGACCACCTCAGCAGCGAATACCGGAGACGCTCAGCAGGAGAGTCCACGCCTCACCCCCGGAACCCGCCGCTGTCACAGCCACGTCAATAGGAAAAAGGCGCGTATCGGGACTTTCGTTGATCAAACGACAGGAGGAGCGATGGGGCTCGCGGGAGGTTCAGGAAGGTCGGGGGTGAAAGTCGCTCTCGGAGCCGCGACAGCAGCACTGGTTGCAGTTGCGGGCGTACCCGGGACCGGTGTCGCAGCCGCGCGACCGGTCTCACTCACCCTGCACTACACCTGTGATTTTCCGTATATCAGGGGCCAACGTGTCACCGTACAGGTCAAAGCGGATGTTCCGGACTCGCACACCGTCGGCGTGCCCACCCGGCCGTTTCCCATCACGGTGATGGCGACGGTGAGCGAACTGTTCACCACCGGGCTCAATTTCCTCCGTGTGCACTCCGTCGAGGGCACGGCGGACGGCAACGTCAATGTGGCCGCACCACAGGGAAACTTCAGCGTCAGTATCCTCTTCACCATCCCCAACACCACCGTCCCGGCTTCCGGTTCCTTCCACGTTCCGGTGACTGGCGTCGGCCCCTCGCTCAAGTTCACCCGACAGGGTAAGGGGGAGGTCACCGCCGGGAACATCAACCTGCACCTCGCCGCAAGGGATGCCGACGGCAACCCGACCCTGGGGAAACTCGAACTGCCCTGCACCTTGGACATCGGGCAGAACGACGTGATCGAGTCGTTCGACGTCGGACCACGACCAACGGCGACCGCCACGGGGACGTCCGGGGCAACACCCACAGCCACCTCCGGACGGGCAACCCCGGGAGCCGGCGGGAATGGGACGAAGCAGGGCTCAGCCGCCATGAACGATCCTGGACCGGTGACCCCGGGAAGCGCAGTCACCTCAACCGGCGGCAGCTCGATCGCGGCGGGCCGCGGCGGTACGGTCGCACCTTCGACGGGCTCAGCTTCGGCAACCACGGCGAAGCCCACGACGACTTCCACGGTCAACGGTACGTCCCTGAATGCAACCGGGGGCGGGGCCGGCAGCACCAGTGCCCAGATCCTGCTCACCCTGGGTGGCTGTGCCGCGGCGATTGGCGCCGTCGGATACGGCGGGTTGCTGTGGCGTCGCCGCCATGCCGGCAGCGAAGGATTCTTGACGGTGAGCCAACTGGAGGAGGTCCCGGAGCAGGATCAAAGGGGCCAAGCTCCTCCTGGCGCCCCGTGAACCCGCCCGTACGCTCCGGGCGCCGGACAGGAAGTGTGATCTGCCTCGGGACTGGTTCCTGATACGGCCATGACATGGTGACGACTTACGGCAAGGCCGAGGCCCAGGTGTGGGACCGGATCCACTCCCGGCTCGCCCACCGCTCCGACGTGCCCGGCCGCTCACCGAAGACTTACGCCGGCCGTGGGAGAAACCCACTCCTCCGGCCGGCTCCCCCGGCCCGTGCCGCCGAGCCCCTCGCCTCGGTGACCCTCTTGTCGGCCTGCTCCGGCCTTGATCACGGGACCCGACAGCATCTGTGCATGCGCTCGGCAGAACTCGAAGTCTCCGCAGAACTCGAAGTCTTCGCAGAACTCGAACAGTTCATGACTTCGGGCAGTACAGGGCCCCTGCCGAGAGTTCAGCAGGGGCCCACGGTGCAGACGGTCACGAAGGGCCGGGGCCTGTCCGCGACGAGCGGTATGCCGCCGGCATCAGCTACTACCGTCTGCTGCCGGTCTGACGGCCCGGCCCGGCTTCAGGTGCCGTGTGAAGAACTGGGCCGCTGCGTCCCCCGCGAACTGCGGGACGCCGGTGTGACCGCCCATATTGGCGTGCAGGGACTTCTCCTTGGAACCGAAGGCGTCAAACAGGTCCAGGGCCGCCTGCCGGTCGTTGCCTTCGTCGTCCCACTGCAGCAGGACGTGCAGCGGAACAGTGACCTGCCGGGCTTCCTCGAACATGACGCGAGGCACGAGGCTCCCCGCGAACAGACCGGCGGCAATGATGCGCGGCTCGACCACCGCCAGCCGGATGCCGATGGAGATCACTCCCCCCGAGTACCCGACCGGGCCGCCGATCTCGGGCAGCGACAGGAAGGCGTCCAGCGCGGCCTGCCATTCCGGGACCGCCTTGTCGACCAGCGGGAGGACGAGTGAGTCAACGATCTCGTCACTGACCGGCTCGCCGGCCTGCATCGCCCGGCGCAGGTCGGCGCGGGCCTGGTCGAGGGCGGGCCAACTGGGCCGGTCGCCGCATCCGGGGAGCTCGATGGTGGCCGTGGCGAAGCCCTCCGCCGCGGAGTGCCGGGCCCGGGCCAGCAGTCGGGGGTACATCTTGCGCAGCCCGAGCGTGGGGTGGCCGAGCAGGATCAGTGGCACTGGTGCGGAAGCGGACGCGGCTTCGGGCGTCCACAGCATGCCGGGAATCTCGCCGAGGACGAATTCTCGTTCGAGGACACCGTCGTCGAGACGTTGCTCGGAAGTGAAATGCATGGTCGTGCCTTTCGGGAGTGCGCTGGAACGGCGCTCCCGGACGACCTGTCTATCGCCCGACCGTGACCCCGGAGGGGAGCACCCATGTCGATACTGTGTTCACGGGTACCACCTCCTCGCTCTCTCGCACGGTCTCCGGAAATGTAGCAGGGGCCGTCCCTCGTCCGCCAAGCGGTTTCCGCGGTGTCTCCGTGGCCGGGCCCCACGGAGACACTGCCAAGAGCTGCTGGAGGTGTCGCGGAGGGGGACGGTTCCGTTCGGCTGGAAGGGAGGTGCACACGAGTCCCAGGCTCGTCAGCGTTCTCGCATTCGGGTCCACCACCAGCCGAACGTCGACAGCTCGATGTGGTTCGGCTCCGGCAAGGTACGGCGCTCCAGCTCTTCATCGATGCGCATGATCAGTCGGCCCAAGTCCCGTTCGGCTCCAGGAGGAAGGTGCCGCATCGCCCACTCCAGGTCATCACGGGCATCGTTGATCCCGGGCGAGCAGAACACGGAGGCATCCAAGTACCGGCCGGGCCGCGCGAAGATCCACTCGATACTCGAGAGCGCGTCAGCTACCGCGTTGGGCCACATCTCCTGGTCCTCGACCCTGCGGATCGCTGCACGAGTCCGCGCGGAGACACCGTGGACCTTCAGGACCGGATAGTGCCGTCGTGGCCGCCACCGCTCTGCGCGGACGGCCTTGGGACGCCTACGCGGCATCGCCCTTTCGGATCAGCATGAGGCCATCCTGCCACGGTTGGGCGCCCGCCCGGACCTGGATCCGCACGCCCGCCGCAGCAAGCGTTCCCGCTTCTCGGCTCCGGCGTAGATCTCGGAGGCGTCTCGGGATGCCATTCGAGCAGGATCATCCTGCGGGGTAGTTCGAATCCAGCCCTTCCGTAGAGCTGACGCTTGATCTTCTTGATGCGGTTGACCGCCCTCTCGATGCCGCCGGAGCTGTGGTGATGGGTTGGTGTCGCGGATGGCCGATGCCCTGTCACGGTGGAAGCGGTCAGCGGCCCTCGGGGCGCAGCGCCGGCGCCCCCGGCGTGGGTGCCCCCGGCGTAGGCGCCCGACGCTGCGGATCACGACGGCCCGGGCTGGGGCTCCTCGCCGTCGTAGGCCCCCAGCGCAGCCTGGCGGCATTCCAGCAGGTCGCCCAGGTCCTCGTGGGTCACGTGTTCCTGGTTCAGTGCCACCATGGCCCTGGCCTCGACCGAGGCCCATGCGTGCCGGGCGCGTTTGTTGGCGCGGCGTCTGGTTTCGCTGCGCAGGAAGCCCGCTCCCGCCGCGAACCCGGCAGAGGCCAGAGCGGCGAGGGCGGCGGGAACGCGCACGTCCGCCGAGGCCAGGCCTGCCGCTCCCGCCGTGCCCGCGAGCAGGGCCGCGGGGAAGCCGAGGGCGATGTCCGTCCTGGTCCAGAACTCGGCCCGTCGGTGGGCGAGTTGCCTCTGGCGCGTCGCCTCGTCTCTCAGCCGCTCGATCTCGGCACGCAGGCGGTGCGCGAACTCGTCCGGACCAAGGCGCGTAATTCCGTTAGCGGGAATGACCATAATGGCATTCCAACATGCCTTCTTCAAAAGGCAGTTGGCGATCAGGGACAGCCTTCGGGCGCGGCGGACGTGAGCTTCCCACAATGGTGTGCCGCCGAGTCGTGCAGTCGGCCTTGCCGGTGCGGTGGCAGGCCGTCACCGCACGCGGCATCCGTCTCCATCACCGCACCTGGCAGTAGTGGAAGAGTGGCATCGAAGTCTTCGGTGGGGCCGGGGCGCCTCCCGTTTCTCGTGAACACTACCGAGCCCGTCGGCCTCCAGCCGCTGCCCGAAGTGCCGGACGAAGCCGCTGTCGAAAGTGAGGAAAGCCACACCCCGACATGGTCTCCCACGTCCGCTAAGGTCGGCTTAGACCCGCCCTGAACTGGGATTTTGCGTCGGCCGCAGCAATGTGATCGCCGCGGGTCTGGCCTTTCCTGGAGATTGCATGACCGATCTGGCATTTCGTTCCGCAGGTCAACTCGCCGCCGCGGTCGCGGCGAAGGAGGTGTCGAGCGTCGAGTTGCTCGACCACTACCTCGCCCGGGTGGAACGGCTCGATCCGAAGGTGAACGCCATCGTCGCCCGGGACGAGGAGGGTGCGAGAGCCGCAGCTCTGGCGGCCGACCGCGCGGTCTCCCGTGGCGAGCCTCTCGGCCGCCTGCACGGCGTCCCCATGACGATCAAGGACAGTCTTGAAGTTGCGGGCATGCGGACCACCGGGGGTTCGGCCCGCTGGGGAGAGCATGTCTCGACGAGCGACGCCGAGTCGGTCGCACGGCTCAAGAACGCGGGAGCGGTCGTCTTCGGCAAGTCCAACATGCCGCCCGACGCCCGGGACTGGCAGACCTACAACGAGGTCTACGGGACCACGAACAATCCGTGGGACCCGACCCGCGGACCCGGCGGTTCGTCCGGCGGGTCCGCCGCGGCGGTCGCCGCGGGGCTGACCGGCCTGGAGCTCGGCGGCGACACGGCAGGCTCGATCCGGGTGCCTGCCCACTTCTGCGGCATCTACGGGCTGCGCCCGTCGTTCGGGGTCGTGCCGAGGTACGGGAGCGTCTCGGGACATGCTCCTGGGACGCTGGCGGACTTCGACATGGCGGTACTCGGCCCGCTCGGCAGGCACGCCGACGACCTCGACCTGGGTCTCGACGTCCTCGCGGGAGCGGACCACGACCGCGCCCCGGGATGGCGGCTGGAGCTGCCCGCCGCCAGGTCGAGCACCCTGCGGGACTTTCGGGTCGCGGCATGGGTCGACGACCCGTTCTGCCCCGTCGACAGCGAGCTGGCCTCGATCATGCAGGCCACGCTGGAGGCGGTGCGGGCCGAGGGCGCCGTCGTGGTCGAGGGCAAGGGGCCGGTCGGGCTCGAAGAGACGATGGCCCTCTACCAGCCGTTGCTGATGGCACAGAGCGGGCTGGTCGAGCCGGACGAGTCGTATGCCGGGCTCGTGGAGCTCGCCGCGGCGGAAGGGGCCGCCGGCGGGTTCGCGTCGGACCTGACGCTCCGCTTCCGTGACTGGCACGACCTCGACGAACGCCGGCAGCACTCCCGCCGCCGCTGGGCCGAGTTCTTCCGCGACGTCGACGTGCTCATCTGCCCGGTGAGCCCTACGGCCGCCTTCCCCCACGACCACCGGCCCGACCCCGGTTGGTCGGTCCGAACTCTGCGGGTCGACGGCGCCGACCGCCCGTATCACGAGATGCTCACGTGGATGGCGCCTTCGTCGGTCAACCATCTGCCCGCGGCGGTGGCACCTGTCGGGGCGACCCGGGAAGGGCTTCCGGTCGGTATCCAGGTGATCGCGCCCTACCTGCACGACCGCACCGCGGTCCAGTTCGTGCGGTGCCTTGCGGAGGTGATCGGCGGGTTCCGCCGTCCGCCGGGATTCTGAGAGCCGCCACCGGGCTGCCGGGTCGTGGCGCACGCGAGCCGCCACCGGGCTGCCGGCCTGTGGCGCAGCGGCGGGCGACCTGGCCACCGCGCTCTCGTCGTGTGCGGAGCACTTCCCTGGCCGAGGGTGCCCGCGGGCAGGCCGGGTCGGTCGTGGTCGACCCCGTCGTGATCCGCGGGGGTGCGCCGCCGGGCCCGTCGACAGGGAGGTGCGGGCTGCGGGCTGGGGTCTGCGGACTCCAGACTCCAGACTCCGGACTGCGGACTGGGGTCTGCGGACTGCGGACTGCGGACTGCGGGGTGCGGTCTGCGGTCTGCGGGCTGCGGTCTGCGGTCTGCGGTCTGCGGTCTGCGACAGGACGACC
Source organism: Streptomyces sp. NPDC047917 (assembly GCF_043204345.1). Classification (NCBI taxonomy): domain Bacteria; kingdom Bacillati; phylum Actinomycetota; class Actinomycetes; order Kitasatosporales; family Streptomycetaceae; genus Streptomyces; species Streptomyces sp. NPDC047917. The sequence goes on from NZ_JBIDCA010000019.1 coordinate 101,933, forward strand.
TGGGCTGCTGCCCCTCACACCGGGCCCGCACCACCCTCGGGACGCTGTTGGTCAATTCGGTCCGGCTCGTGACGGCGGCCTTCAAGACCTGGTTGTGGTCTTGAAGGCCGCCGTCGTCGTACGGGTGTGGTGCGGGGTCGGCTCTGCGGGCGGCGCGGGCGGCGACGACGCCCGTGTCGGTGACCGTGGCCTCGGCGGCCATTTCCAGGTCGCCGAGGGTGAGCGGTCGACGGTGAAGGCCGGCCCTGCCGCGGGGCGCAGGCATCGTGTCGCGATCGTGGCGCCGGCGGTTCCACTGGCCCCGCACACGGCAAGCGAGCTACGTGATCACATCACCCACCGGGTCGTCCCCGGCCTCTCACGGCCGCTGCCCAAGGGGCAGGTCAGGCCGCTGATCAGCTCGGCGCACGGGGCCGAGAACACGCCCGTCACGCACCGCTCAGTGCGGGACGGACACAATGCGCGGTGTCAACCGCAGAGATGGCCCCATGCGTTGTTGGGACGCCAGGTCTTCTCGCCCGCGGACACACCCTTCCAGCTGAACGTCGCCACCACGCTGAAGCTCTGCCCCGGCCGGGCGCACGGGTCGACGGTGCTGGTGCCGGCCAGGTCCTCGGTGCCGTGCCAGCCGTCGTGGTCCTTCGCGGAACGCACCGTCGCGTAGCCGCCACTGCTGCTGGTGCGCTGAAGCTTCACGTCGGTGACCTCGACCCGGTAGCTGCCGCCACCGGCAACGTCGGTGGTCTTCGCCGACGCCCGGAAGGTGGTGATCTGGTTCATGAGGGCGGTCGCGAACAGCATTAGGGTGGCGCGTAGTTGACCGTGAACGGGGAGTCTTCTGTGCGATTCGCGTATCGATCTGTCATGTGCCTGATCTCCGCCGCTGTCCTGAGTGGTCTCGCCGGCTGTTCCGGCGGTTCTCCCGAAGGGGCCGGCAAGGTTCCGGGGGCCGGGCCGGTGGCCGAACCTACGGCCCGTGCCAAGGCGTTCGACCCCCCACTGAAGTTCGGCAAAGGTGTCAAGCCGGAGTATGACGAGGATGTCAGGACCCGGGGGTTCGCGCTGTTGGGCCCCAAGGCATACATCCGGACGGACGAGGGGCTCGACGCCTACGACACTTCGACCGGACGCAGGATCTGGTCGTCCGCCCTGGGCCGGAAGGACCGCTACACCGGTACGGCGGTGGACGACCCCGACACCCGGCGGATCCCACCGGTGTTCGTGAAGCAGGGCGATCGTACGGAGGCGCTCTTCGCGTACACCGACTACACGAAGGGCACCGGCACCGGTGTCGACCGGACCGATGTCTATCTGCGGGCCGTCGACGCGGACTCCGGCAAGGTGTCCTGGACGACCCGGCTGCCGGCACCGACCGGGATGGGAATCAACGACATGGAACCGGTCGTCGTGGGGGCGGAGAACGGGACAGCGGTCGTCACGGCCCTCACCGGGCTCGACGAAGCGAGCGGGGACGGCGAGAGCGCCGTCACCTACGCCGTCGATGTGAGCACGCGTCAGGTGAAGTGGAAGGAGCAGGGCTTTGCCGCCTCCGCTGTCGACAGCGGAACTGTTGTCGGTGCGCAGGTGGGTGACGGAGCGGACTTCGGGAGCCTGCTCGGCTGGAACTCCGACGACGACACCCTCGCACTCACCGGCAGGGCAGTCACCGACGGATCGGTGAGCTGGAAGGGCGGGGCTACCGGCAGCTTGGTGATCGACGGCGTGGGAGGCGGCCTGTTCGCTTCGAATGCCGGCCTGCACGACATCCGGACGGGCGAGTCTGTGGCCGGAATCGGCGGCGGTGACGCCTTCACCTGCCACTACGACCAGCAGTCGGTGGTGGTGTGTGAGGGCGACAAGCACGTGTGGGGGGTGGAGGCCGCCAGCCGCAAGGTGCTGTGGGACATCTCCGAGGACGACCCCACTCGTAAGGTGCCGACCATCCTGGGCGCGTTGCATGGTGCCGTCTACGGCTCCGCCTCCGACGGTGTCATCCTTGACGCCAGGACGGGGAAGGACCGGACGACCTTCACCGGCCCACATCTGTACCTGGTCAACGAGTACGCAGCCATGGACATCGATATGGTCACCTATCCAGCCACTGGCTGAGGGGCGCGGTTGGGGTCGCCACGTCGGCGAGCGGTCGGCGCGGTCGGAGCGGTCGGAGCGGTCGGAGCGGTCGGCGCGGTCGGCGCGGTCGGCGCGGTCTCGAAGTACAAGCCGGTCTTCGTCGACCGGCTCCTGGCCGCTGCACCGCGACGTGAAACCCGGCAAAGTACTGATGCGGGCCGACGGCACGCCCCCGCTCACCGACTTCGGTATCGCGGCCATGCGCGAGGCCACCGCCCTGACCAACACCGGCGAACTCATCGGCTCCCCCGACTACATGGCCCCGGAACGGTTGCGCGGCCACGATGACGATCCGTCCCCTGCCCTGTGGTCGTCGGCGATGATGCTGTACGTCGCGGTCGACGGGCATCATCCGATGCACCGCTCGTCCACCCTGGCCACCCTGGCCGCGCTCCTGGAGGAGGACGTCCCGCCGCCTCCGGTCCCCCCGCGCGGGACGCCGTCGGCTCCGACGCCACCGAACAGGTGCGGGACGAACCGGAGCCGCCTGCCACACCGGCGCCGGGCACCGGCCCCCTCACCGGACGGCGGGACCGATGGCGCGGGGTGACTCCGGCTCGGAGACGAGCCGGACACCCGTGCACCGTACGGGGGCCGGACGGTCGCGCCGACGGCTCACGCTCCCGGCGGTCCTGTTGGGCGCCCTGGTGATCGGGCTGCCGGCCAGGGAGTACGTACCCGCCTTCGGCGGCGACAACAAGGCCTCCGCAGCTGAGCTGCGGAACGGGCGTCGCGACGTTTCCGGCCCGGCCGAACCGTCCTGCCCTGGAACGTCAGACCCGGTCCGGCACCAGTTCCGCGTTGAGTACGGCGATGCCCGCCTCACCCTCCTCGAACAGGGCGATCAGCTCCTCGGGCCCTGCATCCGGACCAGCGGTGTGGTCGACGAGGAGGACCGGCTGGAACTCCCCGCTCTGCTCGACGGGGACGAAGCCGGTGGTCAGCTCGCGGCGGAGCAGGACGACCCGGTCGGCGTCGAGCGGATCGGAGGGCAGTGCTCCGGGCAGTACGCGCCCCTCCTCCGGACACCCCCGGAGGCTGTGGGCTACGACGTCCCGGTGAGCGAGGAGCGTCACCGCGAGCCGGTCACCGGTCCGCTCGTAGCGGGCTGCCAGATCCTCCGGCAGCAGGTAGAAAACGCCCTCCTCACCCTCGTGCCCCCGGTCGAGAAGAAGCCGCGCCAGCCGGGCTCCGGGCTCGTCGGCGTGCGAACCGAGCCCCAGAAACACATCACGCCCGCCGGGCCCGAGGGAGGGCACCGCCCCGATCCACAGCTCGGCGGAGCCCTCCGGGATCTGCTGGATGTCGTCTTCCTTCGTCATGGAAGCGATCCAAGCACACGGCGCCGACAGGCCGTTGTCGGTGCGCCGCTCGCGGCGCAGTACCCGGGGACGACCCGGCAGCCGGCATCCACGACGCGACTGCCCACCGCCGAAGCCGAAACCGGAACCGGCGACGGCGACGGCGATGCGGCTGCGGCTGGGGCTGGGGCTGGGGCTGGGGCTGGGCAAACCGTCACATGCCTCAAGCCGGCCATCTCCAACAGGCGAGAAAAGGTCGCAGAACTCCGGCAGTTGGCGACCAGCCTGATCCTCGCCGGCGCGGTTCTCATCCAGCGGGAGGAGTCGGCCGCCGGCAAAGCCGTTCCGTTCTGTCCATCCCTCACCTGACGTCAGTCGAACAAGCGCCTGGGCACTCCCGGAAGGTACGGCGGAACATTTGGAGCGCTGCACCAACTTGGTTTGGCGCTCCAAATGTGTCACGGTGGAGGCATGTCGACGAGAACCCGCAGGCCTCAGCGGCGCAACCAAGTGCTCTCCCAGGAGCAGATCATCGAGGCTGCGATCGAGCTGCTCGACGGGGGTGGCGGGAGCGCGCTGACCACCAGAGCGCTGACGGAGCGCCTGTCCACCGGGTCCGGGGCGATCTACTACCGGGTGGGCAGCCGTGACGAGCTGCTGGACATGGCAACGGAAACGATCGTCACCGCTGCTCTGGCAGCCGAGCCGGGCGTGGCCGCGGCCACGCCCGAGGACGAGATCCGCAGCGTCGCGCTGGCGCTGTTCGACGCGATCGCCGAGCACCAGTGGCTCGCGACACGGCTGACTCTGCAGATCGTCCGGAAGCCGTTCGGCCCGGTGACGGTGGGGATCTTCGAGAGGATCGGCCGCCAAGTGGGCGCGCTGGGTGTGCCACAGGCTTCCTGGTTCGACGCCGCCTCGGCGCTTGTGCACTACATCCTCGGGGCCGTCAGCCAGAACGCCCGCATCGACGGTGACACCTCGACCGTCCAACCCGACCGTGCCGAGTTCCTCGGAGCGACGGCGACGGCCTGGCAGGACCTCGCCCCCGAGGACTACCCGTTCATGCACGCCATCGTCGGTCAGATCAGGGAGCACGACGATCGCGAGCAGTTCCTCACCGGCATCGCCATCGTCCTCGATGGTCTGACCCGGCTCGGCTGACCTGTCCGGTCCGGCCCCCAGCGTACGTTTCCAGGAAGGTGTCTCCCATGCGTGACGTAGTGATTGCGGGCGGCGGCCCGGTCGGTCTGTTCCTGGCCACCGAGCTCGCCCTGGGCGGCTGTTCCGTCCTGGTCCTGGAGCGGGACGAGGAGGTCACCTCGCCCTACAAGGCGCTCCCGCTCGGATTGCGCGGCCTGAGCGCAGGATCGGCCGGAGTGTTCCACAACCGCGGCCTGCTCGAAGCGGTGTTTGACGCTTCCGGCACCGATGCGAATTCGGTCGGCGCCGGCCCCGACGCGATCGAGGCGCCGGCTCCCCGGGCCGTGAGCCATTTCGCGGGCATGGGCCTGGACGCGGCCGACATCGACGTGTCCGCCTTCCCGTTCCGGCTGCCCAGCCCGGCGATGGAAGGTTTCATGACCAGCCTCGAAGCGCTCGGCAAGGTCCTGGCCGAGCGTGCCATTGCGCTCGGCGTGGACATCGTCCGCGGCGCCACCGTCACGGCTGTGACGCAGGACGACCAGTCCGTCGCCGTCACGGCTGTGACGCAGGACAACCAGTCCGTCGCCGTCACGGCAGCCGGACAGGAGTACCAGGCACGCTACCTGGTGGGATGCGACGGCGGCCGCAGCACGGTGCGCGGCCTCGCCGGCTTCGAATTCGTCGGCACGGAACCGCTCTTCACCGGCTACGTCGCGCGCGTCACCTTCGCCGACCCGCAGCAGCTGCCGCTCGGCTTCAACCTGACGCCGAACGGCATGTATCTGCGTACGCCCTTCGAGGGGCACCTGGGCATGATGGACTTCGACGGCGGCGCGTTCGACCGTTCCCGGCCGCTGACCCGTGAGCACCTTCAGGAAGTCCTGCGTCGCATCACCGAGTCCGACCCGACGCTGACCGATGTTCATCTGGCATCGACCTTCACGGACCGTGCGATGCAGGTGACGACGTACCGCAGGGGCCGCGTCCTGCTCGCCGGCGACGCCGCGCACATCCACTCCCCCCTCGGCGGCCAGGGGCTCAACCTCGGCATCGGTGACGCCGTCAACCTCGGCTGGAAGCTCGCCGCGACCGTGCACGGCGCCGCGCCCGAAGAGCTGCTCGACACGTACACCAGTGAGCGCCACCCCGTCGGCGCCGCCGTCCTGGACTGGTCACGTGCCCAGGTCGCCACCATGAAGCCCGGCCCCAATGGCCCCGCGCTGCGGCGGCTGGTCCACGAGTTGCTGAGCACGACGGACGGAACGACCCTCGCCTACCGGAAGACAACCGGGTTCGACCGTTACGACCTGGGCAGCGCGCAGCCGCTCGTCGGCAGCACCGCCCCCGACTTCCGCTTCGAGGACGGCACTCGCCTCGGTGACCTGTTGCGCCAAGGCCGGGGCGTGGTCCTCGACTTCACCGGCGACCACGCGCTGGAGCGCGCGGCCAAGAGCTGGCAGAGCCGGATCCGGTACGCGACCGGCACGGCACGCAACGACCTCGGGTTCAACGCCCTGCTCATCCGCCCGGACGGCGTTGTGGCCTGGGCAGACGATCAAGCTCTCGACGTCAGGGCGTTCCGGCAGGCCGCGACCCGCTGGTTCGGCAGCCCGCAGAGCTGAGGCGGGTCCGTCAAACGCGAGCCCGGACCGGCATGCTCAGCCGGGTGTGACGAGGCATCCGGATCAGACCGCAGAGGTGCTGCGCGCCCGGGTCGGCAGCCGCCGGGCTCAGTCGATCGTCTTGATCACCCGGGCGGGCACTCCCGCGACCACGGTGCCGGCAGGAACATCCCGAGTGACCACCGCACCGGCCGCGACCACCGCACCGGCACCGATGGTCACCCCTTGCGTGATCACGGCAGCCGTCCCGATCCAGACGTCGTCCTCGATGACGATCGGGGCGAAGGAGAGGTACTCGCGGCGCTCGGCCAGGGGCAGTGGATGCCCTCCGGTGATGAGGCTGGCCTTCGGGGCGATCATGACGCCGTTGCCGATGCGGATGCCTCCCTTGTCCATGAAGGTGCATCCCTGGTTGACGAAGACGTTCTCCCCGAACGTCGTGTTCAGTCCGTGCTCGGTGAAGAACGGCGGGTAGATCATCACCGACTCCGGCAGCGGGCCACCGAACACAACAGAAAGCAGTTCCGCGCGGCCTTCACTGTCGCTGAACGGAAGCACGTTCAGTCGGGACGTCGCATCGGTCACCTCCACGATCCGCTCCACGTGACGCGCGAACTCGGGCTTCTGGACATACATGATCTGGTCTGTGCGAGTGGACATGCGCTGATCCCATCAGCCTGAAGAACCCACGATCAAACAACCCCGGGGCCGGCCGGCGACAACCAATCGTTGTGAAATTAGGGTGGGCGCGTGGATGTTGAAGGGATGCGGACGTTCGTGGCCGTCGCCGAGACCGGCCAGTTCCAGGCAGCAGCGGACGAGCTCGGGGTCAGCCAGCAGGCGGTCTCCAAGCGGATCGCGACCCTGGAGAAGCACCTTGAGGTCACGCTCCTGGTGCGAACCTCACGAGGCTCCCGGCTGAGCCTGGACGGGCAGGTCTTCCTGCCGCACGCCAAGAAGGTCCTGGCTGCCGTCGAGCAGGCCGAGCAGGCCGTCCGCCCCGGCAGCCGGCCCCTGCGCGTCGACGTCCTCAACCGGCGTATCGCTCCTGCCCAGGCCGTCTACCGGTTCTACCGATCCCACCCCGGGATGAGCCTGGACACGGTCACGCTGAGCAACGAGAACGCCGCCCAGGCCGCCCGGGCGGTGCTCGAAGGAACCGTCGACGCGTCCTTCCGTGCCCTGCCGGTGGACCAGGTCCCGTCCGGGATCAGCGCCGAACGACTCCTGGACGGCCCCCTGGAGCTCATGGTCGGACCCGGCCACCCGTTGGCGGACGTGCCCTGGGTCAGGCCCGCGGACCTGGCAGGCCACCGCATCTGGATCCCCGGGATCAGGCCCCGCACGGAGTGGGCGGCGTTCTACCAGGCGCTGTCCGAGGCCTTCGGTCTGAGCATCGACGCGCTCGGCCCCGACTTCGGTGACGAGGCCCTGATGGACGCGCTCGCCGACTCGGCCTCGCTGGCCACCCTCGTCGGCGGCGGGGACCGATACGTGTGGCCCCAGACCCACGACCTGCGGCGCGTCCCGTTGCGCGAACCGACCCCGGTGTACACGCACGTACTGCTGTCCCGCAGCGGAGACCGGCACCCCGTGCTGACCGCGCTGCGCGACCATCTGCGCGCCTCAAGGCTGCGCACCCCGGACGACCTGTGGGTACCGGACTGGACAGAACGCTGACGAGGCGAGAGCGAGGGGCCGGCAGCGGCCGTCGGCCGCTCCGCGATGCCTGGTGTCCTCGCGGCGGCCGGTGCCGGTCCGAGCGGGCAACAGGGTGACCGAACCGCGGCCCACGTGCCCGTTCCTGTGATTTCCGCATGGACAACGGGGTCCCGCCCACACGCCCCTCGACCGCTCCATGGCCGCCGCAAGCGGGTCGCCGCGCGGCCGGACGGTTCACGAGCGGCCTTCTGAGCACGCTTCGGCGGCTTCGTCTGAACGAGGCCCGGGAATAGCGTCGGAGGGCCGAGCTGTAGCGGCGGTCCGAAGGGTGATCACCAGAGCGGCGATATCGGGGGCGGACGTGTGGTTGAACGTGTCGAACGAGGAACTCCCCCCGCAGGAGCGGTTGCACTTCTGGGCCGACATGCTCTCCCGTGAACTGGCCCCTCTCACCGTGAGCAGTGCGAACGCCGATGTCGACTTCCCCGCAAGGGGCTGCCTGCTGGACCTCGGTCCCGTACGGGTGGCCGCGTTCGACAGCCCGCCCGCGCACCTGAAACGCACCTGGGCCGACGTCCGGCAGGCCGATCCGGCGACGTACCAGCTCACGTTCGTCTCCGGCACCCCCTTGTGGATCAGCCAGCGGCGCCAGGACTCCGGGCTGGTGTGCGGTGACATGGTGCTCTGGAACAGTTCGCACCCGTTCGAGGGGGAGGTGCCCGACCGGGGCCGTCACATTCAGTCGCGCATTCTGCAAGTGCCGCGCGAAGAGCTGCCGCTCCCACCCGACAAGGTCGACCGGATCCTCGCCCAGCCGTTGTCGTCCCGTGCCGGCATGGGAGCGATCCTCACCCGATTCGTGACGACTCTGGACGCTTATGGTCCTGACTGCGAACCGCACGATCTGAAGCGGTTGGGGGCTATGGCGCTCGACCTGGCAGGTGCTTGCCTGGCGCAGTACATCGGTGCCTACGGAGACCTCCCGGCCGAGACCCGCCGGCAGGCCCTTCTGGCCCGCGTCGACACCTTCATCGACCACAACCTCGGTGACCCGGAACTGAGTCCGGCGACCATCGCGGGACACCATCACATCTCCGTGCGCTCCCTGCACACCCTCTTCCGGCAGCAGGAGGAGACCGTGGCGGCTTCGATACGCCGCCGCCGGCTGGAACGCTGTCACGCCGACCTCACCGACCCCCGGCTGGAACGACGCTCGATCAGCGCCATCGCCGCCCGGTGGGGGTTCCTGCGCCCGCCGGAATTCAGCCGGGCGTTCCGTGCGAGATACGGGGTGCCGCCCCGAGAGCTCAGGCAGTCGGCGCTGGGCGGCGCACCCGAGACGGAAGGGCCGCGCTGAGCGACAAGTATCGGGGCACGTATCGCCAACTCGCGGATGCCACCGCACGCCACGATGTCAGGGACGGGGGTGCTGGGCTCCGCTACCGGGCAGAGCCCAGTTCGTCCGTTCTGTTGCAGTGGTCCATCGCCCCTGGCGGAAGCAGTGTGCCGCCGGAGCGGCACATCATCGGAACGTCGCGGCGGGCGCGAGTGTGGGGAGACACATCCATGAGTACCGAACGACCGAACGGTGGAAGAAGGACGAGGGTTGTCGCCGCGCTGGCCGGGTTCGCCATCGCGTTCGGAGGAGTCGCCGCTTCGGCTCCCGCGGCGGTCGCCGCGCCCAGCACAGTGGCCTCCTCGTCGCAGACGTACGACGTGGGCGTGTACTTCTATCCGGAATGTGTGGCCCGCGGCCAGTATTACGCGGCCTACTACTCGGCGCAGGGCTACAGGGTGTATGTCCAGTGCCTTTACGTGGGAGGCTTTCCCCTCCAGCAGTTCCTCCTGCGCGTGACCCTCGCCCTCCGGTCCTGATTCTGTCGGGGCGCTCGGCACGCCCGGCGGCAGCGGATCGGAAAGGTCCACAACACCGGCTCGTACGCCCTGGTCAACGGCGACCGGCAGGGCGGCTGGATCGCTTCGGGCAACGAGTGGGTCACGGACAGCGGTCTCGCGGCCGGCGAGCCCCGGCCGAGCCCGAGATCAGTGCCGCTGAGGCCATCCGCACCGGGCAGGTCCACATCGGGGGCCGGCCGGCCCGAACGAACGCCGAGGCACAACTCGACCGCAGACCGGGCAGCAGCGCGACCGGCCTTCCTCTCGTCCCGCAGCGCGGTCGCACAGTCACCGTGAAGTAAGTCACCATCGAATGAAGGGGAGTTCATGCGAAAGCTCATCGCCTCAGCGGCCGCTGCGGTAGTCATCGGAATGGGCGTCATGGCGCCCGCCACCGCAAGCGCCAGTGAGAACTGCAACACGGTCAACTGGGGAAAGAACGTGGGCTTCGGCAAGGCGACGGGCTGGGCCTGCGGGAACCACGCACACGGCTGGGTCACGGACCTGGCGGCCGACGGCTACTGCCCGTACGTGATCACTCATTGGACGAGCGGCGGTGTCGCCAGCGGCCCATGGGTCGGCCCCAAGGGGGCCGAAAAAGAGTTCGACTCCTACGACCCGAACGGATGGGGCGACTTCCAGTACATGGAGATTGCAGGTGTTCCCTGCTAAGGGCGGTCCCGCAATTCCTGGTGGAACAGCGTGCGGCGTCAGATGCGGTGCATCGCAAGGCGGAGGGACGTCCACATACTGGATGTATGTGGACGTTCCGACAACGCGGCGAGGTGCCGTAGCTGTCGTCGCACGCCCGCCAGGAATTGCGGGACAGCCCTTGGGGGCTGCCCCGTAATTGATCGCAGAACGAGGGCTCGGCCGGCGGCCCGCCGGCCGTGGCCCCGCGGCTCTTGCGGCAGGGCGACGTCCGCGAGGCAGACGGGCCTCATCAGAGCTTCGCATCGTTCGTCGCCGAGACGCTCGGTCCGGCGCCCGTCTCCGAGGCAGAGAAGTCGCCGGGCCGACTGTCACTGCCCGCCTCGCAGCCGTCAGTGGCCGAGGTGGCGTCAGGCGGCGCGTTTCACGTGGCGGACCAGCCACATCAGCAGGGCGTCCAGGTCGGCGGCGGCCGAGAGGACCCGGTCGACCGTCTCGGGGGTGTGCAGCCACTCCTCGCAGCCGAGGGGGCGGGCTGCGATCAGTGAACGGTGGCGCAGCAGGTCCGTACGGGGGTGGTCCGTCGGACAGCCGCGCGGCGGGCGTTTCATCACGTCCCCGGAGATGTCGTAGCCCTTCTTCCGCAGGTCCTCGACGATGGCGGACAGTTCGCGCCCGCTCCCCTCGGAGGTCACGGCTTTGCGGAACATGTCCACCTGGCCGGGATCGGGATACCACCAGGCGCCCTGGATCCGCAGGCCGTCCAGGGAGAACCGGAGACCGATCTCGATCTTGCGGCCGAGTCGGATCACCGCGCACTGGTGCTGCCACCACCAGGAGTCGGTGCGGTAGTGCCAGACGGAGAAGTCCTCGTACCGGGGGTCGGCGTCCGCGACCTCGTTGAGCAGGGCGATCATCGGCTGTCGGACCAGGCGTTCGCGATCCGCACGGCAGCGCTCGCGGGTCGCGCGGGTCGGTTCGCCCTGGAGCTGCCACAACACATCCATGGCCTGTTCCGACCAGCCGGTGAACTGTTCACGCATGGGCGGAGGATAGCCGACCCGTCATCCGCGCGCGGAGAGTGGGACGAGCGTTGAACGGCCGGCCGGGCGAGTGACGCGCCGTTGGTGTGTGGACCCGAGCCCGGCCGGACGACGATGTGGTCGCCCGGCCGAACCCCGTTCCCGAGGACCGGCTCGCGCCCGGCGGTACCAGCGCCATGGCACTGCCGCCCAGTTCGGTGCCTCCCCGGTCGGCAGCCCGCAAGCCCGGCTGCGCGGGATGCCGCCACGGGGCGCTCGTCTGCCCGGCCCCCGGGACGTCACGACACCAGGCCGGCCCCCTCCAGCTCTGTCAGTCGCACGGTGCACAGACCGCCACGCTCGGCCTTCACCTCCGTCACCTTCAGCTGCGTCCCCGGTGCGAGGATGTACTCCTCCTCCCCCGTGAACGCGGAGAACCGCCGGATCCCCACCGCCCGCGCGGGCGTCACCTCGAACAGCGTCCGCCGGCCACGTCCGCCGAGGAACGCGCGCGCCACCCCCAGCTCGGACGTGCACGACGACACGCCCCACCACGTCACCGTCCGCCCCAGCGGGTACTGGGACCGCAGATCCAGCGCCACACCACGCCACAGCGGCTGCGTCCGGGTCGGCAGCGCCTGCATCGCCGAGAACAGCAACCGCAGGTACGGCAGGTACGGCACCACGCGCTCACGGTCCGGCGAGCGCAGCACGGCGTTGATCTCTCGGTAGAAGCCCGACTCGCACGTGTACAGGTAGAGGGCCGAGATCGCGTCGGCAGACAAGGCGGCCACGGCCTTCCCGGACAGCGCGTCCGCAGACGGCGCGTCCGCGGACATCGCCTCCGTGGCCTTCTTCTCCCCGAAACGACTCGACAGGTCGATATGCCGATCCAGGTTCGCGAGCACCTGCGAGACCGGCTCGACGGCCTTCCGGAAATCCATCAGTGGCGTGTCGAACACGCCGGTGACGGGCGGCAGGACGAGGCCCTCGTCCTTGACGCTGGTGAGCCGCTCCAGATAGAGCTGGTGCAATTCCATCGTGGACGCGATGAACGCGCCCATCCGCTGCGCGACACCACCGTCCTCCGGCCCGCCGGCCCCGTCCGTCCCCTGGTCCCAGCCCTTTTGCGGCAGCCAGTCGACGGGCTCGGCCCCCACCGCCGCCAGGGCGTCGTTCACCTGGGCGAAGTGGTCGCCCTCACAGAACAGATCTCCCTGCGCGGCGGGATTGGCGTGGTCCAGGTGACGGACCTGCACCCCCGGGTACTTCTTCTCCAGCCGCTGGACGACCCTCTTCAGACTCCGGGCGTGTGCGCCCCACCAGGCGAACACCACTCCCCGGTCGTCCTCCTGCACCGAGTCCTGCTTCGCGCGGAGGATCTCCTCGACGATCTGCTCGGCCACGGGGCGCCAGAACGCCGTGTGCCGATCGGTCGCCATCGCCCCGTCCGCGCTCGCCGTGAGGGACGCGTTCAGCAGCAGCACACCCTGGGTCAGCATCGCCTGGAACCACTCGGGCGGCTGAACCGTGTCCTCCTTCTTCAGCAGGGCGCGGACATCGGCGATCGGGGTCTTCTTGACGATGCCGTACTTCCACATCGCGGCCGCCTTGATGAGGCAGCGGACGCTGACGACCCGGCCGAACTGGCTGTCCTTCCAGTCGTTGAAGGTGTTGTCGAACATCGCGATGCCGGTCGCGCTCTCCGCCCGCGGATAGGGGTTCTGTCCGAAGACGACCACCTTCCACTTCTCCGGCGGATGCGGCTTCAACGCCTGGAACGTCAGCTCGCGCACCGGGACGACTTCCGGGCTGCGCTTCGGACCGATGAAGTCGGCGGCTCCTGGCTGCGCCTCGATCACCGGTCCGAGCAGCGGCAGCCACGGCTCGCCGCCATCGGTGAACAGGCCGGCCAGTCCCAGCGGATCCCCCGCCGGGGAACCGGCACCGCCCGCGGCCGTCACGTCGATATCACTCACGAGGGTGGAACTCCCGGTACTCGAACCGGACGGCTCCACGAGCGCCCCGGCATGCTGAACGGATACGGCAGGTACGGCAGATGCAGCAGGGTCGTCGCCGGTGTCCGCGGTCTGGGCGGCATCGGCCTGCGAGGTACTCGGGTCAGGGGCGAAAGGAAGGCCGCTGCGGCACGTTGATCCGGACCCGCCGTGCGGACCCCGCTCCCTCGATGTCGTCGAGCTGCCCCAGTACGGCGGCCCGCAACTCGTCGTAGTCCGCGAAACCGTGGTCGTGGAAGAGGGTGTAGCCCGTCCACATCAGGTTGGCGCACACCTTCGCCGGTACCTGCCCGGTCTGTGCGCCCATCCCGACGAGGGCCACCGACCGGATGCTGCCCGGCTTCGCCCGGTTCTGCAGATGCACCGCCTGGAAGGCGGCCGCGCAGGCCAGGGCCACGTTCATCGTGTCGCTGACGTTCTGCGACGACTGGCGCATGGTGGGCGTCGAGATCAGATACCGGGGCACGTCCGCACCGGACGGGACGCACACCGCGCTGCCCACCGGCAGCCGTCCGCCGAACCGGTCGCGGATCGCCCGCTGCACTCGCACCTGGATGCCCGCACCGAGGTACCGCTTGACGACGGCGTCGACCCCACCGTCCATCCGGCCACGCTCGTTGGTGGGCGAGACCCAGGCGTCGGCGTCCACATCGAGAAGGGATCCCCGCCTGATACCGACCTCCGGCGTGTCCGCGAACGCGGACCGCCAGGCCGTCACCACCTCGTCGTTGACGTCGACCAGGACGACGCTCAACGCATGCCTGACACCCACGAATTCACCCCTCTCACCCCGTGATCCCGAACAATCCCGAAGCTACCGTGCGCCACTGACAGCGCCGTTCGACAGGATTGTTCGAGCAGGGTCGGCCGGGGGCGTATCGCGTGTGCCCGGGCGGCCGCCATAGCCGCGCTTCATTTCTTCTGGGCCCTGGGCCGGTGTGCCTGCGCCGTGCTGCTGGTGCGCGGCATTTCTCGCGAGGAGGGGGTCCGGGATCGTTCTGTGACGGTTGAACCGGACGCCCTGCTGAGGGCACCGCAGGCGAAGCTCGATGGCGCGCCGCCGGCGGAGCGGTGGACGGGCCGACCGTCGCGGCCCGCGTCCCCGGTGCCCGGCAGCCGTGGTCTGTCGGATCCCGCGCCTAGGCTGTCCGCAGAGATTCGATCAAGGAGCAGGGCTGCGGATAGAGCGTCACCAGGTGGGCGAGGCCGTCGTGTCGGCAGCGCGCGAGGACTTCACCAACCGGATCGGGGGCCAGGTGCGGTCCATGTCGCGAGCCGGCCGGATGACCACCTACGAATGGCAGTCGATCGCCGACACGTTCCTCGACTACCTGGGTGCCCTCTCCGTCGAGATACCCGGCCTCGACACCCCGGAGGCCAAGGCCGCCCTCAAGGACGCCTCCGAAGCGGCTGCCGGCGCCGTCGCCTACGCCGCGTACCACCCGCACTGCCACTTCCAGGTCTTCCTGGAGTACGTGAACTTCGGCATGAGCTACGACCCGGGCGAGGATGCCCCCGCGGAGAGCATCACGCCCGGGCAGTGGACCGACGCACTGTGCCTGTCGGTCCTCAGGGACAAGGCGAGGTGGCACGGCGAGGCCTTCCACTTCGCCCGGATGAAGTTCGCCGAGCGGGCGCAGGGAACGCCGGTCGGCGAACTGGCCACGGGATTGATGGCCGTGGTCCTGGACGACACCGGCGACGACGAGGAGTATCCGCCGAGCGCGCAGGCCAAGCTCGCTGCCGTCGACGCGGCCCTGGACCGCATCCGTACCCGCGCGGAGGAGACCGGTGCCCCTCTCCTGGACCGGCCGGACAGCATGGCGCTGCGCACGCTGCGCGCCCTGGCCGCTGAGGACCGGGAGGCCTTCGACACCGCACTGGCCGACCTCCTGGCCGGCCACGCCGCCCTGCACGGCTCTGCGGCCTCCCCGGGTACGCTGCTCCCGCTCGTGCCCATCGCCCTTGCCGCACTCGCCCACCGGACCCTGGGCTGGGCGCCGGCCGTCCGCACCGGCTACCTCCCGCACGCTCTGATCACCGGCTTCGAGAGCCGCGGCCCCCGGGTGGCGGCCTTCGGCAGGGATCGGCGGCCGGACGCCGTGGCCGCGCTCGCCGCGAGCCCGCTGGTGGTGGAGCGGCCGGCCTACGAGCGGACGGTGCCCGCGCAGGTGGCGGCCCTGTACGAGAGGCACATCCAGGAGGCGTTCACCGCCGTCGCCGGGGAACCCCTCGACGTCTGGCGGCTCAGCAGCGTCATGGGCGACCAGGAACGACTCTTCAAGTGGCGTGCGGAGAACTCCGACCATGTGACGGGCCCTCAGCTCGCGAACCTCAAGCTGGCCTCCCGGGCGGGGTCGGCCCTGTTCCACATCGCCCTTGCGGAGCCGGGCACCGAGACCGAGGTGACCGTCGACGGCCGCGCGGTGCGCTACCGGGCCGAGCGCGGCGAGAAGGCCGGCGCCGGCTTCTGGCAGAAGGCCACTGCCCTCGCCCTCATCACCGGCACACGCGAAGACCTCGCACCGCTCGTCCTCACCGGTCCTTCCTTCGCGCAGCCGGACGGCTCCGCCTTCAGCGCGTACCGCGAAGCCCTCCACGCCTATCTGAAGGGCATCGATCCCGAACCGGCCGTGCGGCGGGCGTTGCAGCAGGCCGAGAAGGCCAAGGACTGGGGCTTCTGCATGCCGCCGATCGTGCTGCTGTCGCAGCTCGTGGAGGGTGACGAGGAGAGCTTCGACCTGGCCCTGGCCGACGCGCTCGAAGCCCACCGCGACTACTACCAGGTCGCCGACCGCGCCGACGATCCGGACGCCTCCGTCAACCTCGACGTCCTCGCTCTGGCCTGCCACGCCCGCCGTCGTGGGTGGGGCGTCCGCGTCGAATCCCCCTACCTTCCGCAGGATCTCCTCCGGGCCGCGGAGCCCTTCTAGGGACATGTCGGCAACGGAGCGCTCAGATGATCCACCGGTATCCCCTCGGCCGTCCCGGGTCGCCTGCCACCGGGAACCTGTTTGCACCAGGACCGCCGAAGCCCTTCCCCGCCAGGGCAACGCCCTGGCGTCGCGCTCCCCGTTGAACGGTTCATCTCCCGCGACGCCGTCATACCTGAGAGCCAGACGGAAGGACGGCTCCGCAGAGTGAGGCCGACCAGCAGGTTCGCTCCGTAACTTCGTATCCGGAAGAGCGTCTGGAGCGGAAGTGCTGTGAGTGTCCGTGCCGAGGGACGGGGCTCGCGAGCCGGGCGGGGTCTCGTGGAGTGGTACATCAGCGACACCCGGGTCCCGTGAAAGGGGCCCTGGCGTTTCACGGTGATCGTGCTGGTGCTGTTCGTTCTCGTCGTGGTCGCCGCCATCGCGGTGCGCCGGACGAGGGAGGTCCGCATCCGGCTCGCGGAACAGGAATCGGCCCTTGCGCAGGAGCGGGCGCACCGCACCGTTCTGGAGGAACGCGCCCGCATCGCACGCGAGTTGCATGACGTGGTCGCCCACCACATGTCCGTCATCTCCATCCAGGCCGATGCCGCCCCGTATCGTGTCGCGGACCCGCCCGAGGAACTGGTCACGGCGCTGGCCGACATCCGCGCGGGCGCCCTGGAGGGACTGACCGAGCTGCGCCGCCTCCTCGGGGTGCTGCGCTCCGAGGACCGTCCCGACGGCAACTCCCCCAAGGCTCCGCAGCCCACTCTGGAGCGGCTCGACGACCTGCTCACCGGCGTCCGCGGGGCCGGGCTCGACGTGACGGCGGTGGCCTCCGGGCCCCGCCGCCCGCTGCCCGGAGGCGTGGAGCTGTCGGCCTACCGGATCGTGCAGGAAGCGCTCAGCAACACACTGCGCCACGCCCCCGGCGCCACGGCCCGCATCGAACTCACCTACACCGACTCCGCTCTTCACCTGCGGATCCTCAACGGCCCCGGACAACAGGCCGCCCGCCCCTCGCCAGGAGCCGGACACGGCATCCTGGGCATGCGCGAACGCGCCGCGATGCTCGGCGGCGAGCTCTCCGCAGGCGCAACACCCGACGGTGGCTACGAGGTCACCGCGCTGCTGCCCGTCACGGAAGGGGACGAGCGGGCGGGACCGCGCGTCCCCTTCGGTGGCGGAGAGACGGCCCGGGAGTACTTCGGCGTTGGCCGGCCGGGATGCCGGGCGGGTACCGGGAGTCGACCCCGAGCGGTGAACGATCTCGGTTCATGAGCCGGGGAGGTCTCACGGACGAGCGGTGGCGTGGCTGCCTCGGCCGAGCTCCTTGAGGAACTCTCGTTGGCCGTCCAGGAATCCGTCCGCGAAGAGCGAGCGGGGGGAGAAGAGCGCGGTGAGCGTGATCTTCAGGTCCGACTGCTCAATGGACTGCTTGAGCAGTGAGTGGGTCGCGTCCGGGTATCGCCTGACCGTCAATGCGCCATCTGCGTCCAGCGTCTTGTGGTAGACGCGCTCCGTGTCGGCGGTGTCCACGTTGATGTCATGGCCCGCCAGGGCCAGCAGCACCGGTACGCCGCGCAGGGCGCGGAGGTCTTGTGTCGCGTCCGCGGTGTGGTTCTTGGAGATGAAGCCCCAGCGCTCGGCGGTCATGCCGTCCGTGTCGCCGCGCATCGCCCCGACGTACTCCTCGAAGGTCGCGTGACGCCCCAGCAGCCGGCGGACGGTGTCGCTCCTGGCGACCTCCGCCCTGGTGCGGGCTGCCGATGCGCCGTCGGCGCGCAGCTCGGCCAGGAGGTTGTAGCGGCCCTGCCGGAGCCAGTTGATCGCGGGCGAGACGGCGATGACGAAGCTCACGGGCGTCCTGGCGGCGGTCTTGGGCAGGACCCAGCCCGCCTGGCTGGCGCCCCAGAGCCCGATCCGGTCGCCGTCGATGTCCGGGCGGGCGCGGGCCCAGGCGATCGCGGCGGCTGCCTCGTCGGCCCGGTCGTCCATGGACTGGTCGAGCCAGTCGCCGGGGGCGCCCGCGACGCCGGGCTTGTCCCAGGACAGGGAGGCGTACCCGGCCTTGGCGTTCGCCTCCCACATGGGCTTGTAACCGTCGTCGTGGGTGGCGTCGACAGGGCCGTCGCCGTGGACGTACACGACCAGGCCGTGTTGCTCGCGGCCGTCCCTGGGGATGGCCAGTACGCCGTTGAGGGTGTGGCCGCCGTGGCGGATCGTGACCCGCTGCTCGTCCATGTCGTACGAGTTCCGCCACAGCACCGCACCGACGAGGCCGGCGGCCACGACCAGGACTGCGACGAGTGACCACACGGCGGCGCGGAGCCCGCGTCGCCGTGGCGGAGTCTTCGGACACATGGGACGGCCGCCTCTGCTCGGGTTCGATCGAGCAACAAAACTATCACTGAAGAAACGATCGTATAGACTTTGATAGATTCAAGCTTCGTCGGGAGAGGTGGCACAGCATGGGACCGGACGCGACAGGCCCCGGGGCCGGACCGGTGACGGTGCGGCGGGGAGTTCCGGCCGGAGCCGAGCGGCGGGCGGCCGAGCTGTACTGGGACGCCTTCGGCCGCAAACTCGGTCCCGCCCTGAACCCGCCGGGCAAGGCGGTGCCCTTTGTCGCCGCCCACCTGAACGCCGATCGCGCGGTCTGCGCCCTCCTGGACGGGCAGCTCGTCGGCCTCGCCGGGTACCAGCACGACGGGAGGGCCCTCATCGGGGGATCGGCTCGCGCCGTGCTGCGCGCGTACGGACACCTGCGAGGACTGCGCCGACTCCTGCTGCTGGCCCTGTTCGAACGTCGCCCGGCCCCCGGACAGCTCGTCATGGACGGCATCGCAGTGGATCCGGGCATGCGCGGCCGTGGTATCGGGAGCCTGCTCATCGAGGAAGTAGCCGCCGTCGCGTCGGAGCAGCACTGCCGGGAGATCAGACTGGACGTGATCGACACCAACCCGCGCGCCAGGGCCCTGTACGAGCGGCGCGGCTTCACGGCCGTACGGACCGAGCGCACGCCCTACCTGCGCGGGCTGCTCGGATTCGGCGCGGTGACCACCATGCACCGCCCGGTCGGAACAAGAGAGGGGAGAGAGCTGTGAGCACCGAGACCGACCACGTCGAGGTCCCCACCCGCATGCTCGTCCACGCGCTGATCCGCGAGGACGGCACCGTCGGCGCGGACGAGCTGTACACCGTCGCCAACACGCTGGGCATGAGCGACCAGCAGGTACGGCTGTGCGTCAAACGCCTCGTGGCCGAGGGCCGATTCACCCACGAGGGCCGGGGCCGCAAGGCGGAACTGCGCGCGACCACGGACACCACGCGTGCTCTCGCCCCCAACGCGGACTTCCTGCGGCACGCGTTCCGGCAGGACGCCGGGCTCGCGCCCTGGGACGGTGTCTGGCACCTGGCCGCCTTCGCGGTGCCCGAATCGGCCCGACCCGCCCGGGACGCCCTGCGCGAGACACTCGTCCACCTCGGCGGCGCCCCGCTCCAGGGCGGGCTGTACGCCTGCGCCAACGCATGGGAACCGTACGTCGAAGAAGCCGCCCACCGCCTCGGCGCCCACGGCGCGCTCACCCTCCTCACCACGACGGACCTGCGCAGGGGCGATGTCCGAGAGCCTGCCGAACTCGCCCGACGCCTGTGGCCCCTGCAGGAGATCGCCGGCCGCTACCACCGGCTCGGCCGCGTCGCCCGGCCCCGCCTCGCCCGGCTCACCGGCTCTGCCGAAATCTCCTCGTCCGCACTCCTCACCATCGCTGTCGAGCTGGCCGCCGAACTCACCCGCGCCATGGAGCCCGACCCGCTGCTGCCACCTCAGTTCCTGCCCCAGCCCTGGCCCGGCACCCAGGCCCGGGAGCTCATCGCCCAGTGCTGGGCGGCCCTGCACCGACGCGACCGGGGCGAAGCCCGCCCAACCCTCTTCCGCCTCTACGCCGACATCACCCGCGAAACAGCGGACCGGGCCACGCGCTGAAGGCGGAACAGACGCCGCGGGGTCGCGCCCGCCGGAGGAGGACACCGCGAGGGCGCCTGCCCGGCTCAGAGGTTGCGGGCCCCCGGGCGCACTGATCCGCCGGCGATGCCTGAACTCCCGGCAGGCGTTTCAGGACAGACACGGCTTGCGGCGACTGCCCGGGTGGCCGGCCTCAGGCCGGCTTGCGCCACACGGAGATGTGCTTCGCGGAGTCCTGGGCGAACGGCGACCCGTCCCAGTCCGCGACGCGGGATTCCAGCTCCAGCCCAGCGATCCGTGCCATCAGGTCGAGCTCTGCCGGCCAGGCGTACCGTTGCCGGCAGTTGCCGCGACGGTAGCGGCCGTCGGCGCCGTCGCGGGTGAAGTGGTGCGAGACGAGAATCTGCTCGACCAGGTCGAAGGTGTCGAAGCCGAGATGCCTCTCGGAGACATCGAACGGCACCGCGACCTGGCCGGGCGGCAGGAACCGCAGCGGCGGCACATCCAGCTCGATGACGAATCGGCCGCCGGGCTCCAGATGACGTGCGGCGTTGCGGAAGCACTCGACCTGCTCGTCCTGCGTGAGCAGGTTCGTGATGGTGTTGTAGACGAGATAGACCAGGGTGAACCCGCCCGAGACGACGGTGGTGGCCATGTCCCCGATGGTCACCGGGAGCGTGCTCTCGTCGATCTTGCACCGCAGCACCGCTGCCATGTGCTCGGACAGTTCGATGCCCGCTACCGGCACGCCGCGTTCCCGGAGCGGGATGCCCACTCGTCCGGTTCCGATGGCGAACTCCAGTGCCCGGCCGTCTCCGGCGAGCTCGGCGAGGAAGGCGAGAGCCGGTCCGAGAACGGCGGCCGAGGACCTTTCGGCCTCCTCGTCGTCGTAGCGCTCGGCGGTCGCACGGGTCCACAGTTCGCTGCTCGTCACAAACGGCCACTTTGCCGGGTGCCGAGGGGCGCTGTCGACGTATTTACGTTCTCCTCGCCGCGGGTCGAGGACGTGGCCTGCCCGGGGCTCCGAAGTCGTTCGCGCGCGCAGCACCGCGCACCGGGAAAAACGGGCCGCCGCTGATCCGGCCGTCCGGACCCGGGGTGTTGGCGTCCTCGGCCAGCTTCTGTTCCGCGGCCAGGTCGACGCCGACGACGCGGAGCCCTTGCCGCAGGCCGCGGGGCGTCACCCGAATCCCCAGGTCCGCGAATGGCGCACTTTCCCGCTCGACTTCCTGGGATCCCGCGGGTGCCGTGATGGAACGCTGGTGCCGCGTCAGGCAACGTTCGCCTGTTGTGAGGACCTGCCCGCCGAGTGCTTCGGCCGCTGACGATAATCGAGTGATGAGCGCCCTCGAACGTCCCATGCCGCCCCTGAACTCCGATGAGCGCACCACGCTCGAAAGCTGGCTCGACTTTCATCGCATCACGCTCGCCATGAAGTGCGAGGGCGTGGACGATGAGCAGGCCGCCGTCGCGTCCGTGCCTCCGTCCGGCTTCACGTTGACCGGCCTCGTTCAGCACATGGCGGAGGTGGAGCGGAACTGGTTCCGTCGCGTGTTCGCCGGGGATCAGGCTCCGCCCATCTACGACCCGCAGGCCGGCCCGGATGCCCCCGACGGTGGCTTCGCACTGGCGGAGGGCGCCACTCTGGGCGATGCCCTCGCCACCTGGCGGGCCGAGATTGCCCGCGCCCGCGAGCTCTGCGCCGACCGTGCCCTGTCCGATACGGGGAGCTTCATGGGCCAGGACGTCAACCTCCGCTGGATCTACGTCCACATGATCGAGGAGTACGCCCGCCACAACGGCCACGCCGACCTGGTCCGGGAACGCGTCGATGGCACCACCGGCGTATGAGCAACGAGTCGAAGCCGTCGGCGTCGAAGTCGTGGACCACGTCGCGGATCCGGTCGTCGCTGGTGAACGGCAGCCCGGCGATCCTCGCGACCGGCATGCCCTGAGCGGACGGCAGCACCATCTGCGCGCGCCGGCAGGTCACCACCGGGCCGGTGCCTCTGCGGACTGTCCGCAGCCACCGCCGGCCCTCGCTGTCATCGGGCTCGCGAACGCGCGCTCGTTCTGCCGCCCGCACACCTTGGCTGCTGGAGCATCGGGTTCAGGCGGAGTCGGTGGAATCGGCCGCGGGCGTCCTGCCCGCGACCTTTGGCCTGGTGACGCCGTCGACCGCCACACAGATGCCAAAGACACGATCGTGGCTGGTCCAGCCGTTGACACGGCCGCGGTTGTTACTGATCTGCACCCGCTTCCCGGCGGGGTCCACGGACGACACCAGGTGCAGGTACACCGTCCCGGCGACGCGGGCGAGGACGATGTCCCCGACCTCCAGCTTCGACGGGTCGACCGGAGCAACCACCACCTGCTGCCGACTGCGTATCAGCGGGACCATCGAGGAGCCGCTGGGCCGGAACTCCACGGTGGCCCCGTCGGCAACCCTGCCTGCCACCGCATCCAGTGCACCCATCCGGCGATCGTGGCAGATTCCCCCGCGCCACCCCACCGGTCTACTCCTCGGTGCTCCACCAGCGGGGCGAGCGTCACTGCACCGCCCGGTCGGCGGCGCACTCCCGACCGGGCCCGTGCCGATCACGGCGACGTCGTACGTGTGAGCATCCGTGTGTCCTGGGCGGTGCGGCCCAGGCGCAGGGCCGAGACGAGGAAGAAGATGCCGCCGGGGACGGCGTAGCCGATCGCGGCGGTGAGCGCGGGCTCGTCCGCGCCGGCCGACGCGACGAACGAGGCCCCGGCCAGGATCGAAATGGCGCCACTGACGATCATCGGCCACTGGCCACCCAGCCGGCGACGGGGAACAGCCACGATCAGCTGGACCAGCCCGGACAAGATCGCCCAGGCGCCCCAGACGCGCAGTACCGCCGGAATGCCTGACGCGCAGGCGATACCCACGCCGGCTGCGGCGACCAGGCTGACGGCCATGTTCACGTAGAGCGGCGCGGGCGATCCCGTCGTGCGCGACGACCTCGCGTCGACGACGGCCGCCCCCACATCGAACAGCGGGTACAGCACGAGCAGCACGACCGCGGCCGGAGTGAGTTTCGTGGCCATCGTGAACATCACGAGGGCCCAGACGATGGCAAAGGCGAACCGGACGAAGTACAGCCGCCGCAGGGCAGCGGCCGTCCCGGTGATGCCGGACGGAGCAGCAATGGCGCTCACGATGGTCCCTTTCATGAATCCGCGAAGAGAGAAGAAGAGAGGGGCGGGGTTTCCTGCGGTCGGCCTTCTCGATCGGGCCGGACGCATGTCTTTCCGATGGCATCCCCGGTTGCCGCCCGATGGGGCCGGCGGCCGGATGCCACTCCTGCAAGACCGAACGTTCTGTTCACCAGGCTGGCAAGGGCGTCACCACTTGTCAAGACCGAACGTTCTACCCGCTAGAATCGCCGCATGGTGCGCGAGTATGAGGGCCGGCCGTCCGAAGCCCGGTCCCGGCTGCTCAACACAGCCGGCCGGGTGTTCTACGCGGAAGGGATCCACGCCGTCGGCGTCGACCGCATCATCGCGGAAGCACAGGTGACACGGGCGACCTTCTATCGCCACTTCCCCAGCAAGGAAACCCTGATCGTCGCGTACCTGAACGAGGCCGACCGGGCCATCCGCGACCAGGTCGACACCGCGGTCGCCGCCGGGCTACCGGCCGCCGAAACCATCCGTGAGGTCAGTGCGTACATCGCCCAGGGCATCCAGTCCCCCGGATTCCGGGGATGCGCCTTCCTCAACGCTGTCGCCGAGTATCCCGACCCCGATCACCCGGTGCACCTGGCCGTCCTCACGCACCGTCAGTGGTTCCTTGAGACCGTCACCGGCCTTCTGGCCGGGATTCGGGAGAATCCCGCCGCACCCGCCGCCCGCCACTTCGTGATGATGCGCGACGGAGCGATGGCCGCCGGCTGCCTCTTCGACCCGGACCTGGTGTGCGAGACCTTCCTACTCGGAGTCGATGCGCTCCTCAAGGCACACGCCACCCCCTCCGACGCCGAGTGGACCGAGGGCCGTTGACGCCCGCGTGAGGGCTGATGACACGGGGCGGGTCCGCCTCCGCCGGTCCCGGCGCGATGTGGCTGCCCGGTCCGGGCCGAAGGGTGGAACCAGGCACGTCCGCAGCAGTCGCCGGGGCCTGCAGCATCGGCCGCTCCACGACGGTGGCCCGGCTCGCGGAACCGGCACACGGCGCCGGGCCGGTTTCTCCGTGTCCGGACCCTATGAGGTGTGAGGTACCCCGCCCAAGTGGCCTCCAGCAGACTCGCATTGTCTCTCCGGAAGGGAGCGACAGAACACGACAGGGGGCATCACACCATGCGTGAGATCACTCGCCGGATCGCCGTACTGACGGGCGGACTGGCCCTGGTCACCGGCGCGATGAGCAGTGCTTCGGTGAACGCCGCGGCATCGGTTCCCGAGCGCTCGGCGGCGTCGGGTGCGGCCGTGACCTGCTACGGGAGTGCGACGAGCGAGACGTTCAACATGGGGACGGACGAGGCCGAGCACAGCTTCGGGCCGTACTACACCGCCAGTCCCAAAATCTGTGGGGACATCAACCTCAAGCTCACGCAGTGGGGCAGTGCCAATCCGCTGCACGTCAGGATCTGTTTCTACCCGACCGGCGGCGGCACGCAGTGCACCAAGTACATGAGCTTCACCAAGAGTGATGTGGGCAAGTGGCGGGTCCTCGCGACGGATGTCATTCCCGGCACCAAGTACCGGATCTCCATGGACTTTGCCAGCCACGTGTTCAAGGGCGAGCTCGCGGACTGACTCCGCGCGGACTGACTCTGCGCGGACTGACTCTGCGCGGACCGGCGAGCGCCGGCCAGGACGAGCCGGGGCATGTCCGGTGTGCGGTTGTGTGCAAGGCCCGGAGTGGGGTGGTTTCCCGACTCCGGGCCTTGTGGCGTTCGGCCGGCGACGTGATTCAGGCCGGTGGCCCGGTCCGGCGGCGCGGTTCAGACCGGTGGCCCGGTCCGGCGGCGCGGTCGGTGCCGCTTCCCAGCCGCCGGGTCCAGGCGGCCGGCGCCGCCCCGGCAGAATCCTGTGCCAGGGCACCAGTTTCCGCCACCGCACTCTGCCGGAAAGGCAGTTGCTCGTCGGGGTCCGCTGTCAGAGCCCCGCGCTCCACCTCAAACGGCAGGAAACGCCATCAATCTGCCGGCCGGGCGACACCGGCCGCCGACCGGAACCCGCTGCCGACAGGGCGGCGGGCGGTCGGTCGGAGGGGGCCGCTGTCCGCGCCGCGGGGGATCGAGGAAAGAGCGACGGGCGAAGATCGTCCGGTTCGTAACTGTGCGGGCCCACCAGGGGCGCGTGTACAGATCAACTCCAGTAAGCTGACTCCGTTTTAGGTAGTGGCAAGGCCGCGAGTCGACTGCGTGCGACGGCGGGAAGCACCCGGTAGCCGACGTTCGCAGTCCTCAACGGAGCTCTGATGAACCTGTTCGTCCGCGTTCAGCAGGCTCCGCCCTGCGACCGTTTCCGGGGGCGGCAGTTGTGGAAGGACCGACCGAGCAGCCGTCGTCGCCCGTGGGGATCGCGGCGATGGGGCTCCGGGTGGGCCGGGCGGCTCAGCGGGACTCGCCCCGGCCCGGCGGTCGTTCGTCCGCGGTGGCGCTCGTTCGCCGCACGGGCGGTCCACACGCCGTTCACTTGCCACCTCGTTCTTCTGTCCACCAGTTCTCCGGAGGCCGCGCGCACTCCCCTGCGGGGCAGTGAACCGATGCGCTGTTCTTCGAAGGCTCGATCGACCCCTAGGACCACCCTCCGTGACCTTGTCCTCAAAAATCGCCGTTGCCCTTGGCGTCTTGTCTCTTCTCCTGGCAGTCTGGGCGCTGCTTCTGGCACGCTCGCGCCGTATACACGTGCGACAGGGCAGAGCGTGGCGCGCGGAGACGCAGGCCGCCGATTCCCGTGCGCAGGCCGCTGAGGGACGCGCCCGGACCGAGGTGCAGAACAGGCAGGCCGCAGAGTCCCGTGCGAAGGAACTCGGTAACCGCGAGGCGGAGCTTCTCGGCGAGGTGCGTCATCTCGTCTCCGATCGGCTTCCCGCTCTCGCACTGCACCTGATCAGCTCTCATCATCCCGTCCCCGGGCTGCTGCACAAGCATCTCGCGGGATCGGAGGCCGCCCGGCTTCTCGATGCCGTGCCCGAAGCGGTTTCCCGCATCGTCCTCAAGGAGAGGCGCCGCATCGACGCCGCCGCTCGTGCTGCCCTGCGTGGCGCGACCCAGGAGTCCCAGGCTCTTTCCTACCGGTTGCAGACGAACATTGTGGGTCTGCAGCACGAGTTCAGCGCGCCGCCCCGTCTGACGCAGAGCCTGCTCGAATCCGACCACATCAACGAGCAGAACCTGCGCCTCACGCAGCGATCCGCCATCGTGTGCGGAGGCTGGCCGGGGCACGTCCGCAAGGACACCTACGTGAGCGAGGTCGTCAGTGGCGCCTCCTCCCGGCTGCGTGGTTTCGACCGCATCAACATCGTTTCCCGGCTGGGTCTTTCCAACATCGGTGTGGTCGGGCGTGCGGCCGAGCCCGTGGCCGTGGTGTGCGCCGAGTTGATGGCCAACGCGCTGGAGCACTCCCGCGACGACCTCATGGTGGACGTCGGCCTGGTCCAGACGGGCAACGGCAGTGTGTGCATCACGATCGACGACGCCGGCAAGGGCATGACGTCCGAAGCGCTCGCGCGCGGGCGGAGTCTGATCTCGGGTGAGCAGCAGGAAGTGATGCTCCTTGAGCTCGGTGATCCGCCGTCCATGGGTTTCGCCGCGATCGGCCGTCTCGTCGCCGACTACGGCCTTCATGTGTCCATCGACACTTCCTCTCCCTATGGCGGGGTGCGCGCTGTGGTGTCCGTTCCCGAGAACCTGCTGACTTCGATCGACGAGAACGTCACGCCTCCGTCGGTCATGGCTCCTCAGCCTGCTGTGGCGCCGCAGGCCCACAAGCGGCCGGCTGCTGCCGGTGCGCAGGCGCACTCCCCCGCGCCGTCCGCCGCGGCGGAACTGCCGCAGCGTCGCCGCCGTTTCTCGGCGACAGCCGCCCAGGAAGAAGCCGCCGCAGCGCCCCGCCCGTTGGACCCGGAGAGCACCGGTGCCATCTGGAGCGATTTCCAAAGTGGCCTCACCGACGGCCGGTCCGTCACCGATTCGGAGCACACACTGTGATCATGTCTGAAGCCTATGAAGAGACCGGCCCGTCCGCCTGGGTCCTGAAGCCCATCACGGAGATCCGTGGTGTCCGGCACGCTCTGACCATGACTCTGGACGGGATGGTCCAGGCCACTTCGGAGAACCTCACCAAGGACGAGGCGGACGGTATCGGTGCGATGACCGCCGCGCTGCACTCGGCCTCCCGCGCCGCCACCAACGCGGTTCTGGGGGCTCCTCCCAGCACTCCGCTGACGACCGTCACCTCGCACAACGACCGGGGTACGTACATGGTCATGCCGGTCGGTGAGGGGACCAACACCCTGATCGCGGCAGCGGGTGATCAGGACATGCCGATGGGGGTGGTCGCGGCGACGATGGCCCGTCAGGCGATGAAGCTCGGGGAGCAGATAATGTCCGTTCCCGCCCGTGTCAATGACGGGGTGTCATGAGTCGCGGCCAGGAACAGCGTCGGCTGCTGCCGGCGTATCTCGCGACGGGGACCAGCCCCGGTACCGGTCTCTCGGGCACTCTCGATTCGCTGGCCGCGCTGCGTGCCAGTGGTCTGCCCCTGGCCAGGTATCACACGGCGGTGCACCAGCGTGTGATCGAGCTGCTGACCGACGGTTCCCTCAGTGTCGTCGAACTGGCCGGCTATCTCGGTCTCCCGGTCAGCGTGACTCTGGTGCTCGCCGAACAACTTGTCAGTGATGGTCAGTTAAAAGCCACCGTTCCGCTTCCGGATGCCCTCCGTGCGTCGAATGATGGCCGACCGTCGAAAGAAGTCCTGGAAGAGGTTCTGAGTGGACTCCACGCTCTCCTTGCCGCCTAGCCCGTCTCCCGTCTACCTGCCCGAGGGTGAGCACCGGAGGATCAAGATCCTCGTTGCCGGTCCGCTCGGTATCGGCAAGACGACCGTGGTCAAGTCGCTGTCGCAGATTCCGACGCTGCACACCGACGAGGTCATGACCAACGCGGCGGTCGCCACCGATGACCTCAGTCACGATGTGCTGCGCGACAAGACCACCACGACGGTCGCCATCGACTTCGGCCGGCTGACGCTGCCGGGCGACAAGATCGTCCTTTATCTGTACGGGACTCCGGGGCAGCGCCGCTTCCTTCCGCTGTGGGAAGGCATCGCGTTCGGGGCGCTCGGCGCCCTCATCCTGGTCGACACCCGGCGGCTCAAGGATTCCTGGGAGGTGATGGAACTCATCGAGGAGCGCGGTTTGCCGTACGCCGTCGCTGTCAATGTCTTCCCCGACTCACCCAAGTACGACTTGGCGCTCATCCGTTCGAAGCTCGACCTCGCCCCGGAGACTCCACTGGTCACCTGTGACGCACGGGAGAAGAACAGCGGCCTGAACGCGCTTGCCCAACTGACCGCCCATTCCATATCCGTTGCCGGAGTCAAAGCCTCGTGACACTCATACCAGCCGAAGCGCCCGTGTCCCTGCACGGTGCCGAACACGCCGCGAACCCGCAGCGCAGTTATGACCTGCTGCGCAGGCAGGGGCCGGTCGGCGTGGCCGAGGTGGCTCCCGGTGTCGTGGTCAGCATCGTCACCGACTACCGGGCCGCACTCGATCTCCTCCAGGACGCCGATACGTGGACCAAGGACACCCGGGGCTGGCTGCCGCAGGTGCCGGAGGACAGCCCGATCCGGCCTCTGGTGGAGTGGCGGCCGAGTCTGTTCTTCGCCGACGGTGAGACGCACGCGCATCTGCGACGGGTGATCACGGACAGCTTCGGTCTGCTGGATCCGCACGATGTGCGCGCCCTGACGTTCCGCTTCGCCGACACGCTGCTCCAGGAGTTCGCCGACACCGGGACGGTCGACCTCGTCGGCCAGTACGCGCAGCAGCTGCCCCTGATGGTCTTCAACGCTCTGTTCGGTATGCCGGACGAGGAGGGCCGGCGGCTCGTGTGGGCGCTGGGGGCGATGATGGACAGCGATCCTGAGACGCAGGCGGCGGGCGGGCAGTCGTTCGGTGTCTATCTCGACACGCTCTACAGGACCAAGGCGGCGCAGCGCGGCCACGATCTGACCTCCTGGTTCATCGATCATCCCAATGGTCTGAACCAGGAGGAGGCTGTCAACCAGATCCTCATCACGCTCGGGGCCGGGAACGAGCCGCTGGGCAACCTCATCGCCAATGCGCTTGTGCGCATGCTCAGCGACGACCGCTATTTCGGTACGTTGACCACCGGAAGTCTGCCCATCCAGCACGCCATCGACGACGCGCTGTGGCACGACGCCCCGCTGGCCAACTTCAGCGTCCACTTCCCGAAGAAGGACGTGACCTTCCACGGTGTCCGCCTCCCCGCGGGCTCGCCCGTCATGGTGTCGTACGCCGCTGCCAACACCTGTCCCCATTCGGGCGTTCCGACGGACGGCTACCGCTCCGGGAACAAGGCGCACCTGGCCTTCGCCGCGGGGCCGCACGCGTGTCCGGCCCGTGACGTCGCCACGCTGGTCGCCACCGCCGCCATCGAGAGGCTGCTGACCTACCTGCCGGACATCGAACTGGCCGTTCCCGCAGGACGGCTGACCTACCGTCCCGGGGCTGTCCACCGCACGCTCACCGCGCTTCCGGCCCGGTTCACCCCGTTGGCTCCCGACGCCGACGGGGCGACCCCCTGGAGCCGCAGCCCGTCCCGCCCCGAGCGGGACACACCGTTCTCCCCGGCAGCAGGCGGTACCCCGGTGTAGAAGCCGTATCACCTGCCGTCGTTCGTCGCATCGCGGTGGTGCCGTCCGGGAACCGGGCGGCACCACCGCGCCAGCCCCCAGGGAGGAGGCGCGGGTCCGTCGGCCCCGTCCTCTGCAAGAACGGAACCGCGACGACGGTTCCCGAACGAAAGAGGTCAACCGCAGGTGACACAAGCCCTTCCCACAGCACTGCCCGATCTCGCTTCCCTACGACAGAAGGTGGGCGCGGCTCTGATCGGATTCCTGGACGCCAAGGAACGTACGGCGCCAGGAATCGAGCTGCTCCACCTGACCACCACTCTGCGCGGACTTCTGACCGGCGGTAAACGGCTGCGGTCCCTGCTGTGCCTGTACGGCTGGCAGGCCGCCGGAGCGACCGGTGACATGGCCGGTGCGGTCCGTGCCGCCGCCAGCCTCGAACTGTTCCAGGTGTTCGCCCTGGTGCACGACGATGTGATGGATGACAGCGATGTCCGCCGCGGCCGGCCGTCGGCCCACCGCGCCCTGGCCACCGCGTACACCGACGGCGGCGGCCCGGACAGCAGGGCCCGGGCACACGGTCTGGGCGCGGCCGTCCTGCTCGGAGACCTGGCCCTGGTGTGGTCCGACGAGCTCCTCTGTGCGGCGGGCCTCGGCCCGGAACGGCTGGCACAGGTGCTGCCTCTGGTGGCCGAGATGCGGAGCGAGGTCATGTACGGCCAGCTCCTGGACCTGCAGGGCACCGGCCGGCTTTCCGGCGATGTGGATACGGCCCTGCACGTCATCCGGTACAAGACGGCCAAATACACCATAGAGCGGCCTCTGCACATAGGGGCGGCGGTGGCCGGAGCGGCCCCGCCCGTACTCGATGCCTGTACCGCCTTCGGCATACCGCTTGGAGAAGCGTTTCAGCTGCGGGACGACCTGCTCGGGGTCTTCGGTGATCCCGCCAGGACGGGCAAACCCGTACTGGACGACCTGCGCGAGGGAAAGGCCACCGTCCTGATGGCGCTCGCGGTCCAGCGGGCCTCCGCGGCCGAACTGAGGACCCTGCGCGAGCTCGTCGGCCGGAGCGACCTCGACGAGGAACACGCCGCTGCGGTCCGTACGGTCCTGGAATCCACCGGCGCCCGGCAGAGCGTGGAGGAGATGATCACCGCGCGGCGGACGGCCGCCCTCGCCGCCCTGGACGACGCCCCCTTCCCGGCGAGTGCCACCGACTCTCTGCGCCGACTCGCCCTGGACGCAACGGCCAGGCAGACATGAGGCCCCGCCGTGCACCGTCTTCAGACCCCCGAGGAGGAAGCCGTCCCATGAGCATCAGCACCCCAGTCGGCACACCCTACGCCGAACGGGCCGCCGACCTGGTGGCCGGGGCCGACCAGGACCAGTGGGGAAGCGTCGGCCCTTCCCTGTACGAGACGGCCCGCGTCCTGTCGGCGGCGCCGTGGCTGCCCGGGGAGCCACGGCGGATCACGTACCTGCTGGATCAGCAGGCGCCCGACGGCAGTTGGGGGGACGGACCACCACCCTACCGGCTCCTGCCGACACTCAGCGCGGTGGAGGCCGCACTGGCGGTCCTGCAGAGGGGCGCCGCGTCCGCGGAGGTCACCGGCCGGCTCACGGCCGCGGTGGACAGGGGCCTGGGCGCGTTGCGGTCGCTGCCCCCGGCGGGCCCGTGGCCGGACACGGCCGCGGCGGAGATACTCGTGCCCGGCCTGGTCGCCGGGATCAACGAGAAGCTGGACTCTCCGGCCTCCGGCGGCGGGGACATGCCGGGTTCCGGCGGCCCCCGGCTCCCGGTGCCGGGCGGCTTTCACGGGTCGGCACCGGCCCGCGTGGCCGGGCGGTACGAGTCGGCGGGCAGCCTGCCCGTCAAGTACCACCACACGTTCGAAGGCATAGCCGGCTTCGTACCGCCCTCTCTCGTCCCCGACGCCGAAGGCCTGCTGGGCAGTTCGCCGGCCGCCACCGCGGCGCGGGCGGCACGGTCACCCGCCGCCACCGCTCGGGCCGTCGCCGACCTCTCCGCGGTGGCGGGGCGCTACGACGGTCTCTTCCCCGAGGCCGCGCCCCTGCGCGTGGTCGAACGGCTCTGGGTCGCCGCCGCGCTGGCACGCGCCCACCTGCCCGCTGCCGCTCTCGCCACTGTCCGTGAGTGGGCCGAGGACATCTACGATCCCCGGGGCGTGCGCGGTGCGCCCGGCCTCATGACCGATGCCGACGACACCGCCATGGCGGTGCTGGTCGCCTCGCTCGTCGGACTGCCCCACGGCCCGGCACCGCTGGACCTGTTCCACAACGGCAGCCACTACGACTGCTACATCGGCGAGGACACCGGTTCGGTCACCGCGAACGCCCACGCCCTCCAGGCCCTCGTGAGCCACCTGCGCCGCAGCCCGGAGGCGCAGCACACCCACGGTCCCCGGGCGGCGAAGCTGAGCGACTGGCTGGCCGACCAGCAGCACCCCGAAGGGCACTGGACCGACAAGTGGCACGCCTCCCCCTACTACGCCACCGCGCGGAGCGTCACCGCGCTCGCGCAGTACGGCGGCGAGCACGCCTCCCGGGCCGTCCACAGGGCCGCGAAGTGGACCACCGGAACTCAGCGCGCCGACGGCTCCTGGGGGGTGTGGGGCAGCACCGTCGAAGAGACCGCGTACGCCGTCAAAGTCCTGCTGGGCGCCGGCGCCCCCACGCCTCGGCACGCCCGGGCCCTGGATCTCGCTGAAACGTATCTGCACAACGCTTCGCACCCCGGCCGCCGGCACTCCGGCGGCCGCTACCCCGACCCCCGGCACCCCGCCCTGTGGCACGACAAGACCCTGTACGCGCCCGCCGCGGTGATCGACGCGGAGGTGCTCTCCGCACAGGAGCTGCTGCGGGCACGCCGCACAGCCGCATGCACAGAAGCCGACACGGAAAGGACCCACGCGTGAGTGCCGACACAGAGACGACTGCCGACATTGACGTTCCGCCGGCCGCTCCGGGGCGGCTGCCGCTCCTCGGACACGCCGTCCCCCTGCTCAGGAACCGCCTGGAGTTCGTCGAACGCCTGCGGACCTACGGGCCGGTCGTCCGTATGTCGGTCGGTCCCAAGAAGGTGACCGTGGTCAACTCCTACGAGCTGATCCACGAGATGCTCACCAGCAAGTCCAACTCCTTCTCCAAGGGGCTGCTGGGCGAGAAGCTCAAGCTCTTCGGCCGCTCGGCCCTGCCGGTCGCGGAGGGCGAGCCCCACCTGCGCCGGCGCCGCCTGCTCCAGCCCGCCTTCCACCGCGAACAGATCAGCGGGTACGTCGACACGATGCGGGAAACGGTGGCACCGTCCATCGCGCGCTGGAACGAGGGGGAAGTCCTCGACCTGAAGACCGAGATGGGGCTCATGGCCCAGGACGTGGCCATGGCGGTGCTGTGCTCCTTCCGCGCGGAACAGGAACGGGCACACGCGATCCTCGAAGCCGTCGACACGGTCTTCACCGCGGCCATCTGGCGCACCATGTTGCCCGTGTCCTCACTGGAGCGGCTACCCACCCGCAGCAACCGGCGGCTCAAGGCCGCCCGCAGCCTGCTGCGCAGCGAGGTCGCCGACATCATCGCCGAGCGCCGGGCGAATCCCGGCGTCCACAACGACCTCGTGACACTGCTCCTGGAGGCCCGGGACGAGAGCGGCGCGCCCCTGCCCGACAACGAGATCCTGTCGGAGATCATCGGGCTGCTGGCCGCCGGGTCCGAGACGACCGGGGTCATGCTGGCCTGGCTGTTCCACGAACTGGGCCGCCACCCCGAACTGGAGCGCCGACTGCACGAAGAGGTCGACTCCGTGGTCGCACAGGGCCCGATCACCGCCGAGCACGTCCCCCGGCTCGCCTTCACCCGCAGATTGGTCAGTGAGACCCTGCGCCTGCACCACGCCGGCTGGCTGGTGACCCGGCAGGCCACCAGGCCCGTGCGCCTCGGGCAGGTCAGCCTGCCGGCCGGGGAACAGGTGTTGTGGAGCCCCTACGCGCTGCACCGGGACCCGGACCTGTACCCCGACCCGCTGCGCTTCGACCCCGACCGCTGGCTGCCGGAGCGCCCCCAGCCACCGCGGGGAGCCTTCATCCCCTTCGGGTCGGGAAAACGCATGTGTATCGGCGACGCGTTCGCCTGGACGGAGGCGGTCGTCATCACGGCGTTCATCGCGTCCCGCTGGCGGCTGCGGCCCGTTCCCGGCGCCGCCGTGGAACCGGTCGGGCTGCTCACCGTGCACCCGTCGGACCCCCGTATGGTCGCCGAGACCAGGCGGGCCGTCACGGGGAAAGCCGCATGAGCCACACCCGCGGCCCGGACCCGCGCACCCTGCCGATGCCCGACCTCCGGGACACCTTCCCCGGTCCGTTCGCCATCAGCCCGTACGCCGACGCCGTCGAGGAACAGACCGCCCGCTGGCTGCGGACCTTCCCCCTGACCGGTTCCCCCGGCGAGGCGAAGGCCCTCTGCAACATCACGGCCCAAGGGGTGGCCCGTGTCCTGCCCACCGCGGACCGGGACGGTGTGATCCTCTTCGCCGGCCTCTTCGTGTGGCTCACCGCGTTCGACGACACGCACGGCGAGATCGAAGGCGGCCGCGACACCGCCCGCCTGGTCCGCCGCACCGCCCGTTGTGTCCAGCTGCTGGCCGGCCACGAGGGGCCGCCGACCGGTGACGATCCCTGCACCGCCGCCCTGCAGGACCTCCTGACCCGGTTCCGGGAACGGGCCACGCCCACGCAGTACCTTCGGCTCACCGCACACCTGCGGGACAGCCTCTTCGGCATCCTGTGGGAGGCCCACCACCTCGGCGAACCCGGCCGGATCACCCTGGACGACTACTGTGCGATGCGCCCGCACACGGTCTTCGTCCGGACCGTCATGGCGGCCGCGGAGATCATGCACGGGTACGAACTCACCGAGGACCAGCGGGCCTCACCGGCCGTACGGGAACTGGAACAGGCCGTGGCCGACCTCGCCGGGTGGATCAACGACCTGGCCTCGTACGCGAAGGAGACGGACCACGACGGCCCGGATCCTCTGAGCCTGCCGACACTGCTGGTCCGCCATCGCGGGTACAGCCTCGAAGAGGCGTTCCGCGTGGCCTCCCGCATGTGTGAGGACCAGGCCGTCGCCGCACGCCGTCGGATCACCGAACTCACCGCCGGAGGCAAGAACCCGCTCGCGGATCACGCCCACACCATGGAAACCGTCACAGCCTCTTACGTATGGCACATAGGGCACTCCCGCTACAAGCGATAACCACCGCGTCCCGGGAGGCCACCGGGACGCCGTGGCCGCTGCCTCGTCCTGGCCGGCCGGTCGGGACGAGGCGGCGGCCCGGCGGCCGGGGCGGAAGGCGACTGCGGCCCCGGCTCTATGCCCGGGGGCCGGGGCCGGGGCCGGGTGCGGGGGAAGCGAACGAGGCGTAGTGGGACTGGGTTCCCTGCGGGTGCTGCGCGACCGGGGGGTGACCGGGGCCGAACGCCGGAGCGGGAATCCGCGCGGCCGCGCCGGTGTGCCTGCTCTCGTTCAGCTGATGCGCACCGTGCACGAACATCGCCCAGACCAGGCAGGCGAACGCCGCGGTGTGCAGCAGCGCGCGAACGATGTTCCACAGGACCCATTTGTTCTCGAAGTCAGCACGGACTGAGGCCAGTTGCCCGGCATGCGCGGGGTCACCGGCGCGGGCGAGCTGGTCGTTGAGGGGCACGTTGACGCCGCTGGTGACCATGAAGGCCACCAGGTACAGGACCAGTGCGGCGATCAGCCAGGGCAGCGCGGAGCGGCCGTGGCCGCGCCAGGCCAGCACGACGGCGAGACCGAGGAGGGGAATCGCGCCCATGAACGGGAGCATGAAGACCGGGTTGAGGATGGCCTTGTTGATGCTCTGCATCGCCTCGACGAGCGTGTGGTCGGACGACTTGGCCAGACCGGGCATCACCGCATAGGCGAAGGCGGCGAACAGCCCCGCCATGAGCCCGGCGGAGAGAGTCGTGGCGATCAGCACACCGGTCTGCAGGTGTTTCATGGAACGTCCTCCTGGTTCGGCACCGCATCGAGGACGCGCCTACGGCGGCGCCCTTCCCGGCCCAACCATCGACCGCGCGGAAAACACCGGCAACAGCGCTTTCCGCAGGGCCCGTTAACCTGGCGGTTAACGCGGACGAGGAGCGGCGACGAAACCGGGGGCAACATGGAGATCAGGGACATCGAGATATTCCTGACGCTCGCTCAGGAGCTGCACTTCGGCCGGACCGCCGAACGGCTGCACGTCTCCCCGGCCCGGGTCAGCCAGGCGATCAAGAAACAGGAACGCCGTATCGGCGGAGTGCTCTTCGACCGCACCAGCCACCATGTCCGCCTCACCCCCCTCGGCCGGCAGCTCTACGACGATCTGCTCCCCGTCCACCGCGGCCTGCAGCACAGTCTGGAACGGGCCGCCCTGTCCGCGAGGGAGAAAGGCGCGGTACTGCGCCTGGGCATGACGTCCAGCAACAGTCAGGACCTGCGTCCGCTGTTCACCGCGTTCACGTCCCGCCACCCCGGCTGCACCGTGCAGATCCGCGCCGTGGGCTACAACGACCCCTTCTCCGCCCTGCGCCGCGGCACGATCGACGTCCTGCTCGCCTGGCTCCCCATCCGGGAACCGGATCTCACCGTGGGTCCGGTGGTCTGTACCGAGCCGATCGTGCTGTGCGTGTCCTCCACCCACCGGCTGGCCTCGCGTCGCTCCGTGACCTACGAAGACCTCGCCGACGAAGCCGTCCTGACAGGTGCCACGCCCGACTACTGGCGCGAGTCGCTCATACCCACGCACACACCCGGCGGACGGCCGATTCCCAGAGGGCCGTCCGCGGTCAACGGCACGCAGCTGCTCGCCATCGTCAGCAGCGGGGAAGCGGTCTCCCCCGCGCACGCACACGCACTGCGCTACTACGCCCGGCCCGACATCGCCTACATCCCCATCCACGACGCCCCGCTCAGCCGCTGGGCACTGTGCTGGCGCACCAGCGGCGAGACCGCCTCGATCCGTGACTTCGCCAAGGCCGCCGACGATCTCGGCCCGTTGTCCCTGTGACACTCCCGGCGTCGTCTGCCACGGCCCTGGCGCGTGGCACAGGAACGGGGTGTGACGCGTGAGCGGCCGTGGGCCCGGACCGGCGCGAAGTGCCTGATCGCAGGGGGCGGGCGAGTGCTATGGTCGCCCGCATGCCCGAACTGACCATACCTACGGGGCGACTTCATTCCTCCTGGCTCGCAGCGCGTGACGAGTGGACGCCGGGCGCTCACCAGGACGGGGCCGGCCTGCGCCTCGCCCCCGAAGCCGGGCTCGACGACCCCGAGCTCTTCTCGGCATGGGTCGAGAAGCTGCGGCAGCAGTCGGACAGCTCGGTCGCGCTGGGAGAGGGGCACGTCCACGCCACCCACTGGTGGATCGTCGAGGACGACACCTATCTGGGAGCCATCGATCTGCGGCACCGCCTGAACGCCTTTCTGCTCGACGCCGGCGGACACATCGGCTACAGCATCCGGCCCTCCGCCCGCAGGCGCGGCCTGGCGACCTGGGCCCTGGGCGCGGTTCTGCCCGAGGCGCGTGCGATGGGGCTGGGGCGGGTTCTCGTCACCTGCGACGACGACAATGCCGGCTCCGCCCGCAGCATCGAGCGCAACGGCGGCGTCCTGGAGGACGTCCGCCCGACCAAGGCCGGCATCAAGCGCCGCTACTGGATCAGTCTGTAGGCGGCAGGGGCGCGGCCGTGCCGTTCACAGCCGCTCGTAGTGCGGCGGCGACCGGCAGGGCTGCCGCTCAGCGGGACGCGGGCCGGCCGTGCCTGGCGGCCGGGCCCACGGAGACAGGCATATAAGGCGTATACGGACGCCATGCGCAGGCGGGCCGTACGCGGACGGTGTGCGCAGACGGCACACGCAAGCAGACATACGCGGACGGTGTGCGGAGACAGTGCGCGCAAGCAGATGTGCGCGGACGATGTGGGCGGGCAGGCGTACGCGGACGTGTGCGCAGCCGATGTGGGCGGGCAGGCGTACGCGGACGTGTGCGCAAGCAGGCGTACGCGGACGACGTGGGAAGGCGGCTGCGGGGGTGTTCCCCTCAGCCGCCCTCTCATTTCCCTTGCCCGCCGCGGTCGTTCGTTCCCTTCACCTCCTCCCTGTCCTGGGCTGCTCGTTCTTCGTGATCAGGCGGGCGCTCGCACCGGCGTGGTGGCTAGGCGGACTTCCTCAGTGTCTTCCCGGTGACCATCACCCCCGCCAGGACCGCTGCGGCCAGGGTGCCGGTGATCGCCGTGGTGATGGCCGCGCCGTTCAGGTGCAGGCTGACGGCGGACGAGGTGGCCTGGGAGAGTCCGGAGGCCATTCCCGCCAGCGGGGGCAGCGTCACCAGGACACCGAGGCCGGCGCCCACGACCACCAGCAGGGCGGTCTCACCGGCGGCCACCGCGAGGAGCTGGCGGACGGTGCCGCCGGCGGACTTCATCACCGCGTAGTCACGGCGGCGGCCGTGGGCTGCCATGGCCATGCTGTTGGCGACGGCGATCACGCTGTAGCCGACAGCGATGACGATGAGCATGGCGGCCAGGCTGTCGGTCAGCCTGGCATCGGTGTTGTAGTCGTCGAGGGCGTACTGCAGGGCGTCGTGCCGGGCGGTGCCCGGGACCGTGACGGAGGCGCTGCTGCCCGCCGGGACGAAGATGTCGTCGGTGAGCGCGGCCGGGTCGTGGGCCCGGACCAGGTCGCGGGCGACCACGAAGTCACCGCGGGCCGGGTCGTCGGGCAGGACGCTGCCGACCTTCAGACGGACGCTCGCGCCGTCGGCGAACCGGACCGGGACGCTCTGGCCCTGCCTCAGGCCCAGTTCGGAAGCGGTGCGCCGGCCCAGAACGGCCTCGCCCGGCCGGCTCCACCGGGCATCGCGGGTGCCCAGCACGTCCAGGACGGTCCGCTGCTCACCGACGAAGGCGCGCGTCGGCAGGGCCGCCTTGCCGACCGGGTTCGCGGCGACGACCTCGTCGGTGTTGCCGGGAGTGCCGTCGGGGGTGACGATCGTCTGCCCGGCGACCTTCAGGGCCTCGCCCGCCGGATAGGCCACCCGCATCGTCTCCACCACCCCGCTGAGCAGGACCGCGAAGCCGACGGCGGCGATCACGGGGGCCGCCAGGGAAGCGGCGCGGCGGGAGTTGGCGGTGAGTTCGCCGCGGATCAGGACGGCGGCGGCCGAACCGCGCTTGCGGAAGGGGGCGGTCAGAAGACGGCCGGCCGGGCCGACGAGGGCGGGGGCCAGCAGGGCGGCCGCGACGATGAGCGTCATGGTCGCGAAGAGCGCCATGGTGATACGGCTGTCGGCACCGGTGGTCGCGGTCGCAATGGCAAGGACGGCCCCCAGGCCGAGGACGGACAGCGCGGCGGTCCAACGACCCCGTCCCATACCGTTGTTGGCGGGGCGGCTGTCGAGCAGGGCTTCGATCGGCGCGACCTTCGCGGCCTTGCGGCCCGCGGCCCAGGCACCGGTGACGCTGACACCGACACCGACCGCGGAAGCGGTGAGCAGCGGCCAGGCCGCCACGGTGACCTCCATGCCCGGCGGGGTGACGTCCAGCCCCTTGAGGATGTCGCGCAGCAGCGGGGCGGCGGCGATTCCGGCCAGGCAGCCCATGGCCGAGCCGAGCAGACCGACCACGGCGGCCTCGCCGAGGATCATGCGGCGGATCTGGCCGGGGGCGGCTCCGACGGTGCGCAGCAGGCCGATCTCCCGGCGGCGCATGCCGGTCGACAGGACCAGCATGGAGGCGACGACGAAGACCGTGGTGAACAGGCCGAGGACGGCCATGGCGCCGATGAGCTGGACGCCGAGGTTGCGCTTGTGGTCGATGTACTGGGGCTGGAGTGCGGAGCGGGCGTCACCGGAGAGGACGGTGCCCTTCCCGTCGAGGGCCCGCTGTGCGCCGGAGACGATCGCGGCGCCGGACGCTCCCTCGTCCGCGATCAGTGCGAAGACGCCGACGCCGGGCTGCTGGCGGGCGGCGAATGCCTCGCTGAAGTAGTAGCCGGGGCCGTCGACGGTGCCGACGACGGTGAACCCGGTGCGGCCCCGGGTGATGTTGACGGTCAGTGCGCTGCCCGCTGCCACGCCCAGGGCGCGGTCGACGACCACCTCCCGGTCCCCGCTCGGGGCCCGGCCGGAGACCAGTCGGTAGGGCGCCGTCCGGGCGCTGTCCCA
This sequence comes from Streptomyces sp. NPDC047917, assembly GCF_043204345.1. NCBI lineage: Bacteria > Bacillati > Actinomycetota > Actinomycetes > Kitasatosporales > Streptomycetaceae > Streptomyces > Streptomyces sp. NPDC047917. Next base: position 142,373 of record NZ_JBIDCA010000019.1, read on the forward strand.
GCCGTGGCCGGCTTCCGCGGCGCCCTCGTCGGTGACGGGTCTGCCGCCGCGGATGGCCTGGGCGTAGAAGGATCGGTCCACCACGACGGCGGCGACCTCGGGGACCGCCTCCAGTGCGGCGCGGATCGGTGCGGCCTCGGCCGGGCCCCACGGAATCCGGTCCTCGGGGCTGCCGTCCCTGTCGAGAGCCTGCCCCGGCAGGACCAGGGCGGCGGCACCGGCGTAGCGGGGCTGGGTGGTGGGGCGGGAGGAGTCGTAGATGACCAGGGTGGTGGTGATGAGGGCCACGCCGACCAGGACTGCGAGGAAGGCGCCGAGGAATCCGGACCAGCGTTCGCGTACGTTCGCGATGATCAGCATCATGCCTCCAGCCGGGCCATGTGAGCGGCGATCACGGCGGCGTTGTTGTTCTGGTGGTCCTTGTCCAGCGGGATCCGGCCGGCGATCCGGCCGTCCTTGATGAAGACGACGACATCGGCCGCGGAGGCCGCCACGGGGTCGTGGGTGACCATCAAGGTGGTCTGGCCCTCCCGGTCGACCAGCATCCGCATCATGCGCAGCACCTCTCGGGAGGTGACGGTGTCCAGGGCGCCGGTGGGCTCGTCCGCGAACAGGACGTCGGGGCGGGTGACCAGGGCCCGGGCCAGGGCCACGCGCTGCTGCTGGCCGCCGGAGAGCTGACTGGGCCGGTGGTTCGCGCGCTCGGCCAGACCGACCGAGGCGAGCGCTTCCGCGACCTGCCCGGGCCCGGCCCTGCGGCCGGCGAACCGGGAGGGCAGTTCCACGTTCTGGGCCGCGGTCAGCGACTCGACGAGGTTGAACGCCTGGAAGACGAACCCGATGTGCTTGCGGCGCAGTTCGGTGCGCTGCTTCTCGCTCTGCCGGCCGATGTCGACTCCCGCGAGAACGATCCGGCCGTCGGTCGGATGGTCCAGCCCGGCCGCGCACTGCAGCAGGGTGGACTTTCCCGAGCCGGAGGGGCCCATGATCGCGGTGAACGTGCCGCGGGGGAAGCCGATGGAAATGCTGTCCAGCGCGGTCACCGCGTGGTCACCGCTGCCGTGGATCTTACGCACGCCGTGGAGTTCGACCGCGTCCTGCACAAGGGTTTGTGTCGTTGTCGTCATGCCCTGATCCCACCGCACGGGGCGGGGGCGGGGCACTGATCCGCCCGCTACTTCCGGGGTAGTGCCGGCACTACCCCGGCGACCCGAACTCCCGGGCTACGGTGGCCGCATGCGTCCCACAACGGCCTGGCAGGCCATGGCTCAGCGCCCCATGAGCTTTCTGACATCGAGCTGGCCCTGGAGGTCCCTGGCCTACCTGGTCAGCGGTGTCCTGTTCGGCACGGCAGCGGTGACGATCCTCGCCGCCTGCCTGGCAGCGGGAGTCCTGCTGCTGGTGGTGCTGATCGGGATCGCACCCCTGGTGGGTCTCGTGCTGGCCTCCAGCACAGTGGCCACGGTCGAACGCCACCGCCTGCGGCTGGTCGACCTCGACCGGCTCCCGGACCCGCACCGCCGCCCGGACGCCCGCGGCACGAAGGCATGGGTGGCCTGCCGGCTGAAAGAACCGGTGACCTGGCGAGAGCTGTTGTTCACCCTGCTCTCGACGGCCGCACTGTGGTGGCTGGACCTGATCGTGCTGGGCTTCACCTTCGCCGTGCCCGCCGTCTTCCTCAGCTCGCTGGACAGCGAGACCTGGCCCTGGGCGGTGTTCAGCGCGATCGTGCTGCTCGCATCGCCGTACACAGTCACCTCATGGGCCGGAGCACGCGCCGCGATGGCCCGCACCTTCCTGGCGCCACGCGACCGGGAACTCGGCGAGGAGCTGCGCGAAGTACGTGCCTCCCAGGTCCGCCTGCTCGACTCCTTCGACGCGGAACGCACACGCATCGAACGCGACCTGCACGACGGAGCACAACAACGGCTCGTGTCCCTGGGAATGACCCTCGCGATGCTCCGTCTGGACACCCCGGCGGACTCCCCCCAGTCCGAGCTGCTCACCCAGGCGGAGACCCAGCTCTCCGCCGCCCACCAGGAACTGCGGGCGCTGATCCGAGGGCTCAACCCGCCGGTACTGGCCGACCACGGGCTGGTCGCCGCGATCGAGGACTACGCCGCCCGGTTCCCGATCCCCGTCGCCGTCGACCTCCGGCTGCCCGAAAAGCTACCCAGAAAGATCGAAACGACCATGTACTACCTCCTCAACGAAGCGATGACGAACATCGCCAGACACAGCGGTGCCGCGACAGCGGAAGTCCGCGGCAGATACCATGCCGACCTGTTGATCTTCGACATCACCGACGACGGCCACGGCGGCGTGGACACGGAGGCCGGCACCGGCATCACCGGGCTGGCCGACCGGGTCCGGGCACTCGACGGCCGGATACGGGTATCGAGCCCGGCCGGAGGTCCCACCCTGCTGCATGTGGAGGTTCCATGTCACTACGCCTGATCGTGGCAGAAGACGCCGTACTGCTGCGCGAGGGCCTGATCGGGCTGCTCCAACGTGTCGGACACGACATCATCGCCGCGGTGGGTGACTCCGACTCCCTGATCTCGGCCACGCGCGCCGAACAGCCCGACCTGATCATCACCGACGTCCGGATGCCGCCGACACACAGCGACGACGGGCTCAGGGCCGCCGTGCAACTCCGCGGAGAATTCCCGGGGCTGCCCGTACTCGTCCTCAGCCAGTACGTGGAACGCTCCTACGCCCTGGGCCTTCTCGACTCGGGTGGCGGGACCGCGGTCGGCTACCTCCTCAAAGAGCGCATTGCCGCGGTGACGGACTTCACGACCGCGATCGAGCAGATCGCCAACGGCGGCACCGTCGTGGACCCCGAGGTCATCCAGCAACTCGTCCGGATACGGAAAGACCCTCTCGAAGCACTCAGTCCCCGTGAACGCGAAGTCCTCGGCCTGATCGCTCAAGGGCACACCAACAGCACCATCGCCACTCAGCTGTTCATCAGTCCCGCCGCCGTGAACAAACACATCGGCAACATCTTCGCCAAGCTCGACCTCCCCACCACCACCGACGGACACCGCCGGGTCCTCGCCGTACTCACCTACCTGCGGACCTGACCTCCCACACCACCGGACCACACAAAGGCCCCTGGCACGAAGCGGGGTGACATGGAGTCATCCGCGGGGCACGAGGGGGCGGGCCAATGATGACCGGGCGTATGGATCCACAACACATCGGCCCGTGCACGGTGCTGCGCGGGCTCGGCGGCGGCGGAATGGGCCTGGTGTATCTCGGCGTCGGCGGAGCGGGGAGCGCGCACGGTCTCGCGGCCGTGAAGGTGATCCGCCCCGAGTACGCCGAGGACCAGCAGTTCCGGCGCAGGTTCGCCCACGAGGCGCGGTCCCCGGCACGGGTCTCCGGCCGGGGGATCGCGGCGGTGCTGTCCGACGGGGGTGGACGAGAATCCGCCGTGGCCGGCCACCGAGTTCGCCCCCGGCCCCTCGCTGGGCGAGGCCGTCCGCGCGTACGGACCGCTGGAGGTGCGCCGGCGGTGCGAGATCGGTGCGGGCACCGAGAGAGTCGCCGTCGTCGGGAACACCGTCTGCGCGGGGAGGTCTCATCCGAGCATGCTCCTGGCTCCCGACTCCCGTACGGGAAGGCCGCGCTGGGAGGCGGCGCTGCGGGATCCGTCCGCCTTGCCGTGGGGCGAGGACGAAGCCCGGACCTCCTCGGAGATCCACATCAGCGGCCGCACCGCGTACTTCACCGCTCTCGGCCTGTACTCGTTCCGCATCGATTCCTGACTCGCCGCCCTCCGGACTCCGGTCCGCACCCCGTGCCGGCCCGTCAAATGCCTCCGTGTCCGTGCCGGCCCGTCCCGCGCCCGCCGACAATGGAAACGGCGCCCCCGCTGTGCAGGACGGCGAGCGGGTGCGCACCTGCGGCAATGACGCGGGATCCGGCGGTGAAGCGGTCGAGACAGGGAGCGAGACGATGACCGGCACGGCGGCGCACTTGCGCGGGATGCGGGACCTGGCTGTCCAGATCATGCACGAACGCGATCCCGACGCGTTGCACACCCTCGTCCTGGCGGAGCTGCTGCGGGCCTGCGACGCGGAAGCCGCCGTGAGCAAGGAGAGCGACTGGCAGCCGGACGAAGGCGAGATGTCCATCGTCACGGCACCGGCGGCACGATCCGTCTTCGACCATCCGCAGGCCCGCCGGCTCATCAGGATCGGCCGCCCGTTCGCCGAGCACTACGCCTCGACGGGAGATTCCGCCCCCCGGCAGGCGGATGCGCTGGGCCGTCTCCAGCACCTGCGTGATGTGCGCCGCTTCACCCCTGGGGGGCGCTTCGCCTTCGGAATCCCACTGCCTGGCGTCCACTCCCCCGTACGCGGCTACATTCTGTTCCGGCCGGACGCGGGCTTCGGCCCGGCGGCCCTCGCCTATGGCGCCGAGGTGCAGCCGCTCCTGATGGCGGTGGACCGGCAGCGCGTCCTGCTCGGCCAGTGGCGCGCCGGTGCGGCCGCCGTGTCGTCGGGCTGTCACGACTGCCGCGCGCCCGTTCCGGCGGACGCCGCGCCGTACGGGCTGACTCCCCGTGAGACGACGGTGCTGCTGCTCCTCGCGGACGCCCTCACCGCCGCCGCGATCGGACGGCGGCTCGGCATCACCGCTCGCACGGTCAACAAGCACATCGAGCGCATCTACCGCAAGCTCGGTACCCGCGACCGGCTCTCCACCGTGCACCGCGCCCGGCTGAGCGGGCTCCTGTCGACTCCCTGCCCCTTTCATCGGGAGTCGAGTGGGCTCCGGACCGCCTTCTGAACACCGAGGGCGGTCACCGGGCCGCTCACCGGCAGTTGTTCACGTAGAGCACCCAGCTCCAGTCGGCCGTGTCGTCCTGGGCGAAGGCTCCGCCGTCGACCCATCGGACCGTCGCGGTGTTGTCCTTGAACTGAGCGACGGTCCCGGTGGTCTGATTGTTGATCCAGGAGCCGACGGTGGTCCACGGGATCATGTAGTCCGAGCAGCTGACCATCTGGATCTGGTCGCCCCACCACTGCGAGTTCGCGAAGGCGCAGAAGGTCTTGCTGTTGCAGCTGTCGAGGATCTTCCTCGTCCCGGTGAGTTCCCGCGCGCGCTTCTCCCCGGGCAGGGTGACCACGACGGAGCTCCCGCCGCCGAGATCGATCTTGTTCGCCGCGATCTGTTCCCCGCCCATGGTGGTCAGGTAGTCGTCCACCCGGTGCTGAAGGGCAGCGGCTTCCGCGTCGGTGAGGCCTTCCTTGTGGGCCTGAGCCGCGAAGGTCGCGGCCCGGGACTCCCCGTCGGGTGCGGCGGCCGACGCGGTGCCGGCGACGTTCAAGCCGGTGAGCAGTGCGCACACGGAGGCGAGGGTGGCGATTTTGCGCAGCATCGATCTCTCCCCGTTTTCCTTCGGCCCGTGGTCTTCGGGCCCCGGTGGCAGGATGGCACGGCGGTGGGAGGGGAAGTAGGGACTCTTCATACGCACAAGTGCGTACGTTCGGTGCCGGTCCGTGTGTTGCCGAAAGCCGCCCCCGGCTCGTCCGTGGCAACTACAGCTCGCCCTCCGCATCCGCCTCCGGCAGCAGCGGACGGCCGATGTCCGGGCCCTGGCTCAGGCCGTTTCGCCCCGTGCGCGGAGGGCCGCCTCCAGACGGGCGATGTCCTCGCCGTCCTTGGTCCGCCGAGGCCGGGAAGGATCCCAGACGGGCGTCATTCGCTTGATCTCGATCTGGGCCAGCGGACCGATGATCGCGCATCGCAGACCACCGATACGGCCCGGCCCGGCGTCGAGCATCCCTTCGGGCCAGGGCGCACCGGCCCAGGGGCCTCCGGCAACCACCACACGGCCGGCCGCGTCCCGGTCCAGGAGCGTAAAGCTGCTCTCCAGACCGTTCTTGACGAAATCGAGCTGCAGATCGGGCGGCGACCCCGGGACCGGCTCATAGCCGTGCCTCGGCAACTCTCCTGCCAGGTCCCCGGCATCGTCCGCCCGAGCGAACCAGTCGATGTCCTCGTGGTCCCGCGTGATCTCGCCGAGGAAGAAGTCCATGGCCCATCCACCGCGAAGCCACATTGGGACGCCAAGAGCCCCGGCAACCTCCACGGCCTCGGCGATCAGGCGGAGCTGTTGATCAGCACGTCCCATGTCCACGATCGGCCAGGCTATCCGGCAACGGTTGTGCCGGGCACATGATTTGTCCCCCACAGAGCGGGCGACGCCGCCCGATGCGGCACGGCGTCCGAACGCGACCTGCCCGGCGGCGGCGTGGGCACCGCCGTCCCCTGTTCTCTCGGACGTGGTCGAGCCTGTTCTCCCCGACGTGGTCGAGCCGTCGATCGACGCGGCCCAAGGAGGGGCGGCCTCCGGAGGTGGAGGCCGCCCCGGTGTCCGGTCAGCGGGTGGCGAGGAGTTCGAGGGTGTCGATCACGCGGTTCGAGAAGCCCCACTCGTTGTCGTACCAGGCGACCACCTTGATGTGGCGGCCGTCGACGCGGGTGAGGGCCGAGTCGAAGATCGACGAAGCCGGATTGCCCGTGATGTCGGACGACACGAGAGCGTCGTCCGAGTATTCGAGCACGCCGGCCAGCGGCCCCTCGGCCGCCGCTCGGTACGCCGCCAGCACGTCGTCGCGCGTCACGTCGCGGCTGACGGTGGTGTTGAGTTCGACGATCGAGCCCACCGGGACCGGCACGCGGATCGAGTCGCCGGACAGCTTGCCGGCGAGGTTCGGCAGCACGAGGCCGATGGCCTTGGCGGCGCCCGTCGTGGTCGGCACGATGTTGACGGCGGCGGCGCGGGCGCGGCGGGCATCGCGGTGCGGGCCGTCCTGCAGGTTCTGCTCCTGCGTGTAGGCGTGCACCGTCGTCATGAAGCCGTGCTCGATGCCGGCGAGGTCGTCGAGCACCGAGGCCAGCGGCGCCAGCGCATTGGTCGTGCACGAGGCGTTCGAGACGACGGTGTGCGCGACCGGGTCGTACGCGTCCGTGTTGACCCCGAAAGCCAGCGTGACATCGGCACCGTCCGACGGCGCGCTGACGAGCACCTTCTTCGCGCCCGCGTCCAGGTGTCCACGGGCGGCCTCGGCCGACGTGAAGCGGCCGGTCGCTTCGAGCACGATGTCCACGCCGAGCTCGGCCCACGGCAGCTGTGCCGGCTCGCGCTCGGCGAGCACCGTGATGCGACGGCCGTCCACGACGAGGGCGTTACCGTCGACGGTCACCGGGCGGCCGAGCCGGCCGGCCGTCGTGTCGTAGGCGAGCAGCCGGGCGAGGGTGGCGGGCTCCGTGAGGTCGTTGACGGCGACGACTTCGAGAGCACTGTCGCGTTCGAGCAGCGCGCGCAGCACATTGCGTCCGATGCGGCCGAATCCGTTGACGGCGATGCGAGTCATGAGTGGTGTCCCTTCGGTTCGCCACCAGCCTCGCGTGCCGTATCCGCCCGTGACAGCGGCGTGATCGCCACGGTTCAAAAGGATCACGCCACGTGGTGCGGGCTACTCGCCCTGCGTGAACGTGCGCCGGTACTCGCTCGGCGTGGTGCCGAGGATGTGCTGGAAGTGCAGCCGCAGATTGGCACCGGTGCCCAGACCGACGTCGGTGGCGATCTGCTCGACGCTCCGCTCCGAACGTTCGAGCAGTTCGCGGGCCAGGTCGACGCGGGCGCGCATGACCCACTGCATCGGCGTGTACCCCGTGTCCTCGACGAAGCGCCGTGAGAACGTGCGCGGCGAGACCGCCGCGTGCCGGGCGAGCGCTTCGAGGGTGAGGGACTCGCCGAGCCGATGCAGCGCCCATTCGCGGGTGGCGGCGAACCGCTCCCCCAGTGGCTCGGGCACGCTGCGCGGTACGTACTGTGCCTGACCGCCGCTGCGGTAGGGGGCCGCGACCAGGCGCCGGGCCGCGTGGTTCGACGCTGCCACTCCGAGGTCGCCGCGCAGAATGTGCAGGCACAGGTCGATACCCGAGGCGGCACCGGCCGACGTCAGCACACTGCCCTCGTCGACGAACAGAACGTTCTCGTCGACTTGAACGAGCGGGTGCTTCGCCGCCAACGCCCGCGTGTAGTGCCAGTGTGTCGTGGCGCGCCTGCCGTCGAGCAGACCCGTGGCGGCGAGCGCGAAGGCACCCGTCGAGATCGCGGCGAGCCGCGCGCCCCGGGCGTGGGCGGAGATCAGCGCGTCGAGCACCGGGCGCGGGGGGTCGTCGCGGTCCGGGAGCCGGTAGCCGGGGACGAAGACGATGTCGGCCCACGCGAGCGCGTCGAGGCCGTGGGCGACGTGGTACGACAGCCCGTCGCCGCCGGTCACGAGACCGGGCGCCGCACCGCACACCCGCACTTCGTACGGCATGCTCGCCCGGGTCGTGAACACCTGTGCGGGAATGCCGACGTCGAGCGGTTTCGCCCCCTCAAGCACAAGGACGGCGACGCGATGCAAGCGGGAGACCACGGGAAACAGGGTACGTGGGAGTGCGGGAGCCTGGGTGCAGGGAGCCACAGGGAACGTGGGGGTGCAGGGGCCCACGGTGTCGCAGCACCAGGCTCCGAGCAGTCGGTCAGCGGCGGGCAGTGCTCCTGTCCGGCCCTTCTCTGCCTACCTGGGCGCACCCCAGTTGATGCATCCATACGAAAATCGGATGTAAATGACGCGCCGAAAACACTTCTTCGCGCCCCGGTCCGGCCTACCCCCACACCTCGCACTCCTGCCAAACTGGCCACGGCCCCGTCGTGCTCGCGGCGGCTCCGCCCTCGAAGGAGGCTCCTCCATGACGTGTGGAAACTGCGGCGCGGCCGCCGGCCAGGGCCCTGACGGGTCCTGGATCTGTTCCAACCAGTGCGGCTGGTCCTCCCGCGTCGTCGCAGCAACTCCGGAGATCACGACCACCCGGTGCAGCGGCTGCGACGCGGAAGTCCACGGACTCGACGGACGGTACGCGTGCGGGCTCTGCGGGTGGTCCAACCACTGGGCCGAAGGGCACCGTCCCCTTCCGGGCACAGACCCTGCCGAGGTCACAAACGTCCTGGGCTGAGCACGCGTCACTCATCACGCGCCACTCATCACGCGTCACGCGTCACGCGTCACGCGTCACTCATCACCCGCCACGTGCCATTCATCAGCTGGCAGGCTTCTGGAGAGGCGCCGGTCCGGTGGTGAGCAGGGCGGTGATCTCCTGGGCCAGTTCCGGGCCGAGTTCGCCCCAGCCGTCCTTGTAGCCGTAGACGCTCGCCAGGGTGCGGGCGTCGTAGTCGCCGTTCATGATCTCGATGTCGGTGGTGGTGATGAGTGCCGGGTGGGCGACGCCGACAGCTCCCGAGACCTTCAGCAGCTCCTTGCGCAGGGTGCGCAGGTAGACAGCGGCCCGGGTGGCCTTCGAGGGCGCGTCGACGCCGCGCACCAGCCACGGGTTCTGGGTGGCGATGCCGGTGGGGCACTTGTCGGTGTGGCACTTCTGAGCCTGGATGCAGCCGATGGACAGCATCGCCTCGCGGGCGACGTTGATCATGTCGACACCCAGGGCGAAGGCGACGGCGGCGTTCTCGGGCAGGCCCAGCTTGCCGGATCCGATGAAGGTGAGGTCGTCGGTGAGCCCCCGCTCCGCGAACGTGCTGTAGACGCGGGAGAAGCCCATCCGGAACGGCAGCGACACCGAGTCGGTGAAGATCAGGGGGGCCGCTCCGGTGCCGCCCTCGCCTCCGTCGATGGTCACGAAATCGACCCCGCGGTCGCCACGCGCCATCAGCATGGCCAGCTCTTCCCAGAAGCTCATCTCCCCCACGGCGCTCTTGATCCCGACCGGCAGACCGGTCTCGGCAGCGATCAGCTCCACGAAGTCGAGCATCGAGTCGACGTCGTGGAAGGCGGTGTGCCGGGACGGGGAGGCGCAGTCCTTGCCGGCCGGGATGCCGCGGATCTCGGCGATCTCGGGGGTCACCTTCGCGCCCGGCAGCATCCCGCCGAGCCCCGGCTTGGCGCCCTGGGAGAGCTTGATCTCTATCGCCTTGACCGGGGCGCCCGCGACCACGTCCTTGAGCTTGTCGAGGCTGAAGGTGCCGTCCTCGTTGCGGCAGCCGAAGTACGACGTCCCGATCTGGAGGATGAGGTCACCCCCGTTGCGGTGGTACGGCGAGAGGCCGCCCTCGCCCGTGTTCTGCATCGCGCCGGCCAGCGCCGCGCCCTTGTTGAGCGCGGTGATGGCCGCGCCGGACAGCGATCCGAAGCTCATCGCCGATATGTTCACGACGCTCGCCGGCCGGAAGGCCTTGGCGCGCCCGCGCGGTCCGCCCAGCACCTTGGCCGAGGGCAGCGGGGCCTGCGGGTCGTGCAGATCGGGCAGCGTGCCGGCGAACGTCCGCTGCTTCACGTACGCGTGCCCCTGCACGTGCTCGACGTCCACGTCGGTTCCGAACCCGAAGTAGTTGTTCTCTTCCTTCGCCGACGCGTAGATCCAGGTGCGCTGGTCGCGGCTGAAGGGGCGCTCTTCCTCGTTGGACGTCACGACGTACTGGCGCAGTTCCGGCCCGATCGTCTCCAGCAGGTACCGGGCGTGGCCGATCACGGGGAAGTTTCTGAGCAGTGCGTGCTTCTTCTGGGCGAGGTCGCGGGCAGCCACCAGCGCCAATGCTGTTGCGGCGGCCGCTCCGATGCTCCGAGCGCGCATGAACGTTCCTCTCCTCGGTTGCTCGATACCCGACTCCGTCGCTGTGCGGCGGACGTCGTGGACGTTGGGCGGCGGACACGGCCAGGCAGGCATCGGCGTCCGACGACGAAACGCCACATGATGGTAGAGGTCTCGCGGCTGGGCGGACGGGGCAGGGTGTGAGTCCGGCCGCCCTCCGTATCACCCAGGGCCTGTTTCGCCCGGTGTCCCGGCCGGGCGGTCACCTCACCGGCCTGAAGGCGAACGGTGGCGGCGTCCGATCCGCCCATCGGGCGCCGCCGTGGCCCGGGTACGGACGAACCTCGCGAATCGTCGAGGTGGTCACACGTCTCCGGGCCGCTGTCGGTGCGTTCCGGATCCGGTGGCGTTCCCGTTGCCGAGGGGCCAGGCCTCGATGTCACGGTAGTGGATCGGTCCCCGGCTGCGGCCGGCGTTGCTTCCGACCAGGTGCAGACGTTCGGTGGGCCACTGGCATCCGGCGAATCCGGCGAGCCCATCGGCGATTTCTCCTGCCGAGGATCGATCCCCTCGGCGGGCACGGGCCAACGTCAGATGGGGGCGCAGGGGGCGGTCCTCGAAGGCGACACCGCAGTTCTTGACGACGGCACGCACATCGGCCGCGAGCATGCGCAGCCCATCGAGGTCTCCGTCGATTCCGCTCCACAGCACCCGGTCGTCGAAGTTCCCGCTGCCGCGCAGTGCCAGACGGATCGGCCGGTGGTTCGCCGCGAGGTCGGCGAGAGGCGCGCGCAGGAGCGGAACTGTCCCGACCGGGAGCTCCCCGAGGAACGCCAGAGTGATGTGCCAGTCCTCGATGCGGTTCCATCGCATGCGAGGGTGCGTGCCGTAGGCGGGGCGCAGTTCCCGGGCGAGTTCTTCTTTCGCGTGGTCGGGCGGGGCGAGCGCGATGAACACGCGAACAGTCGCGGGCTGAGTCTGATCGTTCACACCGGACTTCGTACCGCACTCGGTAGTGAACGCGACGACCCGGGTACGGCAGAAGGGGCGCTCGCGGTCGCGAACGCCGAGGAAGCCGATTCCGAGGGTGGCGGCAGGCCGGTGTTCACCTGGGCGAACGGCCCCTGTTCCAGGTGCGCGGCTCGGCCCCACTAGAGTCCGATCGCGGACAGCTGATCAGTGAGGCCTCCTCGCACCGGCCGCGGCGCCCGGGCGCCGCCTCGTACGGCGGGGTGCCGCCTCACGCTCGACACGGAGGACACAGCACCATGAAGGGCAGCAACGCTGTCGTACTCGACGACCCGGTGGGCGCGTCGCTCCGGGGCCACCACGCGCACCTCGCCCGTGGACACGGCCGGGCGGTCACCTACCTTCCGGAAGTCGCGACCTTCTGCGCAGTGCCCGCCGAACCGGGGCCGGCGGATTGGGCCGAGCTCACCCAGCTGCTGGGGGCAGGCGGCTTCGCGGACATGTTCGACTGTCCGTCGATCCCCCCGTCGCACTGGGAACCCGTCTTCGTCCTCGAAGGGCGCCAGATGATACGGCCGGGCGCCGGCTCACCCGTTCCTTCCCCGGCCGGGTTCGGAGCCGACGTGGTCGAACTGGGCCCGGGCGATGTGCCCGAGATGCTCGATCTGGCCGGGCGAACCCAACCGGGACCGTTCTGGGCACGTACCCCCGAACTCGGCACCTACCTCGGCATCCGCGACAACGGCACGCTGGTGGCGATGGCGGGGGAACGGCTGCGGCCCCCGGGATGGACCGAGATCAGCGCGGTCTGCACCGATCCCGAAGCCCGCGGGCGAGGCCATGCCGCCCGTCTGGTCGACGCGCTCGCCGCGCGGATCGTGGCCCGGCACGAGCGTCCCTTCCTGCACGTGGCCGACAGCAACACCGCCGCCATCGCGCTCTACGAACGCCTGGGCTTCGAGACCCGCAAGCCGGTGACGTTCCGCGGGTTCCGCACCCCGGCCGGTTCGTAGCGCCCGTGCTGTGGCGGGCAGCAGGTACTCAAGCTCAGTGAGCGAGGCCGGGGTGAGCACGTATGCAGCAGCTCATCGAGCGGTGAACCGGTGCTGCTCGTACGGTCGGGCGTGGGCGCCCTGACAGGACGGTGCTTCCGGATCGGCCCTGCGGCCACTTCGCACGTTACGCGGGGCCGATCCGCCTGCCGGGAGCAGAGCATCGCAGGGCTCGGCCCGCGGCGTCCGGCGCCGACCGCCGCGAGCCGGACGGGACTTCGTGGACACGGCCCGGACGTCCGGGTCAGCCCTCGTCCTGGCCGGCGCTGCCCATCGGGCCGACCTTCATCTGGGAACCGGAACCGTCCGTGACGGGCAGCCTCGCGGCACCCGGCCAGTCGAGGGTGACCGACCTCGTCCGCCCACGAGTCGCGTCCAGAGGTGCGACTGGGACGTCATCGCCCGGGATCCCGGCCGGCTCCGTCTGGCGGCCTGGTGGGATCTAGCTCGCCACCACGGCTTGGAGCTGGTCTTCGACGATCCGGGCTTCGTCAGTTGTCCGTCGATGTTTCAAGGTCCGGTGTTCCGGGACCCTGCGGGCGAGGAGCGTGCGGGTGTCGCTCGTCAACTCGGTGGAGAACTGCCGATCATCGTCGCCTTCGAAGCGGACGCGGGTGGTCGGGAGCCTGTCCCGTGTCCCGTGTCCCGTGTCTCATGTCTCATGTCTCGTTGCTGCGGGAAGGCTCAAGATCGTGCACGAGACCGTTCCGAGGTATTGACGGGACGACGTTGCCCCTGGCCGGCGCCTCGCACCGTGGGCGCGGCCGCCTAAGTAGCCACCGTGACCAATGGGCGCGGCCGCCGAAGTAGCCACCGTGACCAGTGGTCGATGCTCGAACGGCCCGTGAGCCGCACGCCCCTCGCGGCTGTCCCCCCTGCCACTGCCCCCCCTGTCTCCGTCCCTGTCCCGCTTCACGCGTTCCTGCCCAGGTCGCTGGAGACGGTCACCCGCTGCCGGCCCGGCCACAGATCGTCATAGGCGGCATCCATGAACTCGGCCTGCACCCCGCGCAGCGTGGCCGCGTCGGCATCATCGCCCCGTACCGTTTCGGCAAGCCGGAACGCATAGCGGTAGGTGGCACCACGCAGCGGCTCCGTCCTGGCCGCCAGGTCGATCTCTGCCTGCGCGAGCCACAGCTCCTCCACGAGTTCGGCAAGCCGGCCGTTCCGGTCGCCGTCGCCGCCGTCGCCGTCGCCGTACTGGCCACCGCCGCCACCCGAGCGGGCAAGCGCTGCCTTTAGCGACCCGCCTCCGTCAGTCGGGCTCTCCTCCCCTGGCGCCGGCGACTCCCAAGCTGTCCATGTAGTCACGGGCCCGCGTGATCAGTCCGCCGTGGACGTGGAGAATCAAAAGACCGGGGACGGTGAAGTCAGTGTGTCCGGTCGGCAGTGTTCCCACCACGACGTGCTCGGCGATGATCACTTCCGGATCGGCGGTCTCGTAGGCCACGATCTGTCTGACCTCCTGGACCTGGACGGGGCTCGCACCCCAGGCCGCCCGGTATCCCGAGCGCACTGCCTCGCGTCCCTCGTAGCGCGGAGGGAACCCGGTAGAGGTGAACGGGAACTCGTGTACCGCGTCCAGTGCGTAGAGATCGGCGAGATCGTCTGCGGACTTGTCGAGCATGGCCCGGTAGTAGCGGTTCAGCACCTCGCGAGGGGTGCGAACGGCAGGTGTATCCGCATGCGACACAGGGAATCCATTCACTCAACGCTTGTTGAGCCACTTACGGTAGGGTCGGCGGGGAGTTCGGTCAACGGCTGTAGAGTAAATCGGTGTCCACTCCTCACCGGTCCCGCGCCGACCGCCGCCGAGCGACCGAGGCGCGCATCCTCGACAGCGCCCGGGAGCTGTTCGCCGAGAAGGGATTCGATCGCACCACCATCCGCGCGGTGGGGACTGCGTCGAGCGTCGACCCGGCCCTGGTCATGCAGTACTTCGGCTCGAAGCGCGAGCTTTTCGACCAAGCCATGCAGGCGTTTCCCGCACTGCCGGAAACCACTGACACCGACGCGCTCGTCGATCAGCTGCTGGCCACGCTCGGTCTCAAGCTCGGCGGCCTTCCCGAGGGCACGCTGGCGATGATTCGCTCCATGCTCACCGATCCGGCGGCAGCCGAATACGTCCGCGTCACCCTCGACCGGCAGATCGACAGCGTCGGCGCCGCCCTGTCCACAACCGAGGACGCCGAGCTGCGCGCCGCACTGTTCGTCACCGCCTTGCTGGGCGTCACCATCGGCCACCAGTTCCTCGGCCTGGCCGCTCTTCGCGATGTCCCGGCCGATCGCATCGCCGCCCTACTGCGCCCGGCGTTCAAGGCCCTGGCCGGACCTCCGAGCTGAAAACGGCGGCGCCGCCAACGCCCGGTGCGCTCATGCGATCCCGGGTTCGACGTCACGGCCGTGACCGAGGCCGAGGCGTCGGCATACCCGAGACGGACGTGGCCGGCTTCGTCCGTGCGGCCATGGCCACGGGGGTGACGCGGTCGCATTCGGCCTGGCCGGCGCTGTGCACGCCGGACGTGGCGTCGAGCCGGAGACAGCCGCCACAGGCGACCCCGGCCAGCGCCAGGGCGGTGTATCCGAGCATGCGCCTGACGCGGGGCCGGTGTGCACGGGAGCTCTTCTCGGGGGCCGGGTCGCTTGCGATCGGGGCGGCAGGTAATTGACGGGTCGTCATGGGTGATCACTCGGGCTTTCCGCGGCGGGTGGCCGCATCACTGCGGTGAGGGACGGGGGTTACTTCTGGGCGGCGGGAACCAGGCCCGGGGCCGTCCTGAACGAGATCGCTTCCAGCAGCGGCTTGCGCTTGGTGTTGTGGAAGGCCGCGATGCGCCATTCCCCGTCCCCCTCACGCACCAGCGTGTAGGTCTGGATCTTCGTGAGCCTCTGCGGCCGGCTGCCCCTGTAGGTGTCGCCGCGGCCCGTGACCACGGCCGTGTCCGGTCCGTGGAAGCGGACGTCCAGGACCTCGTCGGCGAGCCGGGTCCCCTTCAGGTGCTTCTCGAACAGCGTGCGGTGGCTCTCCACGATGTCGGCGCGCCCTTGGTAATAGGTGCCGACGAAGGTGATGTACGTGGCATCAGCGGTGAACCGGGCTCCGTAGGCCTGCGCGTCATGGCGTTGCCACGCGTCGATCAGCGAGGCGATCACCGCTCTGACCGCGGCCGTCTCCTCGGTGGTAGTCATGCTGCCCCCAGGTGATTAGAATGAAGCAGAATCAGCTTTAAAGCAATATCTGCATGCGTGCAGATATAAATGTAGAGAGGGATACGCCCCATGGCAATCCCGGCACCTGCCGACCCGCATGTGATCTTCCGTCAGTACCTCGACGCCGTGGGGCTGCACGCCCTGGCCGGCGCCGAGGCCGCGGGGCTACAGGCCGGCGAGTGGTACGCGCTGAGCGAGATCACGCTCGCGGGCGGCATGACCTCGGGGGAACTGGCGACCCGCACCGGTCTCACAACGGGTGCCACCACCCGCCTGATCGACCGGCTGGAGCGCGCCGGCTACGTGCACCGCACCGCCGACCCGGCCGACCGCCGCCGGGTCGTGGTCGAGGCATCAACCGACAGCCTCCCCGACATCGACGACGTGGTCGGTCCCGCCCGCCGGGGCATCGCCGAGGTCCTCGACCGCTACACACCCGAGCAGCGCGCACTCCTCTTCGACTACTTCGCCCACGCCGCGCCTGCCTACCGTGCGGCCACCGACGAGATCCGCGCGGCGGCCACCCGGCGCCGCAAGCCGGGAAGGAAGCCGAGCGCACCGCCGGCGGCCCCGTAACCGCTCCCCCTCAGCCGTCCCATGGGGCCAGGTTGCCGGGTGGAGGCTCCAGCCGGTGTCGCTCAGCGGGCGGTCAGGACCGGCTGCCGGGCGCGGCGACAACGGTCGAGCAGGCCGAACGGCAGGGCCGCGTGCAGATTCGGCAGGGCCGCGTACAGGTATAGAGCCACGCACCGATACCGGGAGTCCTGTTCACGCTGTTTCGTGGTGGAGGGAGCCCAGGGCGGTCAGTTCGGGCTGGTGCTGATTCCATCGGCCTTCACCGGACCGGGCCTGCGCACCCGGGTGACATGGCCGGACCCGCCTCAACTCGCCTATCCGGCGCGTGGTGTCGGCACGCTGTGGGAGCCCCGGCGCGCCGCCGGGAACAGCGCGCTGGCCGGCGTACTCGGCCGTTCGCGGACCCTGCTGCCGACCGAACTGGGGACCCCGGCCTCCACCACCGAGCTGGCCCGTCGTACCGGGCTCTCCGCAGCCGGGGGGTCCCAGTGTCTGACCGCGCTGCGCGACGCGGGTCTGGTCAGCGCCCACCGTGTCGGCCGTTCCGTCCTCTACGCCCGCACCGCGGCGGCCGAGACCCTCCTCGAAGCCACTTCCGCCTGAAACGATCCGAGGCCCTTCCCCCGCCGGGGGAAGGGCCTCGTGAGCGAGCGCTGGGCAGGCCTTGCACCTGCATTTCCCCGCAGGAAGCGGGGCGTCTTTCCTTGGACGACCAACGCGAGGTTGTTCGCCGTGTGTTGCGGCGGACTCTCAAGATCAACTGTACCGCATGAGTCGGGGTGGCTGCGCCTTGGCGTCAGGTGCAGCAGCAACAGCTGCAAAGCCGGAGGCGAAAGCAGCGCCGGAATCCGCCGTCCGCCGCGGCGGACGGCGCTCGCGACCGGTCACCGCCCCGCGAAGCCGATGTAGGCATAGGCGAACCCCTCGCCCGGGCGTGGCGCCCGGGTCCAGGAGGTGGTGGTGAAGGTGTGGAGCCTGCCCCGGGTCAGCGCGAAGCGCGGGAGCGAGAGCCCGAGCTCTGCGTGCAGGGCGTCCAGCACACGCCGTTCGCGGTCCGGCTCGGTGTCTTCCGGGCGGAACAGCCGTACGGGGTCCAGGGCCCCGGGTATCGCGCCGGAGCACTGGATCTCCGTGCCCCGCACGGTGAACGCGTAGATCTCCTCGCCCCGTTCGGCCACCGACAGGTGGAACGTGGTCGGGTGGTCATCCCGGGACGTGCGTCTCGGGTCGCGCCACACCACCACCGCGCGGCCGGACGAGGAGGCGGCCGGGGCGGGCGACCGGAACAGCTCGTTCAGGTGGCAGGAGTGGCCTCCGAAGGCGAAGGACCACGCTTCCGCGGTGCGGCCGACGGCGACCACGGCCCGGTCCTCCCAGAGCTCCACCCCCTCCCGCTCGTGGGGTCTGGGGGCCCGCCAGGACGCCTTGCCCGGATCCGTGGGCGCGCTCAGTCCGGCGCCTTCCTCTCCGATCAGGTCGGGCAGGCGGGACGGGTCGACTCCCTCGGCCCAGACACAGCGGTATCCGTCGAGCGGCCACCGGTTCGCCGCGGGCTCCGTCAGCCAGGCGAGCCCCGGCGGGTCGAGATCGGGCACCGGCGCGGGAGCGGGGCCCGTCTCCCCGGCCCGCGGGGTCGCGAGGATCTCCCGCCCGCGCTCCGGGGTGATCAGCGGTCCCAGGACGGGATCGGCGAGCAGGCCGATCGGGGCGATCAGCGAGGGGCCCGGCGCCTCCCACAGCGGGAGCGCGTCCCGCAGCACCCGCCATGCGGCGTCGGTCGCCCCCCAGCGGGCCGACTCCCGGGCCCCGGCGACGGCCCGGCCCCATGCGCCGGGGGGCGCGTAGCGGTACGTGCCGTCCCGCATCGTGCTCAGTACGGTTTCCGCGGTCTTCCGGGCGGCCCCGCGGGCGGCCATCATCCCGAGCCAGTGGTCGTCCCCGCCCAGCCGCCATGCGCCACGGGCCGGCTCCATGGCCTCCACGGGCAGAATCTCGGGCAGGTAGCGTGGGTCGGCCACCAGATTGCCGTACCCCCGGGAGCTGTCCGGAGCCAGCAGATGCCGGATCTGGTTCAGCAGGACGGCGCTCCGTGGCCGTCCGAAGGACAGAGCTTCCTCCAGCAGCGGCAGGGCCTCCTCGTGACGTCCGCGCAGGGCGAGCAGACGGGCTGCTTCCACGTGGCCGTCCTGGGTGCGCGTGGTCGCGTTCTCGAAGTCGGACCTCTCCACCCGGACGGAGTGGAAGCCGCGGTACATGGCCTCCATGTACGCGCGGAACGACGGATACCGGTCCGGCAGCTCACCGCCCCAGCCCTTGTAGACGTAGAGCGCCCATTCGCCGTCCTGGTCCCTGTCACCCGGGTCGAGCAGGGCGTACGACAGGTCGGAGTCCGTCTCCAGCTGTAGCGCCCGCTGCCACATGCCGGCCAGCAGGACGTCCTCCTCGCGCGGGTCGTCGCCCAGGTTCTCCTCATATATCGGGGTCATGTCGTACGGATCCTGGAACCAGTTGATGTCCGCGGCGCCGCCGAGCTGGTAGATCCCGGCCATCTGGTCCACGTGCCACCCGTCGCTCGCGGACAGGAACTCCCGGTACGAGGGCGGCAGCCGCCGCCCCAGCCGCTCCTCGGCCGCGGCGATCGCTGCCTCGTCCGCCCCGGGCCTGCCCAGAGGGGCGACGGCCTGCCCGCCGTCCTCGCTCTCGTCCTCTTCCTCGTCCTCGCGCGGAACCCACTCCTCCTGCCAACGTCCCAGGAACTCGTACCAGTTGAAAGAATCGCCGCTCATGTCCGGATGATGTCATCCGGCACTGACAACTCCGCCGGCCCTGTTCGCACGCGGCTGCTCCTGGGCCACCCCGGCAGCGTGAGCAGCCCCGAAGGGCTTCGGAGCCGACCGCTCAGTGCCCCGCGCGTGTGTGCGGTGCGCGCACCCTGCCCGCCTTCTCGCCCTTCTCGACGACCACGAACTGCCCATCATTCCCAGGTCCTCGTGGTACAGCAGATGGCAGTGGTACATGTACGGAGTGTCCGGATCCGCCGGCCCGTCGAAGCGCATCGCCAGCTTCACCGTCGTGGTTCCCCGGGACGAAGACCGTGTCCTTCGCGCCGCGCCGCGCAGCCCGGCCGACGGCACGCGCTTGGGGCGAGACATGACTCCAGCGTCCCGGCGGGCGCTCGCGCCGGCATCGGGGATGGCCCCCAGCAGCCCCCACGCGACTCCCGCGATCCTCGGGAACTTCCCGGCCGCCCGCGGTGGCAGCGGCGACGGCGACAGTGCCCGCACCGTGACATGGCCGCGCCCCGACGGGTTCAACGCGGCGACGGCGACTGTGCCCGCACAGCGGCATGGCCGCGCCCCGACGGGTTCGACCGGGTCATCGCCCTCCTGCCCGGCTTCACGCAGATGCCGGCCGGCACCCCGTACCCCGAACTCGTTCCCCGCGTTCCCGCGCTCCCCCGCAAACCGCTCCGGATTCTCTTCGCCGAACCACCGGTTCACGGAAGGGTGAATCCTTCAGCGCCCGCCGCGCCTCTCATATGCGTGCGGACGACCGCGTCCGCCCTGCACCCCACCGGGAGGAACCCATGACCACCGTCGTCATCGCCGCCGCGGCCACCGCGCTGCTGCTGTGCGCGTGCACTGTCACGCTGCTGCGCCGCCGGAGGCGTCAGCGTGGCTGACCACACCTGGCCCGGCGCGACCCTGGTCGGCGCGGCACAACGCGGCGACGTCGAGGCGCTCACCGCGTTGGTGTACGGCTCCTACCCGCACGTGCACCGGTTCGCGCACACGCTGTGCGCCTCACCGCAGGACGCCGAGGATGCCGCCCAGGAGGCGCTGATCATCCTCTACCGCAAGATCGGCATGCTGCGCGCCTCCGGGGCGCTGGCATCGTGGATGTTCCGGATCGTCCGCAACGAATGCCTGCGGCGCACCCGCGCCGTGCTCCGTCGCGGACCGGCCGACGAACCCGCCGGGCTCGGAGCATCGGGCCGGTTCGACGGGGTCGGCTCGTCCGGCACGCTCGGCTCGTCCGGCACGCTCGGCACGTTCGGTGGCGCCGCGCGATCCGCCGAAGAGGATGTCCTGCTGCGCCTGGAGGCCGAACGCGTCGCGGCCGCCGTCGCCGCCCTGCCCGAGGACCAGCGGCAGGTCCTGGTCATGCGGGACGTCCAGGGCCTGCCCGGCCGCACCGTCGCCGACCGGCTCGGGCTGAGCACCGCCGCAATGAAGTCCCGCCTGCACCGGGCCCGTTCGGCGGTGCGCGAGGCACTGCGGGACGATCCGGCCGGGACGAGAGGAACCCACGATGACACCTGACCCGACCACGAGGACACGCACCGCCACGCCCGGCTCCGCCCCCGGTTCCACGCCCGACTCCCTATCCGGTTCCGGGTCTGGTTCCACGCCCGGTTCCGGGTCTGGTTCCGGACCTGGCTCCACGCTCGGCTCCCTGCCCGGTTCCGGACCTGGCACCGTCGGGGCGCGCAAGGCATCGGCGCGCGGTGGCTTCGCCAGCGGCACCGTTCCGCGCCATCTGGCCCGCGGCGTCGCCGGATTCGGCGCGCTCGCCGGGTCCCTGGCCCTGTTGCCGGTCGTCGGGCCGGCAAGCCTTCTGCTCGCCCCGGCCGGCCTGGTCGCGCTGCGCGGCTGCCCGATGTGCTGGGTGATCGGCCTCGCGGAGACCGTCTCGGCGGGGCGACTGCGTCGGTCCTGCACGGAGGGGAGGTGCGAGCTGAACCGTGCCGGGTCCCACGGGCCGGCCCACGATTGATTCCGGGGCGGCGCGTCGGCCTGCGGGTTCGGCGGGCCGGTGGTCCAGGACTCGCCGACGGCCCGTCACTCGTACCGGTACTTCAGCGAGTCCGCCTCCGCCTGCTCGATGTCGGCGATCGTCAGCTCCGGCATCCGCAGCTGGGCCAGCGTCACCTCGGCCGAGGTCGGCTGGGCGTCCGCCGGCAGCCACTGCTCCGGCTTCCAGGCCCCGCTGCGCAGCAGCGATTTGGGGCAGTGCGGGTAGACCTCCTCGATCCCCAGCACCAGCGCACTGGCCGGCGGTTTTCCCACGGCGGTCAGCTGTGACAGCAGCTCCGGGCGGGTGGAGACGACGGCCCGGCCGTTCACCCGCAGGGTGGTGGTCCGCCCGGGGATGATGAACAGCAGCCCGGCCCGCCCGGTGGTGATGACGTTCTGCAGGGTGTCCAGCCGCTTGTTGCCGGTCGCGTCAGGTATCGCCACCGTCCGTGCGTCCAGAACGGCGACGAACCCGGCGGGGCCGCCGCGCGGCGAGACGTCGCAGTTGCCCTCGGCGTCCGCACTGGCGACCAGGACCAGCGGTGAGCAGCCGATCAACCGCCGCGTCTGATCGGTGAGTTCGGTCATCTGCTTGCGCATGGCCGCGTCGCGGGGAAGTTCGTAGGTCCGGCGCAGTGTCTCCTGGTCGGGTACGGCGTCGAGGCGGAGCGAGTCGAAGGCACTGCCGGCAAGGGGTGTCGTCATGCCTCCGACCCTAACGAGCCGGGCTGCGGTTGATCTTGGCCGGTTGGTCCGGGCGTCGCGGGCGAGTCGGCGCAGGCAGTCGCGGTTGATGTGAACGGGTGGGACCGCGCCGTCCGCTCCTGGCCCGGTCGACCGCGTGGTCCGGCCGGGGTCACTTGCTGGAGATGCTCCACGTGCTGTCGTCGGCCTCGGTGGCGTTGTCGAGGGCGTTCCACGCGGCGCTGTTGAGCTTGAGGGCGTCGAGAAGGTAGGCGGAGATCGCGTCGGCGACGAGGGCGACGCGGACGGGGTCCTCGTCGGTGGTCTCGGCGACCATCTCACCGGCGATGCCGCCCAGGGTGTGCTCGCCCTCGGCGATGGTGAGCAGACTCTTCGGGGACGGGCCGAGGTGGTAGGCGTCGGTGAACCACTCCGGGCCGCGCGTGGAGAGCTGGGACCGGTCCTTGCCGCCCGCGACGACCAGGGCCGGGGTGGTCATGGTGGAGTAGTCCGGCCTCATGAACGGAAGGTGCTCGGCGGCGAACCGGGTGAGGGTGTCGCCGGTCCCGGTCGCGGCGATCAGCGCGCCGGCCGCGACCGCCGGGTGGGAGAAGTCCTCTCCGGGCATGCCGTCGGCGTCGAGCACGCGTGCACCGAGGAGCGCGCCGGCACTCTGGGCGCCCCAGGAGTGGCCGACGATCGCTATGCGCTCGCGGTCGACGCGGGACTCCAGACCGCCGGCCTGGAGAAGGATGTCGCCGAGGCCGTCGAGGACCGCGTGGAGGTCGGCGATCCGGACGCGCCAGACAGTGGCGAAGCGCGGGTCGTCCCACCCGAGACCGTTGCGGCGGGAGTCCAGGTGGGTGGGCTGCACGACGACGAACCCGGCTGCGGCCCACCGGTCGACGAGAGGCCCGTATCCGTCCAGGGACCATGCGTTGCCGTGGGAGAACACGATGAGGGGCAGGTTCTGGCCCGAGAGCGGGGCGGTGACCTTCACCTGCAGGTCGATGCCGCGGTCGGGCACGGGAACGGTGATGGGCTTGACCGCGACGATCCGCTGGTCGAGGTGGCTGGAAGACATGGGGGACCTGCCCTTTCTCCATGGGAGCGCTCTGCCGTACTTTGGCGGAGCACCGTTCCGCCACTTTAGCGGAACATTGTTCCGCGAACAAAGGAGCCCTCGTGCCGGAGACGGTCGGAGTACGCCAAGCACAGGCGCAACGCACCCGCGGCGGCGTGCTGGCGGCCGCAGCGGCGGTCTTCGTGGATCAGGGCGTCCAAGCCCCCATCCGCGACATCGCCGAACGCGCCGGCGTCGGCGTCGGCACGATCTATCGCCACTTCCCGACCCGGGCGGACCTCGTCACCGCCGTCTACCGGCACCAGATCGACACCTGCGCCGCACTCGCACCCCGGCTCCTGGAGGATTCGGCCTCCCCCTTCACCGCGCTGACCCTCTGGGTGGACGCGTTCGTGGAGTTCCTGGTGACCAAGCACGGCCTCGGCGCCGCGCTGGGGTCAGCCGACGCAGGGCTGGAGAACCTCCACAGCCTCATGCTCGACACACTAGTTCCGGCCTGCGCAACGCTGCTCGACGCCTGCGCCACCGACGACGAACTCAGCCCCGGCATCACCGCCTACACGCTCATGCGCGCCATCGGAAACCTCTGCATCACGGGACCCGACTACGAACAGGCCGACGCCAAGCACATGGTCGCCACCCTCCTCACCGGATGCCGCCGCAAGCCATAGCGACAGGACCCGGCCCAATGGCCGCGGGTCCGAGTACGGGGTGCGAGTGCGAGTGCGGAGTGCGAGTGCGGAGTGCGGACGTACTGGGCGTGTGGGAGCAACCTGCTGGAAGATCTCCCGCTGTCCATCGGGCATGAGACGCTCCGTCATTCCCATGCTCATGCCCGTGCCCGTGCCCATGCTCATGCCCGTGGCCGTGGCCGTGGCCGTGGCCGTGGCCGTGGCAACGGACGACCACCGCCCCTGGATTCGCCGTCACATGCTGTCGGGCGGGATGGGTGTGGCCTGGTGGTAGTACATCTGCCACGTTGCGGACGGACCCTGCTTGCGCCAGAGCGAGCTCCGCCGTGCCCGCTCTCCGTCCGACGTGGTCTCGTAGGTGAGGTGCACCAGTCCGGGCGCCAGCAGGACACCGGTGAAGTTGGAGGGCTCGTAGCGCGGACCGCCTTCCGCCCCACCGTCCAGCCCGGACAGCGCGGCGAGCATCTCGTCGTACGTCCACCGCCGCCCCGAAGCACCGACCTCCACGAAGTCCGGGTCCATCAGCTGTCGGGCAAGCGTGCGTGACATGCGCACTCTGGGATCCATGAGACGCAGCTCGCCTGCGATCGCTTCGCGTACGTCTTCTGTCTCTCGACTCATACGGGCATCCTCGCCCAGGTGGCCATGCCCGTCGCAACCGAGTTGTCACGCGCAGGGCACTGCTCGGCTTCCGCGACCGGGACTCTCAGGGAGACATCGCAGCGCGATCGGACTCGCTGCGGAGGACACAGAATTCATTGCCTTCAGGATCGGCGAGGACGGCCCAGCCCGCACCGTCGGGCTCCCTGCGATCCGCGACCAGGGTGGCTCCGAGATTCAGCAGCCGCTCGATCTCCTCCTCGCGCGAGGTCGTCGGGCGCAGGCACAAGTGGATCCGGTTCTTGATCGTCTTCGGCTCCGGCACCTGGTTGAAGTACAGCAGCGGGCCCTCCGGAAGGGTCACCTGGGTCTCCCTGCTGCCCCGCCTGTCCTCCGGGTGCAGCGGGCAACCGGTCACCTCACTCCAGAACCGAGCCAGCTCAAAGGCATCCGAGCAGTCGATCGCCATATTCTGCACTACCGAGACCATGCAGCTCAGCCTGCCTGAGCGCCGCTCCGTCCGCTACCAAGAACTGCGGCCGAACGCGGCGAAGTGCTCCCGAGGGCGTTTGACGCCGATCTCGGGATCGGCCATGTCGAGCCGCTTTTCCCGTGCTCTGCTGCCGGCGCGGGCCCCTGCGCAGGATCCAACCGGCCCACGCGCCACCGGGGGCGGCTCCGCGCACGGCTCGCGCATTCAGTCGGTGATGTACCAGTTGTTCCCGAGGTACTCCAGGGTGCAGCTGCCGAGTTCGGTCTCGGAGAAGGTGACGGAGGCTCTGACCGCTTCGGTCGGCATCTCGATCTTGTCGGGTGTGCTCACGATGATGCGCTGCGGGTCGATTGTCGCGGTTTGCAGGGCCTTCTTCTGTACGGGCGAGATCATCTGGAACACGACGGGGTACGTCGACGTGCACGGGCCGAGCCCTTCGTCCTGCGCCTTCTTCGCGGCGGGCCCGGCCACATCGCAGACCGTGTCGAGGTCCTCACGGCCCACGGCGTGGAGGTACTGCTCGTACCGCTGGATCGCGCCCTGCGTCGTCCGGGGCGCGGGCCGGTCGCCGGTCTCGGTGGCCGTCGGCTTCTCGGTCCGCGCCGATGCGGACGGCGTGGCCGACGGCTCCTTCGCCCCTGTCGACGCGGACGGCTGCGAGGCCCTCGCGTCCGTGTCCTCCTTCGCCTTCTCCGGACCGCACGCGCACGCCACCAGCACCACGCAGGCCGACACCGCCGCGCTCACAATCGTCCGCGCTTTCATCCGGTCCCCTCGGTCAGATCACCAGCCGACAACACATCAAGACATCAAGACATCAAGACGCCACGCAGGATCCGGGCGAACGGTTCCCGAGCCGGTCCGGGCATCATGGCCGGTGCCGCGCTCGTCGCGTCCGCACATGCGCGAAAGCCGCTGATCAAGCCCCCGGGTTCGTGGCCGTCGGGCGCATGGGAAAGGGTTCGGCAGTGGACAACGGCTTCGAAGCGCTGGTGCGTCGGGTTGCGGCTGCATCTGCGGCAAGTGACCTGCTCCAGCCGCCGATTTCCGCCGCGGAACTGGCCGGGGCCGAGCGGAATCCGGGCTTTCGCCTGCACCCCCTGCTCGCCGCGCTCTACCGGAAGGCGGGGAACGGTGGCTTCGGCCCCGCGGACTCCGTGCTTCCGCTCTGCGGCGGCCCGGACGAGAACCGGGAGACGTCGGTCGTACAGGATTACCAGGACAGGATTGCCAGGACAGGATTCCGCCGGAAGGAGCCGACACATGGTGGTCGTGGCCCGAAGGGGTGGTGCCTGTTCTCGACTGGTTCGGCGGGACCCGATGGGCGGACGCTGCCTCACGCATGCGGTCGGACCGGGCAGCCGGCTGACCGCCGCTCCGTTCCGCCCACGGGCCGAGCGGCTTGTGTCAGTGGAACCAGACCAGGACCGAGACGCGTATCTCCTTGGCTTCCCGCATGATCATGTACTCGATGATGACCGGTTCGCCGGGGACTTCGAGGGAGTACCGGACCTCGAAGTCGTCCATCGCGTCGCCGGGCGGTTTCCTGCCGAGGTTGATCGCGCCACCGGCCTCGATGGCCAGGGCCCGCAGGAAGTTCGCCGTCTTCCTGCGGAGGTCGACGGGCATGTCGAGCACGGTCTGTGCCGGAATCTCCTCCGTCCAGACGGTCCAGCTCACCGCGGCTCGTCCACGAGCAGGTCGTCGACGGAGACGAGGGCGCGGCCGGCGGCGGCATTGGCCCGGCTCTGGACCGCGGCGGGGGCACGGTGCAGCATCGCCGTCTTCCACCAGCGGCGCATCACGCCCGTTACCTCGCCTTCTTCGGCGGCCAGGACCTCGGTGTAGAACCGGGCACGCTCGGCACCGGTCAACGCGTCACCGATGGCGTTGATGGTGTGCGGGACAGCGGTGACCCGGGGGCCTGCGGGGTGCTCGGGTTGAGCCGTCACAGATCTCTCCTTCGTTCTGCTGACCCGAGTGTCCTACGCCGGAGCCCGGATCGGGAACCGGGCCGGTGAACTCGTGCCCGGCGTCCGGATGCGCACCGGGCCGCGCCCGGCATGCGGATGGCCTGCGGGCAGCACGACGACCATGCCGTCCGGCCCGCTTCCCTCTGCCACAAGTAGGAGCGCCTGTAGGTCGCGAGAAGTACGGCGCCGGTCTCCGCCCGACTTCCGGCAGGCCGTACATCCACGCCCTGGGACCTACGGATCGGCCGCGGCGCACGCCGAGCATGGAACGGAGCCGACCGCCCGCCCCGGCCGGTCCCGGATCCGCACCGAAGTCCCAGCAGTGAGCCATGGCACAGGCCGCCGCGCCCGCCCCGATCCACTCCCCGGCCGCCGCCGCGGCCCGTGCCACCGGGATCAGCAAGGTCTACGGCTCCGGAACGACCCGTACACCCCGCACACCCCTCGCGCCCCGCCCACCTTTCACACCCCGCAGACCCCGCAGACCCCGCAGACCCCGAAATCCTCGTCCCTCCGGACCTCCTGGACCGCCTCCATGCTGCGAACAGCCCTGCGCAACGTCCTCGCGCACAAGACCCGGCTGGTCATGACCGCGCTCGCGGTGATGCTCGGCGTCGCCTTCGTCTCCGGCACCCTCGTCTTCGGCGACACGGTCGCGAGCGCCTTCCGCGCCGCCTCCACCGTGAGCCTCAAGGACGTGGCGGTCTCCGTGAAGGCCGAGTACGTCCCCGGAGCCGGGGGTGAGACGCCGGCCACCGTCCTCGACTCCCGCCTCGTCGACCGCGTCCGCGAACTGTCCGGTGTCACGGCCGTGCGGCCCTCCGTGAACGGCAGCGCGACCCTCGCCCGCAAGGACGGCGAGCCGATCAACGCCGACAGCAGCTGGCAGAACCTGGCCGCCGACTACGTCACCGGGACCGACGGCAAGGACGACCGGCACCCGCTGGTGTCGGGCCGCGCACCGGCTGCCGGGGGCGAGTTGGCGCTGGACACGACGACCGCCGAGAAGGCCGGCTACCGGATCGGCGACACCGTACGGTTCGCCACCACCGGCCCCGCCCTCACCAAGAAACTCGTCGGCATCGTCCGTACCGAGGACCCCCGGGTCACGGCGGGCGGCACTCTCGTCCTGTTCGACACCAGGACCGCGCAGAGCCTTTTCCTCTCCTCCGGTCGGTTCAACGAGATCTCCGTGGCCGCCGCGCCCGGCACCGACCAGCACGCCCTGACCAAGCGGGTCCGCGCACTGCTGCCGAAGGAGGGCGCGACCGCGACGAGCGGCGCCGAGCTCGCCACCGAGCAGGCCAGGCAGAGCGCGCAGAACACCGGGGCACTGACCAAGATGCTGCTGGTGTTCGCCGGAATCGCCCTGTTCGTGGGCGTGTTCATCATTGCCAACACCTTCACCATGCTGATCGCCCAGCGCGGCCGCGAGATCGCCCTGATGCGCGCCGTGGGCGCCTCCGGCCGTCAGGTCGTGCGCTCCGTCCTCATCGAGGCCGGGCTGCTCGGACTCGGTGCGTCCGCCGCCGGTTTCGTCCTCGGCCTCGGCATCGCCGCCGGACTGCGTCCGCTGCTCAACTCGGGCGGCGCGGGGCTTCCCGACGGCCCGCTGGTCGTCGCACCCACCGCGCTGCTCGCATCCCTGGCCGTCGGCGTACTGGCCACGGTGCTCGCCGCCTGGCTGCCGTCCCGCAAGGCCGCGAAGATCGCCCCGGTGGAGGCGCTCAGCAGCATGGAGGCATCGGCCCCGGCCCGTGGCATGCGCGTGCGGAACGCCCTCGGTGCGCTGCTCACCGGCGCGGGCGTCGCCGTCATGCTGTACGTATCGACGCTGGGCGACGGCGCGGAGACGAACCTGCTGCTCGCCATGGCCGGTTCGTTCCTCACCCTGGCCGGCACGATCGTGCTCGCTCCGCTGCTGTCCCGGCCGCTGGTGTACCTGGTCGGCCGGGTCACCATCCGCTTCTTCGGTGTCAGCGGCAGGCTCGCCCAGGAGAACGCGCTGCGCAACCCGCGCCGCACGGCCGCCACCGCCTCGGCCCTGATGATCGGCCTCACCCTGATCACCGGCCTGACCGTGGCGGGCCACTCCGTCGACCGGGCCATGAGCCAGGCCGCCGTGCAGGGCCTCACCGCCGACTACCGGGTCACCAACTCCGCGTATCTGGGCCTGGACCCGAAGCTCGCCGACAGGATCGCCGATGTCCCGGGTGTCGCCGGGGCGACCCCTCTCGCCTCGGCCGGCGTCACGGTGGACGGTGAGTTCGCGTTGATCTCCGGCGTCGACCCGGAGCAGCTCGACGAGGTCGCGGACATCGACTTCACCAGCGGCTCGGCCGCCGCGCTCGGCCCCGGCCGGATCGCGGTCTCCGAGACCTACGCCGAGCGGGCGGCGCTGCGGACCGGCGACATCGTGAAGGGCCGGTTCGACCTGGATTCCGGGGAGCCGGCTCAGCTCAAGCGGCTCACGGTCGTCGGTGTCTACGCGGAGAACCGCGTCGTGGACGGCGTCGTCGGCGACCTCGGCGATGTCCTGCCGTACGCCATGGACGGCGGGTACGACAGCATCCTCGTGAAGGCGGAGCCCGGCAGGACAGCCGGCCTCGACCGCGAGATCCGCTCCGCGCTCGGCGACAGCCCACTGCTGAAGGTGCAGAGCCGGGAACAGATCACCCGGGAGGAGTCCGGCGAGATCGACGTGATGCTCGACATGATGTACGGGCTGCTCGGCATGGCCGTCGTCATCGCGATCCTCGGCGTGGTCAACACCCTCGCCATGTCGGTGTACGAGCGGACCCGTGAGATCGGCCTGCTCCGCGCCATCGGCCTGGACCGCGCGGGGATCCGCCGGATGGTCCGCCTGGAGTCGGTCGTCATCTCGCTGTTCGGCGCGGTCCTCGGCATCGGCACCGGCATCTTCCTCGCCTGGACGGGCGGCAGCCTGACCGCCTCGGGCCTGCCCGACTACACGACGACGGTGCCCTGGCCGCGGCTGGCCCTGTTCCTCGCCCTGGCCGTACTCGTCGGCGTCCTCGCCTCGATCTGGCCGGCCGGGCGGGCGGCCCGCCTGAACATGCTGCGGGCGATCAGCGCGCAGTGAGCCACGCCCGTACGTCCCGGCCCGCACCGGGACGTACGGGCGTGCGCCGGTGGGAGCCGGTGGGAGCCGGTGGGAGCCGGTGGGAGCCGGTCATTGAAATCGTCCGGACAACAGCCGTCCGGGCCACTGCCTGTTCCTCTCGGAGCCCTAGATTGCACTCTTCTGATCGGGATTCAGGGATTTCGGGTGATCCGGCTCATCGGCCGGGGCGGCGGCACACAGCGCCGCCTCGACCCGGCGGTTGCTGGTCATGGTCGACGTGACGGCGGTCATGGTGAGGAGGAGGCCGGCGGCGGTGCAGAGCGGGGTGCGTACGTCGTAGGTGGTGGCCAGCCAGCCGCCGAGGAAGGCGCCGAACGGGGCGGCGCACATGGCGAGCATGCGGGAGGTGGCGGCGACCCGGCCCATCAGGTGGGCGGGGACGATCGCCTGTCGGAGGGAGGGTCCGAGCACCATCGTGGCGCCCATGCCCGCTCCGCAGACGGCGAGCGCGAGGCCGGCCACGTACGGGTTCGGGGCGGCGGCAAGGCCCAGGACGGCGAGTCCCTCGACCGCGGCCGTGCAGGTCAGCGCGGTGCCGGTGCCGAGTCGCCGGCCGAGGAAGGAGGCGATGCCCGCGCCGAGCAGGCCGCCGGTGGCCTCCGCCGTGAGGAGCAGGCCGAAGCCGAAGGTGCCGATTCCGAGACGATCGTGCGCGAAGAGGGCGAGTACGGTCTCCACGGCGAGGAAGGCGATGTTCCCGACCGCCGGACGTAACGCGAGGCCGAGCAGCAACCGATCCCGGAACACGTACGAGGCGCCGGCCCGTGCCTGCCGCAGCAGTGACTCACGGGTCTGTGGCAGGGGCCGGGGCGCGGCAGGAAGCGACCGTACGAGCAGTGCGGAGAGCGCGAACGACACCGCGTCGGCGAGCAGCGGAACCGCCCGCCCGAGTGCGAGCAGAGCACTGCCCGCGGGCGGACCGGCGAAGCCGGACGCGGCCGTCTGGGTGCCGCGCAGGCGGGAGTTGGCGCGCTCCAGGAGCACGGCGTCGCGGCCGAGCAGATCCGGCAGATAGGCCGTGGCGGCCGTGTCGAAGAAGAGTCCACCGAGGCCGAGCAGGAAGGCGACGGCCGCGAGCAGTGGAATGCTCAGCAGGTCGAGCGCGGCCGCTGCCGCCGGTATCGCCAGCAGCACCGCACGCACCGCGTCCGTGACCCACATCGTGCGCCGACGGTCCCAGCGGTCCACCAGCGCACCGCCGAGCACCCCGAAGAGCAGCCACGGCAGCGTTCCGGCGGCCGTGACGACGGCGAGCGCCATCGGATCCCGCGTCAGCGTCAACGCGAGCAGCGGCAGTGCGGCATGCGACACCCCGTCACCGAGCGAGGACACCGTCTGCGCGGTCCACAGCCGTCCGAACCCGGTCGGCAACTTCCGGACGTCCGAGGTCATTCGGCGTCCTCCTCGACCCGCTCGCGCGATGCCGGGTGGAACAGCGCGAAGACGAGTGAGGCGTCCGGCAGCGACGGATCGGACAGCTCCCGGTACTCGTCCGCCAGTGCCTGCAAGCGTGCCCCCAGCTCCGCGAACTGCTCATCGGTGAGCCGCAGGTGCGCCATCCGTACGTGCCGCTCGCCATCCGCCGGCGCGGCCTCCAGGTCCGCCACCGCATGCCGCATCAGCACATCCGGCCCTCCCTCGCCCGGATCCGGCAGTGCGATCGTCCGCGCGGCCATGGCGTAGTACCGCTCGGTGACTCCCCGGACCTTCCGCGTCCGTACCACCTTCACCAGGCCGGCCCGTTCGAGCAGCCGTACGTGGTAGCTGGAACTCCCCTTCGCGAGGCCCACCCGGTCGGCGATCTGCGTGATCGTCGCGGGCTCGAAGCGGAGCACGGCCATGATCCGGTGCCGCGTGAGATTGGAGACGGCGCGCAGCTGCTCGTCGGTGGTGACACGGAACGTCTCGGGAAGATCGTCGGTAGGCATGCATCCAATGGTCAACGTTTCTTGACCATTGCGCAAGGGGCTCGGCCGAGGGGTTCGGTCGGGCTTCCGGAATCGACTGTCCAGCGCACGAGGTCACGAGAAGGGAGGCATTTTTTCCTAAAAGCTTTAGGCAAATGCATAATGGTTATCACCGAACAGGAGGAAGGTTATGGTCAGAGTGGGGTTGACCCCGGAGCGTCTGACGCTGGCGGGGGCGGAGCTGGCCGACGAGGTCGGCTTCGACCAGGTGACCGTTTCGGCGCTCGCCCGGCGGTTCGACGTGAAGGTCGCGAGTCTGTACTCGCATCTGAAGAACTCCCAGGAACTCAAGACCAGGATCGCCCTGTTCGCCTTGGAGGAGCTCGCCGACCGGGTCGCCGACGCCGTGGCCGGGCGGGCCGGCAAGGACGCCCTGGCCGCCTTCGCGGATGCCTACCGCGATTACGCCCGGGAGCACCCCGGCCGGTACGCCGCCGCACGGCTCCGGCTCGACCCCGAGACGGCGGCCGCCAGTGCCGGGGTGCGGCACGCACAGATGACGCGGGCGATCCTGCGCGGCTACGACCTGACGGGGCAGGACCAGACGCACGCGGTCCGGATGCTGGGCAGCGTGTTCCACGGCTACGTCAGCCTGGAGCTGGCCGGAGGCTTCGAGCACAGCTCCCCGGACTCGCAGGAGTCCTGGGTCTGGATCGTGGACTCCCTCGACGCCCTGCTGCGGAACCGCGCCACACCCTGACCACCGGGGTGCCACAGCGCCGACGGCGGTCCGAGGCGCCCCGCACCGGCTCATCCACAACATTCCGAGAATCCTGATCGACAGGCCGAGGCACTGAGGCAATGAACAGCGAACACAACACGATCACCACACCAGTCACCACGGACCTCCTGCGCGGCTTCCTCGATGTGGAAAAGACCGCGCACGGTCTGCTGCCGCACCGGCTGCCCGCCCGCGCACGCCGGCAGATCCCCGACGACCAACTGGCCGTGGCCGAGGCCCAGCCGTCCGGAGTACGGCTGGCCTTCCGTACCCGGGCCACCACGATCGAGCTGGACACACTGCCCACCAAGCGGGTCTACCGAGGTCTCCCGGCCCCGGCGGACGGCGTGTACGACCTGCTGGTCGATGGACGTCTCGCCGCCCGGGCCACGGTGACCGGCGGCAACGTACGCACGATCACCGACATGGCCACCCAGTCCTTCGAGCTCACGGAGGGACCGGCCGGCACCGCCCGGTTCACCGGTCTTCCGGCCGGTGACAAGGACATCGAGATCTGGCTCCCGCACACGGAGATCACCGAACTGATCGCCCTGCGCACCGACGCCCCCGTCGAACAGGCGCCGGACAACGGGCGCCGGGTCTGGCTGCACCACGGCAGTTCCATCAGCCACGGCTCGAACGCCACTCGTCCGACCGCCATCTGGCCCGCCCTGGCAGCCGCCCGGGGCGGGGTGGAGCTGGTCAACATGGGGTTCGGCGGCGGCGCACTGCTGGATCCGTTCACCGCCCGGGCGATGCGGGACGCGCCCGCGGACCTGATCAGCGTCAAGGCCGGCATCAACGTCGTCAACTCCGACGCGATGCGTCTGCGCGCCTTCGGCCCCGCGGTCCACGGCTTCCTCGACACCATCCGCGAGGGGCATCCGACCACGCCGCTGCTGGTCGTGTCCCCCGTCCTGTGTCCGGTCCAGGAGGACACCCCCGGCCCTCTCGCCCCGGACTTCGACGGCGGCACCTTGCGGTTCAGGGCGACCGGCGATCCGGCCGAACGCGCCGCCGGACGCCTGACGCTCAACGTCATCCGGGACGAACTCGCCCGGATCGTCGAACAGCGGGCGGCCGACGACCCGAACCTGTACTACCTCGACGGCCGTGACCTGTACGGCGAGCAGGACTACGCCGAGTTCCCGCTGCCCGACGAGGTCCACCCCGACCCGGCAGGACACCGCCGCATCGGCGAGAACTTCGCCCGGCTCGCGTTCGGCGACGGCGGCCCGTTCGCCGTCCGTACCGGCTGATGTCCCCGGCGGTCCTCGCCGGGGACGCGCCGCCACCGGCCACCGCTCCGGGTGACGCGGAGCCGTCGGGAAACACGTGGTGCCCGGGAAGCCTCTGGACGGGCTTCCCGGGCACCACGGACCGAGCACTGACCGGGGGTCAGTTCACCACATACATCTTCTTCGGCCAGCCGACCCGGTCCAGGCGCTTGAACAGGTCCTTGATGTTGGTCGGGTTGAGCTTGATGCAGCCGTTGGAGTAGTAGTCGTTGGGACCGCTGTTGGTCCACCGCTCGGACTCGATGGTGCCCTGCTTGCCGTTCGGCTTCATCTCGCTGTGGATGAAGAGTTCGGTGCGCTTGGTGCCGTTGTGGCACTTGCGGTCGGAGATCTTGATGACGAAGCCGTTGATGATGCCGTCGAAGTTCGTGCGGTGCCACTGAACGGCGTACGGCTTGCTCGCCCCGGCGTTGGGCAGCCAGCCCTTGCCGACCGCGCAGGTGTTCTTGACCTGGCCCGAGCCCGCCTTGTAGGTCTTGATCACCTTGTCCCGGCCGGGCGTGCGCTTGACCAGTTCGAGGCGGGAGTTGGTGACCGAACCCTTGTTGAAGCGCAGGTAGTAGGCGTCGGTCACCCGGGCGGACGCCTGGGCGGATGTCTGGGCGGATGCCTTGGTCCCGGTGCGCGCCTGGGCCGGGGCGGTCGTGGTGGCGCTCAGGCCACCGACGAAGACCGCGGCGAGCGCGAGGGGGACGATGCGTGCGGACCATACGTTCTTGCGCATGTGAGCACTCCTGTCTGATGTGTCGCTGTACGTGACTGCTGCGCCGGCGACACCGACCCTGCTGGCCCCGGGCACCGTCCAGCAAGGGATGTCCGCTGTCCCGGACAGTCCGCCGCTGTCCTGGCTGGTCACCACCGTTTCCGGGACAGGGATCGGGGCGGGGCGGCAGCGGCGCGCGCAGTGGGCGAGGCCGGTGCGCCGTCGGCACGGGGGGATGACGATGAGTCAGCCCGCGTGACGACCGGCCTGGACGTACGGGCGCATCCCTCAACCCCATAGGCCCTGGCGCTTTGCGGTCGCTTAAGCCCGATGGCGGAAGCTGGGACCATGTCTGATCCCATAGTCATCGTCGGTAGTGGCGCCGCCGGTCTGACGCTTGCGTGCGAGCTGGGGCTGGCCGGGGTTCCCACGGTCGTACTGGAACGCCGGTCCGAGCTCCTGGAGCGTTCCGGCGGCATGCTCCTCAACGCACACATCGCGGACTTCCTGCGCAAGAGAGGACTGGAGGAACGCTTCCGGACACCGGACACGCCCACCTGGGGGCGCAGTCACTTCGGTCTCGTCTACCGGGACATCGACGGCGAACTGGCCGAGACCGACTACGACTTGATCGTCCCGCAGTGGCGCAGCGAGCAGCTGCTGCGGGAGCGCGCCGTCGAGCTGGGTGTCGAGGTGCGGCTCGGCCAGGAAGTCATCGACATCGAGCAGGACGCGGACGGCGTGACACTCACGGTGGTCTCGCCGGAGGGTTCCGGCACTCTGCGTGCCTCGTACGTCGTCGGGTGCGACGGTCCGCGGAGTCTGGTGGCCGAGGCGGTCGGCTTCGAGTTCGAGTCCCTCGCCCCTGCGTACTACGGGGTCATCGCCGATGTCGTCGTGGACGACGAGGCACAGGCACTGTTCAGGGCCGGCTCGTATCCGAGTGGTCAGTTCGGTGTGCTGCCGGTCAATCCGGCCGATCCGACCGAGGTCCGGTTGATGACGGTCGAGTTCTACCGTGAGCCTCCGTCCGACGGGGAGCCGCTCACCGTCGACGAGATCCGCTCCACGATCGAGCGGGTCACCGGGCAGGCGCCGGATCTGCGCGAGGTGCGCTGGATGACGCGGTACGGAAGCCCTACGCGGCTGGCCCGGAGCTATCGCCTGGGCCGGGTGTTCCTTGCCGGTGACGCCGCCCATCCGCATCCGCCGTCCTCCGGGCACGGGATGAACACCGCCGTGCACGATGCGGTGAACCTCGGCTGGAAGCTCGCCGGCACCGTGCACGGCTGGGCCCCTTCCGGGTTGCTCGACTCGTACCACGACGAACGGCACCCCGTGGGAAGACGTGCGTGCCGGCGGGCCCTGGCGCAGCTCCCGTTGCAGGCGCCGCTCGACCGGGCCGTTCCGCTGCGCGAGGTCTTCGCGGAGCTGCTGGAGTTCGACGTGGTCAACAAGTTCCTTTCGCAGTACGTCACCCGGGTGCGCTATCCCATGTCCGCCGGTGATTCGGCGGATCACGAGCTGCTCGGTGCCGTCCTGCCCGATACGACTCTGGTGACGTCGGCCGGTGCCGTGGCGACCCCGGAACTGTTCCGTTCCGGTCGAGGGGTCGTACTGGATCTGTCCGGTGACCGGGGCGTTCCGGATCTGTCTGCGTGGGCGGACCGGCTGGACGTGGTGGTGGCCGATCCCTGCAAGGAGCTCGGGGCCGATGTGATGCTGGTGCGTCCCGACGGGCATGTCGCCTGGCTCGGCACCGATGGCGTGCGTCACGACGAACTGCTCGCCGCTGTCAGGACCTGGTTCGGCTGAGACGAACACTCCACGGCCGCGGGGGGGGGGGGGGGGGGGGGGGGGGCCCCGCGCCGGGGGGGGGGGGGGGGGGGGGGCGGGGGGGGGGGGGGGGGGGGCCGCTGCGGCGGGGGGGGGGGCCGGGTTCGGCGTGCGGGCCGGTGGTCGCTTCGGTTCCGGTGGGG
>NZ_JBIDCA010000020.1:0-171125 GCF_043204345.1 Streptomyces sp. NPDC047917
GACGAGCCACGGTCGGGAGTTCCTCTTTGCCACGAACGGACCAACGAGCAACCAAGCCGACAGTCACATGATCAACAGCTTCTGTTAGGACCTCTTACGCACCGCGTGGGCGAGGTGGCGGGCATGTCGGTCCTTCGGCTCCATGGGGACGTCTCCGACGTCCAGCAGCCGGGCCACCTCTGTCACGCATGTCAGGAATGAACGCGGTTCCATGCCGCTCTGCTCGTCTTCGGCCACGGCAGCATTCTGGACTGCCCGGGTCGGCACGCCCAAGCCCGATGGTCTTTGGTACTTGGGCGGAAGAGACTTGCTCGGCCTCCCCTGGGTGGAACGATCACGGCGCGGCTGGTGTGATCACGGCGTCGGAGCCGTCCTGGATAGCCCCGTTCTCCGGGCTGAGCCCTCGCGCCTCCGGGAAGCAGATGACCGTACTTGCGACGTGAAGGTGCGGATGTGGCTCGCAGAGGCCGGCCATGGAGCCTCCCGCTGGAGGACCGGGCCCTGCTGGTGGCCGCGTACTGGCGCACAAACCTGATCATTCGTCAGCTCGCGCCGCTGTTCGGGGTGTCCAAGTGTGCCGCGGACCGGATCACCGACCACCTCGGGCCGATGCTTGCGCTCCAGCCCCGTCAGCGTTTCGCAAAGGACACCGTGCTCATCGTGGACGGGACGCTGGTTCCCACCCGGGATCACACCATCGCCGAGCGGTCGAAGAACTACCGGTAATCCACCGACCACCAGGTCGTCATCGACGCCGACACCCGGCGCGTCGTCGTTGCCGGCCGGCCGCTCGCCGGGAACCGAAACGACTGCAGGCGTGGGAGGAATCCGGCGCCAAGGCTGCCGTTGGCAAGGCCTCGTGATCGCCGACGGCGGCTACCGGGGCACCTTGAACGGCGGAGGAGGCAGCGGCGCCCCCGGCGGAGGCGACCCGGCTGGAGCCGTACGTCGGCTCGGCCCCGATCACCAGGTGTGGGCGCGACGGCCATGATGCGGCGGGCATCGGGGCGGGTCAGGGTCCCCGGCCTGTCCCGGAACTCCTCGATCACCGCCGGAAAGTACTGCCTCAGCAGGGACCGCAGCTGATTGGCGACCTGCTGCCGGTTCCAGACCGCGTCCCGCTGCGCGCGGGCCAGGACGGCGACGGCTTGGGCCAGGTCGGCGTCGGCGGGCAGCGACCGATGCATCGGCGCGTCAGTGCGGATGATGTTCGCGAGGACCAGGGCGTCGCCCGGGTCGGACTTCTTGCGGCTGACTCCGTGGCGGTCTCGGTAGCGGGAGGCAGCCATCGGGTTGACCGCGTAGATCTTCCGGGGGCCCTGCCGCGGCGCGGCGACAAGCAGGCCGCGGCTGGTCTCGATGGCCACCGGGACCGGCGCCTCCGCGGTGTCGCCGTGTTCCCCCCCCCAGAAGGTCCAGCAGCACCCGGTAGCCGTCCAGGTCGTCGCCGATCCGGCACTTGGCCAGCAGCTTGCCGCTGTCGTCGACGAGCGCGACGTCGTGGTGCCCCTCCGCCCAGTCGATCCCGCAGAACACGTCCATGAATCCCGCCCCTTCTCCGGCGCTGTTCTCGAACGCGAGCACGCGGGTCCGCACGGCGCACCAATTCCAGGACCCTGCGGTCCGCCACCTCATCAGCCGTGCGCGGCACCGCCGGACCGCACGGGCACACGCCGTGTCCAGAGCTCGGAGCTCGTGAGGAATAACGCGTCACCGTGCGGCAGCTCATCCATCGAGGATCCCGAACCCGACGGGCCCGCGGGGGCAGAACATGCGAGGACCGGTCGGCGCCCAGCGCCACCAGTCTTTACAAAGACCTCGCACGGTCGGAGGTGTCGTAGGGGTCACCACGGCACCGACCGGACCACACACGTCCTGCCCCGGGCTGGGCAACGCCGCCCCAACCCCTCAGAGATCCAGAACCTCCAATTACCAACGAATTAGAGGTGTCGTCGGCGCGGACAGGCTTGCCCAACAGTGCTGATCAGGGACAACGGACGGTGTCCGATTCGCCGGGCTCCCACTCCCGGTCACACCTTCGGTCCCCCGCCGCAAGCAACTATCCAGGCAACTGTTCAGCCCCCTTCCGGTGCAACCCTCCGCGCGGCCGCCACAGCCAGGGGCAGGCACGGCGTGGGCCAGGCCGACTCCCACCGCCAGGCCGCCCACCGCTCCGCCTGCGCGAAAACACCGGAGCGTTCCGTGAGCATCGCCAGGACCTCGCCGCGGGCGGCGTCGACGGCCCGGTGCTCCGTGTCGGAGACGATGCCGAGGCGTCGCACGTGCGCGTACTCGTCTTCGTCCTTCCACTCCCAGTCCGTCAGGTCCGGCGCGACGACCAGGTCCACGGTGAGGTCGAGGGTGTCGAACCCGGACTCGGTGCGGCAGGTGGGGTGCTCGAAGTTCACGTACCAGTTCCGCAGCCGACGCCCGTCCCCGTCGGGGACGAAGAAGGCGTTGACGCTGAACCAGCACGTGGGCGGCTTCCACAGGAGCAGGTCCGTCTCCTGCCACACCCCGGCCACGAGCTCCCACTTCCCCCTCGCCATCGCGTCGAACGCCTCCGTCCGCACCGAGCGGTCCCCCTGCGCGCGGGCCTGCGCGTACAGGGCGGGCCACCGGGCCTGCGCACCAGGTGCGCAGGCAGTCACCAGCGCCTCGCCGGTGTCGTCGACAACCCGCAGGGCCAGTTCGCTCCACACCCGACCGGAGCGGTGGACATCGCGCCGTACGACCGTCTGACCCGTCTCGAATCCGCGCACATCGTCCCCTTCTCCGGTCCGAGGCCGTGATGTCCGGCCCGGCTTACCCACCTCAGCCCATCCCGGCCAGGGTGGGCAAGCCGCCATCCGAGGGTGGCTTGCCCACGCTCCCGCCGGGCTTGCCCAGGCTGCCCTTGGGCCTGCCCACGCCTACCAGCGACGCCCGAGCAGGCCGCGGCCCTTCTTCGCATCCGCTTCGGCCGCCTCCCGCACCGCGGCCTCCTCCGCCTCGCGGCGCGCAGCGCGCTCAGCCTCCGCCCGGTCGACGTTCTCCTGCCGGCACGGCTCGCACAGGTCGTCTCCGGTGCTCCGCCATGAGGTCTGCCGGACCGACTGCCAGCGTTCATCGGTGAACTTCGTACCGCAGCGGGCGCACAGCTCCGACGTCACCCACCGCGGTCAGGACGTGGCACGCGAAGCGTATTACAGCATCGCCCCGCTACAAGACCTCCTGGATGAGTGGCTCGTGCACTACCACCACTCCCCCCCATGAAGGGCTGCGGCATCCCACGCTGCCGAAGGTCGCGCTGTCCCCGAACGAGATGTGGGCGGCGCTGGTCTGCGTCTGCGTCTGCGGGTACGTGCCGGTTCCGTTGAGCAGGAGTGACTATCTGGGGCTGCTGCCGTTGCGGTGGCATGCCATCACCGAGCACGGCATCCGGTTGCACCACCGCACCTACGACCGCGACCTGCTCGGCCCGCGCCGGGGACAGGACTCCGGCGTGGCGGCCCGGGGGCAGGAAATGGGAAGTCCACACCAGCGACGTCCCCCAGATCTGGGTACGCCTTCCCGGCCTCGGGCTCACCGAGATCCAGTGGATCCAACGTGACCACGCCCACCAGCCGTTCAACGGCCGCACCTGGCAGTACTTGCAGACGATCACCACACGCCGCCAAGACCACGACCGGTACGAGGCAGACCTGGCCCAGGCCCTCGATCAGCTGATGCGGCGCGCCCACGCCGGACAGGCCACCGGCCAGGAGCAGTACCCCTTCACCACCGTCACGGAGGGGGCGAAGCCGAAGCGAGGCTACACGGTGGAAACGGTCGACCGGCAGCACTTCACCGTCGACGGCTCAGCTCTGGTCGATGCGAACCCACCCTCGGACGGCGGCAGTTCTTCCTTCCCATGCACCGGGCGTCCGGTGATCACGTCGCTCGGCAAACAGGTGGGGCCCGACGACATCAAG
This sequence comes from Streptomyces sp. NPDC047917, assembly GCF_043204345.1. Classification (NCBI taxonomy): domain Bacteria; kingdom Bacillati; phylum Actinomycetota; class Actinomycetes; order Kitasatosporales; family Streptomycetaceae; genus Streptomyces; species Streptomyces sp. NPDC047917. The sequence continues at coordinate 3,954 of NZ_JBIDCA010000020.1, forward strand.
GCCATCAGCTGGTCGCAGTACGAAGGGAGCGGCGCCTTCGTAAACGTGGGGATCTCGTTCAAGGAGAACGCGAGCATCGTCCGATACAACCCAACCTACAGGCCCCGACCGGTGCCTCCGCCCGCTGAACCGGCTGCCCTTGCACGGGGCACGAGAGCCAAGCGAGCGATGCGGGGGCATCGGCACCGCGGCGCGGCCATCACGCTCCACGGCGGGGCCTCCTCCGCGTGGTGGCCGAGTCCGGCGAGCAGGCCGCCGACCCAGCCGTCGCCACCGTCACCGTGCTCAACACCGCCCACCAGGCACTCGGCCGCGACCGGTGGGCGCCCCGGGTGCTTGCTGCCGAGCGGCGCCGCCCCTGCACCGAACAGGAGGCCGCTCGCTTCCAGACCGTCCAGCGCGCCCTGCGCCAGGCGTTGCCGCGGATACGCGAGGAGGTGAGCGATATCGCTGCACAGGCCTGGCCGCTGATGCGCGCCCGGTGGCAGCCAGGCTGGAGGGCAGGGTCATCCTCTCGTTCTTTGTCCTCCGCCTCGAATGGTGTCTCGAAGTGAGTCGCTCACCTGGGGTCGGCGGACGCAGGGCGGGGAAACCGCTGGCCCCGAACGCTGGTGAAACATGTCACCGGCGCGCGTGCCCAAGCTCACGTCATGGGCACGAATTCGGGCAGGGCAAGGGCCGAATGGGCCGGTCGTCCCTCCGTGGAGGGCGTGGCGCTGAGATTGCGCAGCATGGCATTGCGCTGCTCCAGGGCCCGGGCGGTGGCCGGGAAGAGTGCGGCGTCGCCCTCGCCGACCTGCTCCTGGTTCAGGGTCACAAACTCACGGGTGTTGCGTTCGTAGGCAGCGAAGCCCGCGGCGTGGCCCCGGTCGGCCAGGGAACCGGCAAGCATGTACGCGCCGACGATCGCGAGGCTGGAGCCCTGTCCGGTAAGGAACGAGGGCGCGTACGCGGCGTCGCCCACCAGTGCGACCCTGCCGCTGGACCAGCGGGGCATGCGAATCTGGCTGACCCCGTCGAAGAACAGGTCTTCCGCGTCGCGCATGGCGGCAAGCATGCCCGGGACCTCCCATCCCGCGTCGGCGTAGACCGTGGCGACCAGGTCCCGTTGGGCTTCCGGGTTGCGGAACGCGTCGAGTGGCGGTTTCGGGTGGGTGAAGTTCAGGAGGACATGCACTTCGTCGTTGTCCTCCACGGCGTAGAGTGCCGCGGCTCTGCCCGGGGTGTTCCACATCATGAGCTCGTGGGAGAGCCCGAAGGTGTTGCGCATGGTGAACCCGGCGAAGCAGTAGCCGAGGTACCGGTGGAATTGTGTTTCGGGGCCGAACAGGAATTCGCGGGTACGTGAGTGCAGACCGTCCGCACCGAACACCATGTCGAACGTACGCCTGTTGCCCCCGCGGAAGGTGACGTCGACCTCGTGGCCGGGCTGGTCGAGGGTGTCGATGGAGTCGTCGAACACGAGCTCCACGTCGTCACGGACCGCCGTGTGAAGAGCATCAATCAGGTCCCCTCGCCGCACCTCGATGTCCCGTCCCGCGACGCCGCCTGTGACGGTGTGTGGGTCGACCGAGGCCACCTCGCTGCCGTCCCCGCCGAGGAAGGTCAGCCTCCGCAGTTCGATGTGCGCCTCTTTCAGTCGAGGCAGGATTCCCATCCTTCGGACGACCTCAAGTGCGGTGCCGCGTACGTCGATGGGGTAACCACCGCTACGAAGCACGCCCGCCTTCTCGACCACCGTGACCTCGAATCCGTACCGGTTCAGCCAGAACGCGAGGGCGGCCCCCGCGATGCCGGCCCCGGATATCAGGACTTTGCGCCTCGGTGTGCTGCGGATATCCGTCAACGGATCAATGCGGGGCATTCCTTGGCTCCTTTACTCATCGTGCGGGTGACAAGGAGGGACAGCGCCGTGAGGGCGCCGGCTATGACGAACCCTGTGACAAAGGACGATTCGGCCGGGACATCGGAACCGGCAGGGGTCCCGGCGGTGAGGATCGCGCCACTGGCCTGCACACCCACTGCATAGCCGAGCACGCGTGTCACCAGGACCAGGCTGGTGGCGATGCCGGTGTCACCTCGATGGACGGATGTGGCGGTGCTGGTCACCAGCGCCGTGACGCACAGGCCGTTGGCAAGCGCGATCAACATCTTGCCGATGATGAGGTGCCAGACTTCGGTGTGCACGACTGCCAGGGAGATCAGGGTGGCGGCCATGACGACGATCCCGGCGGTGACCACGGCCCGCGAGCCGAAACGCCGCGCCCCGATCCCACCGATCGGCCCGGCGAGCGACGCGGCCACGGCGCCGGGCAGCAGGAAGAAGCCGATCTCGGTGGCGCCGGCCCCGAATCCGTACTCGGTGGCGGGTACCGCGAACAGTTGCGGAACCAGATAGACAGCCACCGAGGTACCGACGCAGATCACGAACGTCAGCACGCACGACTTCCACACCGCAGGCTGTGTGAGCATGCGCAGATCGACCATCGGCGAGGCCGCACGACGCTCAACGGCTGTCCATCCGATCATGAAAGCGGCCAGAACCGCGATGAGGGCACCGAGCACGAGTGGCTGCGAGCCGATGTCGGGTGCAAGCGCGAGCACGAGCATGAGCGTGACCAGCGTCCCGCTCAGGAGAACCAGGCCGGGCCAGTCGACCCCGGCGCCGTCCGACCGGCTCGGCGGATCAGGCGGCATCAGCCTGTCCACCAGGATGGTGGCCCCGAAGACCGCGATCGTCGGCAGCGCGAACATCCAGTGTCGGGACAGTCCTTCGGCCACGGGCCCGGCCGACAGCGTTCCGGCCATCCCGCCCCCCACGAACAGACCGCTGACCACCCCGATGGCCACCTTCGACTCTCCCGCGGGAAGGTGTTCGCGCACCAGGATGAACGACAGGGGCAGCGCGCCCACCATCGCACCCTGCAGTACCTGACCGAGCAGCAGCACCGGCAGGTTCGGCGCCAGGGCCGACACCAGACCACCGGCACAGACCACCGCCATCAGCCGGATCAGGACCCGTTTCCCGCCGTAGCGGTCGCCTAACTTGCCCGCGACCGGTGTGATGAGCGCGCCCGTGATGAGGAGCATGATGCTGAGTAACGCCCCTTCGGCGGGACTCATGTCTAGCTCGCGTTGGAGGAGCGGGAGCGTCGGCGTCACCACCGACTCCAGGGCACCGGTGGCGACTGCCAGCATGCCAAGGGCTCCGACAGCGGCCTTACCGATGCGGGCCGGGGAAACCAGAGTTGCGGTCATGGAGGTCCTTTCCGTCATTGCCGGGCAGGGAAGGAGCGGCCGTGCCCGTGGCGCTGCCGCCTTGCCGGGCCCGGCGCGGAAGCGGCGGCGATTCACCCGGGGCGCGGTGCGCATGGTGCTTTGTGGACAGGTCCGAGGTCGTCCGGCGGGGTGAGCCCGGGGAAGCGGTACCCGAGGTGGCGCACGCACGACTCCCCAGGGCGGAGCGGGTGCAGGAGTGCGGCACCCGCCGAGCAATTATTACACTACACCGTGCAGTGCAGAACGGGTAGCATGTGCCCATGCCGACCACGAAGAAGCCGACCATGAAGACACTGCGCGAAGGATCCGCACGGAAGCGGGCCGCCATCCTCTCGGCGGCCCGGGAACTGTTTCTCACCGACGGCTTCGACAGGTCCAGTGTCGACGCCGTCGCCGCCCGGGCCGAGGTGTCCAAGCGGACGGTCTACGACTACTTCGGCGACAAGCAGACGCTGCTGCAAGCAGTCGTCGACGCCATCGGCCAGTCAATGATCACCACGATCCGGCGCACCATCGACGACACCCTCAGCGGTCTCACCGAGGCCGCCGACCTCGAAGACGCCCTGGTCACGTTCTCGATGCGCATCTCGACCGACATGCTCGACTCTGCGGAGTACGCAACGCTGCAACGACTGGTCCGGGCGGAATCCGGCAGCCTGCCGCACCGGGGCTACAACTCCATGGCCGACACCCCCGACGAGGCGCTTGCCGAGCGGTTCGCCGCCTTCGCCACAGCCGGGCTGCTCGACGTCCCCGACCCCCGACTCGCGGCCGACCAGTTCATCGCGCTGACCTTCGGCGTTGCGCTGGACAGGCTCGGTTCCGCGAATGCCGCGGAGGACACCCGGGTCCGGCCACTCGTCATCGAGGGAGTGCGGACCTTTCTTCGGGCATACCGAACCATGTAGTGCTGGGCGGCACAAAGGAGCAGCGCACCGTCAGCCCATCGCCTCGCTCGACGCACACGCCGGCCCGCCCGAATTGGTCGTGATCGCTCCAAGGACCCCGAGGCCATGCTGCGCAACCGGCGAGAACACTCCGCTCTTTTCAGGAATCAGGAAAGATTTCAATCCCTGGACTTCGTCTCTGGATATTCCTGGAGTTGCACAGGTCGACCATCGGAGCAAACTAGAAAACGGGTAGCTATTGGAGAGCCCGCAGGGGCCAAAGGCCCTGGAGCAGCCACTCTCAGGAACCAACTGGGATGTTTGCCCTGAAGAAGTGGCTGTCGTAATCGCGGGATTTGACACTCAGGGGGACGTCGAGAAAACAGCACGCGAGCACAACGCTGAGGGGCAAGCCACTAAACCGTGTTCACGCAGCGGTGCACCACGGTGACCCCGATGCCCCAATTCGCTGGAGGGGGTCGAGGCCGGAGCAGAAAGGGCGTACTACCAATGCTTGACGAAACTGACGCGCAGAGAAAAGCTCGCGCCGAGATCGTCGCCGAGTTGGATGACGCTGAGGCTCGACTGCGAGAGGTGCACAAGAAGGCCCGGCGGCTATGGGGACACGATGACGAGGGCTTTCGCTGCTTGAGATGCTACGACCCTCCTTGCCCTTCCTTCGAAGAACCACACAACCCTGGGACCAATTGCAAGCGCGTCACCTGCCGTCATCATCGGGCTTCCCACGACTTCTACTAGTGCCAGTGCTTGTGGCCCGAGTCGGAATCCCTCTTCCAGTGCTCTGACCGGGAAGGTTCGCCGGGTTCGCGCTTGGAGCGGTTGGATGGGCGGTGGACGTCCGTTCCGACCGCTGGAGGTGCGGTGGCTGAGGCTGTGCGGGTGCGCAAACTGACCGACCAGGAGGGGCAGAAGCTGCAGCAGATCGTGCGCCGGAGAAGTACAAGCTCGGTGCGCTATGGGCGGGTGATGATGCTGCTCGCGTCCGCCGGTGGGAACCGTGTCCCGGTGATTGCCCGGCTGGTACAGGCCGACGAGGACACGGTGCGGGACGTGAACCACCGGTTCAACGAGATCGGCCTGCACTGTGTGGACCCTCGCTGGGCGGGAGACCGTCCCCGCCTGCTCAGTCGTGACGACGAGGGCTTCGTCGTCCAGACGGCCACCACTCGCCCCACCGCGCTTGGCCAGCCCCTCACCCGCTGGTCGATCCGAAAACTCGCTGCCTACCTGCGCCGCGTGCACGAGCGCGTCATCCGTATCGGTCGTGAAGCGTTACGGTGCCTGCTGTTGCGCCGCGGTATCACCTTCCAGCGCACCAAGACATGGAAGGAGTCTCCCGACCCCGAGCGCGAGGCCAAGCTCGACCGGATCGAGCAGGTGCTGGAGCACTTCCCGGACAGGGTCTTCGCCTTCGACGAGTTCGGGCCCTTGGGAATCCGGCCCACCGCGGGCTCCTGCTGGGCGAAGCAGGGCAAGCCCGACCGCCTGCCGGCGACGTACCACCGCATCCACGGTGTGACCTCCTTCCACGGCTGCTACTCCGTCGGCGACGACCGGCTGTGGGGCGTCAACCGCCGCCGCAAAGGCACCGCCAAAACCCTGACCGCGCTGAAGTCGATCCGCACCGCCCGGCCCGACGGCGCACCGATCTACATCATCCTGGACAACCTCTCCTCCCACACCGGTCAGGACATCCGCCACTGGGCGAAGAAGAACAAGGTCGAGCTGTGCTTCACCCCGACCTACGCCTCCTGGGCCAACCCGATCGAGGCCCACTTTGGCCAGCTACGGCAGTTCACCCTGACCAACTCAGACCATCGCAGCCGCCCCGCGCAGACCCAGGCCCTGCACGCCTTTCTGCGATGGCGCAATGCCAACGCCCGCCACGCCGACGTCCTCGCCGCACAACGCCGAGAACGTGCCCGCATCCGCAGGGAGAAGGGCATTCGCTGGGGCAGCCGCCCGCTCGCCGGCGCGGCCTGACAGCGCTTCGTGCACATCGCCTCCGACCCATCGAAGGATCCAGAGGACACTCGTGAGCATCCGTTCGACGCATCGCGCTCTGCTGAGCCGTCTGCGGCTCAGGCCCCCTGTCCTCCGCACTACGCGACCGCGGTGCCGTCGTCACCGGCATCGACGCCAGCGCCGGGATGCTGGCGCTGGCGAGGCGGCGGCTCGGCGACGACGCAACCCTCCATGTGGTCGACCTACGCGACCCTCTGCCGTTCGACGACGGGACGTTCGACGACGTGGTCGCGTCGCTGGTCGGGGATCCCGGTGCGCGTGGGCCGTGAAAGGGTGGCTTACCGATGAGATCAGCCGGCCGCCGGGCCGGAGTACCCGCCGCAACTCGGCCAGCGTCGGCGCCTTCCCCACCTCACCCGAGCAGTGGTGCACGGCGACCTCGGTGCCGAAAACGTCCTATGGGAGTGGACGCACGGCCTCCGTCATCAGCGAGCCGCAGCCCGACCCGGCCGCCCGCGAGATGTTCCCGGACGGCTTCCAGGACCGGGGTTCGGCAGAAGGTCCTCGATCGCCAGTGGGTGATGGCTACGGTCCGCCGCATGCCGTGCCGTTCCCGCCAGGCTTCCGCGGCCTGGGCATCGAGGTCCAGGACATGGTGATGCTTGATGCGGACGCCTGCGGCCACGCCCTGGGCGTTCTCAAAGGCCCGCTCGACGAACAGCGCGGTGAAGGCTTGATCCGGCTGACGGCGGTGTTCGAGAAGGTTCTCCCTGCGATCGACGACGAGTACGCGACCAGGTACTACACGCACGTCCGCGATATGGCTGTGCTGGCCGCCGACGTCGAGAATCTGCGCGAGAAGTGGCCTTCCGGCCTGGAAGGTTCGCCCGGCTCGTAGCCGCGGCGGTTGGAGGTGTGCGGTGACGTCCGATCCGACCACTGGAGGCGCGATGACCGAGCCTGTCCGTGTGCGCAGGTTGACCGACCCGGAGGGGCAGAAGCCGCAGAAGATCGTGCGTCGGGGCAGCACTGGTTCGGTGCGGTTCCGGCGCACGATGATGCTGTTGACCTCGGCCGGCGGGAACCGGCCCCGGTGATCGCGAAGCTGGTCCAGGCCGACGAGGACACCGCCCGCGACGTGATCCACCGGTTCAACGAAATCGGCCTGGCCCGCTTGGACCCTCGGTGGGCGGGAGGCCGTCCCTGCCTTCTCAGTCCTGACGACGAAGACTCCGTCGTCCATCCGGCCACCACCCGCCCGACCAAGCTCGGCCGGCCCTTCACTCGCTGGTCCGTCCGCAAACTCTCCGCCTACCTGCGCCACGTGCACAGCGGTGTGATCCGGATGGGCCACGAGGCGTTACGGTGCCTGCCCGTCCGTCGCTGCGTCACCTTCCAGCGCACCAAGGCCTGAAAGCAGTCCAGCGATCCTGACCGCGATGCCAAGCTACGGACCGAATGCTTCGCGGGTCGGATCTCTCCAGGGGATGCCCGTTAGGTACCGAAAGATGATCCCTTCGATGATGCGACGGTGGTCGGCGAACGGACGCCCTGCCTTTCCCGCGCTGCGGGGAAGGCAGGGCGTCAGGCGTGCCCATTGCTCATCGGTCAGCAGGCGCGCGCCCGCTCGTGGTCACCGAGGCTGGTAGGCGGTGGCCAGCACAGAGACAGTGACCTGATCCGGCAGGACACCGCCGTCGTTCAGGTCTGCACGACTCACATGGCGTGCACTCGGCGTCATCGCTACCAGGTCCAGGACATCGGGCCTGGTCAGGGGTGCGGAGTACTCCACCTGTTCAGTGACGACGGCCTCGAAGTAGGGGTTGAGCGTCCGGTGCAGGCGCTGTTCCTTGGCCGGGTCGATCGTGACCATCGCAGGCACCTGGCCACGCAGCTCGGCCAAGTGCCGCCCGGTGGGTCGGACCACGATCAGCCGGCCGGTCGGGCGCAGTACGCGGTGGAACTCGGCCGGGTTGCGTGGGGCGAACACGTCCAGCACGACATCGGCCGCCCCACCGGCCAGCGGGAAGGGACGGAAGACGTCCCAGGCCACCGCAGCGGCTCGATCGTGAGCACGGGCTGCCGAGCGCAGCGCGCGCACCGATGTGTCCAGCCCCAGACCACGGGCGCCGGGCATCCGGTCGAGCACGCCGGCCAGGTAGTAGCCCGTGCCGCACCCCACGTCCACCACCGTGCCCTGCTCAGGCACGGCATCGGCCGCCAGGCGGGCCCCGATTTCGCGTACGGGCGCGTAGGCGCCGGTGGACAGGAACCGGTCCCGGGCCTGGACCATGGCCGCATCGTCACCGCTGGTGGCGCGGGTACCCGTCAGCAGGCTGGCATAGCCGCGGCGGGCGATGTCGAAGGTGTGACCCACCGGGCAACGCAATGCGCCATGGCCGGGGTGCAGGCGGCGCGTACGGCACGTCGGGCAGCGCAGAAGGTCAAGGGACAGATCGAGGGCAGGGGGAAGCGACACGGGCACAAGGCACTCCTGGCAAGGGGCGAAAGGAAGGGATCGTGCCTGCGCGATCAGAGCGTCACTGCCTCAGGAAGTAACGGGCAGCATAGGGACGTGATTTACGCAGCAGGCACACCAAAGGGGGCGACGCCGACCGGCATCGCCCTCAGCGCCTTCCGATCACAGGAAGCAGCAGTGCGGGGTACTCATGAATGCCACCTCATAAGTCTACGAGCACGGCGAAGCTCTTCGTCCCTCTGCACCCAAGAGTTGGGAAACACGACCTGGAGGCCCAAAATCAAGTGCTTAGACCCTGTCCTATGTGGTGAGTCGGACGAGTCGCTCGTAGCAGCAGAGTGCGGCGGCGAGGCCGAGGAATGCCAGGTAGTTGCGGGGGTGGCGTTCGTAGCGGTGGTTGAGGCGGTGGTGTCCGGTCAGCCACGACATGGTGCGCTCGATGACCCATCTTCGGCGTCCGAGCCGTTCGCCGGATTCGGCTCCTTTGCGGGCGATGCGGACGCCGATGCGTTTGCCGCGGAGCCATCTGCGCAGGTCAGGGATGTCGTATGCCTTGTCGGCGTGGAGCTTGCGGGGCTTGTGGTTCCAGCCGCGGTGGGGGTCGTGTCTCGTCTGGAGACCGGCCACCATGGGCTTCAGGCCCTGGCTGTCGTGGGTGTTGGCGGCGGAGAGCCCGACGACCAGGGGCAGTCCGTTCGCGTCCGACAGGACGTGCATCCTGGAACCCGGTTTGCCCCGGTCCACGGGGCTGGGGCCTGTGAGTTCGCCCCTTTTCTGGCCCGCACATGGGCGGAGTCGAGGACCATGCGGTTCACGCCGGCCAGGACTCACCCCAATGGGGGCCTCCACCGTCGGCCAGTACCGAACGCTTCGGACCGCTCTTGCCCGGTCGGCGCCGGAGCCGGACGGCGGCTGTGGCTCGTGGGGTCAGGAGTCGCGCGGGGCGACCAGGCCGGATTCGTAGGCGAATACCACGAGTTGGGCGCGGTCACGGGCGTGGAGCTTGGCCATGGCCCGGTTGATGTGGGTTTTCACGGTCATCGGGCTGATCACCATGAGGCCTGCGATCTGGTCGTTGGACAGGCCCCGCGCGACCAGGGCGACGGCCTCGCGTTCGCGGCTGGTCAGCTCTTCCAGCAGCGCTGGCTGTCGGTCAGTTCGTCTCAGTGTCCTGCGGCAGGGGTTTCTCACCGTTTTCTGCGGCAGAACTGGCCGGACGGTAGCGCCCCATGCTGCCGAGGATCAGAACGGCTCCCAGAGGGGTCGTGCCGTAGAGCACGGGGAAGTCCTTGCCGAACCTGGCGATGAGAAACGCCAGACCTGCGAGGGCGAGGACCAGGAAGGGGCGCCTGATGACGTGACCGCACACGATGACCAGCCGGCGTCGCACTCCACGCGCTTCTGTGAGGCGTGTCCAGCCTGACGGTGACATGGCGTCAGCGTAATCCGTACAGCAGTCGTCAACACAGGACGTTCCCGGCCCAATGCCGCATTACTCCAGACAAGTGCACCCGCGCCGTATCTGCAGCCAGGTGGAGCCACTGCAAACCGTTCCTCGGTGGGGCCGGACGAAGCCGCTGCCCCGGGGCCAAAAAGGCCGTCCTGGACAATCTTGCGAGCCCGGAACCCACGAAGCGCGTCGGGGATCGTACGGGCCTACCTGTCGACGAGCCACGTACCGGCCCTGCAGATCTGATACACCTCGATGTCCGGCTCCGCCAGGGCGATCAACGCCTCTTCCCGGTTGAGGAATCCGCCCTCGACCGGATACAGGGCACAGTCGCCGCGGTGCACCAGAGCCGCCGACGACGACCGCTGCGGCTGGATCTTCCACCGCAGCGCGGCATGCGCCTGCTCCCGACGCCGCCGCTCCTGCTGCTCCTTGATCTCCAGTTCCCGGATACCGGACCGGCCCCGGACGCTGGACGCCGACGAGCGCGAACAGCACGACAGCCCCCGCGAGGCCCGCCGCGACCGCGGCCGGCCAAAAGCGGTGGCGCGCCCAGAACCACTGGACGGGCGCCATGCCTATGAGGGGCGCAACGGACAGTTGCGGCTCGTAGAGGGCAGCGAGCACACCGTATCCCAGACCGCTGACCGCCCAGCAGGCAACGGCCACGAACGCCGCCTCACTCCAGGGGACGACCCGGTTCACGCCTGCTACTGCTCATTCATGGCCCGGGCCCGACGGCGCTCCCAGCGCCGGGACAGGAACACCGCCAGGATCGAGCCGACCACGAGCGGTGTGGCAACCCAGCGGATCACGTCGGTCGGCCAGCCCGGCTCCCCGCCGGCCATCAGAGTCACCGACTTGATGGTGAGGGAGATCCCCAGCACCACAAAGCCGAGCCCCCAGACGCGGACCGCCCAGACAGGTCGTCTCCGAAAACTCGGCGCCTGACGCGGCCGGAGCGCGGCTCGCCATCCCAACCACACGCAGCCCAGTCCCAAAGCCACGTTGAGCACGTCCAAGGCCTTGTCGAACACCTCCGTCACGGTCCCGAGCACCTCGCCTTCCTCTCTCGCTCCCGGGCGGACCCCACAACGCCAGGCCCCGGACCACATGATGACCGCCCGAACGCGGCCCCTCACCTGCCGGGCACGGCAGACTGCCTGCGCAACTGCTTTCCGACACCCGGCAATGTGGGCACCCTGACATCACTTCTCAGGTTCTGGCACAACTTCTGTGACGCGACCACTCTCAATGATCCGCTTCGCCTTCAAAGTCCAGGTGGCACGTATGGTTGTGCCACCTTCTGTGAATGTCGTTTCGATGCCCTTCCGGGAGTTACCTCAGACCGCGTTTGAGATCTGGTCGTGGGACGATCGATCGGTGACGCACCACTTGGATCGCGCCCGGTCCCTTGAAGAGCTTGAACCCGCCTGCTGGCCGGATCCGTCAGCCGACGACACTCGTCTTGTCACTACTGCTCACGCCTTGCGGCGTCGGCCGATCGGCGAGCTGACCGTCGAGGACATGCGCTTGTTGATCGGACAGCACATAGGCCTGCCCTACCTCCTGCCACTGGCGCTGGAGGTACTGCGGGAGAACCCGATGGCAGAGGGGCACATGTACGAAGGTGATCTGCTGTCCGCGGTCCTCACCAGGAACCCATCGGTCCGGGCCGAGTTTCCCGAACTCAGCCGAGAACTGAGCGAGATCGTCTCGAAGTTGGCTGACCTGCCCCCTGACCTGCAACAGAAGGTTGAGCACTTCCTGGCTCCATAGAACACCGCCGCAGGACGTTCCCCATGGAAGGAACTGCTGGCGTATCTACGGAACGTCTCGCAGGAGCAAGCGCGGGCCGGGACGCGTCGCTGGTCGGCCACTGGTGAGTCGGCGGACCATGATGCCGATCATTCCCCAGCGGATCACGGTCTCTGAGTGAGCCGTGCTAGTGACCTGGTTTTGAGTTCTGGGCTCGCCTCATGAGTCGTGTTCTGTTTCAGATCTTGGGGTTTGCCTGACGGGGCTGGCCCGGGCCCGCTGTCCTGGGGTCATGGGTGATACCAGGCTGCCGCCGGTGGTGCTGTCGGAAGCTGAGCGGTTGACGTTGCAGAGCTGGGCCAGACGGCGCTCGACAGCGCAAGGCCTGGCCCAGCGTGCGCAGATCGTGCTGTCGTGCGCGCAAGGGGGTAACAACACCGCGGTGGCCGCCCGGCTGGGCATCGAGCGCAAGACGGTGGGCAGATGGCGGTCCCGGTTCCTGCGGCACCGGCTGGAAGGCCTGTCGGACGAGCCGCGGCCCGGGGTCCCGCGGACCATCGCCGACGCCCAGGTGGAAGAAGTGGTGGTCCGCACCCTTGAGGAGACACCCCAGGGGGCGACGCACTGGTCGAAGCGGGAGCTGGCCAAACGGGTCGGCATCTCGCCGTCGAGCGTGCTGAGGATCTGGCGGGCTTTCGGTCTGGAGCCCTGGCGGACCGAGACCTTCAAGATCTCGCCCGATCCACTGCTGATCGACAAGATCCGTGACGTGGTGGGCCTGTATCTGGCGCCGCCGGCGAACGCGGTGGTGTTCGCGGTGGACGAGAAACCGCAGATCCAGGCGCTGGAGCGGACCGCTCCGGTGCTGCCAATGGTCCCGGGCACCCCCGAGCGGCGCAGTTTCGACTACGTCCGGCACGGCACGGTCGACCTGTTCGCCGCCCTGAACACCGCCACCGGCAAGGTGATCGGGAAACTGTCCGCACAGCACCGGGCGGTCGACTTCCGTGACTTCCTCGACGAGATCGACCGCCAGACCGATCCCGGCCTGGCGGTCCACGTGATCTGCGACAACCTCTCCGCCCACAAAGCACCGGCCGTGCACAAGTGGCTGCTCGCGCACCCCCGGTTCGAGCTGCACTTCACCCCGACCTACTCGTCGTGGATCAACCAGGTCGAGCGGTGGTTCGCCGAGCTGGAACGGCGCTGCCTCGAACGCGGCGTGTTCTGCTCACTCGACGACCTCAAGACCGCACTCGAAGACTGGATCACGGTCTGGAACGACAACGCCCGGCCCTTCAAGTGGACCAAGACCGCCGATCAGATCCTCGACCGCATCTGCCGCTACTGCGACAGGATCTCCGAACTAGGTCACTAGTCACGTAGTCACGCGCAAGGCGGCGGTGGGAGGCGAGCCACGAGAAGGTGCGCTCGACGGCCCATCTCTTGGGCTGGACCTGGAATCCACGCTGGTCCGGGGCCTTGCGCACGATCTCCAGCTCACGGCCGAGGATCGTGCGTGATCACTCCACGAGGCGGTCGGCGAAGCCCTGGTCCGCCCAGATCTTCTGCACGCCCGGATGGTCCAGGCGGGTCCACAGCAACGAACGCTTCGCGCCGTCGCGGTCCTGGATGCTCGCCGCGACCACGTGCACCGCCAACAGCAGGCCCAGGGTGTCCGTGACCATGAACCGCTTGCGTCCCTTCACCTTCTTGCCCGCGTCGAAGCCGCGGGTGTTGGCTGGAACAGTGTCGGCCGTGCGCACGGACTGCGAGTCGATCAGCCCGGCGCTCGTCTCCGCGCTACGGCCGTCAGCCTCACGAACCCGACCGCGCAACGTGTCGTGGACCCGCTCAATAGTTCCTTCGTCGTGCCACCAGGTGAAGTACCAGTACACCGTGGTCCAGGGCGGAAAGTCCTTCGGCAGCTGACGCCAGGCACACCCGGTCCACACCACATAAAAGATTGCATCCACGATCCGCCGACGTGGGTGCTTCTCTCGCCGCCCGCCCTTCGGCCCGACCCTCGCCGCCGGCAAGAGCGGCTCGACCAGAGCCCACTGCTCATCCGCCAGATCCGACGGATACCCGCCCCCAGAGCCACTCACGTATGGCTCAACGCCCCCTTCCGCCCCGGGACACGGCAGATCTCAAACGTCGTCTCACATTGCTCGGCAAGATGTTGCCACTGGGCTGCCTGAGCGAGAGGGGTCGCGTGTGTTCGTCGCCAGCGAAGGCCCGCGAAGTACGTGGCGGCGTGTGCCAGGGTGCTGGCATGACTTCGACACCGGATGGACGCCCTGTCCCACCCACACATGCTGGCGAGCGTGCCATGCTGGAATCGTGGCTCGACTTTCACCGTGCCACTCTCGCCCTGAAGTGCTCGGGCCTCAAAGACGATCAATTACGACTGGCCTCGGCTGCGCCGTCGTCGATGACATTGCTGGGCCTCGTCCAGCACATGGCCGAGGTGGAACGCAACTGGTTCCAGCGTGTGTTCGCAGGCCAGGACGTGCGCGCAGTCTTCGGGGAGAGCAACGCCGACGGCTTTGCACTTGAAGATGGCCGAGGACTCGACGAGGCCATGGCGGTCTGGCAGACAGAAATCGTTCGAGGGCGTGAGCTCATAGCTGCCGCCTCGCTGGACGACTTCGGTCGGCTGTCTGAGCAGGAAGCCAGCCACGTAGGTGACGTAGGGGTTTCGCTGCGCTGGATCATGGTCCACATGATCGAGGAGTACGCACGTCACAACGGCCATGCCGACCTGATCCGAGAGCGCATCGACGGTGTCACCGGTGCGTGAAACGCAGTTGGCGACAGCTTGTTCGGCTGGATCTATTTACTAGTAGTGTCGTGACACCGTCACCAGCTGCTACGACAACAGGACTCTTTTTCTGAGGAGTTGGAAACCGGCCCTGCCGGACATTTGGCGTTTGAGCATCTTGATCCGGTTGACATGCCCTTCGACGACACCTGAACTCCAGGAAAGGGTGAGGCCGGCGATGACGGCTTCGCGGTCGCGGTCGATGCCTGCGGCGAGAGTGTGGAGGCTGGGGAGGTCGTCCTGTCTGACGGCGGTGAGCCAGTTCGGCAGGCGCTCGCCCTGGCGCTCGGTGAGCGTGGTCGCGAAGGACCGGACGTGCCTGGTGAGTGCGTCGATTTCGGGGCGGTCGGCCCCGCCGTTCTGCAGGTTGAGGTGTTCGGTCTCGGAGAGGGTTTCCGGACGGCGGAGGACCCGTCCGGCGATTTACGGACGACGAGAAACCAGACGTCCCTGGCGGGAAGTCGCGCGGTCACGCCGAGACCCTGCACTGTCTGGTCCGCGACAACCCGCGCTACGCGATGGGCGTCAGCGGCAGCCATCCTCTTCACGCGGCGGCCGAGGCCTACAGCCAGGCGGCCCACGCCCTGGCCGCTGCTTGCACCGCTCCCGGCCGCGTGGCCTCCTATCACGGCCGGACTCCGCTGGCAGGCGTCCTTCCCCGCCAGGCCGCCCAGGAATGGGCCCGCACACTCCTGCAGCCGCTGGACACAGCCGCGAAGACCAGCACCGACATCACCCGCCTGGCCATGAACATGCCCCGGTCCGCCGTGGCCAAGCTCCTCGGCCTCAGCCGCAACACCGTCAACGCACACCTCAAACGCACCGAAGCATCACTCGGCCTGGACCTCACCGACGTCCGCTGCCGCGCCGCCGTCCACCTGGCCCTCGTCCTCAGCAGTTCCCACACCGCCCCCGAACCCGACTACGACCAACCACCCTCCACCCTGGATGACCTGCTGCGCACCGAACGCGCCGCTGCCTGGGCCGCAGCCACCCTCCGTCCCCTTTCAGGATCGGCACCGCCGCACTCTCCGGGCATGGATCGACGCCAACACCGACGCACAGCAGGCTGCCTGCGCCCTGGGCATCAGCCGCAACACGATCCGCACCACCTGCGCACGGCCGAGTCCGTCCTGGGCCTCGATCTCCTCACCGCCGGCACCGGCATTCACGACATCGTCCACATGCTCCGCATCGCCAACATCCGGGCCGTCTGAGCACCGTGCACAACCCGCACCCGACATTGAGCACCATGCACGCTGGCCCAAGAAAACCGCACGCCCTAACGTCTTAAGGGTCGGCCGGCCCGTTAATACGGGCCGGGCCTTCCGGACGTTTCAGAGACCGAAGAACCGGGGCGCTCGGATCAGAAGGCAGACCACCACCACCGGGGCCGTCACGGCGGCACCCCACGGTCCCCAAGCCCCGGAGACAGCGAGAGGAGTCATAAATGTTCGTCAAGTCTGTGTTGAGTGTCGCAGCTGTTTCTGCCACGCTGCTCATCCCGGCCTCGAGTGCCCCAGCTAATCCCGCAGCAATCCGTGAAGTGACTCGTCATTGTGACGCACCCCCGCTGGCGGACCTGAACGCCCGCCTAAAGGGGTACGGCGCATCCTACAAGTCGACCCACGTCCGCCTCTGGCAGTACAGGATCTCCGACAAGACCTACGCGGAAATCACTTCGACCAAACGCCCCGACGTAAAGATCTCCCTGGAGAGGACGCTCGGCAACGCACTCCCGAACAGTAAACCCAACATGGCGTGTGGGCCGACTAAAATCTCCGACATCGGAATAGGCATCCGCTTCGGGTTTTTCAATAACGCAGACCATTCCGTACGGGTTTGCATTCTTTACCCGCGCGAGAAGAAGCACTGTGGTAAATGGTATGCGGAAGATAGTAATGGCGAACACGTCTGAGCCTCAGGGCGTCGGTAAAGTCGTGGCGGTGACTCTCGGGGATCTTGGGGATCCCCGGCGGGGCAGCATGATTAACTGGCGGGCTCGGCTCTGTTCATGGAGAGCATGGGGAAGAAAAGCCTCGCCGCCCTCGCCGTTCATTCACGCCGGAGTTCAAGGCCAAGATTGTCGGGTTGTGCCGACGGGGTGGCACGACTGCTGGCGACGGCGCGGCCCGTCGTCGGCTTCGTGGTGGCGGTGGCGGGCGCGGCTGGCCCTGGCCCGGTTCGGCGAGGCGCCGCAGGACACCCCCGAACCGGTCTGAACCCGCCCCGCCCGCGCCCGCCCGCCCTCGCGAACCGCGCCGGACGGGCAGGCGGACAAACGGGCGGGCAGGCGGTTCAGGTTCGTCGGCCCGGGTGGCGTTCAGCTTCCCGCCCTGCCTCGTTCGCCCCGGTCACCCGGCGGTTGCCCTGCGGCGGGACCAGGCCGACAGTCCGAGTGCCAATACGGCGCCGGCGCCGAGGACCGCGACCGCGACCCAGGTGGTGTGGGTGACCGCGTCGGTGAAGGCGATGCGCGGGTCGCGGACGTGGGCGACGCGGTCCTCGAAGCGGGTGGTGACCAGTGTGCCGAGGATACTGGTGCCGAGGACGGCGCCGATCTGACGGGCGGCGTTGACGGTGCCGCCCGCCTCGCCCTCGCGGCCCGGTGGGACGTGGCCGACGGCGAGGGCGGTGGACGGGGCGTTGGCGAGACCGCAGCCGAAGCCGAACAGGACAAACGCAGCGGCGTACCCGGCGAACGCGGTGCCCGGTCCGACCTGTGCGAAGAGGACGGCGCCGACGGCCGCGAACAGCAGGCCCGCCGTGATCAGGACGCGCGGCCCGAGCCGGCGCACCAGTATGCCAGCCAGGACCGAGGCGGCGATGAACGCACCGAATTCCGCAAGAAGTTGAACGCCCACCTGCAGGGCGGTCAGGCCCCGTACCCGCTGCAGCCACAGCACTTGGAGAAGGCTGAGACCGACGAAGCCGAACAGGACGGTCCCGGCCAGCAGGAGGGAGACGCTGTAGGAGGGATCACGCATCAGCCGCAGGTCGACCATGGGGGCGGTACGGCGCAGTTCTACCAGAGCGAAGGCGGCCAGCAGAAGGACCGATGCCACAACGGCGGCCAGGGCCCGTGCGGAGCCGTAGCCGTGGTGACCGCCGTCGATCAGCCAGAAGACCAGGAGCGCGAGACCTGCGATCGCGGTGAACTGTCCCGCCCAGTCCAGGCGCTGGGCCGGATTGCGGGACTCGGCGACCCGGCCGAGCGCGACGATCGCTGCGAGGCCCGCCATGACGAGGTTGAGCCAGAAGGCCGCGTGCCAGGTCCACCAGCGCAGTGCGAGGCCCGCGACAAGGGGGCCGACGGCCAGGCCCAGCCCGGAGGTGGCCGCCCATGCGGCGATCGCCCCGGCACGGCGGCGCGGGTCGCGGACGGCGTGGGTGATCAGCGCGAGAGAGCTGGGGGTGATCAGGGCACCGCCCAGACCGGCGATCGCCTGGCCGACGAGGAGGGTGGCCAGGTTGTCGGCGAGGACCAGCACCAGAGCGCCTGCGGCCATCGCCGCGGTCCCGGTCAGGAAGACGCGCTTGCGACCCCACCGGTCGGCCAGGGCGCCCGCGCCGAGTACACAGGATGCCACGACCAGGGTGTACATGCTCGGCACCCACACCATGTCGGCCGGGGCGAGGCGCAGATCGGCCTGGACGGCGCCGAGCGTGCCGATGGTCTGGGTGGTCTGGAGGAACACCGTGAACAGTCCCAGGCACGCGGCGACGAGGACCGGCCCGGGGCGGTTGCCGCGGGCGTCGTCGCGCTCCTCGGCCGTTGTGTCACGCAGCTCAGTGGTCATGGTTCGCTCCTCCGGACAGCATGGCCCCGGCCTGGCGGGGGACGCCGTCGGCGAGGAGTTCCTCGCGGGCGGCCTCGACGGCGTCGAGGACCTGGTCGACCACGTCGGCAGGGCTGATCCCGGCCCGGTCGACGTGGGCGGCCATGTCGGTGTCGATGAACTCCGGGTGCACGGCGACGGTGCGGGTGCCCTGCGCACGCAGCTCCTCGCGCACCGCGTTGGTCATCGGCCGGGCCGCCGACTCAAAGGTGCCGTACGAGCCGGTCTGCGGCAGCGTGTGCCGGGAAAGCACGGGGAGTACGCCGGCCGGGGCCCCGCCACCGTTCCTTCCGGGGACGGGGGCGACGGCGCGGCCCGGTCCGCGGCCTGCTTCGGTGACGAGCGCGATGGCTCCGCCGGTGTTCACGAGGTCTCCCGGGGGGCTGCCGAGGGCGAGGGGGCGTTCTCCGAGGGGGCGTCCTGGACGACGCGGGCCTGCCGGGCGAGGGCCAGCAGTCGGCCGTCGGCCGACCACACCTCACTGTCGTCGACCGCCCAGCCGCCGCCGGCCTGTTCGGTACGGATCCGGACGAGGGCCCGGTCCGTGAGCACCTCGGAGGCCGGCGTGTCGGCGAAGTGGATGGTCAGCTCGGCGGTCGGCACCGGACGCGGGGTGCGCCAGCACGCGAACAGGGCGGGCGGGAGGACATCGGTGAGGGTGACGATCGCGGCCTCGTCCAGCGGCCGCCCGTCGGTGAATCGCACCCAGGCCACCAGCTCGGCCAGCTCGCCCCCGGCGAGGGGCAGCGCCTCGGTGGCGGGTCGCACTTCCACCTGCTGGGCGAAGGCCACGAATCCGCCGGGCAGGTCGAGGGGCACGCAGTCGGCCGGACCCGGTACCTGGGGGAAGGCCCGCCCGTCATAGCCGGGCCCCGGGTGGCCGGAGCCGAACAGCGCCGACCCCGCGAGCACCGCGGCTCCGTCCTGATGGGCCGTGAAGAGACAGGTGGAGGCCCGACGTCCCCCACGGGGTCCGGTCAGGGACAGGCCGAGCGGACGGGCGTCGACAGGGGCGAGGAAGTGCGCGGTCAGGGCGCGGAGCGGGCGGCCTTGCCCGACGCCCCGTTCCCGCATGGCGGTGAGCGCCGCCGCTGCGACATGCCCCCCGTGCGCGCCCGCCCAGGACCTCCACAGGGGGTCGATCCGGGCCACCGCCTCATCGGTGACAGACGTGCTGCCGGGTGGTGAAGTCCTCATTCCGGTCTCCTCGTTCGGTCGGGCCCGAGGAATGCCCGAGCCAGATAGTTGGAAAACAGGACTCACTATAAGGGAGTAAGTTTGAAAAACAAATGCACCCTGATCCGGACCGCCCCAGGCTCCGCCTCATGGGTCTTCTTTTCCAACCCACTGGTCTAGGATGAGAGGTCGACCGGCCCGGGAGGCAGACGATGGACGACGTACTGCGGGGCGGCAGGTGAGCCCGGAACCTCCCGGCGGCCGACGAGCTCCGCACCCGGAGCGACGCCCGCATGCGCCGTGCCGCCCCGGCACGGCGCCCACTCCCCGGAGGTCCACACCCATGACCGTCGCCCGCCCCCGCCCCTGTTCCATCGCGAACTCGCTCGCCGTCATCGGCGAGCGCTGGAGCCTGCTCGCGCTGCGGGAGGTGTTCTTCGGGGTGCGCCGCTTCGACCGGATCGCCGCGAACACCGGCGCCAGCCGGGACATCCTCACCGCCCGGCTGAAGAAGCTCGTGGAGAACGGCGTCCTGGCCAAGGAGCTCTACCAGGCCCACCCGCCGCGCTACGAGTACACGCTGACCGAGGCCGGACTCGCGCTGCACCCGGTCCTGCTCGCCCTCAAGGAGTGGGGCGACCACTACGTGACCGAGGGAGAGGCCCCGACGGTGTTCCGGCACAACTGCGGCGCGGTCCTCCATCCGCGCACCGTCTGCGACGCCTGCAGCCGGCCCGTCCCTCCCGACAGCGCCCGCGCGGTCCGCATCGGTGGCGTCCCCCAGCGCTCCGCGGCAGACTCCCCCGGCGCACCGTCGCCGACGGACACGTGATCATCCGGAACCCTCGCCGGACGCCCGTACCGGGCGCCGGCGCCCCCTGCCGGCCGCCGCTTCCGGTATCACCGTCGGATCCTTGAGCCGGCTCTTCCGGTCCGGTCTGCGGATCGGAAGGCTACGGGCGCCGCACATGACGGCCCGCTCTTTTGGCCGCACCATCACTCGTTCCCGTCCAGCCACCGCGGCCACCGGGAGGCCGCAGACGCGGGACGGAGCGGCCGGACGCCCCCTCTCGGAGAAGTGATCCGTTCCCGGGGTTCCGCGGTACCCGGCCTCAGGAGAGCGCCCGGCAGAGAGCCTCCAGCGCTCCCGCCCACGCGCTGTCGGTCGGTGTCCCGTAGCCGACGACCAGTGCGTCGCGCCCCGGCGGCGCCTGCGGGTGCCGGAAGCCCGAGATCCTGTCCAGCGCGAGCCCCTGCCAGGCCGCCGCCCGGAGCGCGGCTTCCTCGCCGCCCTCCGGAGTTCGAGCACGGCATGCAGGCCGGCGGCGATACCGCTGACCCGGACACCGGGGGCCCGTTCCGCGAGTACCGCGACGAGTTGGTCGCGTCGGCGGCGGTAGCGCAGCCGCATCGCCCGCACATGGCGGTCGTACGCGCCCGACGCGATGAAGTCCGTGATCGTCAGGTGCTCCAGCGCGCTCGACGACCCGTCGCTCAGCCCTTTCGCCTCGATCACCTCCTCCACCAGGCTCTCCGGCAGCACCATCCACCCCAGCCGCAGCCCGGCGCCAGGGATTTGCTCGTCGCCCCAGGTGGACGACGCCTTCTGGGTCGAGCCCCTGAGCACGCCGACCGGCTGCCGGTCGTAGCGGAACTCCCCTCGTAGTCGTCCTCCAGCATCAGCCCGCCAGTGCCGCCCGCCCAGCCGACCGCCGCCCGCCGGTCGGGGTGGAACGGCAGGCCCGTCGGGAACTGGTGCGCGGGGGTCTGCAGGGACAGCGCCGTCCGGAGGGCTGATCACTTTGGCACGGCGTCCGGGTGCGTGTGTGGATCGGCGCCGCCATTTCGACGAGCTCGCTCACGGTCCGCGGTCGAGCGCGAGTTCAGCCTCGATCAGATTGCGAGCTCCGGACGGAGCGTCACTTCAGTTCCATGAGGATGTCGGCGCGGGCGTAATAGTCGGCCACCGGGAGACCCTCGCGGGTGATCCTGACGAACCCGGCTTCCTCGTACAGGTGGATGGCGGGAGCCCCACCATGCCCCAACGCGCCGTCAGACACCGACATACTCAACAACTTGGCAGCGCCGTCTGTTGTCCAGTAGTGCTCTCGTGTGCCGAGCCAGGCTCACTCGGAATCGCCGGTGCGGGAACTCGGGGGCCAGTGAGCCGGTGTCCAGTCTCCCTCCGGGTCGGTGGTCTGGCCGACTTCGATCAGATGGCCGTCAGGGTCGCGGATGTAGCAGCGGATCTCGTACGCGTGTTGTTTTGGCGGCGTCAGGAACTGGGCACCTCGGGCGCTCCACTCCTCGTACAAGGGGTAGATGTCCTTGACGCGGATATTGAGGAAGCTGCTGACGCGGCTGGAATCGCGCGGCACCTCCAGAGTGACCGAGGGCTTGTCGTCCGTCGGGCCTCCGCCGCTGTTGATGATGATCCAGCTGTTGGCGAGTGCGACATAGGTCAGGCCTCCAGGGCCGGAGTAGGCCAGCCGGCCGCCGAGCACTTCGGTGTAGAAGCGTCGAGAGCGTTCGACATCGTCCGAGACGATGAAGTGGGCCAGGACAATCCCCTCTGGCGGTGGCGGGAGATCGGCCATCTGGTGCCTCCACTTGTCGGTCTCATGCTCCGTTGATGAACTGCATTGACGGTAGGTTCCCCCTTCGAAGTGGCCGGCAATTTCACCGGCTCGCCCTCCAGGAAGATTCGCGGGCAGCTGTACACGGATGGCTCGCCGCTTTAAGCCCATTGGAGTAGCGCAGAGGTGTGCGCAGAAGCACCGACGGGCACACCTCAGCGGCAGCGGCAGGCATGTTCGTGCCCCCTGTCCTGACGTACAGCACACAGACGCTGTGCTGCGCCGTGCGAGGCGATAGACATCGAAATCGCGCCCAACAACATCAACAACACCTGCCTGCAACTCAGACGGCTGACCGAGCGCGGCATCCCGGTCGAGACCGAGCAGGGATTGTTCCCCCAACCACAGCCGTAGCCACCCGGCAGACGGCCCCGACCAGCCCACCCATCCCAACCGACAGGGCAATAAGAAGCTGTTGTCTTTCCGAGGGTAATCGCCAGGTATCCGCTGGTCAGGCGCAAAGTCGCGTTCTCTGCAGTAGAGATGACACGTCGTGTTCTCTCTTCGGTGGAGGTGCCGGATGCCCTCTGTGATGGGGTTGCTCGAGGAGCGGGAGGTCGCCGTCCGGCAGCGAGTGGAGACGCTGCGAGACGAGCTGGACCGGCTCGTTGCCGAGCTGGAGGAGGCGGAAGCCTCGCAGCATCGCCCTGTGATCGCGAAGGAGACGGTGAGCCAGGTGCTGTCCGAGTCCCGCGAGCCCAAGGACGTGGAAGTTTCCGGGGGTGCCCGGCCGATTGTTCCGCGACCGGCGGCGCCCGGGGCGGCGCCCCATTCAGTGGTGCCGGTGCGACGGGAGGGGCTTGACACGACGGTGCTGTCGCCGGATTACCAGCGGATCATGCACGTCCTAGTCGATCGTGAGCGGTCCGGCGAAGGGCCAGCGATCTGCTGGCAACTTGCCGACGCGCTGGGCCTCGAACTGGTCCCGGCGAAGATCGAAGGGGTGCGGTCCAAGGCGAAGCGACTGGCCGCGCGGGGCTGGCTCGTCGAGAACACCCCGGGCTCTTTCAGCGTCGCCGCTTCGCAAGGCGGCGACTCATGACCATGGTCATCGACCACAGCACCATCGCCTCGGACGTGTCGGCCCGCCCCTCGTAGTCGCGGACCAGGCGGCGCGATGGCATCAGCCACCCGAACGTCCGCTCCACCACCCACCTGCGGGGCAGCACCACAAAGCCCGAAGCGTCCGCATTGCGTTTGACGACCGTCAGTGCGAGACGCAGCACCTTCGCGGCGAAGTCGACCAGGGGTCCGGTGTATCCGCCGTCAGCCCAGACCAGCCTCAGCAGGAAGAACCGCTCGGTCAGCCGGGCCAGCAGAACCTGACCCGCCTCCCGGTCGGTTACGTTCGCCGCAGTGACCATGACCGTCAGCAGCAGCCCCGTCGTGTCGACCACGATGTGCCGCCTACGGCCATTGATCTTCTTCCCGCCGTCAAAGCCGCGTGAGGACGCGGGCACGGACGCGGCGGCCTTGACCGACTGGGCGTCGATGATGCCCGAGGTCGGCTCCGGGTCCCGGCCGGCCGGCTCGCGGGCCTTCCCACGCAGCCGCTCGTGGAATTCCTTGACCAGGCCCTTGTCCCTCCAGCGGCGGAAGAATGTGTAGACCCGGTCCCAGCCGGGGAAGTCCACCGGCATCGCCCGCCACTTGATTCCGTTGTCGACGAGAAAGCGGATCGCGTCGACCATCTGCCAGTGGCAGTAGCTTTCCGGCTGCCCGCCACGGCCCTCCAGCCAGCCGCACCGGCATCGCGGCACGGACCTCGGCCCACTTGTCATGTCCGAGGGGTAACGAAGCGTCCGCTCACCATGGTCGGCCGCGTTCCCGTACACATGGGCGAGACAGTCACACGACGGGGTATCCGGGTTGGACTCCACGGACACCAGCACGGAAGACTGAGGCACAGGGCCTCCTGACGCTCGAATGGACTTCAACACCCATGGGGATGTCGCACAGGGGCCAGGGGCGCAGCAGTGATTCAGTCACGCGTGCGGCTTGTAGCCCGGACTGGCTGGGTATCACCTCGTGCAGCTGGGATGCCCACGGCCTGTGTGTCGTCGCCGGCCGCCAGACTGTCGCAGCACTGATCGCGGAATCGCTTCGGCCCACCCGCAGCGACTAGAGAGGGAGCCCGTGACAACAACGGCTTCCGTTCCCGAGGCACCCGGAGCGCTGCCGCTCGTCGGCCATGCCCTCCCGCTGTTCCGCAACCCGCTCGGCTTCCTCAGATCTTTGCCTGCCTACGGTGATCTGGTGCAGATCCGGATCGGTCCTCAGCGGGCGATTGTGCTCTGCACTCCCGAACTCACCCGGTACGTGCTGGTCAGTGATCGTGTCTTCGACAAGGGCGGAGTCCTCTTTGACCGGGCCAGGGAAGTCCTCGGCAACAGCGTTCTGACGTGCCCGCACTCGCAGCATCGGCGGCAGAGGCGACTGACGCAGCCCGCCTTCCATCACGTCCGCCTCGCCGGCCAGGCCGAAGTCATGCTGGAACACGTCAACGCGGTCACCGCGTGCTGGAACGACGGGCAGGTCATCGACGTACCGGCCGACATGGAGAAAATCACCAGCAGGGTCCTGCTCGCAACCATGTTCAGCACCATGCTGAGCCCGGAAACCATGGCGCACACCTCGGACGATCTGACGGTCGTACTCGCCGGAATCTACCGCCGCATGTTCTTACCCGCTGTCCTGGACGGGCTGCCGACCACTGCCAACCGCCGTTACCACCGTGCGAACGGCCGGCTTCGCCACACGGTCACCAGTGCCGTCGGCGGCCGTCTGGGTGCCGTCGCCCACGACGGCGGCGGCGATGACCTCCTGTCGATCCTGCTCAACGCCCGCGATCCCGAAGGCGATGAACCGGGCCTGTCGGACATCGAGCTGGCCGACCAGGCCGTCACCTTCTTCATGGCCGGCGTCGAGACGGCTGCCACCACGCTGGCTTGGTCCCTGCACCTCCTGTCGCGCAATCGAGGCGTTGAAGAACGTCTGCACGCGGAAGTCGACGCGGTTGTGGGCGGACGTCCCGCCACCTACCAGGACATCCCCAAGCTTCCACTGGCCGGAGGCATCGTGAGGGAAACGCTCCGCCTCTACCCGCCGGTGCCGCTCATCACCCGGACCACCACCCGTGACACCCGCCTCGGCGGCTGTTGCATCCCCATCGGCACCACGATCGCCTACAGCCTCTATCTCATCCACCATCGGCCGGACACATACTCGGACCCCGGGCGCTTCGACCCCGGCAGGTGGGCCGCCACCGCAGGCAGGTCACCAGAACGAGACGCCTTTTTCGCCTTCGGCGGCGGTGCCCGCAAATGCATGGGTGATCAGTTCGGCCTCGCCCAGGCCGTTCTCGCTCTGGCCACCATCGCCACACGCTGGAAACTCCGCCCTGCCGCCGGAACCGACAGCCGTCCCCAGCTCAGCAGCACCCTGCGTCCCAAACGATTGAGGATGCACACCATCGACCGGGCAGGCGACGCACCGCACTACTGACCTTTTCGTAAGTTCGGTGGGTGTGGTGGTGGATGGTCAGGCCCGTATGGGCGAGGAATGACCATGGCAGTCGGGGGGTGGCGTCGATGCGGTGGATGCCTTGCTCGGTAGCGTCGGCGACATCGGCGAGGTGGTCGTCGGCGAGGTTGGCGAGTTCGCGCTCCTTGAGCGAGGACCACAGCAGTTCCACCGGGTTCAGCTCGGGAGCGTAGGCGGGTAATCGTTTCAGGGCGAGCCAGTCCTGTGAGGTTGATCCCGGGGAGTGGACACCGGGTTTCATGCGACGAGTGACAGCGTACGTGTCGTGGTGGTCAGTTGTTGTTCGAACTCGGCTGGTGTGAGGTAGCCGAGCGCGGAGTGGCGACGGCGCCGGTTGTAGTACGAAAGCCAGCGGAACAGCTCGAGCCGGGTCTGTGCCTTCGAGGTCCAGCAGCGTCCGTGGAGCAGCTCGCGCTTGAGGCCCTGGAAGAAGGACTCGGCGAGGGCGTTGTCGTAGCTCGAGCCGACCCGGCCCATGCTGCGGCGGATGCCGTAGCGGCGGCAGACGTCGGTGAGGGCGGCCGCGTTGTGCTGAGCGCCCCTGTCTGTGTGGAAAACGACGCCGTGAACCCGGCCGCCGCGGGCGGCCACGGCCATCTCGATCGCGTCGGTGACCAGCGAGGTACGCATGTGGTCCGCGATCGACCAGCCCACGACCTTCCTCGAGTAGATGTCGATCACCGTGGCGAGGTAGAGCCAGGACGGGCCGACGGCTATGAAGGTGATGTCGCCGCACCACCTGGTGTTCAGGGCGTCCGCGGTGAAGTCGCGCATCACCAGGTCCGGCGCGGGCGGCGTCGCATCAGCCGGGTGACGCGCTTGCGGTTGATCGTGCGCCCTCTCGCCCGCAGCTCGGCATGGACGCGCGGGGCACCGTAGGCGCCATGGTGCTTGGCGTGGATGGCGCGGATCTCGCTCACGGTCCGCTTCTCCTCGGCCTGGTGCTCGGCGCGGGTCTGCTTGGTGGCCAGGTGCCGGTAGTAGCCGGCCCGGGACGCACCGAGCACCCGGCAGATCCGCTTGACGCCGAAGTCGGCGCGGTTGTCGGGGATGAAGTCCCAGCGGCGGGGGCTCACTTCACCTCCCGAGCGAGATAGGCGGCTGCCCGGCGCAGGATCTCGCGCTCCAGCTGCCATTCTTTCTCCGCGTGTCGCAGCCGGGCGTTCTCGGCCCTCAACCGGGCCAGCTCCTCGGCCGCACTCCCGCCGGCATCGTGGTGTCCGGTCGCCGCAGGGGACTCGTCCTTGCGGACCCACGTTCGCAGTGACTCGGCGGTGATACCGAGATCGGCAGCCACCGCCGCATACGTGCGCTCGCGAATCGCGGCAACGTGGGGCCATGCATGGCCTGTGGCAAGACCCGCGCGAGACCCTCGCATCAGACGTGTGCGCCGTGCCGGCGCCGCCAAGTTGCCACAACCCGATCCTGCTCTACGTGCGACAGGCCGTCCCACCTGGACCCGTGCTCCTCGTGCAGGCCCCGGCCGCAGGCGCCCTGCGCCTTGTGCGCCATCCACGCGGAGGTGTGCGCCCGCTGGCCGCTCGGCCCGGTCTGCAAGTCCTGCTACCGCCATGCCCGAACCACCCCCGGCACCTGCCCGGAGTGCGAGCGGACCCGGGTGCTGATCGCCCAGTGGAACAGCCGCCGCGTCTGCGGCCCGTGCGCGGGACACACCGACCCGTACGCCTGCCCGCGCTGCGGAAATCCGCGCTCCTACATGGTGCGAGGGCTGTGTGACCGCTGCACCCTCCACGACCAGCTCGACGCCCTCCTCGACTCCGTGCCCGCAGCGGCGCGCAGCCGGTTCGAGCCCATGCGGGCCGCGCTGGCCGAATGCGACCAACCGAGGACCGTACTGAACTGGGTCCGTAACTCCCACTCTGCCCGCCTCCTGGCCGACCTCGCCGCCGCCGAACGAACACCGACCCACGAGGACCTGGACGGCCTTGCCCGCGACGTGGGCCGCGGCGACGCCCAGACCATCGACTACCTGCGCGGCATCCTGGTCACCTACCAAGTACTGCCCGAGCGGAACGAACTCGTGGCCCGCATCAAGCGCCACCCCGAACACGCCCTGCTCCTGTCCCCCTACGTCCGCTGGTCGCTGCTTCCCCGAGCCCGCAGGGCGAGCCCGCGGCCCGCGGGCTCGAAGCACCGCATCCGCTGGGCCTACACCCGGATCAACACTGCTGTGGCCTTCCTCACCGCCATGCGTGAGCAAGGACTCGGTCTCGCGGATGTCACCCAGCACCAGGTCGACGCCTGGCTCGCCGGCGCTCCGAGCACGCGCTACGAGGTCCGTGACTTCGTGGTCTGGGCCGCGCGTCGCGGCCACAGCCACCCGCTTCTGGTGCCCCACCGTCCCAAGAAGGACCCGGTCGGCCTCGACGAGGACTCCCACTGGGAGCTCCTTCACCAGTGCCTGACCGACACCGCCATCCCCCTCGATGTCCGGGCCGCCGGCGCGGTACTCCTCCTGTTCGGCCAACACCTCGCCCGCATCGCGGCCCTGCCCACCACCTCCCTGAGCGAAGTCGACTCCCACCCGGTGCTCGTCCTCGCCGAAACCCCCATCCGCCTGCCCGAACCCGTCGCGCTCCTCCTGGCCGACCTCGCCGCCCAGTCGCCGCCCTCCGGCTGGGCGACGAACTCACCGCGCCACTGGCTCTACCCCGGCACCCGCCCCGGCCAGCACATCTCCTCCGCCACCCTCGCCCGGCGCCTGGCCGCCCACCACATCCCCATCCGGCCGGCCCGCACCACCGCACTGGTCCAGCTCGCCGAGGATCTGCCGCCAGCCGTCCTCGCACCCCTGCTCGGACTCCACGCCGTCACCGCCCAGCACTGGCGGCGCCGCGCGGCCACCGACTGGACCGCCTACGTCGAAGCCCGTATGTCCACCTGGGACGGTGGCGCACCGGTGCTGGCTGTCGTCAACCGCGACGCCCCACCAACCATCGGATGATGGACCGTCATCGCCAGCACTCGGTCAGGACTTCAGAATGGTGGCTCGTCGGACCACAGGTGTGTCGTCGGCACGAGCGGTGGCTGGGGGCTTCTGCGCAGCAGGATGGCCAGGGCCTCCTCAACGCGGCCGAGGTCGACGAGGTAGCCAGCGAGGTCGTGGCTGTTCCTGTGGTCGTGCTGCTGGAGGACGGTAACGGCTTCCTCGGTGCGCCCAGCATCGGCAAGGAGGCGGGCGATGTGCTCCGCCGCGTACCAGGTGGCGCCTTCGGGGTGGGCACGGGCCCGTTCAACCGCCTCGTCGACCCCACTGCAGGCGGCGATCAGCGGCAACCGCATCCAGTACAACTCCCACTCGTCCTCACCCCCGCGCTGGACGTCGAGGGCGTCGAGGTGGGCCAGGCCGTCGGCGGGGCGGCCCTGGTCGAGGCACAGCTCGGACAAGGCGTGGAGAATCCAGTCGTCGCCAGGATGGACGTCGGCCTGGGCGCGCATCACAGCGATCGCCTCTCCGCCCCGTCCGTGTCGGGCCAGGAGCTGCGCGAGTCCGTAAGCCGAGTTCGGGTTCCGGGTCGCGGGGCCGTCGGCCTGCCCGTATACGGCGATCGCGCCCTCCACGTCGTCACCCTTCTCCAGCAGCTCCGCCAGCTGCTGTACGACCTCCTCATGTCCGTCCAGCGCGGCGTAGGCGCGCAGTTCCTCAATTCGGTCGCGCCGGGCCAACAGTTCGGCAAGTTGGTCTCGGCTGTTGATTGAGGTGATCTGTCGGCGGCGGAGCAGAGCGATGGCCTCATCGATGTAGCCTTGGCGCTCGCGGATCGTCGCGAGTAGGCCGAGCGCCATGTCGGAATCGAGGCCGCGGCAGCACCACGGGCCGTCGCAGCAGTGGTCGGCCCGGATCCGGCCGGCGAGCAGCGCGGCCGCCTCCTCGTCACGGCCGGCGACAGAGGCGACATCGACCAGGGCGGTGGCGAGCAACCAGTCGTCGACGTGCGGCACGAGCAGACCGAACGCCTCCTCGGCGCGGCCGTGCCGGGCGAGCAGCCTCGTGTAGGCCTCCAAAGCCATCGGGTGCCCGACTTCCATGCGGGTCCGGGTGATTTCGATCGCCTCGTCGATGCGGCCCCAGACCTCCAGCAACTCCGCCGCGGCAACAACAGCCGTCCACCAGCCCGTCGCCACGTACGGGGCAAGCGCCTTCAACGCGTCGGCCTCTCGACCCTGATCACCCAGCCGCCGAGCCCACGCCAGCGCGCAGAACCACTCCCCGCGTCCGGCCTGCGACTCCACCACGTCGGCATGGCCTCGTTCGAGCAGCCGCGAGACCAGCTCCGGCGGGATGCACCCGGACCGTGTCCGGGCTCGGTATTCAAGATCAGTAGCGTCCACAGCCAAGCACCATAGCGCTCGCTCCTGACGCCAGGCCGACACCACCAACAGCTTCGAATACGACTCAGTTGGAATGACGCTCCCCGCCACTCGGCGCCGCGGCCTGGACCTCCGCCGAACGCCAGGCCTATGCCAACGACCTCGACGACGAACGCTCCCTTCTCGCAGTCCACGACAGCGCCAACCAGTCCAAAGCCGACCGTGACCCGGCCGAATGGATGCCCCCGGCCAAAGCCGCAACCTGCCGCTACCTGAGGGACTGAGTCACCGTCAAAACCCGCTGGACCCTGACCACAGACCCTGCCGAGCACGCCGCGATCGAGCAAATCGCAGCAGGCTGCGACGACACCGAGATCACCGTCACCCTCGCTCACTGAGTCATCACACGGCGGCTGGGAAGCGCCACAGTCCGACCACGCCCCGCGCCGCAGCAACTGACCCTCTACGCCCCGCACTTTCACAGACGGGCCACGGGGGCCAGCCCCCACTTCCTGGCCCCGCGCGGGCTGAAAGGCGGTTGACGGACTGAGGCGGCCAGTCTCCTTTTCAGCCGGTCCCAGGCTGCAGCCGACTGGCCGGCCGGATCCGCGCTGCGGCTGCTGGCGGATCGAGGTCAGTGGAGTGACGGCCTGGTCGTCGTCGGCTGCGGCAGTGCGGTCGCGGCGAAGTCCGGCCAGGCCCCGGCAGCGGGCAGCATCGGCCGGACGCGGGCACGCACTGCCGGGGCGCCCGGCCAGTCTTCCCTACACCGCGGCATTGCCCGCACCGACGGGCGGCAGTTGCTCGTCGCGGTCTACGGCCCGGCCGTGGAGTTCGTCGAGGCCCGGTCAGTACTGCGGAGTCGTCCGCCTCGTCGGCCGGAGGCCGCCTACCACCCGGCCCGAAAGCACCTCGACCGGTTCTCACCCAACCTGCAACACCCCAGCCCAGCCCCGTTCCCACACCCCAACCCACACCGAGAATCAATGCGGCCCCGGTTCTGACGTGATTTCACGAGTGCACGTTCAGGGACACAGTCCGCGACACAACGCAGGACGCCCGACACCGCTTAACTCATGATCATTGATCCCTGGCGCGGGGAGATCTCACGGACGAGCAGTGGGCTGCCGTCAGACCCCACGACACCACGATTTCAACCTGATCAGCATTTATCCAGGCCGCTGAAAGGGTGCCTGCGGCTGGTCAAACTCGACGCCGGAACATTCCCCCAATTTTCCCCGTCGTTCTCTACTCTCGCCCAGTACCAGACTTCATCGCCGTCTTTCACCCAGCAGGCGAAGTCGATACTAGCGCCAAGCACAGAGGCAACTTTCTTGGTGTCACGGTCTCTGTAAGCCCTGATCCCTTGCGTTTGCTTGCAACTCAGTTGGTCGTGACGGACGACCTTGCATTCAGGGGTTGAGGAGGGCAGACCGCTGCCCGACTTCTGCGGCGCTGCATTGCCGACCGGGTCGCCCCCGCCACCCAGCACAGAAGTGGCGGCGCCAACGACACCGAAGGTCCCTCCACCAACGGTCGTGATCACAGCTACTACAAGGGCGACTTTGCCGGCCTCGGTCAGACCGCTGAACCACTCCCGCGCCCTACGCATGCGCGATCGCCGTGGGGGCGAAGGCGCTGGTCCGGAACCCGATCCGGGAGTTAAGTCCGGTTCGCTATCCGGAGCTGGCGGTGTAGAGGACAACGAAACTCCCTGGTCTTCTGTTGGCTCGTCAGGCTGACGATTGTAGCGAATTCGAGTGACTAATACTGCAGCCGTAGATCGTGATCTTGTTGGCGGGGCTGCGGTCGGATCGATATCGGATCGCGTGAGGTGGTCGCCGGCTGACACGCTGCTCCCATGGATCACGCAGAAGTACTGCTCATCGGAGGACGATCTGGTGTCGGCAAGACGACGGTGGGGTGGGAAGTTTCGGCGCTGCTGCGCGGCGAGGCGGTCTCTCACGCGATCATCGATGGTGACTTCATGGGGCAGGTGCATCCGGCACCACAGGGGGACCCTCACCGCGCGGAGATCACCGAGAGCAATCTGACTGCGGTGTGGGCGAACTTCGTTCAGCGTGGCTACCGACGCCTGATCTATACGAACACCATGAGTGTGCTGCCTGAGGCGACGGGCATGTTCGAGCGTGCCATGGGGGCCAGGGTGGGGATCATACGAGTCCTGCTCACCTCCTCCGACGCCACCGCCCGCGAGAGGCTGGTGGGCCGGGAACTCGGCTCAGAGCTGGAACAGGAACTGGAAGGAAGTGTCCGCAAGGCACGGCTCCTGGATCAGCGGGCCCCCGCAGAGACCGTGCGAGTGCCGACGGACGGACGGCCTGTCGTGGACATCGCGTGGGAGGTAGTGGCCGCCACCGGTTGGGCCGGGACTCGCTCCGACCGCAGATCATGACCGTGTTGGCGGGCTGGTCCGGGAACGGACACGGCCACCGGTGATCATCAGTGTGTGAAGACAAAAGATCAGTCGGTGGCCGGAGGTCACAGCATAGATCCTGCCCGCTGGCAGGACATGTTCGAGGCCCTGATGGGCCGCATCGCGCCACGGTTCGCGCGGCGGAACCGCGGCGCCGGGCACGGGAGTTCGTCCTTGGCCTGTTGTCTGACCTTCCGCGCAAGAACTGCTGGACGCTCTCCGAGCACGCCGGGCACGCGACCCCGGACGGCTTGCAGCATCTGCTGTCCAGGGCCAGGTGGGACGCCGACGCGGTCCGCGACGACCTCCGCGGCTTCGTCATCGAGCAACTGCAGGACGATGACGCGGTGCTGGTCGTCGATGAGACGGCGATCTCAAGAAGGGCACTGCCACGGTCGGAGCTCAGCGCCAGTACACCGGCACCGTCGGACGCATTAAGAACAGCCAGGTCGCCGTCTACCTCGCCTACTCCACCCCGCGCGGCCACGCAGCGATCGACCGGGAGCTCTATGTACCGCGCTCCTGGACCCAGGACGCGTCCCGTTGCCAGGCCGCCGGGATACCCGACACCGTGCACTTCGCCACGAAACCCGATCTCGCCGCCCGCATGATCGCCCGCGCCCTGGACGCCGGCATCCTCGTCTCCTGGGTGGCGGGCGGCGAGGTCTACGGGAACAACCCGCACCTGCGGGCCGCGCTGGAGCAACGGCAGCTCGGCTACGTCCTCGCCGTTGCCTGCGACCATCAGATCACCACCCGCGCGGGCAAAATCCGCGCTGACGCCCTGGTCGAGAGGCTCCCGAAACGGGCCTGGCAGAAACTTTCCGCAGGCGCCAGAGCCAAGGGGCATCGCTACTTACGACTGGGCCCTGGCCGACATCATCGACGAGGAGCCCGGCCACCACCATCTACTTGTCCGCCGCAACCGCAGCACCGGTGAACTCGCCTACTACCGCTGCTACTCGGCGACCCAGGTGCCGCTGTCCACCCTGGTAAAAGTGGCCGGACTCAGATGGACGGCCGAAGAGATGTTCCAGTCCGGCAAGGGCCTCGCCGGACTGGACGAACACCAGGTCAGACCCTGGACGTCCTGGCACCGTTGGGTCACCCTCGCGATGCTCGCCCATGCATTCCTCGCCGCAGCCACCGCCCACGAACGCACCAGCCCCGGACGACCTGCTCCCGCTGACCTGCGACGAGATCCAGCACCTGTTCACCACGCTCGTCACCCAGCCCATCCACACAATCGCGCCGGCTCCACTGGTCCGACTGGCGACGCCGCCATCAGGCCCGGGCCTGCCACTACCAACGGCAGGCCGCCCACCAGCAAGATCACGATCTACGGCTGGAGTACTGGGAACAGCATTTGTCGACTGGTTCCGGAGTCAGTTGGTGATCACGCGGTTCGTGAATGTCGAGCGGAAGTGACGGCGTTCTCGCGGGGCGGCGAGAAAAGGGAAGGCGGAAGCCAACTGGCCGTTGACAGGATGTCCGCGCTGAACCCTCGAGGGGAAAGGCCCCCACGACCGTGGCTCGTGCCATCACTTTGATCCGCTCCACTGCCCTGTCCGACGTCGCCGAGTACGCCTACGCGGCCACGGCGCCCGCCGAGTCACGCCTGATCTTCCTTGCAGGAGCGTGTCCGCTGAACAATGACGGATCCACAGCAGCGATCGGGGACTACGCGGGCCAAGCGGCGAAAGCCATCGAGAACATGCAGGCCGCTCTTACTGCCTCAGGCGCGTCACTCCAGGACGTCATTAGCACACGGGTTCTCGTCGCATCGGCCCGGCGGGAGAACCTGGTGGCCGCCTGGCAGGTTGTCCGGGACTCGTTCGCTGACCATGACGTCCCCAGCACGTTGATGGGCGTCACCGTGCTCGGTTACCAGGACCAACTCGTCGAGATCGAGGCCGTCGCCGCCGTGCTCGATTGAGACACCCGCGGCATGACCAGCACCTTTCACCAAGAGCACCCCGATGCTGCCCTGGCAAGAGCCGCCATGCCTCCCAAACTCATCAACATCACCCGACCGTGGTTTTGGGCGCCTCCCAAACCCATCGACAAGTGACGTCACTACTGCGGTTCTGGCTCAACTTCCGTGCAAGGGCGACTCTGAGTGACGGTTGGCGGCTGCTGGGTGGCGCGAGAAGCAGACCGAAAAGAGATCATGATCACCGTGGTGGGGCTGGCAGTCTCGCCCGTGAGAGAAGTTGTGCTCCGGTTGCAGGAGCTGTTGTTCCCGTCGATCGCGGACGTCGCGGTGCTGTCGGTAGACGTCGATATCGCGATAGTCCGTGTTGACGCGCACAGCACTTCGCGGGGCGCCGCCTGCCCGCAGTGCGGCATCTGGTCGGCTCGGGTTCACAGCTCCTACCTGCGGTTTCCCGCCGATGTCCCGAGTGGTGGGCGAAGAGTCGTACTCCGCCTGCGCGTCCTGCGCTTCCGGTGTCTGGACAGAGTGTGTCCGCGGCGGACCTTCGTCGAACAGATACCCGGCTTGACCCGGAAGCACGGCCAGCGCACCGAGCGGCTGCGCTCCACGCTCGCTTCGGTAGGTCTCGCCCTGGCGGGCCGGGCCGGTGCCCGACTGTCCGCGGTTCTGGGCGTGTCCGTCAGCCGGAGCACGGTCCTGCGCCTGATCAGGACCCTGCCCGAGCCGGATATCCCGTCTCCTCGGGTGGTCGGCGTTGATGAGTACGCCACCCGCAGGGGCCATGCCCACGGCACCGTGCTGGTCGACGTCGAGACCCGACGACCGGTGAACCTGCTGCCCGACCGGGAGGCGTCCAGCGTGGCCGGGTGGCTCGCCGCTCGTCCCGGGATCGAGGTCGTCTGCCGCGACCGTGCGCCGTTCTTCGCGGACGGCACCAGGGCCGGGGCACCACAAGCCATCCAGGTCGCTGACCGGTGGCACTTGTGGAACAACCTCGGTGATGCCGCCCAGCGTGCTGTCGCCCGCCATCGCCAGTGTCTGCGCGTCATCCTGCCCGAATCGGTCGGGAAGGAGGAAGCGGACGAGCCTGTGCTGTCCGGGGAGACCCCGGCCTCCCCGTGGAAGAGTGTCCGGTTCGCCAACCGCATCCGGGCCAGACACGCCACCGTCCACGCAATGCTCGAAGCAGGCCACAGCCGCCGTTCCATCGGTCGTCAGCTCCATATGACACACCGAACCGTCAAGAGCCTGGCTGACGCCGCCAGACCGGAAGACCTCTTCACCGGCCAGTACCAGTTCAACCGAGCCACGGCCGTTGACGAGTACAAGCCCTACCTCGACAAACGCTGGGATGAGGGATGCGCGAACGCCTGGAAGCTGTGGGAGGAGATCATCCCGCTCGGCTACACCAGCAGCTACGGCATCGTCAACGCCTACATCAGGAAGAAGCGCACTTCACCCCGCCCTGTCACCGCCCAGTCGCCAACACCTCGCGCTGTCACCCGGTGGATTCTCCGCCGGCCAGAGACTCTCACCGACACCGAACACATCCGGCTGAAGGAAGTCCTGGCCAACTGCCCTGAACTCGAAGCCCTCACCGGCCACGTCCGGCCCTTCGCCGAAATGCTCACCGAGCGCCAAGGCCACCGTCTCCCGCAATGGCTCGACGCCGTCCGCAGCGACGACCTGCCCAGCCTTCACACCCTTGCGGCCGGCATCGACCGCGATCGCGACGCCGTCATCACCGGACTCACCTTGCCCTGGAACTCGGGCGCCGTCGAGGGCCACGTGAACCGGATCAAGATGCTCAAGCGTCAGATGTTCGGCCGCGCAGGCTTTGCCCTCCTGCGGAAGCGAGTCCTGCTCGCGCCATGAAGAGAGTGCCTGTTCACAGGCCGAGCCGGATGGGTCTAGACGGAGCACCGGCGGTGATCAATGTCGTCAAGGAAGACGCGAGGTCACGCGGGGAGAACAGGTCCGAGCCGGCATAGGACGCGATCTCGCGAGGGTGCCACCACTTCAGACCGCTGATGCACTCCGCGGCAAGCTGGTCGTCGGACAGGGTTCCGCGCGGCTTGAATGTGGCAGTGCGTACGAGGAAGTAGTCGTTGATGACGCCGTCGTAGCCCTCGGCATGTCCAGGGGCCACAACTTCCTGGTGCCAGACGTGCGGCGGATCGGCTGTGACGGCAAGCCCAACCTCTTCCTGCAGTTCGCGGCTCAGCGCGGCAAGCGGCGTCTCACCCGGCTCGATCCCTCCGCCGGGAGTTGCCCACACCACGGTTCCTGCTGGCTCTGGAATCGTGAACCGGCAGAGAAGGACTCGCTCGTCCTCGTCGAGGATGATTGCGCGGACTGAATGACGCAGATTCACAGACGGCATCCGGACACGCTAGCTGCGTGCAGCCAGGCGGTGTGATCGAACAGGCGGGCCGAGCCCAGTAGCTCACCGTTACCGATCACGGAAGTTGAGCCAGAACCTACTGCTCGATAAAGCCAGGGCCCGGTTGTTGTCCAGGTCGGATATCCCGTCGGGGCCGAGCATGGCTATGCCTCGTCCTCGGCTGGCTCGTGGGCGTGCTTGAGCGTCATGCGGGCCGCGACGCGGTCGCCGGCTTCGACGGAGTCCCAGAAGGGGTACGTGGACACGGTGGTGCTGAGCTCCAGGAGCCGGGCGCGGAAGCGTGCGACCTCGGCGTGCTGGTCCTCGGTGTATCCGGGGCTGTCCGGCTTCGCGGAGATGTAGTTGCTGTGGAGCTGCTTGTCGCTCTCCCAGCCGGGCATCGGCTCGGCCGACCACGGCAGGGTCTCGGCGTACTGCTCGCTGGCGGCACGGGTCTCGTGAAGGGCTAGCTGGGCATCGCGCAGGTCTTGGGGAAAGTCGCCGCAGCTCCGTGTTACGGCCCTGAGCAGCTGCCTGGGCATGATGAGCACGAAGACCTACCGACCCTGAGTACACCCGCGCAAGCGAACCGGCGCCGGGGCCGATTGGCTGTACTCATGCGCGAGACAACACCCTCCCTGACCACCGACCGCGCCGCCGAAACCGCTGCAACGGACGCGGCGTTGCGGTGGGTCACGACCTTGGCGGTGGCCCTGATTCCGGTGGCGTTCGTCTTCGGGGCCTTGGCCGGGATGGCCGCGGAGGTTCATCCTCATACCGTGGCGGTCCTCACGGTCTGTTGGTTTGGGTCCTGGACAGTTACTCCACTGCTCGTGGTGGCCTTCTGGCTGTGCCGACGCCACCCCGCCCTGGCCATGGCGGGCCGCTGGGCGGGGTGGGTCGCGACGGTCCCGCCGACGGTCACAATCCTGCT
This sequence comes from Streptomyces sp. NPDC047917, assembly GCF_043204345.1. Taxonomy (NCBI): domain Bacteria; kingdom Bacillati; phylum Actinomycetota; class Actinomycetes; order Kitasatosporales; family Streptomycetaceae; genus Streptomyces; species Streptomyces sp. NPDC047917. The sequence continues at coordinate 41,833 of NZ_JBIDCA010000020.1, forward strand.
GGCCCTTGGCCTGTAGACGGCGGCCTTGCAGCGGGCGCGCATTGCCGCCCGCCGGTTCGTCAGCGAAGACCGGCCATTGCCCTTCGCTCACGTCCGCCAAGTGAACCGCTCACCCGCCAAGTGAAGCGCTCAGTCACTGGGAGCTCTCACTTCCCTGACCCGGTAATCCTCACCCAGTGACCAGGCAATCCTCACTGCTTGTCCAGCACCGGCGCCGGGCCATCACTGCTCATCACCCCATAGAACACCCCCGATCGACCCGGCCCACGGCACCCAAGACCGGACACCAGACTGAGAACCATCCCGGACACGGAAGCGAGAACTCCCAGTCAGTTCAGAGGGCTTTGGGCTGTTAGATTCCAGCTCTCCCATTTGTCTCACAAGTGGGTTGGTGTGGACACGAGCCGCTGTGCTCGTTCTTCTTCGACCTGCCGGCTTGGTCCTCCTGCCAGCGTGCGGACGTGGCTCGTCCGACAGACAGGTGCACCGACCGAGCCCGTCCGCGACCGCAGACGGCGACCCCATCGGGACGGGGCGATGCGACAGAGGTCGGGAATAGCCGCGACGTACAATCGCAGCGAGGGCGAAGCGCCAGGCCGAGGTTCCGGCACCGGTGTGAGGGAGGGGTCAGGATGTTCGGTTCAAAGAAGAAGCTCAACGATCTGATGGCGCAGCTCAGGCCCGACCTGAGTCGGGAATCGCTCGGCGTCGGGCCCGACTTCCCGGGCGTCGCCCCGAACCCGCTCCTGAGCAGTGATGCACGGAAGCGCAATGCGGAACTGCGTACGGGGGCGCTTGCGCTCGGCGTTCTCGTCGACTGGCGGGAGGTCAACAGCAATCCACGCGTGGTCCTGATATTCGACGTGGAGACCGCCGACGGCATCTCGTTCCGCGGTATCGCAGACGAAGGCCTCACGATCACCGAGCTCACCCGACTCGCCCCAGGACAGACATTGCCCGTGCGCTACCGGCCGGCCGTCATGGACCACTACGTCGCCCTTGCCCGGGACGCGGACCCCGCCCACGTGCAGCAGCTCTCTGACGAGATCGCGAGCCGCAAGCGGACCTGACCCGAAGCCATTGGCCGGAACCCTAGTAGGGCTTGGTCAGGTCGGTTGTGGTGAGCGATTGTGTGGCTCCGGACGAGATCGCTACTGTATGTGGTGAGTTGGAGGACTTCGCGGCGGAGGTATTCGAGCCGTTCGCGAGGAACGACCAGCGTCGGTCGGGGCAGGTCTACCTGCGGGGCCTGCTCACGGATGGGCAGCGCAAGTCGGTGGAGCCGATGGTCGCCCGGCAGGAGCACGACGGCGACGACGACGCCGTGGACGTCCTGGAGAACGGGGACGGGGTAGGGGTGCGGTGAGCGGGGCGGCGGCCGGGGTGCTGAGGTTCGGTGAGGACCGCGCCCTCGCCGTGCTGGCCCGGTTCGTGCGGTTGCGGGTCATCGACCCGGAAGGCGCCTACTGGCGGCGCGGGATCCAGGCAGCCGGCCGGTGGCTGCGCGAGACCGGAAACACCGTGCTGCGGGTGCCGTACACGGTCATCACGCCGGAGGACTGGAGCGGGGTCGGTGGGTATCCGCTCGGGCAGTGGCTCGCCGAGCAGCGCCGCGCTTACGCGGCAGGGATGCTGGGGGCCGGGCGGGTCGCCGAGCTGGAGAAGCTCGGCATGGTGTGGTCCGAGCAGAACCCGGCCTGGGCGGACGGGATCGCCGTCGCCCGCGCGTACGCCGCGGTCCACGGGCACTTCCTCCCCCCGACACCACAACGTGGGAAAGGCATCCGATCGGGGTATGGGCGAAGAACGCGAGGGCCACAGCCCGCAGGGCACGGGAGAACGAGGAGCTGCGCGCGGGCCGGCCGCCCCGTCCCCTCGCCTGCCGGCGCGATGACCGAGGCCCGGCGCGATGACCGAGGCCCGGCGCGATGACCGAGGCCCGGCGGGATGAGTTGGACGCGATCGATCCGGGGTGGTGCCCGGTCTGGGACACGGGGTGGCAGCGCGGCTACCGGCTCGTCCAGAACCACGTCCGGGCCGGCGCCCCCCAGCCGGAGACCGTGGGCGACGTCGTCGTCCAGGGCGAAGACCTCGGACGCTGGGTCAACGCGCAGCGGTACGGGTGGGAGCAGCTGCTACCCGTACAGCAGTGGATCCTGGAGAACACCCTCAAGCTCATACCGGCCGAGGAGAACGAACGGCCGGTGAAACAGACGCAGGACACGAAGTGGGCGGCCAACCTCGCGGCGGCACAGCAGTTCCACGCCCGCGAAGGGCACCTACGAGTCCCCCGCAAGCACGTCGAACACCCCTGGGAGCGGAAGACGGCCCGACAGGCCGTCAGAGCGGCACTGACAGGCTTGTGGTGGTCAAGCTGGACGTCTTTCCGTACGGGCCGCCAGCAGATAGAACCGTCCGCCGGAGCTGCCCGCCCACCTCACCAATTCGAACAGACGCATCATTATCGGTATGTCTGGGTACGCCTCTCCAGCAGTCTTCCGCCCCGCCCTCGCCCCGGTGGGTGGCTCACCGTCGTCGCAGCGGCCGACGGACCGGCGGTGTAGCCGTGCCCGAAATCTCAGACCTGGACAAAACAGGGCCGCCGAGTCGGTCCTCGAATGCGCCCATGTGCGCAGGGTTCCATTCGCGATGCCATCAGCATTCAGGGGCGCCGGTCAGTGGATCGGCTCAACAAGGAGACAGACCCTAGTCCTGTGACCGGGATGGTCCACTGTGATCGGAAGGCGGCTCGCGGGACGAGCGCACGCGTAACGGCTGATATTACTGGGGCATGCAGGAAAAGACGGCACGCTCCGCGATCGACATGTTCATTTCCGCGTTCAACGCCTCGGACGACAACTATGTGACTGCCCTGCTCTCCCAGGCCCTGACCTCAGACGTAGTCTTCTGGGGGCCGTTGGGCCGCAGCGAAGGAATCGCGGCGGTCGAGCGGTTCGTGCTGGACATCCGGCACCACCCGGCGGGGACCGGCACGATGGTGCGCTGCTCAGCGGTGGACATGCCTGACGAATGGGCCCGGTACCAGTGGGTCTTCACCACGCCGGATGGAGGCCCCCGCCTGGCGGGAACGGACATCGTCCATCTGAGACGGAGCCTCATCGACCAGGTCATCGTCTTCGCGGGGGAGATCGAACCGTCGGCCTCCTGAGCGTGCGCGGCGGACAGGAACCCGGGGCGCATGGCGGCCCGGGGTCCCTCGCTGTCCAGGGCCAGCGGCGCCGCCCCCCAGGCCCTACACACACTTGAGTGCGATGCTGTGGGCTCCTGAACAGGGGCATCGCACTGACGTGCGTGTAGGCCCTGGGGATCTTCGGGCCGCTCCCCCTCCGCCAACTACGGTGCGGCCGGGACGGGTTCGGTGAGGCGGTCCAGTCGCGTGTAGAGGGGCCGTACGAGGCGGGCGCGATTCTGGACGCAGTGTGCGCTGTCCTTGAGGGGTGCGGACAGGCGTCCGTCGGCTTCGCGGAGGACGACTTCGGCGAGGGCGCCTCGGTCGTCGCTTTTGGGCAGGGCGGCGGCGTGGCGCTGGACGTCGGCGGCCAGCGCGCGGGCGTGCCCGGCGAGCCGGAGGGCGATCTGCTCGTAGTCGCGGGGTGCGAGGTCCGGGTTCTTCCACGCGAGGACGGCGGTAATGAGTGCCTCGTGCAGAGCGCGGTCCAGGGGCAGTTCGGCCTCGACCAGGCCGCGCGGGTCGTAGAGCACGGCGTGGGTGTCACTCAACGGGCACCCGCCGCGTCGTCGTCCTGGTCGTGGTCGCCGGTGTCGGCGTCCGGGGCCTGGACGTCGAGGAAGCGGGCGTAGCCGTGGTCGGCGGGGGCGATCAGCGCCGGGGAGGGCCGACCGAAGGCGGGCGGCCGGAGACCGCGGTCTTCCGGCTGAGGGCCGGCAGGTGTGGGTGCGCTCGTGGCGCGCCGCCTCCGTGTGCTGGGTGCGTCGTGTCGTTCGACGCTACGGAGACCGACGGTCGTTCCTCAACGAGATTGCGGGAAATTGCGGAACTTCATGGGAGCTCTCACATCCCTGACCCAGTGATCCTCACTGCTTGTCCAGCACCAGCGCCGGGCCGTCACTGCTCATCACCCCATAGAACACCCCCGATCGGCCCGACCCAGGGCACCCAAGACCGGACACCAGACTGAGAACCATCCCGGACACGGAAGCGAGAGCTCCCACGATGGTCGACATCGTGCAAATGGTCGGGCGTGCCCTGTGGCCCCGTCCCGGGCGCGGGAGACTCGCCACTTTGATCGTGCCGGTATTCCTCGGTCCGGGCGAAAGCGGCGATGAAATGGTGACGTCGGACGCCTACAAGACCTCTCGAAGGTCCCCGGGGTCCTGCGGGCGCACGACACGGACACCATCGAGGCACTCGCCGATCCCCGTGTCCGCAGCGGCCGGGAGGACGCTCACGACGAGGACCAGGAGCACGACGGCGAGAGTGCCGAGGATGCCCTGGAGGACGGGACGGGGGTGAGGGACGGGGCAGCGGCCGGGTGCTGCGGTTCGGTGAGGACCGCGCCCTCGCCGTGCTGGCCCGGTTCGTGCGGTTGCGGGTCATCGACCGGGAAGGCGCCTACTGGCGGCGCGGGATCCAGGCAGCCGGCCGGTGGCTGCGCGAGACCGGAAACACCGTGCTGCGGGTGCCGTACACGGTCATCACGCCGGAGGACTGGGGCGAGGTCGGTGGGTATCCGCTCGGGCAGTGGCTCGCCGAGCAGCGCCGCGCTTACGCGGCAGGGATGCTGGGGGCCGGGCGGGTCGCCGAGCTGGAGAAGCTCGGCATGGTGTGGTCCGAGCAGAACCCGGCCTGGGCGGATGGGATCGCCGTCGCCCGCGCGTACGCCGCGGTCCACGGGCACTTCCTCCCACCGACAACCACAACGTGGGAAAGGCATCCGATCGGGGTATGGGCGAAGAACGCGAGGGCCACAGCCCGCAGGGCACGGGAGAACGAGGAGCTGCGCGCGGCCGGCCGCCCCGTCCCCTCGCCTGCGGTCATCCCTCGTCGCCGACGGCTCCCGCATCGCTCGGCACAGGATACGGCCGTCGTCGGCCGCCCCGCTGTCAGCACGCAGTTCTCGGGCCGGGGTCAGTGGCGCAGGGTGTAGCGGCGCAGGCGGTCGCGGGGATCGTCCTACGGCAGTCCAAGCCCGGGCCCCACCGGCGTCTCGGAGTACAGGGCGCGGGCTGCTGCCGCCGCGCCGCACGTGGGGCGGCTTCCACAGCAGCAGGTCCGTCTCCTGCCACACCCCGGCCGCGTGCTCCCACTCCCCCTCGCCATCGCGTCGAACGCCTCCGTACGCACCGAGCGGCGCGGGCCTGCGCGTGCAGGGCGGGCCGCCGGGCCTGCGCACTCTGATCAGCGGACCCGAAGCGCTCTCCGGCCTCGTCCTCAATGAGGCGGAACGCCAGCTGTCCGCGACGCTGTGAGGCGCCGTGAGCTGCGTCCATAACCGCGCCCGCATTCTCCCGCGCCCTCTACGAACGCCTGGTTTGCCTGTGCCCAGGTGGCTACTGCGACGGAGCCAACTGCTGTGCGAGGTCCTGCAGTTCTCGCATGAGCGCTGCCGCTTGAGCGCGGCTTCGGCCGATGCAGAGGGCGCCGAACTTCCCGTACTCCGTGACGGGGCTCATCATGTGCAGTACCACGCCGGTCTTCTGTACCGGGTCGAAGTTGATCGGCGAACCGGTGACGGCCTCGATGAGCTGGCCCGGGCGCAGCCCCTTGTAGCGCTGGTCCATGATGGCGTCCGAGGCCTCATAGACGTACTCGGTGTTGTTCACGAAGAGACGTCCGTCCGCTGTCGGTTCTGCGCCGAGTAGGCCCAGAGCCATGGTGAAGGGGTGTTTGGTCGCTGTGGCACGGAGGTTGATCTCACAGCCGAGCAGGCGCCACCCGGGCCCTGATCGCGTGGCGAGGAAGTCCACTCCGTAGTCTCCGCCGTTGACGCCGTGCTCCAGCAGTACCTCGCCCACCCTCAGACCGTACTCGATGATCAGCTGCCGGTAGTCGGCGTGGGCCGGGAAGGTGCAGCCGTGGTAGTTCTGGCCGTTGGCACCGAGGACCTGGTCGTGAGTGGACACGGCTTCCACGGTGCCGTTGTCGGTCAGGCGCCCTTGGAAGCTCGGGCTGGGCAGTGGGACATCCGTGATCATCTCTTCGGCGATCACCCCGGAATCCTTCATCAGGGTGACATAGTCGTCCCATGTGATCTTCGGGTCCATCAGGGATGAATGGGGCAGCGCCCGGCAGATCTGTTCCTCGACGCTGTCATCGGGTGCCGAGGCGATCCCGTCATCCAGTTCGAGCAGAGCATTGCCCAAGCCCCCGCCGTACGCGGTGCTGTTGAGTTTCAACACCAGTTTGTGTTTCCCGGCCCTGACCAGTTTGGCCACCTCGGCGGCGAGTGCCGCAGTGTCACGGCACACACTGCTGCCCGCGGGTACCGGGATGCCGGCGGCGGCAAAGATCTGGCGGCCGGCGTGCTTGGTTCCCAGTGGGATATGGGAAGCGGAAGCCTGAGTGCCCGGCACCTCCAGGTCGCGGGCCAGTTGTTCCAGCAGTCGGGACGGCTCGAAATAGCTCAGCCGCACATCTGCGCCGGTGCGCCGGTGCGTGTCCGAGAACTCCCGCAGCACCTCTCGCGCAGAGGCCGCCTGCGTGCTGACGGGATCGAGAACTTTGCTGCTCAGCCAGCGGGGTGAGACATCGTCAAGGGGCACGATGCGGACCAGGGTGCGCTTCCGCCGCAGCTCGCCCGTACCGGCCGCGTAAGCGTCGCCCGACAGAAGACCCAGGTAGTAGTCCACCTGCTGGTCGGCGTCGATCAGGTCTGGGGCTGTCACATACAGCAGGTGACCGTCGCGACGGCACACTGTGTTGATGATCGCGGGCCCCAGCAGCCGTTCGGGAAAGTACGTTGCGCCGGTCAGCCGCTCCAGCAGTTGCGGGCTGCACTCACGGCTCTCGATGTGGATACGGGCCGTGGGGCGTCGACGCGGTTCAGTCACAATGTCCTCGAAGCTATGGGCGGCAGGTGGGGATTGCGTAAAGCAACAACATGGGTACCCGCATCGAGGTCACGGCCTCCCACCGTGGCGTGGACACGGCGGTGTTCGACGGGTTCCAGCCCCTCGTCCTGAGCCAGGGTCATGAAATTCTCCACCCAGGTTTTGCGCTCTACGTCGTAGTCGACTCCAGCCACCAGGGCTTCGAGCTCCAGAACGCAGAAGCGCACGCGCTGCCACGGGCTGTCATCCCCGATATGGAGCCACCGGTCCTGACGCACTTCTTCAAGGAGGTCCGCCACACGCTCCGGTGCCCGTCGGTCCGTATCGCGCAGGGCCCGGATGCGGCGCTGCTCCGCAGGCGGGAGATGGGAGTCCGGAACGTGTGCGAGCGCCTGGTCCATATAGACGAAATGGTGGTCGATGATGGCCCGCGACCGCTCGGATTCCGACGCATACGGAGCGACCATCTCGTCCGCGACAACAATCAGCCCCCCGGGCGCCGTATGCCGCTTCAGGCCGCGCAGGAACATACGGGTGTCCATGTGATGGGAGGCACCGACCGAAACCGTCACCGGGTAGTCGCGAGGCCCGGCGAAGTCGGTGATCCCTGTCCTGTGCACGGCCACCGCATGACCTGCGGTGTTCTTCACCAGATGAGGGATGGCCGCCGGGCTGGGCTCCACCGCGTCGATCCGCGCGCCCGGGAACATCTCGGCCAGCATCACCGTCGGCAGGCCGGGCCCGCTTCCCACATCGAGCACCGCGTCCGGCAGAGAACGGCAATGGGACCGCACCATGCGGCCCAATTCCACCATCTGCACCGCATAGCCCGGGTGTACCGCTTCGAAGAGCGCGTACTCGTCGACGCTGATGCGGGCCTCCCACACCTCGGTGAACGTACCGTCTCCGTGGTCGGCGTCACCCGTTCCGACGCTTTGGTGGGGATCGTGGTCACGCACGAATCGCGGCACCGCCGGGATCCCGGACCGGTTCAGCACATCACACGCGAGCGTGGCCACCAGCCAGCTCTCGTGCTTCAGCGCGGTCCTGAGCCGTTCCTCGTCACCGGTGAGTACGGAGCTGGCCTCGGCCGGCGGACCCGTGAGGTACTCGGCTAGCTGCCAGACTTCCGCGGCCTGCTCCGGCGCCGGTAACAACGGGCCACCGCGAGCAACGCCCGGTCCGGCGCGATGGCCATGGACCACGATGGACGATGCCCCCTTCTCGATCGTCACCACCGCTCGCGGGAGCCGCATCCGCAGGCCGCTCTCCCATTCCTCGACGGATGCCTCGATCCGGCGCGCATACGTGTTCAGACGCTTCCGCAGTTCCGGCCACCCGACGCCGCTCGAAAGATGGATCACCTGTTCCGGCAGCCCGTTCTGGCACTCCTGCACTACTTTGGCCACCACGGATTCAAGACGTTCAGAAGAATTGATCATCAACTCGGGACGCGGAGCTTCCACAGTCGTCCTTCCAGGAAGAGCAGTCCGGCCCACGGCCGGAGCTGATCGTGCCAACAACATCGCGACGACGGGGCGTGACGACGATTTCGTACTGCCCCGCACCTCGGAACAAACAAGCCCCAACTTTGATGGAGTCGCCGGACACAGACAAGACCGCCCTTTTGCGATACACCCCCGTCGTGGTGGCAGACAGGTGTGGGCGGAGGGTGGGCGGCGTCGGCCGGAGGTGGTGGTGCCGCGGTCGGTGTAGGTGATGTGGAGGACGGCGAGGTCCTGTTCCAGGAGCTCGGCGGCCCTTTGCTGGACATGGACGCGACGTTCGGTGGCCTGGCGCTGGGCGGAGCGGAACCGCTCGATGTGCGTGCAGGTCTGGCACAGTGCGTGGCCGGTGTCGCCGCACGGGGTGCAGGGCTGGTCGGGGCGCGCGCCGCATTCGCCGCACACGCGGTGTGTGGTCGGGCGGCGGTCGCGGAGATCGGCTCGGACTCCTTGACGAGGTAGAGGTCGAACACGCCCCGGCGGCCGGCACCGTCGCGGCCTTCGACCGTGGCGCGGGCCGGGCCGCCCTAGTGGCGCTTCGTGAATCTCCCGGCGGGCGGCGCCGCGCTTCCGTTCGGTGTTCTCCCGGTGACGGAAGAGAGATGCCGTGTGAACGGCGTTCCCGGCCTGCGGAGCAGTACCGGGAATGCGGCCCGGCCGGCCACCCACCGGTGTGGTGAGGCCTTGGCCGTGATCGATGTCCAGCCTGCTGGGGCGGGTGCCACACAGCGGCCCCGCCGACCGAAGGCGGAAAGCGTCATCGGGACGTGCCGTGTCGGTACTGGGCAACATCTTCCTCGCCCATTGCCTGATGTCCCAGTGGGACAGGTCGGCCCACTGTCTGACTGCCTTTCTCGCTCTCCAGCCGCCTCCTGGCCAGCTCTCCGAGCTCCTCGTCGAGGTGGACACGCTGGTGGACGTCTGTCCCGCAACGGACGAACACTTGGCACCATGCCGCCACCGACCAGCCGCGTACTGGTCTCTCGGAACCGGGAGGTGAAGGCCGGGAGAGGTCCGGGCCGTAGCTGGTGCGGTCGGTGGTGACGATCAGGTGCGGTCAGACGAGTACTTTGTCCCGGCCCACGTAGCTGTGAACTCTGGGTCGCCACAAGCCCCGTGGGACGCCTGCGGGCTCGCCGGCGGCTGCATGGCCCCACCCGGCACGGCTGGATCGCGCCCTATCCGTTCTGACGGCCCGTCCGGACCCTGTGAAGCATGGGGGACACCGAGAACGTCACGCCCTGCCCGGACCGCCCCGAGAGCACGCTGCAGGCCGCCCTTGAGGGCGCGTCCGCCCCACCACCACCCGAACCGCCGGACTGCCCGCACTGTGCACTGCCCCAGGACCGCTACCGCACCCTCTACGACGGTCACTGGGTACTCCTCGAACCGAGGATCCTCGTCCCCGCGCACACGGTCCCTCCGCGCCGGCGCTGGATCATCACCACGGACGGGACCGCGATGAACCTGTGGGACGCCGAACCGCTCCCCGGAGCCCGGTGCCGCATCGCGCACCGCGTGGTCTGCCCCTGCCTCCCGCGCGATGACCCCTGGCCCTGGACCACCGTGCTCCGGCAGGAGAACGAACGCCGGGCGCAACGCCTGTTCAACCTCCCCGACGGCTGGGCCCTCCCCGAGGCCGGCTGACAGCGGCCGCCCGGTACGGTGTCCACCGGCTGGGCCTGGGTCACCACCGGTGATCAGCTTTTCAACCCAGCCCCTTGTACCCCGGCTCAGCGCTCTGGCCCGGGGTAGGGCCGTGTCTCCATCAGCAACGCCGCCCGGCCCGGCACGCTGTTCGCATGACCGACGTCTTTGACCACACACCGCAGGTATGGAACACCACGCAACTCCGCGAAGCCGTCAAGGACCTGCCCGACGGCACCCCCATCCACATCGGTCGCCGAAGACCCCGGCGACGTCGGCGGGTACCGCGAATCCGTCCTTGTCGACGCCCACCACGTCGAGAACTGGTGGCCGGCCACTGGCACCACGCCCGAACGAGTCGATAGGGGAAAGGCGCTCACCCTGTCGCCGACTGGACGCCCGGGGAGTACGACCTGCTCGACTGAACCTGCTGCGTTCTCCCGCAGCCTGACCAGGGCCTCGGTCGAAACCTTCGCCCGAGTGAGAAGGAATTTCACCTGGGCCTTTGTGGATTTCGGCACGGGCCGGGTGAAGAACCTCGCGCTCTGCCCGCGCGAGGGGCCCTTGCCGCGGCGTTGGGCCAGCGGTTGCACAGCATTTTTGTGACGTTGCTCTGCAATTTGTGGAATTGATCGACAGCTGGTGAGCCCCGGCCCCTTCGCCCCGAGTGGCGATCAACGGCGTAGATCGCGAACTCCACAACGCCGAGGGCAGCTTGCATGTGCACTCAACCTCTTGAGAAAACCCAATATCGATTGGGGTCTACTGCCGACCGCATTACAGATTCAATTCTCGATGCGAACCTTTCAAGGCCACCGAAAGCACCCCAATCACTCAGCGGCTTCGGGCCTAACAGACGGGTACTGGTGGCAGTATCTACGTTCACCGCGATGCGAATGTACTCACTCCCCGAGAACACCCAATACTGATTCACGTCGCCTGGCACCTGCATTACAGCATCGACCCTTGACGAAAACCTCGCGAGACCACTGAAAGCACCCCAATTACCCAGCGGCTCCGGCTGCGACAATCGCGTGTCGGCGCTGGTCTCATCCTCCACTTCGATGTGAATGTACTCGCTCCCCGAGAACACCCAATACTGATTTACGTCGCCTGGCACCTGCATTGCGGCATCAATCCTTGACGTAAACCCTGCAAGACCATTGAAAGCAACCCAATTGCTCAGCGGCTTCGGCCCCAGCAGGCGAGCATTGACGTCAATGTCTCCATTCACCATGATGCGAATGTACTCATCTCCCGAGAATGCCCAATAGTGAGTCTTATTGTCTGGCGCCTGCATTACGGCGTCAATCCCTGACGTAAACCTTGCAAGACCATTAAAGGCACCCCAATCACTCAGCGGCCTCGAATTCTCCTCCAGAACACTCTTGCCGGGTTCATCATTCATGTAGATAGTAATTAGCTGACCCTCGGGCTCCGCCGCGGTGTTGGTCTCAGTGAGGTGCAAAGTTACGAGAGTGCTTGCCACCGCAGCCAATGCGGCGCCACCGCCGATGAGAATCTGGCGGCGACTCGGCCCACGCGGGGGGAATGCGGCTGTGGTTCTCCCTCGGGCGCCCAGGAGGAAAGCGCCTGGCGATCTCGTCTCTCGGGTCTGCCGGGGCGGAGCGAAGTGTCCCGGTCCGCCGAGGTCGGCGACGGCAGCTCGGACGGCCTCTTCGCGTTGGTCGAGGATGCGCCGGGCTTGATCGACGGCGTCTGCAAGGGGCGTCAGGTACGCGTCGTCGAACTTTAGGGCGGTGGATCCAACGGTGTCGTACGCGGGGGTATGGGCGGTTCCCTGGATTCGGTTGAGCTCAACGCGTAGTTGATCAATGGTGTGGTGGGCGGCTTCGGCCACGTGTCCGAAGATCGCTCGGTCCTGTTCGGCGCGAGCAAGTTCGACGTGTGCTGCTGCGTGTGTGTCCCGAGCCTGGATGAGCTGGGGACGCAGATGTGCGCCGCCTTCGGTAGTAGCGATGCTGGAGAGGCGTTGGATGACGGTGGTCTGATGCCGGATGGTGTCCAGAAGCCCGAGGATGACCTGGTGGGCGTCACGGCGGGCTTGTTCGCTGACCATGAGGACCTTCTGGCAGCCAAGGAGTTCGCGCTGGAGAGCAATGATGTTCTCTTTTGCGGCCAAGATCGCCTCGACATCGGAGGCGGTTGACGCAGCCGGGATATTCACCACGGGGGTGGGGCGATGCTGGTCCGCGTCCCACAAGGGCCGAGCCTGATCGAGAAGGCGTTGCTCGGTGGCTGTATCGCTGGAGCAGATGTCGGCGATGGCGGCGATCAAGGGCCAGCCCAGGCCGATTCCGTTGAGTGCGCTGTAGACAGCATCGCGCGAGGGCACGCGTCGGTCGGGGAAATGGTCGGGGGTCAGCCGTGCAAGGAGGGTCCGTCCGGAGAGACCCTCACTCGTGAGCCATCCCTGTAACAGGAGCGCGAGGTCATTGATCTCCCGGCTGTCTCCGCGCGGAGTTCCGAAGCGGTTCTTGCCCGGTCGTCGCTCGTGTAGTTCCACAATGCCCCCGCTCTCGTTGAATGGTGTCCGGCGGATGTCCGCCGGATGTCCGCCGGACACCATCCAACGCGTCCGGACCTGCCCTGGTTGGGGAATCGTGGAACTGCAACCACCCCGGAGCCGCACCAACGAAGCAGCGGCTCATCCCTGAGAGGGACATCGTGAACATCGACGAAACCACCGGACCCGCTGCAGTCAACCGTTTCCGGGCCAGGCTCACCCGGACCGGGCGGCTACTCGCCAATGGTCTTGTGCGCGGAGCCGCGGCCGGCGCCGGCACGACCGTCGGGAGTTGGATCACCTGGTGGCTGATCCATCGCTGAGTATCCGGTCCTTCGCCGTACTCAACCAACTGCCGAGAATCGGTCTTGGTCCCGCAGCATCCGTGTGCCTATCGAAGTTGACCCGCTGAGTGCAGGAGGCGAGCTGTGGACCCGCCCGAAGCGCGGGTACCCGTTCTGGTCCGCTCACCAGGTTCGGAGACGTCAGGCCGTGAGGGGCTTGGGCAACCCGTCACGGCAGCACGTGCAGCGGGCACCTGGCGCCCTGAAATCACCTGTCCCCGGCTGCTGCTCAAAGCCGTGAACATTCGACGCGGGCGGCCCCCCGCAGCGCCTCCCGAACTGCGGTCAGAACGCTGCTCACTGTCGAGTACGAAGCCACCTCGGCGCTCAGTCGGCGCAGCTCGTCCTGCAAGAGCGTCGGACTTCGACCCATAGGCGACTCCACCCGCGTACCTACGTACCGCTCCCCCGAACCGCCACGACTGAGCACCACATCACCGACGCCCTTCAACACGAACAGCCACCACCGCCCTCGGCCACCGGCCGGGGGCTTCGTGCTTCCTGGAGGAAATCACCGTGCCTACATACGAGTCCCTGCCCCGCTCCACCGCCGAGCGTCACCGCCTCACCCCAGAACAGCGCCGCCGACTCCGCCAAACCGTCACCGCCTTCGTCCACGATCCGCGCGCCGAGGGACGCTTCCGCGCCGGCCTCCGCGTCAAGCACCTCAGCGGGTTCCCCGGCATACACGAGCTCACCTGGTCCATGGGCACCGGACCCGCCGGGCGTGCCACCTGGTCGTACGGGCCGGAACGGAAACGCGGCGCACACATCGTCTGGCGCCGCATCGGCACCCACGACATCTTCACCAGCCCCTGAATCGGTCAGGTGCTCAGGCGGCAGGAACGCCAGCGGTGTTGGCCAGTGCGGCTGATCAGTCCCCGGGCTTCGAGGCGGCCGAGCTGCTAGGCGACGGAGCCGGTGCTGGACAGACCGACCCGGGCGCCGATCTGCCGGGAGGACAGAACAGGCGAGCTGCCGGCAGGTGGCGAGCCAGTCGCGCTGGGCCCGGACCAGGTCGTCGAGGACGGGGTACGTCAGACCTGAATGAGAAAACTTGTTCGTTTCCTGGTGCGACTCGTATCCGGGGCAGTCCGCTCGAAATCAAGGCTCGCATCGCCGCCCTTGAATCTCGCAACGGCTGACCAGCCGAAGGTGACGAGCCAAGCGGGATGCGGCCCGGCCGAAAATCCCTGATCCGGCGGCTACTTCGCCGCGATTCGGGCGGTTGGGGCCTGGCCCGCGAGCACCGAGCGGATGCGCTGCTCCAGTACGCGCGCCCAGTCCTCCGCCGACGGGCTGTCGCCCGAGCGGGGCGTGTGGACGAAGACCTCCACAGGGCCGACCTGAATACGGATGTTTGCGAATCGGTCCGTGTCGTAGCTCAGGCTGTCGTCGCCGATACCGGACTCCTCGGGGGAGAAACACGACCATAAGTCCCGCGCCCGGGTCATGTTCTCCGTCACGAGTTCGACGCGGTCCGGTTCGGTGAGCTCGGCGTCCAGGTTGCCCGAGTCCATCAGGACCTTGAGGGAGAAGTCGGCGCCGTCGCCCTTGCCCTCGTTCCCGACGCTGGAGGCCACCAGGCGCTCGGATCCGTTGAGATCGGCCTCCAGCGCCGTGGCCCCGCACGCGGTCGCGTCTTCGCCCTCCTTGATGGCGTCGGCGGCGTCCCGCCAACCGACGGAATGTTCCCCGGACTTGACCCATCCGGCGGGCAGTTCCCCCTTCTTCGGCAGCGCCGCGATGAGCCCGTCGCTCGTGGGGACGCCGTCGTCGAGCAGGGGGCCGGCCGGAGGGGGCGAGGAGTGTGCCGGGGTGGGAGAGGAGTTCGTGGTCCCGTCGGAGCGCTTCGGAGACGCGGCCTTCTGGTCGCCCTTGCCGTCGGAGCAGGAGGCGGTTCCCGCGATCACCGAAGCGGCGATGCCCAGCCCCACCACTGTACGCACGACTCTGACCCGCCTCATTGCTCCGCAACCCCCATACTCCCGAAGCGGCCATGTATCGGAGTGCTGAACAGTAGCCTGCGGTTCCCCAAGTCGTAAGGGCACAGGTCAGTTGGGCGGAGAAGGTGGCCAGGGCTCGTGACGGCCGCCGCCGAGCACAACCGACGGCGGTGTGGCACCGGCGCTTGAGGCCGTGCTCACCGAACCGGTGGCAATAGCCGCCGAATCGGTGGTTCGCGCACAGGGGTGGATGTTCGCCTGAGGTTCAGACGAGACACGCGGGTTCCGCGACTCGACGCGGAACCCGCCCGCGCACCGGGGATCGAGAGCAGGCGCTCAACAGCACCTCAACACCCGGAGCAGTGGAACCCTGTGCCATCCCGAGGCGACACTCGGACCTGAACCCTGCCCAGCCTCACCCCAGCACGCGAAGGCGGTCCACCGACTTCGGCGGCGGACCGTCACGAAACTACGAGGCTGGAGAGACATCAGCGTCAGGCACACCGCCCGAGCCCGCCGGAGCGGCAGGGAGCGATCTCCTAGACGTCCGTCGAGGCGCTGGTGATGTGGCAGTTGTACGCGTCACCGTCCACCAGGGAGTAGCTCTGATGCACCTCACCGGACGCCCGGGACTTCCAGGGGCCATAGATGGTGATCGAGTAGGGATAGTTGGGCGAGGCACAGTTCGCCTTCACCCGGTACCGTCCGAATCCCCCGTCGCAGGTAGCCTCTGCCAAGTTGTCACTGTTATTGAACGATGCCCGGCAGCTGTAGACAGCTGCTTGGGCAGAACCCGCGCTGACCACCAGACACGTGGTGAGCCCCATGGACACCACCGCTGCTTGTGCTGTCAGCTTAGCGATACGTCTCATTTCGCACCCCTTCAAGCGTGATCATTCAGTACTTGCGCGTCACGCTAGGGGGAGATCGTTATGCAGTCAAAAGGATTTTCACACGATTACCTCTGCCCGTAAGCTTGTCTTTTAACCGGTTCGGCGCGGTTTGGTATCGGCCTTGTGGTGGGCGGGTCGGTTGTATGCCTCACCAGTGGCGAGAACTCTGCCCACGTCGTGGCGAACGGCGGGGCGGCGGTTCTTCGAGCCAGGCGGCCTGCCTGGTCCGGGACGGGACGGTTTGGGCGCACCGGCTGGAGAACCCATGCTCTGCGCAGGTTTCTGACCCTTCTGCGGACGCGGCCGGGTGTCAGTTTTATTCGGCTCGGCCACCTTCTCCCAGGGTCGACGATGATCGGTGGCCCGCGGGCGGGCGAGTCGGAGCTGGGTATGGGCGGCGATCACCAGCCAGGTCCACCGGTCCGTCGCTTCCGAGCTACGAAGCCGCGGCTTGGTCCAGCCGAGTGTCTGCTTGAACAGCCGAAACGTGTGGTCGAAGCGTCGCAGGAAGGAATGCCAGCAGCGGTCGAAGTCCGCTGTGGTGGCGCCGGTGCCCGACCACCACAGCCATAGACGCAGGAGGCGTCCTCGGCGACGCCGAGACGGCGCTGCTACTCGACCTTGCGGATGAATACCCGCCAGTCGTTGGCGGGGTCCTCCACGCGATGGAGTACCCAGGTCTCGTCCCGAACGCGAAAGGTGTCACCCGGTTCGAGGGTGTACCGGTGCTCTTCGCCGTCGTCGAAACCGAGGCGGACCGTCAGTGGATACCCAGGGCGGGCGTCCACGTCTATCACGCCGAACAAAGCGATGGCAGCCCGTGTCGGGGCTCCCCGCCTGATGGAGATCTCAGATGCCATGTGGTTACTCCAAAGTGGAATACTGCGGCCGAATGTTGGCCCTGAACTGTGCGATCGTCAAAGGCTCGGGATGGTTGATACCTAAGGGATTGTGCAGATGAAGCCTTCCTCTGTCGTCGACCTCGGTCACCTCGTATGCGTGTTCCTTCTGAAGGTCGTTCGTCAGCGGGCCGTTGACCTCACTGGGGTGATGAGTGCCGACCAGCACTGGCTTCCCGTCGGTGAGTCGTTGCCGGATGTCACCGATGAGCTGCGCGTTCGGGCTGCGTCCATGGCGGTCGTACTGGTCGGGGAAGTCCAACACGACGGCAGGCTCGCCGGTGAGCTGAGTGAGTAGTTCGGCACGGTCGAATGCGGTGCTCCCCTTTTCGAGCCGGACGTAACCCTCTGGAGTTTCGGGTGCGCCGGCGAGTTGCTGCTTCTCGGCCCACAAGTCACGGCGTCGTGTGTCCCACCCCTGATCGCTGGCCGCGATCGTCTTCTCCAGGATGGGCGCCCACGCCGTCCCGCCGTCTCCGGAGGTCGCGAAGGCGGGTGTGCTGGGGTCGGCGTCGAATACGGGAAGCTCGGGCGTCACCGTGAGCTGGATCTCACGTCCTGTGGGCAGGAATCTGTCGCCAGGGGCCCTGGTCGCTTCATGCAGTTTGACCGAGTAATTGCCGTCCTCGGTCTGTGACATCAATGCGCGTATCGCTTCGGGGCGATGGGCGGCGACTCCGCAGAACGTGGCGATGATGCCGCAATCCTGGATACTTCCCTGCTTTGCCTGCTCGCGTCCGAGATTTTCGTCGAAGAGGGGTGTCTGCGTGCCGTCGGCACGGTCGAGAGGTGTGCCGTAACGGTCGGGAACATACTGCCGATCCAGGGTCGGATCCTGGAAGGCGGGGCGATCGACCGTGCCTGTCAGACGTTCGGCCTCGCTCGCCTCCGGTCCCCTGCCCGCGAGCTGCCTCAGCCTGTCCAGGACGCCGCCCTCGACTGTCTCTGTCTCGGGCGTGGACGTGGACGTTTCGGAGTCCCCACTGGGTTCGGTCGGTTCCGTCGGTTCCGCAGAGGCGTCCCCCCGGCTCGCGCCGTCTGAGAACCCCCGAGTCGCGGCGTCGGCCCGGAAGTCGAAGGACGCGCCGGCGGCGGCCCCCTCCGCAGCGTTCACGGCTTGTCCCGCGATGTCCACGGCAGCTTCGGTCACGGCGACGGCGAGCTTTCCCATGCCTTCGGCGACCTTCGCCACCGTCTCGGCGGTTTCGGCGGCAGGGGATGCCTGGTCGTCCGCTCCCTCGACGGCGGGTACTCCGTCGGGGTCCTGATCTCGCGTGTCGGTCTGCTCGGGCATACCTGACCGATCGGACGGGGTGGCTCCGTCCAGTGCCTCCTCCGCAACGTCGCCCTGCTCGGGACGGTCGGCCTCGTCCGGCGAAGCTTCGGACGGGGCTTCCCCGGGAAGGTCGACGGGCCAGCCGTCCTGTGGTGCCTGTGTGTCCGGTTCCGGTTCCTGTTCGGGCTCCTCTTCGACCTGGGGTTCGCGTTCGGATACGTCCTGCGGCGCGGGTACGGACTCGGCTTCGGGTTCCGTGTCGGCTTCTGGCTCTGGCTCGCTTTCGAGTTCGGCTTCCCGGTCCGGCTCCGGTTCGGACTCCGGTTCTGGTTCTGGTTCTGGTTCCGGTTCGGACTCCGGTTCTGGTTCTGGTTCTGGTTCCGGTTCGGACTCCGGTTCTGGTTCGGGCTCCGGCTCGGGCTCCGGCTCGGGTTCCGGCTCCGGTTCCGGCTCCGGTTCCGGCTCTGGTTCGGGCTCCGGGTTCGGCTCAGGCTCCGGGTTCGGTTCGGGGGAGTCCATGGTCGGCTCGTCGGGTGTGGACTCCCCCGGGGTAACCGGGTCCGGGTTCTCGGACGAGTCGTCGGATGCGGTCGCTGCGGGGCGGTCGGTGCCGTCCGGGGGGTTCTGATCGGCCGACGACGGCTCGGGCTCGGGCTCCGGCTGATCGGCCCGTGCCTGCGTCTCCTGCGTACCGACGTTGCCGTCCGTCGGCTGCTCGGAGGTGGGGGTGGGTATGTCGTGTGTTTCCGATTGCGGTTGCAGTTCCGGTTCGGGCACTTCGGAATCAGGATCCCCTTGGGGGGCGTCCTGGGCCCCTGTGCCCTCGGCCCCCGCCTCGTCCGGTTCGTCCCCGTCCCGGTGCGCCTGCGCGTCGACCGGCGGCGGCGGGGGCGGTGGAGGGGGTGGCGCGTCGGACGCACCGCCGAGCTCGCTCATGAACGGGGCTCTCTTCCCTCGACGCACACCATGGCCACGCGCACCGCCGTCTCGGCCACTACCGCGTTCAATAGAGGACCCTCCGCGCAGGCCAGCGCGAAGGCCCGTGTGACGTGCTCCCGCGTCGTGCCGCCCGTCACCGCCGACACCGCGTCGCGCAAGCCGCTGCGGTCCACGTCGCCGACCCGGGCGTGGAGCTTCTCCGGCCCGTAGCCGGGCAGGGCGTGGACCTGGAGGCGGTGTTCCGCGCCCGAGGTCCCGGTCAGGACCAGACCTCTGGCCGCCCATTGCGCCGCGTGCTCGGGGTAGCTGTGCGGGCCGTCCGGATTCGCCTTGCGGGCTCGCGCGATCGCCGCGATCACGTCCCGGAAGCGGTAGTTGGCGTACGTGTAGCGGCGCCGGTCCCCGCCCGGAGGCTCTGCACCGCGCAGAGCGCAGGACAGTACCGCGTGCAGTCGCTCGGCGAAGTCCGTCGGGTCGACCTCGTCCCGCATCAGGGACTCGCGCGCGCCGACGGTCCGTTCCACCAGGTACACGAGGGTGCACTCCAGGTCGCGCTCGGGGAGGGCCGTCAGCGCGGAGCGAACCGCTCCGCTCGGCTCGGGCGCCGCCATGCCCATCGCCTGGGCCATCGCGGCCACTTCCGCCCAGATCAGGTGGAGCGGAACCACGGAGAGGTGGTGACAGTCGTTCATCGTGCGCAGGGTGCACGGCTCGCGGCGGCAGGAGGCCCCGCAGAGCGGACTGCGTCCGGCGAGCAGGGGCGGCGCCGTCGACGCGTCCTTCGTGCTCTCGTCGTGTTCACCGTGCGGCATCGCCGTCAGCACCGGCCGGTCCATGCCGTCGGCGGCCACCGCGGCGCGTCCCGGCGGCAGGGAGACGACGTTCTCGCTCTGCTCCTGCTGGAGGTTCATGGTGGCGCCCACGGACCGGCGGTCGTCCTCCGCGGGAAGCCTGTGCATGATCTTCAGCGCGCTGTTCTTGATCACGTCGGGCAGGATCTTGCTGGGTATCTGTTCCACGATGACGACGCCCTCGCCGTACGCGCGGATCTCGGCCAGGAGCGAGGCGAAGAGTTCGACGGCCGCGGCCGCGGGGCCGTCCTCGACGTTCTTGAGCAGCCGGTGCGCCTCCTCCACCACCAGGACGTGGCGCAAGGGCACGCCTCCCGCGCCGTGGTGGACCCTCAGGTGCTCGACCAGCCTGATCAACACGGCACCGATGAGGAAAGCCTTGTCCTGGTCGTTCGTGATCGATTCCAGTTCGAGGACCACGTTTCCGGACAACAGGCCGGCGATGTCGAGCGGATGACCGCCCTCGAAGAACCGGCCCGGCGTGCCCTCCCGCAGCGAACCCATGCGGACGTCGACGAACCCCCTGACGTCCGCGGTGACTTCCTTGCCGTACCCGATCATCTCCACGACCTGCTGAGCGGTCGACTGGAGATCGCCGAGCGTGGGGTAGACCGCCGTCCGGGGCTCGTCCGGCTCGGCCAGTAGGTACTTCGGCTTGTGGGGCGGGCGCGGCTCGCCGGTGACGAGGTCCCAGCCGGCCGCCGTGTAGCACTGGGACAAGGCCCGGGCCAGCACCTGAGGGAACGGCTCGTGTCCCTCGAACGCCGCCAGGAAGAGGGCCCGTACGAGGTCCACGTGGCTCTGGAGCGGAAATCCGGGCTCCGGCTCCAGCGGGTTGAGCGAAGCCGGCGGGACGTCCACGTCCCCGGGCCGGATCACGGTGACGCGGTGCGCCGCCTCCCCTCCGCCCGCCGGGGCGAGGCGTCCGGCCATACGCGCGTACTCGGCCTTGGCCGGCTCGACCGCCAGCCAGGGGATCGGCCGCTCGTGAGTGGACAGGGCGGTGAGCAGGCTCCGTACCGTCTGTGACTTGCCCGAACCGGTGGCCCCGCAGACGAAGGCATGCCGGTTCAGGGTCGAGCGCGAGACGTGGAGCCGGCCTGCGGCGGACAGGGACTCGTCCAGGATGTCGCCGATCAGGAAGCCGTCGGCGGCCGCGTCCTGCCCCGGGTCGTCGGCGGTGACGTCGAAGCGGTTCGGAGCCACCGTACGGATTCCGGGCAGTTCGCGCTGCGGCGGCCTGGCGAGCGCCGCGACCAGTTCCGCGGTGGCGATGAAGGGAGTGGATCCCGGCGGTCCGGACCCGGTGGCGGCGGGAGTGGACTCGGCCAGCGCGTCCGTCAGGGGTACCGGACGCCGGGCCGGCACGAGAACGTACGGCAGGTCGTCCAGGTCACCCGCTCCGCACAGCAGTGCCGCCGAGGCGAGCGCGGACTCGGGCCGCTGGGCACCGACCAGTACGCGTACGTTCCAGACCCCGGTGGCAAGTGCTCGCGTCAGCTCGCGGTAGCGGGCCTCGGCACGTTCGGCCGCCACTCGGTCGGCCTCGGAGTTCTCCCGCTGGCGCAGCCGGGGCAGCAGTACGGACAGCGCGGCGCGCTCCCGCTCCAGCCGCTCGTGCGGGACGGGCTCGGCCAGCACCAGCCAGGCGAAGGCTTCCGGGAGGTGGGCCACGGAGTCGTCGAAGGAGCCACGGCGCTCCGTCGGCAGGGCGCGCTCGTCGTCGCCCATCCTCAAGGCGTCGTGGGACCCGAGGCAGGGCAGCCAGTACGGCATCCGCTCCAGCAGCGTGGAAGCCTCGCCCGCCGGGACGCCGCGGGCGGTCGCCCCCGGCGGATAGTTCAGGGGATGCTCTCCTTCCGCGCGCGGCTCCTGTCCGGCGGGCGGGAAGTACGGGGCTCCGCCCACGAGGAAGTGCATCGGCTGGTGGGGTCCCGGGCGGGCCCACGCCGCGGCGAGCCCCACGGGGAGCCCTTCGTGCGGGTTCTCTGTCCCGAGGTGGCCGAGTACGGCGTGGGCCGCCGTGACGGCGGCGGTGAGCTGCGCGGCGGTACGGTCCTCGGTGCGCGGGTCCTCCGGGCGGCGGGGCACGGTGAGCAGCCGGTGGAAGCGGTACGAGGCAAGCCCCGCGGGTCGGGGCGGGGCGCCGAACTCCCCGGTCACGTCAGGCTCGGACGCGGTCGGGGGGACAGCCGGGGCAAGAAGTTGATCCCCGGATTGCAGTCCCCGAACACAACGCGGCGGCCGCCCGGGCCAGCCTCGACGAGCACCAGTCCGGTTACGGGGAGGGCCTGGAGCTGTGTGGGCTCGATGGTGAACTCGTAGACACGGGTGAGGTTTTCGCCGGTCGTCGTCGATCGGGCGGTCGAGGTGTTCGTCGAGTCCTGCCAGCTCCGGGACAGTGAGGTGGAGGAGGAGCGGGAACTGCCCCAGTTGCTGCCGGACTTCCAGCCTCCGCCCCGGTTGAAGCCCTCCGTGTCCGACAGGCCGCGCTGGTAGCTGTAGCTGGTGCCGCGCCCTTCGGTGACGGTCTCCCCGACCTGCCGGGTCAGCTGGTTCACGAGGAACTTGTGCTCCTGACCGATGAATTGCGCGGCCGCCTTGGCCTCCTCGCCGTTGCCCATACGCATGAACACCGTCGCGCTGTCGGATCCGCCGGCAACCTGGACGGTGGCCTCCCTGAGGTGTTCCAGGAGGAAGACCAGCCGCACTCCCGCTGTACGTGCCTGGCGCCCCATGGTTTCGAGGGCTTCCCGACCCAGGTGGTCCGCTCCGGCGACGACGAGCGTGCCCGAGCCGGGGGCGAAGGCGCGCTTGCGCAGTGTGTGGAGCAGCTGGAAGAAGACGAAGCGGTCCGTCAGGTCTTTGCGGCGCTGGACCAGGTCCTCTGTGGTGACGACGGTGAGGCCGCCGGGCCGCCACCAGCCCGATGCGAGGGCGTCGGGGGTGGCCGCCGCCTCCGCCTTCGTGAGCAGCTCCGTCTGGGCCCGCACGTAGCGGAGCTCGTTCTGGACGCGTTCGCCCTGGCCCAGCAGGTCGACGGCCTGGGTGATCGAGTCCACTTCGGACAGGCTGAGCGCGCCCGGCCCCTGGGCGTCCACGTCGTACACGCGGAGCAGGACGCGCAGTCCGGCGGCGAGGCGGGCGAAGGTCACCGGGCCTTCCAGCAGGTCCGCCACGGTCTGGACCACGTCCACGTCGATGGTGTGGAGGTCGATGTCCGCGCCGGGCGGGCGCATGGACGCCAGCGCCTCGGCCAAGGCCTCGGCCAGTTCCTCGGAGGTGAACTCCTCGCGCAGGTCCTGCCCGAGCAGGGCCCCGGGCATGGGTACGTGGCTGACGGCAACCCCGCGCCGGGCGGCGAGGCCGGCCAGCTCCAGGGCCACCGCCTGCTGGCTCAGGTCGAGGACCACCACCGACTGGCCCCCGCCGAGGAGCGGCCCGCCGAGCGTGGCGAGCAGGCTCGCCCAGCCGTTGCCCGTACCGCCGAAGACGTCGATGCGGCTGGGCTTGGACGTGAGCGAGATCGGGAACCAGGTCTCCAGCGTCTCGTTGTGGCGAAGGTGCTCGGCGTTGTGGGCGGCGAGCCGTTGCTGCCAGGCCTTCGTGCGTGCCTCGTAGTCGTTCCGGGCCCGCTGCCTCGCGGAGGCCAGCCGGTGTTCGGCGGCCCGCAGCTTGGCCTGGGGTGAGGTCATGGCGAACACGACGATGACAAGTATGACGACGATGACCGCGGCCCCCATTCCGCCGGCCGCGAACGCCGCGATGCCCGCAATCAGGATCGCGCAGCCGGAGCTGGAGGTGTTCTTGCCGCCCATGGCCCGCTCCTGGGCTGAACGCACCTCGGAGTCGGAAGGGTCCGTGTATACGGGCGGGTTGCCGGCATCGCGGTGTGCCGGAGGCGCGGGAGGCTGGACGAACTCCCAGCCCCAGCGTTCATCCCCGGTGAAGACGCGCAGCGCCAGCTCCGCGTCGGCCGCGTCCTCCTCCCGGTCCCCCGGACCGCCCTCTTCCTTGAGCCCGGTTCCGCCCTCGTCAGCGCTCATTACGCCCCCCGTTGAATGTCGGAGCATCGTGCCCGCCCCAGGGGTGCCTGTCAGCGCTGGGGTCCGGGGTCGGGGGGATGTTTGGCTAGAACTGAACTGCGAGTGGCCAGAATTGACGCTTCGTCACATCTTCAACCGGCGGGTGTCCGGAGCGGCCCGCTGCGGCCCTCGGCCCCGGCGCGGTCTCCGTCCCTCACGGTCCGCTGTAGGCGTCTCGGATTCTCTGCGTCTCCGGCTCGCTCAGCTGCCCGAGTACCATCGTGGCGATCTCCCCAGGGTCACTCCCTGCCGGACCAGGGCTGCCGGAGTCAACGACCGCGCGACCGGAGAACAGCCACTCCTGCAGCGAGACGCGACGTACCCGCGCCTGGCCGTCCTGAAGGACGACCTCGTTGCCGTCTGTTGTGGCAACCGGCTCGACCACCTCGACGGTCTCCCCGTCGTACCGGAACCGTGTCCCCACACCCATGCGCGTTCCGACCAGGTCATGGTGCGAACCGCAGCATGCGCGAAGGGTGAAGCGCGCCGTCGAGATCAGTATCGAGGTGCCCAGTCCACAGCAGGTGATGCACGGCAGCCTGACTTGTGGTCGCTCATACGCTGGAAAGAGGGGGGACGCCTCCCTCGGGAACACTCCGTCCAGAACGGCTCCGAGAACCGCTCCCAGCAGGTCGGTGCCTCGACGCACCCACGTCCCGGCATCGGAAACTCACGAAAGCACTCGTGCCGTCCACCGCGCCCCCAGCAGCCGCCCTGATGACCACGGTGTCAGTGCAGCATCGGCGACGGTGCCAGCCTCGTGCAGAGTCGCCCGAACAGGCGAGGCGCCCGAGCTGCGAATCTCAGGATGGAGGGCACAAGTGCCAAAGCGGTGCCATTGCGGCTGAGACTGTGCCGCGAAATCCTGGACCCTGGAGTGCCACTACCCGCCAGGGGGCCTGGAGGTGAGGAGATCGGCAGGAGCTACGAGCTCACGAAGGACGAGCTCGTCCCGGTCACCGATGAAGAGCTCGACGAGATCCCGCTGCCCACCGCGAAGGCGATCGAGATCGTGGCGTTCGCCGACGCCTACAGCATCGACCCGATCCGGATCAGCGACAGCTACTACCTCGCGATCGACGGACAAGTCGCAGCCAAGCCCTACGCCCTGCTCCTCAAGGCACTGGAACGCTCCGACAAAGTCACCGTCGCCAGATTCGCGTGGCACAACCGCGAACGGCTGGGGCTGCTCCGGGTTCGGGAGAACGCGATCGTGCTGCACGCGATGCGGTGGCCCGACGAGATCCGCAGCCCCGGCCAGGAAGACCACCATGAAGACCACGGCCGCCGGGAAGCGCACGGCGGAAGAAGGCTGCGGCCGGGAAGATGCGCAGCGCGTCCTGAACGGGCGCCTGGGCGAGATGGTCATGGGGTTGCCGCGGATCGCTCCGATGCTCGCCACCGCGTGCCGCGGCCGGCTCACCGGCCTGCCCGGCGCCCTGCTCGTGGGCGAGGCGCACGAAGGCGAGCTGCGGTACATGGGCAGCATCGGCACCGGATCGAGCGACAACGAACGCACCACCCTCGCCCCCCTCCTCCACGTCGCCGCGATCGACGACTGCCCCTTCGACGAAGCACCGCACGTGGCCGGCGCACGCTGGGTCCTGCCCCGCCTCGTCGGCGAAGTCCGCTACACGACCCGAACCCGGGCAGGAATGCTGCGGCACCCTTCATGGCACCGCCTGCGCCCCGACCTCGCACGGGACGACCTCATGTGACTGATTCCCAACGATGGTTGTCAAGCGGCGAGTCGTAGGCTGCCGCCCGTGCGCAGCTGCTCCCAGTCGACTTGAACGGGCTGGCGGCACATCGCACCGGAAGCTCCCGGTGCGACGGAGACTCCGTCGCCGTCAGGACGCGGCCGCGCGCGCCGCCTCCAGTTCGGCCACCAGCCGCACAACCCGCTTGTTCCGGGCTCGGCCAAAACTGTGGCCCGACAGCATGTACAGCTGGTCCGTCCCGCCGGAGACCAGCACCAGCTCCGGGACGTCGGACGAGTAGACCGTGCTCGACAGGACGGCCACCCGAACCTCCCGGATGCCCGCCCACGCGTGGGAGCGCGCGTTGAGCAGCCCGGAGTATCGCAGCCCGTCCGGCCCGTAGCGGACGCCGAACACCGGTGAGCGGAACGTCAGCACCACACCCGGCACGCCCAGGATGACGACCGGGATCAGGTGGACCACACGGCTCACGCCCGCCGCCATTACGACGGCGAGCAGCAGGCACGCGCCGCCCATCAAGAAGTAGCCGATCGCCCAGAGGGGACGCCTCTTCCGCATGTCTGCCCCCAGTTCCGTGGCGCGCGGCGTCGTCCGAGGTCCGGGACCGCCGTGATCGCCCGTGGATCAGCTTACGAACGGCGGGCCGCACCGCCAAGGGCTGGCACTGGCGAGATCCGCGGCTCCCGACCCCGGTGTCCGTTTTGACCCTTGACCACCCCTTGACCGCACGGCTCGTCCTTGGCCGATCACACACCGCCTGACACCGGTTCGCACCAAATACGCGGGACTGGGAGGACGACGAGCCTCAGTTCTACGATTACAAGCCGCACACCTGAGCCAGCCCTGGGAGATGTCGAGTCCGGTCGGTCTCGGGCAACTGCCGGTGCGGCACCGTTCTCCGCGCCAAGGATGCTGTCCGCGTCCCACGAGTGCCGTAGCCCCGAAACGACACACAGCCATTGGAATCCGGCGAAGCTCCGCGAAGTGGTTAATGTCTGGGTAAGTCGAGACAGGAGCCGCTCATGATGGCACGCCCGGAAACCGACCAGCCGACACGGCGGGACAAGCGGATCGCGGGACGCGAACCGGACCGGGTCGAGGTCACCCAGGTCCTGAGCCAGGACGTAGTGCTGGGGACTCCCGTGGTCGTGGACATCGCCCGGCACACCCCTGTGCTGGCGTTCCACAATCCCGGTGAGACGGCCGGTTCTGACTCCGACGGGCACCAGGCCCTGGTCTTCTGCCCCCGGCAGGGTCCGGTGCCCGACATCAGGCATGTGGCCCGCGCGTTGGGCACTGCGACGGGCTGGCGGGTCAGCCGGCCGTTCGAGTCCTGGCTCCAGGAGCAGGCAAAGCAGCCGGGCTGGTCGTTCAAGGACCTCACGGTGAGCGTGCGGTCCGAGAACGGTGCCCGAACGGTGGTCGCGCACTTCTGCGTCGTCAGCCCCAGTCAGTACGGGAAACCGGCCGCTCAGGTCTTCAGTTCCGAACTGTCCCACGACGGTACGCAGTGGGCCGATCCTGTCGTGTCCGTCCCCCCTCCTCCCGAGACTCCTCAGGGTGCCTTCGACACCATCGACACGACCTATACGGCCGCGGGGAAACCCGTGGTGTACGCCGTGCGCAACGCCCCGGGGGGCGTGTGGCTCAAGTCCGACGCGTTCGACGTGGTGAGTGGGTTCTTCGGGCAAGTACCTGACGGACCCACCGTGGCGGTCGCCCTGCGGGACACGTACGTCGTAATCGCGGCAGTGGTGTCGGGCGGGCTGAGCGCCCTGTTCCAGGAAGGGAACGACTCAGGGGGAAACGTCCAGACCGCCGAGCTCCCCTTCCAGCCGAAGCAGGTGATCGGCGGCTTCGTCATGGGCCAGGAAGCCGTGTTCCTGGTGACCGACTCCGACGGTGGCCTGTGGACCGCGGTCTGCGACGGCCAGTGGATCAAGGCCGGCCGACGACTCCACGCCAAAGGCACCGTGCGGGTGGACTCCCATCCCACCGCCCAGGGCGGCCGCGACATCTACGTCGTCGACACCGACCGCACCTGCTGGGTGTACCGGCTGACCTCCGAGGGCAGCAGCGCAGGGGTCCCATTGCAGAAGGACCTGGCCGCCGTCGCCACACCCCCTTCACCGCTGGAGACCTCGACCGTCTTCCTGGCGGAGGCGGGCACCGAGACCGGGGACGAGACGAAGAACGAGCTGCGGCTCGACGTCCAGGACAGCGCCACCGGCCTGTGGCGCCGCGTCCATGTGCACGACCCCGCCGAAGGGGTCAAGGACGTCACCCGCTACCGGCTGGAGGCTACCGTCTACGACCGGTGCGGTGCGCCCATGCCCCGGCACACCGTCACCCTGGCCCGCGCGTCGGACAGCAGCGAAGGCGAGATCACGGTCGGCGGCCAGGTCACGGAGATCACGGACAAGCCGACGCCTCTGGTCACCGACGCCTTCGGCAAGGTCACCATCGCTGTGACGCCGAACCGGTTGACCGCGCCCAACCTGGTGCTCAAGGTCGACGGGCTGAAGGACGGCATCCCCCTGCGGCCCGCCCAGGACACCCAGGACTACTTGCAGGGCACGAAGAAGAAGCGGCTCAACTTGACCAACCCGGCCGGCGCCCTGCCCGACTTCGAAGGAAAAGCGCTCGCGGAGGCGAAGGTCCCCGGTCAGGGCGGCCGCCCGACCGCCAAGCCGTTGGCACCCCTGGCTCAGGAACACCCCACGCTGGTAGCCAAGCCCGCGGCCTTGGTGATGCGGAAGCTGGCCGCGTACTGGTTCGAACCCGCCTCGGACGCCTCGCCCGGCTTCCATCTGTCGGTCACCAGGGCGGACGACGGCATCCCGAGGCTCGACGTCAGGGAACTCACCGCCGAAGAGGCGAAGGTCAGCCCGGACGACTCCTGGGAGCAGAACCGGATCGCGACCGGAGACCTGGTCGAGGGACTACACAACGGGACCGTAGAACTCCGGCAGCTCACCTTCGACGCGACGTCCGGATGGATCACGCTGGGTGCCGAGATCTACGGGATCTACAAGGAGTTCAAGGCCTCGTTGAAGAAGACGATCGAGGCGATCTGGAAGGTCATCGGGAAGATCTTCGACCTGATCGGAGCAGCGCTCGCCAAGGTTGTCGACTGGTTGAAGGCATGGTTCGACTTCCCTGCCATCTGGAACACCAAGAAGGCCTTCGAGCAGTCCGTCGACACGATGCTCGGCGAGGCCGAGAAGGCGGTCGCCGAGGTCGGCAAGCTGACGGCCGGCTGGTTCATGCAGCAGGAGAAAGACGTCGAGAAGAGCTTCCAGGACGCCCAGGACAAACTGGGCGCGAAGACTGCCGGGAGCGTCGGCACCTGGCCGGGCAAGGGGAAGCAGGGCACCCCCGTGACCGGGGCGGCGAGACTGGCCGACCTCGGCGGAGGAAACGCCCACCTCAACTGGTTCCAGGACAGGGCGATCGGCACCGGTGCGGACTTCGCGGGCAACGACGAGGAGATCATCGACGACGACGCCTGGAAGAGTTGCGCCGACAAGCTCGGAACGGCCGGGGACAAGTTCGTCACCGGGGTGAAGGAACTCCTGGACGGCTTCGCGCGGCTCATCTCCAAACCGGGCGACCTCCAGGCCCAGACCCTGGCCACGCTCCTGGACGCGTTCAAGAACCTGGCGCTGGCGGCCCTCGACTTCGGGGACGGCGTGGCGCAGGCGCTGGCCGTCGTGGTGTCCAAGGCCCTGGCCAAGCTGAAGACCTCCCTGAACGCCGCACGGGATCCCGGGCTGCTGAGCAGACTGTGGAGGTGGATCGCCGAAATGGCCGGCGACAAGGACGCCCCGCTGACCGTCAGCGGGGTGGTGTGTCTGCTCGGCGCGCTGCCGGTCACCTTGATCTACCGCCTGATCAAGGGAAACGGAGCCCAGCCCTTCCCCCCGAAAACGCCCGCACCGGCACAGGCTGCAGCGCGGCGGCCCGCCACGTACTTCACCTCCGACACCCTGCTGGTGGCGGCGATCCTGCAGACCGTGCAGGTCGTTCCGTGCGCCATCAGCGACTTCGGTGCCTGGGTAAAGGCGAAGGGCGAGGAACTGCCGTACCTGGGCACCCTGGCCCTGGTCGCGAACATGCTGCTCAGCATGGTGGTCATGGAACTCGGCTTCGAGGCGAGCGGGCGCGACGCCTGGTTCTGGGCCGGCCTCCTCATCCTGGTGCTGGGTGCCGGAACCGCGGTCATGGTCGCGGTTGCCAACAAAGCCCGGATCGCACGGCTGCTCGATCGGCTGGTGAAGGCTGGAGACCCGATCCCGATCGCGCTGACCTTCAAGGGAGTCATCTGGGACCTGCGCTTGGCCCTGCTGGAGATCGGCAAGGGTAAGGACGCCGACTACACCACCGGGCGCATTTTCCTCGCGGTCCCGCCCGCAGCCACGGCCATGACCCACCAGAGACTGCTGCAGGCCCCCGACGCCGGCGAACTGGTCTTCGCGGCCAAGGAACTCATCAACGTCGCCTTCATCGTCGTCGGCGGCGCCCTCCTGATCAAGCACTACTCCTAGTGTTCTGAGCCGGGAATTCTCTTCGGGGGGCGGCTCGTGAGCTGATGTCCATTTCGGGTGAGGCTGGGGCAGGAAATCTGGTCGCGGTGCTCGGTCGGCTACTGCTTCCCGATGAAGCTGCCGATGTCGGCCTCGGTGAGGAAGCCGAGCTTGACCCGGTGTTTCAGCTTGGCACGGGTGCCTTCCGCACCGGCCACTACGCGCCCGACGTCGTCGTCCACCACCCGGCCACCGACCCGGCCCGCCAGGTCCTCCACCTGCGTCTGGTCGTCCGCAGGCCAAGACAGCAACATAGACCTACGGAACCCGGCGCTGCCGACCCGCTCCCTCCTGCGGACAGCCCCTGCGGCTCCCACGGGAACAGCCAGGGCCCCGCTCCAGCATCGTGGAGCGGGGCCCGATCCGCTGCCCCCCGGCAGGCTCCCGAGGGTCCGGGCAGGAGTCCCGGCGGGGATCCCTGTCGGGACTCGGCTCAGACCTTGATCCATTCCAGGGTGTAGTGACCACCCGCACCGGTGAACACCAGGAAGGACGGAGTCTTGGAGTCGTTGTCGCACCCCCGGAAGGTGCTGGTCCACACGGGGCTGCCACCGCCCTGGACCTCCAGGCCCTTGTCGGTGACCCGCCACTTGCCCCAGGGGTGCTCGGTCTGCCCACCGTAGTTGGAGTAGACGATGCCGTCGTCTCCCATGCGGTAGAGCATGTCCTGGTCACTGGTCCGATAAGTGGCACCGAGGTAGTCGGACGCCTGGGTTCCGCACGCGGCCTGTACTTGCGCCGAGGCGCTGCCGACCAGGGCGGCCGGACCGGCTACGCCGCTGAGGATCAGACCTCCAGTCAGCATGGCGGCGAACATGGCTCTCTTCACGAACTCATCCCTTCAGTAAGGGGGTTGGCATGACGTGAGCAGAGGTACCCGGCGGCACTTTCCCATCCACGCCATCCGCTGACGCTCCACCCGTTCGGGCGCGCATTCGAAGGCGGGGCGGAACCGGACGGGTGGACTCGGGAAGGACACGGCGGAGCCGGGCACGCAACTTCAGGCCGCGACGTCGCGCGGGCTCCCTACTCGCCGACCGGGTTGTCCTTGCCGTCCAGGCCGGCGCGGATACTCCGGGACAGATCGCCGGTCTTCGTCACGTCCCCGTCGAGGGAGTAGGCCATCACCCCGGCGATCCCCAATTCCATGGCCTTCTTC
The DNA here is from genome assembly GCF_043204345.1 of Streptomyces sp. NPDC047917. Lineage (NCBI taxonomy): Bacteria > Bacillati > Actinomycetota > Actinomycetes > Kitasatosporales > Streptomycetaceae > Streptomyces > Streptomyces sp. NPDC047917. The sequence goes on from NZ_JBIDCA010000020.1 coordinate 73,243, forward strand.
GCCTTCTCATACGCCGCTTGACAGTCGTCCAGGGTCCAGAAGACTTTCATCTTGTCCTGCGTCAAGGTGTCGGTCACCTCGCCGTACAGATAGGCGACGAGCGCGTTCGCGTCCCAGTGGCGGGTGAAGCCGTGCGAGGTCAGCCCGGCGACGTCACGGTAGTCGTTGACACCCGCCTGCCACTTCGCCTTCCACGGGTTCCCGCTCACGTCTTCCGAGACGGGGATGCCGTCCTTGTCCTTCTTCGTCGTACGCACCGCGGCCGTCGCCTCGCAGCCGAGCCCGTCCGGGTGCTGCGGGTCGTCCTTCACCTTCTCCCAGCCGCGGCTGTAGAACGGGATCCCGAAGAGGATCTTCTTCTTGTGCTCCGCCTTCGCGATCCATGGCGCGAGGGCCCGCTCCACCGAGAGGGCGTTCGCCGCCGAGTCCGCGTACTGGGACTGATGGTTGGTCTTGTTCTCGGATCCCCCGAACGGCCCGTGGTAGTCGTAGCCCTGCAGGTTGCCGTAGTCGAGGTACTGCATCACGCCGTCCACGTCCCAGCCGGCCGTCAGCACGTCCGGCCCGGCGGGAAGGAACATGGTCAGCAGGTACTTTCCGCCGCGGGCCTGCTTCTGGTCGAGCGCGTCGAGTTGGGTACGGAACTCCTTGAGCAGCGCGACAAGGTTCGCCTTGTCGTTCTTCGAGTCGAAGTGGTTCCCGTGGAGCCCGAGATCACAGGCGGGCCACTCCCAGTCGAGGTCGACGCCGTCGAAGATCCCCGCCGCCACGCCGGCGCCCCCGAAGTGGTCCTTCATCTCCGTCTTGTCGAAGATCTTCGTGGGCAGGTTTCCCTTGATGAACAGGTCGATGCACGACGAGACGAGCGCCTTCCTGGTGTCGTCGGTCTTTGCCGCTTCGGACCAGTTCCTGGAGTACGTCCAGCCTCCGAGGCTGACGAGGACCTTGAGGTTGGGGTGCTTCTCCTTCAGCTTCTTCAGCTGGTAGAAGTTTCCCATGAGGGTCTTGGCCTCCGCCTGCTGCTGGACGCCGTCCAGGTTCTCGCCGGGGCCGAAGGCGCACAGGTAGTCCGCCCACGCGTCCCCGGCGTCCTTGCTGCCGTCGGCGTTGTTGTCGCTCTCCGCGGTGTTCAGCTTGATCGATTCGAAGCACTTGAAGCCGGGGTTGTACTTGGTGTCCGACGAGATGTTCTCGAACGCGTAGTTCAGAATCGTCAGGCACTCCGCGGTGCCGTTGTCGTGCAGATCCTTGATGTGGAACTTCCTGCCGTAGATCCCCCACGCTGGAAAGTAGCCGACGTACTCGGGCGTGCCCATGCTTCTCCTTCAGGATCGATGTCGAGCGTCCCGCTCGGGACCGGTGTGGGCGCCGCGCCGTGATCCCGCGCCGCCTCGGCCACAGAGTCGGTCGGGCCCGTCATGATCGCGACTCGGCCGAGCCGTGGACCGGGACGGCGGCGCGCACGAAGGCGAAAGCGTCGCCAGGCGGGACACGGGTTCCCCTGCTGCCCGGTCGCTGTCCGGCACTCCCCTGCGTTCCCCCGGCCGGACGCGGCTGACTGCGCGGCGCCCCCGACCACATCGGCCGGAATTGCCGCCGGGTCCTGCCCGGCTCCCACTCGTTCGTACGAGCCATACGCGTCATACGCGACGGCAGGTCACCTCGGGCGGATGAAGTGGCTCGACAGACTCCTCACACGCCTCGCACGCCGGTTTGCGGTCCATGGGCCGCGACCGTCACCTTGCGCACGCGGTGGTTCATGGATTCCGCGATGTAGAAGTTTCCTGCGGCGTCCACGGCCACGGCTTCCGGGTGACTGAGCTTGGCCGTCAGGGCGTCCTTGTCGTCGCCGTCGTAGCCGGACTTGCCGGTACCGGCCACCGGGGTGACCTGGCCCCGGCGACCTCGCAGACCCGTTCTTCGCCCCACCCGGCGACGTACTTATCTCCGTCCTTGGCCAGCGTCAGCCCCTTGGGCCAGGCGATGTGTCTGGTGACCTCGGTCGTCTCGCCGTTCGGTTCCTCGACCAGTTGTTGCGCGTCACACCGTAGGTGACCCCGCCGCCGCCGACGCCTCCGGCCTGTGCGAGCGGTGCGTCCGAGCGCTGCTCGATCGACGCCGCATCGAGTCGGTAACCGCCCTGCACCGGCATGACCAGCCACAGTTGCCCGGGATCGTCGCCGCCATCGGCGCGGATCTCCGTGGCCGCGCCGCTGTCGGTGGAGGAACCGGCCACCGACAGCAGCTTTCCGCTGTGTCGGCTGACGATCTTCACCCGGCCCCGGCCCGCGTCGTCCACGCGCCACTGCTGGTTGGCCTCGCCGGTCGAGGACCATTGGATCACCCGGGATCCGTCACCGGTCGACCGGCCCTCGACGTCCAGGACCTTCTGCGAGGCCGCCGATCCGATCGTCACCCACCCGTCGCCCTGATCGGCCATCACCCACTGCTGGTTGGTCGCCCCACTGGCGGGCCACTGGATCGCGGCCGCACCGTCGTCGATCGAGCGGCCGTAGACGTCGAGCGAGTGCCCGCTGCGCACGTTGACCAATGTGACGGGCTCTCCCGCCAGGGCGACGGCCCGCGCGACGGAGGGCGACAGGAGCCCGAACACGGGTCCAGCGGCAAGCGTGGCGGCATCGGCGCCGAGGAACTTCATCGCACCGCGTCGGCTCACCGCACCGGGTCGGGAGCCTGGATCGAGATTCATCCTTCTTCTCCTTGATATGTGAGGGTTCGCAGGCACAGGCCGGCGCCGGGGAAAGCCATGGCATGCCTCCTTCAAAGAAAGGAGAGCGGGAAAGGGGGACGCGCCGAGGCGGCCGGTGAGCGATACGGAGTCGAGCGGCGTCCCGTCCGCGTCGGCTCACGCCCCACGGGAACGTAAACAACTGTCCCCGTGATGCACCACTGCTGTGTGCCGTATCAGTGCGGCATGGGCCACGACAGCACGTCAACATGCGTGTGGCTTCCTCAAGCCTCGTGGATGTCGGCCGAGTTCACGTTTCGCGTCCGCTTCCGATCGCGTCGGCGGGCCTGCCCGTAATGCTCCGGCGCCGTCGCGGGTCCCTGTCCGCATCTCTGCTGCTCACCACGTGCGCAGGCGCCGACACCGCTGACTCCTTGAGTCACGTCACCATTCGGTGAGGGAACCGTCCTGGCGGCGCCAGATCGGATTGCGCCAGCGATGGCCCGCTTCGGCGGCATGCTCGACGACTTTCTCGTCGACGTGGATACCGAGACCGGGTTCGGTGAGGAGTCCGACGTGGCCGTCCTCGTAGCGGAATACCGACGGGTCGACGAGGTAGTCCAGGAGGTCTGAGCCGGTGTTGTAGTGGATGCCGAGGCTCTGTTCCTGGATGAGCAGGTTGGGGGTGCAGAAGCCCACCTGGAGGCAGGCGGCGAGCGCGATCGGGCCGAGCGGGCAGTGCGGGGCGAGCGCGGTGTCGTACGCCTCGGCCATCGCCGCGATCCGGCGTACCTCGGAGATGCCGCCGGCGTGCGACAGGTCCGGCTGGGCGATGGCGATGCCCTGGGCGAGGACCTGCTTGAAGTCCCAGCGGGAGTACAGACGTTCGCCCGTCGCGATGGGGATGCTTGTCGCGCGGACGATGTCGCCGATGTGGTCGCTCAGTTCCGGGACGACGGGCTCCTCGACGAAGAATGGGAGGTAGGGCTCCAGCAGGGGCAGGACACGGCGGGCCATGGGGAGGGTCAGCCGCCCATGGAAGTCGACGGCGATGTCGAAGCGGTCGCCGACGGCCTCGCGTACGCGAGCGACGCGGTCGACGATGCCGTGCACGGCCTCCGGCGTGTCGATGAAGTCCAGCTGGGGCGAGGCGTTCATCTTGATGGCCGTGAACCCCTCGGACCTGCGGGCCAGGGCCTGTTCGGCAACGTCGGCCGGCCGGTCGCCGCCGATCCAGCTGTACACCCGGGCGCGGTCGCGGACGTTGCCGCCCAGCAACTGCCAGACCGGGACACCTAGCGCCTTGCCCTTGATGTCCCACAGCGCCTGGTCGATGCCGGCCACGGCACTGGAGAGGATCGGGCCGCCGCGGTAGAAGCCGCCCTTGGTCAGGACCTGCCAGTGGTCCTCGATGCGCAGTGGGTCCTGGCCGATCAGGTAGTCGCCCAGCTCGTCGACAGCGGCGGCGACGGTGTGCACGCCCCTCGATCACCGGCTCTCCCCAGCCGGTGATGCCTTCGTCGGTGTCGACGCGAAGGAAAGCACCAGCGAGGTGCGACGAGATAGGTGCGCAGGGACGTGATCTTCACTTGGACTCCTTCTTGACGGACCAGCCACCGTCGACGACGAGGTCGGTGCCGGTGATGTACGGGGCGTCGGCGGATGCCAGGAAGGCGACCGCGGAGGCGACCTCACCCGCCGTCCCGAGCCTGTCGAGGGCAGTGGCGCGGGCGGACATCGACTGGTCCTCCTCGCTCACCTCGTCCCACACGTCCGTGAGGATGGGGCCGGGCAGCACGGAGTTGAACCGGACCTCGGGCCCGTACTCGACGGCCAGTTGACGCATCAGCGCGCAGATCCCGCCCTTCGAGGCCGCGTACGCGGGATGGCCGGGCAGACCGAAATTCGCGTGCACTGGAGGTCGCGACGAAGCAGCCCCTGGTCGAGCGCAGGTCGTCCAGGAACGTGCTGACGCCCAGATAGAGAGCCTTGAGGTCGACCGCGATCTCTCTGTCCCAGCCGTCGTCGGTCAGTTCGTGCGCCGCGGCGGCGATGTGGACGAACGCGTTGTTGTGCACGACGTGGGCCGGGCCGGCGAGCTCGTGCGTGCGCTGGTGGAGCCGCTGCCAGCCTTCCCGCGACGAGACGTCGCAGTGGACGAAGGCGGCGCATCCGCCGTCGGCGACGATGTTCCTGACGACGGCCTCGCCGACCGCGTCGGATATGTCGGCGAGGACGACGGTCGCGCCCTCGGCGGCCAGCCGCAGCGCGGTGGCCGCGCCGATGCCGGAGGCCGCCCGCGTCCGCGCCGACGCGGCCGATCCACGCGGCGTCGTGGCCGAGCCGGCTGACGCCGATCGCGACGGTCGCCTCGGCTCCGGCGAACGAAATCCTGGCACGCGTCCCCGGTGCGAAGGGACCGGGCTCGCCCGCGACGACGACCATCGCCTCGCCCAGCGTCACCAGCCCGCTCACCGGGGCACTCCGGCCACGAGGCCGACGAGCCGGGCCGCGCGCTCGGTCAGCGCGCCGAGGTCGCCGCCCTCGCAGGCGTCTCCGACGAGGGGGCCGCCCATGCCGAGCGCGGTGGCGCTCGCCCGCAGGTACGCGGGGGCGTCCTCCAGTTCGATGCCGCCGGTGGGCACGAGCGGTACATCGGGCAGCGGGGCGCGGACGGCGCGGAGGCACTTCGGCCCTCCGAGGGACGCGGGGAAGAGTTTCACCATCGAGGCGCCCGCCTGCCACGCGGTGAGGACTTCCGTCGGTGTCAGGGCGCCCGGCAGTACCGGAACCCCGAGCCGCCGGGCCTCTGCGATCACGGCGGGCTGGGTTGCCGGTGTGATGAGGTACTCGGCCGGCTGCCACCGCTGCTTCGGCCTCGCGCGGCGTGGTGACGGTGCCCGCGCCCAGTGCGAGGCCGTGTCGGGCAGGCTCTGGGCGTACTCGCGCAGGACGTCGAGGACTCCAGGGGTGGTGAGGGTGAACTCGACGGCGCGCACGCCGGCCCGGCGCAGGGTGTCTGCGACCTGCGGGAACCGGCCCGCGGTTGCGGAGCGCAGAATCGCCACGACCGGGACGGCGTCGAGGGCGGACGGGAGGGTGCTCATGCCGCCTCCTGGGCGATGAGGTCGTCGAAAGGCACGGCCGGCAGTCCGGCGATGCCAGGGCGGCAGACGAAGAGCCGCCCTGCGTGCGGCTCTTCGCGCAACTGTCGCCCGGTCAGTCCTTCTGTCGCCGTGGTGATCACGAGCGTGTCGAGAGCCGGCCCGGCGAATGCGACGCTGAACACATGCGAGGCGGCCACGGCCACGACGGTGTGGCAGGCGCCGTCGGGCGCGAAAGCGCGCACCTGGCCCGCGCCCCGGACGGCGACCCAGATATTTCCGTCACGGTCCACGGTCAGACCGTCGGGTACACCGCCGTCGACCGCGGCGAACGGCCTTCGGCGGCTGGGGTGCCGGTGGCGAGGTCGTAGTCGAACACGTCCACGCGGCCCGTCGGGCTGTCGGGCTGTCGGGCTGTCGGGCTGTCGGCGTAGTACATCAGGCTGCCGTCGGGGCTCCACCCGAGTCCGTTGGAGATGGTCACCGACTTGAGCAGTACGCGCAGGCCCTGTGGGCCGAGTTGGTGGAGGGAGCCGGCGCCCGGGGTCGTGTCGTGCGCCATGGTGCCGACGAGCAGCCGTCCGCGCGGGTCGCACACGCCGTCGTTCAGCCGTCGGCGCACATCGTCCAGAGGAAGGGGCAGCGCGGCGAGTTCCGCCTGTCGGCCGCTCTCGGTGATCGTGACGAGGGACATGGAGACCGCGGCGACCAGGGCCCCGCTGCGGCACGGCCGGACGGCGCCGACCGGGCCGCCGGGGGCGAGTACCACGCGGGGCAGAACGTCGGGCAGACCGCTTTCGTCGGCGCGCCGGACCAGACTGCCGCGGTGGATGGTTCCGGCGGTGATGTCGACCCGGAGGAGTTCTTGCAGACCGGGGTCCCACACCGGCCCTTCGCAGAGCCTGCCGGGATCAGGGCTGCATGGACTGGCCGTCAAGTGACGCGTATGAAGTCTCCTTGTTCACCGAGCTGTTCGGCCCGGTCGGCCGGACTGGGGGACGCACACATGCGTGCGAAGCGATTCCCGCTGGTGTCGACGGCGCCATATGCCCGGCCGTCGGCCGGCGGACGCCGAGGGCGGGCATCGCTTCGGCGATGCCCGCCCTCGGCCTGCGAGGTCAATGAGGTAGTCCGACCGCCCGTCCGCCGCTGCGGCGCTGCTGGATGACCACGGCGATGACGAGCAGCGCGCCCTGGGCGACGTTCTGCCAGAAGGTGTTGATGCCCTGGACGGTCAGGCCGTTCTCCAGGCAGCCGAGCAGGGCGACGGCGAGGAGGGTGCCGCCGATGCCGCCCTTGCCGCCCTTGAGGGCGGCGCCGCCGAGCGCGGCCGCGGTGATGGCCTTGAGTTCGAGGCCCTCGCTGCCGGAGACCGGCTGGCCGGACCCGGTGCGGGCGGTCAGCAGGATGCCAGCGACCGCCGCCACCACGCCGATGAGCGTGTAGACGCAGATCAGGTACTTGTTGATACTGATGCCGGCCAGCCGGGCGGCGGTGTCGTTGCCGCCGATCGCGTACAGGTTGCGCCCGATGTCGGTGTACTTGAGCAGCAGGTGCACGCCGGCAGCCACGACGATCAGGATCCACACCATGACCGGCAGCCCGGCGATCTTGCCGCGCCCCAGGAAGATGAACACGTCGTCGTTCAGCACGTAGCCCTGGGCCCGCCCGTCGGACAGGAGCTGGGCTAGGCCCTTGTAGGCGGCGAGGCCGGCGAGCGTGGCGATGGTGGGGTTGACCCGGCCGTAGACGATGACCAGGCCGTTCAGCGCACCGACGAGGACGCCGGTACCGACGGCGGCGGCCATGCCGAGGAACGCGCCCGAGCCGGTCGTGGTGAACACCATGGCGCTGACCACGGACGCCACACCGACCTGAGAACCGACGGAGATGTCGAGGCCGCCGCAGATGATGACAACGGTCTGCACGATGGCGAGCAGACCCGTGATGGTCGCCGCCTCGGCGATCACCTGCATGTTGGACAGGCTCAGGTAGTTGTCGTTGAGGACGCCGAACAGGGCGAGGACGACGACGAGCGCACCGATGAGGCTGATGTTCTGCCCGCCGATGCCGGCCAGGAACGCGGGGCGGCGCGACGCGTGGTCGTCACCGCCCCGGGGCCCCTTCACGGCCGGTGCGGGAGTGCTGGTGAGGGTCATGACGCGGCTCCAGAGGCGGCGCCGACGATGTCGTCGGCCATGGCGAGGGCGAGGATGGATTCTTCGGTGGCTTCGCTGCGATCGAGTTCGCCGGTGATCCGGCCGCCCTGCATGACGACGACCCGGTCGGCGAGGCCGAGAAGTTCGGGGAGTTCGGAGGAGATGACCAGCACGGCGACGCCCTCGGCGGCCAGATCGGCGATGATCTGGTAGATCTCCGCCTTCGCGCCGACGTCGATGCCGCGGGTGGGCTCGTCGAGGATCAGTACCTTCGGCTTGCGGGCCAGCCACCTGGCCAGCACGACCTTCTGCTGGTTGCCGCCGGACAACTTGTGCACCTCGTGGTCGATCGACGGGGTACGCACCCTCAGCCGGTCGGAGAACTCCTGGGCGAGCAGGCGTTCCGTGGCCCGCCGCACGAAGCGAAGGCGCCGCAGCCGGTCCAGTACGACGAGGGAGGTGTTGTCCTTGATGGACTGCTGGAGGAACAGCGCCTGAGCCTTGCGTTCCTCGGGGGCAAGCCCGAGTCCGGCACGGATGACGTCCCCCGGCCGGCCGCTGCGCAGCCGTACTCCGTCCAGTGTGGCGGTGCCGCTGTGGACAGGCAGGTCCCCCGCGAGAGCGAGGGCGAGTTCGGAGCGCCCGGCTCCGATCAGGCCGGCCAGGCCGAGGACCTCACCGGCGTGGACGCGCAGCGAGATGCCGGTCACGGCGTCGGTCGTGAGGTTCTGGACGTCGAGGACCAGCCGGTCCGTGGCGACCCGCTGCCGTACGAACATGGCGGAGAGGTCGCGGCCCACCATGAGGCGGACGAGCTCTTCCTCGTCGGTGGTGCGGGCGTCCTGGACGCCGACGAGGCTGCCGTCGCGCAGGACCGCGATGCGGTCGGCGAGCTGGAAGATCTCCTGCATGCGGTGCGAGACGTACACGATCGCGATGTCCTCGTCGCGCAGCCGTCGGATCAGCGCGAACAGCGCGTCGACCTCGTGTTCCGACAGGGAGGACGTGGGCTCGTCGAAGGCGATGAGGCGGGCCGCGGTGGTGCCGGTCAGCGCGCGCATGATCTCCACCAACTGCCGCTGGGCAGGGGTGAGTTGGGATCCAAGCAGGTCAGGGTCGAGTACGTGGGCGAAGCCCAGCCGATCGAGGTCGGCCCTGATGCGCCGATTGAGCTCGGCCCGGTCGAGCATGCGCCCGCGCTTGCGGGGCAGGGCACCGGCGTACACGTTCTCCGCGACGGAGATGTGCGGGACGATCTCCGGTTCCTGGGGGATGATCCGGATGCCGGCGGCCCGTGCGCGGGCCGGCGAGTCGAGCTCGACGGTCTCACCGTTCACGACCACGTGCCCCTCGGTGGGCTGGTGGTCGCCGGTGAGGATCTTCAGCAGTGTGGACTTTCCCGCACCGTTCTCGCCCATCAGGGCGGTCACCTGTCCGGCGGGGAAGTCGAGCGTGACGCCTCCGATCGCCGTCACCTCGCCGAAGCGTTTGATCACGCCCGATACCCCGATGGACGACGGGCGGGAGCCATCGGCGGGTGGGACGCCGGGGGCCCCCTGGGAGGAGTCCGGATCGGAGGAGTCCGGATCGTGCGCTGGGGTCATTTCTTGGTTCACCTCGAAGACGGAGTGCAGGCGTGGTCGAAGGCCCTGAAGCGTCGGGCAGCGGGGCGGGGTCACCGGCCGGGGCCGTCCTTGCGACAGCCCCGGCCGGGAGCACTCAGCCGCAGGTGAGTCCGGCACTCTTCCACGAGGCCCGGTCGACCATGGTGGTCGGGGCGAATGCCTCGGCGGGGAAGTCCTTGCCCTTCTTGAGCTTGTCGTACATGGTCTGGACTGCCAGGGCACCGACGTCCTTGCCGTTGATGAACAGCGCGGCCTTCATACCGGTCGGCTTGTCCGACTTCCACTCCTTGCAGGCCAGGTAGGCACCCAGGCCCACGCCGACGACATGGTCGGCGCCGACCCCGGCATTAGCGAGCGCGGTGACACCGCCCATCACGTTCTCGTCGTTGCAGCCCCAGATCACCCAGTTCTTCACGCCCGTGTTCGCGGTGACCGTCGCGGCGATCCTGTCCTGGGCGCCGGTGGGCGTGTTGTCGGTGGGGACGGCGATGGTCTTCACACCGGGGACGGCCGCGTCGAAGGTCTTCTTCGCAGCCGCGACCCGGTCGCCGCAGACGGTCACGTCCTGCTTCCAGGCCGAGATGACCCGGGTGTCGCCGGCCTTCCAGCCGGCCTTCTCGAACTCGGCGGCGGCGCGCTTGCCCACTTCCTCGCCCATCTGTGCGCCACTGAATCCGATCCGCGGCACCAGGTCGCTCTTGCCGCAGGCGGTGGGGTCCGGGCCGGTGGTGCAGATCTGGTCGTCGGAGGTCAGGAGCGCGACCTTCCCGCCCTTCGCGGTCTGGACGACCTGCGGGCCGACGGCCGGGTCCGGTACGACGATGATGACGCCGTTCGTCTTCTGGGCGATCGCCGACTGCACTTCGCTGACGGTCTTGTTGGCGTCGTTGCCCAGGTTGACGACCTTGAGGTCGATGCCGAGTTCCTCGGCCTTCTGCTTCGCGCCGGCGGCCTCGCCGATGAAGTACTCCTGGTCGCCCTGCTTCTGGAGGTAGGCGATCGAGATCTTGCCGTCGATCTTGGCGGCCCGGTCGTCGGTGGCGGCCGTCTTGCCGGACGAGCAGGCCGTGCCCAGGCCGAGAGTGAGGAGAAGGCCGGTGGCGGCGGCCGTGCGACGTGGGGTGGAACGGAACATCGGGAACTCCTTAGTACAGCCAGAGGCCGCCGCGTCCTGGGTGTGCGGCGTCGTTCGAGGAGGGGAGGGACGGTCCGCGGGGCGTTGAGTGCCTCACCCGGGAATCGCGATCCCTCGAAAATAAACAAATTCAAACTCTAAGCCCCATAACACAACACCACACTCAGGGCGTCAAGGGCCGAGACAGGGTGAGATACATCCGTGATCTCCTGATTCGACTTCAACGCCGCGCCGGTAAAGCGTAATTGGCAAATGCCATGCCCATGCCAATTCATTTCATGTCCATTCACACAGAACAAAACATCGAGTGAGCGCTGCGTGGCTCCAGCCTCCTTTATGCAGGCGGCTGGAGCCACGACGCCTCTACTTGTTGACCGCGAAGCCCTGGTCGTTGCCGTACTTGACGCTGGCGTCCTGCCAGGCATTCAGGCCGTCAGTGAGCGTGGTGCGAGAGACATATGCCTTGCCGACGGTGTCGTTGAAGACCGAGTTCGCGTACACCTGGTAGGGCAGGTAGGACCAGTCGGCGCCGACGTTGTTGGCGGATTCGGCGAAGATCTGGTTGGCCTTCTGGCCACCGAAGTACGGGAACGGGGTGTCGAGGAATTCCTTCGACTCCAGGTCGGCCCGGGTGGCCGGGAAGGCGCCTTCGGCGACACGAGCGCTTGCACCGGCTCCGGTGGTCGCGAACTCCGTGAAGGCGTAGGCAAGTTCCTTGTTCTTCGCGGCCTTCGGAACGGCGAGCGAACTGCCGCCGTTCTCCGCGCTCTCCTTGTCGCCCTTCGTCCACTGCGGCAGCGGGGCGACCCGCCAGTCACCGGAGGCGGACGCGACCCCGGAGGCGAGGTTGGCCGGCATCCAGGCGCCGATGGAGAGGGTTGCGATCGAGCCGTCGGCCAGACCCTTGTACCAGGCGTCGCTCCAGGAGCTGATCGGTGCGACCAGCTTCTGGTCGAGGAGCTTCTGCCAGGTGGCGGTGTACTTCTTGGTGCCTTCGTCACCGAAGTTCACGGTGACGTCGGTACCGTCCGTCTGGTAGGGGCGGCCTCCGGCCTGCCAGATGAGGCTGGTGGTGGCGCCTGCGTCCCCGGTGTCGTTGGTGATGAAGATCTTCGGGTCGGCCTTGTGGAGGGTACGGGCGGCCTCCACGTACTCGTCCCAGGTGGTCGGCACCTTGATGTCGTGCTTGTCGAAGACCTTCTTGTTGTAGAAGAACGCCATCGGACCGGAGTCCATGGGCAGCGCGTGGACGGCGTTGTCGTCGTTGACCGCGTTCCACGGGCCGGGCGTGAAGCTCGTCGCGTACTTACGGGCGCCGTAGGAGGACAGGTCCTCGACGGACTTGCCGATCGCGAACTGGCTGAGGGCGTAGTACTCGACCTGTGCCACGTCGGGAGCGCCGGAGCCGGCCGCGATCGCGTTCTGCAGGGCGGTGTACTGCTTGTCGCCGGTTCCGGCGTTGACCAGCTCGACGTCGACCTTGGGGTACTTCTTCTCGAAGTCCGCCGCCACCTTCTTGAGCGTGGGCTCCCAGGCCCACACCGTGACCTTGCCGCCCTTCTCCAACGCGGCCTTGACGTCCTTCGGGTCGCCGCCGGCGCCGCCGTCCGTGGCGTCGGAGCCGCAGGCCGTGGCGGTCAGCGCGAGAGTGGAGACCACGGCGAGAGCGCCGAGCAGTCTGCGGGTGGTGTGCGTTCTCATGGACTGTGCTCCTGGTCGGTGGTGCGGGTGGGTAGGTGAAGTGGGAGGCGCGCGGAGAAGGGGGCTGGACTATTCCTTGACGCTGCCTGCGGCCAGGCCGGACTGCCAGAACCGCTGGAGGAGCAGGAAGACCACCACGATCGGCACGATCGTGAGCAGGGAGCCTGTGATGATGAGGTCGAAGACGGCCTCGCCGCCTGCGGTCTGGGCCTGGGCGTTCCAGGCGTTGAGGCCGAGGGTCAAGGGGTACCAGTCGGGGTCCTTGATCATGATCAGCGGGAGGAAGTAGTTGTTCCAGGTCGCCACCATGGAGAACAGCAGGACGGTGACGGTGCCCGGCATCAGCAGCGGCAGGGCGATCCTGAAGAAGGTGCGCAGCTCGCCGGAGCCGTCGATGCGCGCGGCTTCCAGAAGTTCGGTGGGGACCGCCTCGGCGGCGAACACCCACATCAGATAGAGCCCGAACGGAGAGATCAGGGACGGGATGATGACGGCCCACGGAGTGTTGGTGAGACCCATGTTGCTGAACATCAGGAAGGTGGGGACGGCCAGGGCGGTGCCCGGAATGGCGACAGCTCCGAGGACGACGGCGAAGACGGCTCTGCGGCCGGGAAAGTTGTACTTGGCGAGTGCGTATCCGCCGAGGACGGCCAGGACGGTGGCGCCGCCCGCACCGGCGGCGACATAGAGGAGGGTGTTGAGCAGCCAGCGTACGAAGACTCCGTCGTCGTAGGTGAGGGTGCGGGTGATGTTGTCCCAGATGTTGACGTCGTCGGCGAACCAGAGACCGGAGGAGTTGAGCAGCCCGTTCTGGTCCTTGGTGGCGTTGACGACCAGCCAGGCGAGCGGGAGCAGGGTGTAGACGAGGACCAGGCCCGTGACGAGAGTCAACGGGATGCTGGGGCGGGGACGAAGCGGGGTGTGCAGGTGCCGCTTCCGGCGTCTCGATGTCGTGGCCTGGGGGGTGGTTGCCTCGGCAGCGCCGCTGGGGCCGGCCGTTTCGGCCGCCGCCGTAGTGAGGGAGGTGGTCATCGGCTCAGCCCTTCCGCATGCCGCGCAGTTGGACCGTGTAGGCGATGATCGCTGTGATCACGCCCATCACGATGGCCACGGTCGCCGCATAGTTGTGCTGCTGGCCCGAGAAGGACAGCGAGTATGTGTAGAGGTTGGGGGTGAAGTCGCTGGTGATGGCGTTGGGGGCGAGCTTCTGAAGGATGCTCGGCTCGTTGAACAGCTGGAAGCTGCCAATGATCGAGAAGATCGTGGCGATGACGAGCGCGCTGCGGATCGCCGGCAGCTTGACCGACGCGACGATGCGCCACTCACCGGCGCCGTCGATCGCCGCGGCCTCGTAGAGCGAGCGTGGGACGACCTTGAGCGCGGAGTAGAAGATCAGCATGTTGTAGCCGACGAACTCCCAGGTCACGATGTTGCCGATGGCGGCGAGGACCAGGGAGGGTGAGAGCGGATCGGGGAGCGTGACCCCGAAGGTGTCGTTGATGTTGCCGACGAGGCCGAATCGGGTTCCGTAGATGAAGCCCCAGATCAGGCTGGCCACGACGGCGGGGACGGCGTACGGCAGGAAGACCGCGACCCGGAAGAAACTCTTCCCGTAGAGCCGGCCGCTGTCGACGGCCAGCGCCACGAGAAGAGCGATGCCCAGCATGATCGGCACCTGGATCAGGAGGAAGAGGCCGACCCGGGCCAGACCTTCCCAGAACCGGGGATCCGTGAGCGCCTCACCGTAGTTGTCGAGGCCGACGAAGGAAGTGCCGCCGATGAGCCGGTCCCGGAAGACGCTCAGGTACAGCGCATAGCCGATCGGGGCGAGGAACACGAGGCCGAAGACCGCAACGAACGGACCGACGAAACCCCAGCCCACCAAAGCCTCCTTCCGGCGACGGAAACGGGCTCGTCGGCGGGGCGGTGGGACCGCCTGCGCAGAAGTCGTCAGGAGCGTCATGGTGGTTCCTTGCGTCGGTGACCGACTGGTCGGGAACGGGGCGGAGAAAGCAGATGCCTCAGGCTGGAAGGCCGGAAGACGGCCGCGTCGACGATTGATGTTTACGTAATCATCGATGGCCTGATCGTTGCACCACGCCAGATGGGCGTCAAGCACAAGGACGTAGCGATCAAGCGAGATTTTTACTGATGAACCGGGAGATGGCGGCCAATCGAGGTGTGCCACCTGCATCGATGCTCACAACGGATGCGGCAGCCCTGAAAGGTACGGGCCAACGCACCGCGGCAGTGCTCTCGTAGACCGATTCGGTATGAAGGCATGCCGAACAGAGGCCGCACACCCGGACCGGCCGGGCGTGCGCCATGAAGGGCGGACAGCAGGTGGGGACGAGACGCAAGGAAGCCTCACGCAGCCGGGGTGCCCTTCCCCGCGAAGGCCAGGAAGGACACCCGTGCGCGGTGGCAGAACGGAACGTACGCCACGCTTCTGCGGACACACACGGGCCGCCGCCAGGGCCCTGGATCCGTCAGACGGCAGGAGGCGCCGTGCTGGCCCGCACCACGAGGGTGGGTTCCACAGCGAGTCGCCGCAGGCCGTTGCCGCGGCGTTCGATCTGTTCCAGCAGCAGGGTCACGCAGTGTCGGCCCACCACATCGAAGTCCTGGTGCACCGTGGTCAGCGGCGGCTCGAAGAAGCGCGCTTCGGGTACGTCGTCGAAGCCCGCCACGCTGAACTCGCCCGGCACGTCCCGGCCCGCCTCGTGCAGGGCGCGCAGGACCCCGAGCGCCATCTGGTCGTTCGCCGCGAAGACCGCCGTGGCCTCGGGCATCTGCGCCAGTGTCCGTCCGGCCAGGTAGCCCGATTCGGCGGTCCAGTCCCCGTGCAGAGTGGGATGCACCGGGGCGCCGGCCGCGACGAGCGTACGCTTCCACGCCTCGGCGCGCCGTCGGGCGGCGAACGAGTCGCTCGGGCCGCTGACGTGGTGAACCGTGCGGTGGCCGAGTTCCAGCAGGTGGCTGACCACGCTCTGGGTGCCGCGGACCTGGTCGAAGTCGACGTTCGGATACTGGTGCCCGGTGTCGCCGTCGGCGACGACCACCGGCATCGTGGGCGGCAGGTGCAGCGACGGTGTGTCGAGCATCTGCGATTCGATCAGCACGATGCCGTCCACGGACTGCAGCATGAGGTGGCGGAATGCCTGCCGCACGGCGGCTTCCGTCTGCGCCCGGATTCCCATGAAGTTGACGGAGAAGCCCGCCTCGCGCGCCGCGTCCGCGATGGCGCCCAGCGTACGGGCGTTGCCGTGCGCGCCCACGTCGAAGCTGACCACGCCGATCGCCCCGAACTTGCCCGTCACCAGTGCGCGTGCTGCCGCGTTGGGGCGGTAGCCGAGCTCCTGCATCGCCGCCAGCACCCTCGCGCGCGTCGTCTCGTCGACGTTGTCGTGGTTGTTGGCCACGCGCGAGACGGTCTGCGAGGACACGCCCGCCTTCGCCGCGACCTCCGCCATGGAGGGCCACTTCCGAGGCGGGCGCGAACGGGGCGTTCTCGTTGCCTTGTTCGCCACCTTCGACCGTTCCTTCCCCGAGGTTTCTGAGGACGCACGCGTGGCGTGCCCCGTCCAGCCATGTTGACGCAAACAGGGATCCCGGGTCAAAACCTCGATCGCTTTCGTCCGAATCCTTGACAGGCTCCCACGCCCCTCCCAAACTTCCGGCTACATCGTGTTTACGAAAACATTACGTGAACGGCAGTGCCCGACACGGTCCGAACGGCCGTCCCTCCCACGCCTACCGCTCCCCCTCCCGAGAGCGGTCGTGCTGTTCGCACGGAACCCCCACACCCGTCCGATGAGACACCACGAGGTATCGCGACATGCGACTGAAGATCTCCGGGACGATGGCGTTCCTCTGCGCCCTCCTCCTCTCCCTGCTCACCGCCGGAGGCACCGCCCACGCAGCCCCGGTGACCGTCGCCAACGGCACGCAGTTCACCGATCCGGCCGGCGATCCCGTGCATGCCCACGGCGGCGGTGTGATCAAGGTCGACCAGTACTACTACTGGTTCGGCGAGAACCGGAACTCCGACAACACCTTCCGGTACGTCTCCGCGTACCGCTCCACCGACCTGAAGACCTGGGAGTTCCGCAACCACGTTCTCACCGAGGCCTCCGACCCGGAGCTCGACCGGGCCAACATCGAGCGGCCCAAGGTCATCTACAACAACGCGACCCGGCAGTTCGTGATGTGGATGCACAAGGAGAACGGCTCCGACTACGGGGAGGCGCGCGCCGCCGTCGCGGTCTCGTCCACGGTGGACGGCGACTACACCTGGCGCGGCAGCTTCCGGCCCCTGGGCCACATGTCCCGGGACATCACGACGTTCGTCGACACCGACGGCACCGGCTACATGGTCTCCGCCGCCAACGAGAACGCCGACCTGCACGTCTACCGGCTGACCTCGGACTACACCGCGGTGGAGTCACAGGTCCAGAAGCTGTGGCCGGGACAGTCGCGCGAGGCCCCCGCCATGTTCAAGCGGGGTGACGTCTACTTCCTCCTGACCTCCGGCGCCACCGGATGGTCCCCGAACCAGCAGAAGTACGCCACCGCCGACAGCGTCACGGGCACCTGGAGCGACCTGAAGGACGTCGGGGACCCGACGACCTACCGCAGCCAGACCGCCTACGTGCTGCCTGTGCAAGGGACCAAGGGCACCGGCTACCTCTACATGGGAGACCGCTGGGGCAATTCCATGGGAGGCACGGCCAACGACTCCCAGTACGTGTGGCTGCCGCTGGCCTTCCCCACCAGCACCACCATGACCATGGACTACTCCCCTCAGATCAGCATCGACACCGCTGCGGGAACCGTGAGCGGGATGAGCGGCCCCTGGGAGAAGCTGGCCGCCCGCAACAGCGGCAAGTGCGCCGACGTGGCGAACTTCGACACGGCAGACGGCGCGCAGGTGGTCCAGTGGGGCTGCGGCAGCGGCGTGAACCAGGACTTCTGGTTCAAGAAGCTGAACACCGGCTACGTCCAGATCATGGCCCGGCACAGCGGGAAGTGCCTCGGGATCGCCGGTGCCTCGGCTGCGGACGGCGCGTTCGCTGTGCAGAACCCCTGTGACGGCACGGCCTCCCAGCAGTGGAAGATCCGGACGACCGACGTCTCCGGCTACGTCCAGCTCGTCGCCCGGCACAGCGGCAAGTGCCTTGACGTCGTCAACCAGTCGACGGCCGACGGAACCGCCCTGGAGCAGTGGACCTGCAACACGGGCGACAACCAGAAGTGGTGGCGCTCGGCGGCCTGACCGCGCCACCCGCCGCGAGACCGGCGCGGGGTGGTCACCGTCCCGGACCGCCCCGCGTCCGCCTCACCTGCGCCTCCTGGCCCCGGCCAGGAGGCGCAGTGGCGAGAATCCGGCTCACCCCATCCATTCCCTTCGAAGGAGCAGGTCGTGTTCCCCACCCGCAACCGATCGGTCTCGTCCCGGGGCCGGCTCCCCCGGCGCCTGGCCACGCTCGGCGCCGCCACGGCACTCACCGCGACAGCCCTCGCCGCCGCGGGCCCGGGCCCGTCGTCCGCGAGCGCCGCGGAGGCCCCCGCCGCGGCCCTGACCGTACGCCTCGACCCCAGTTACCAGCACCCGTCCTTCCAGGGCTGGGGCACCGCCCTCACCTGGTTCGCCAACATCACCGGAGACTGGCCGGACGCACAGCGCAACGCCCTCGCCGACGCCCTCTACGGCGCCGACGGCCTCGGCTTCACCATCGCCCGCTACAACATCGGCGGCGGCGACAGCCCCGGAACCACCCCCTACATGCGGGCCGGTGCGGCCGTCCCCGGCTACTGGAACCAGCCCGGCCCGGAGACCCCCGACTGGTGGGACCCGAACCGTGCCGATCACTGGAACCCCGACGCCGACGCCAACCAGCGCTGGTGGCTCACGGCCGCCAAGGCACGCGGAGCCTCCACCTTCGAGGCGTTCTCCAACTCGGCTCCCTACTTCATGACCAACAGCGGCCTGGTCTCGGGTGCCGCCAATGGCTGGGAGGACAACCTCCGCTCCGACCAGTACGACCGGTTCGCCGCCTACCTCACCGGCTCCCTCCAGCGCGCCCAGTCCGCCACCGGAGTCACCTTCGACTCCCTCTCGCCCGTCAACGAGCCGGACACGGACTACTGGCATGCCGGCGGCCGCCAGGAGGGCTCGCACTGGGACCCTGCCTCCCAGGCCCGGATGATCACGACGCTGCGCGCCGCGCTCGACGCCAAGGGCCTGAAGACCCCGATCGCCGCGATGGACGAGACGAACCCGGGGAAGTTCCGCTCCGACTGGGAGTCGTACGCCTCCGATGTCCGTAAGGCGGTGGGCCGGCTCAACACTCACACCTACGGGACGAACGGCCGCACCGGAGCCCGGGACATCGCCAAGGGCGAGACCACACCGCTGTGGATGTCCGAGGTCGACATCGGCGGCAGCGTCCCGCAGAGTTTCACCGACATGAGCCCCGCGCTCGACCTCGCCCAGCGCATCAACGACGACATACGGGAGCTGGAGCCGCGTGCCTGGGTCCTGTGGCAGGCGGTCGAGGACTACGAGAACATGGCGCCGGGCCGGGAGAATTCGAACTGGGGCCTGATCCAGACCGATTTCACCCCCGAGGACGCGGCCACCGAGCCCTTGCGCAAGAACAAGAAGTACTGGGCGATGGCGAACTACAGCCGCTTCGTCCGCCCCGGTTCGCGCATCGTCAACACCGACGACCCGCAGACCCTGGCAGCGGTGCGGCCGGACGGTGGGGGTGTGGTCGTCGTCCACACCAACCCGACCGGTGACGAGCGCGAAGTCACCCTGAACCTCGACGGCTTCCGCACAGTCCCGGAGGGACCCGTCGAGCGGTGGACCACCGACGCGACCAAGAATCTGCACCGTGACGGCGACGCTGCGGTGACCGGCCGGACGCTCAAAGCCAACGTGGGCCCCGGCTCCGTCACCACGTTCGTCCTGCCCACGGTCACCGGTGTGGACACGGCGGCGACCACCGCGCCCACCGGCAGACCGCGCCAACTGCTCAATGACAACAGCGGAAAGGCGCTCACCGTCGTCACCGCCAACGGCAAGAACACCGTCGTGCAACGCACCTCCGCCCCGGCGGACACCACACAGCAGTGGACCTTCACCAAGCTGTCGGCCACCGACTGGGACAACACCGCCGCTTACCGCGTCACCAATGCCAAGACCGGCAAGGCGCTCTCCGTCTCCAACGATGCCCTCACCGTCGCATCGCCAGGATCGTCCACCGCGCAGCAGTGGATCCGCTCGACCACCGGCGACGGCCACAACACCCTGATCAACGTGGCCGGCGGCAAGCTCCTGGACGTCACCGGCGCCTCGACCGGTGACGGCGCGCCGGTCGGGGTCCATCAGCCGACCACCGGCGGCAACCAGTCCTGGACCTTCCCGAGCACGGCACCGGACGGATGGAGGTCCCTGGCCTTCCGCCACTCGGCCAAGTGCCTCGACGTCGGCGGAGCCGGCTCGGAGGACGGCGCGGCCGTCGTCCAGTACGGCTGCAACAGCGGCACCAACCAGCAATGGTCGCTCCGTTCCGCCGGCGACGGATACGTGAACGTGGTCGCCCGCCACAGCGGCAAGTGCCTCGATGTGAGCAATCTGTCGACGGCCGACGGTGCCGGCGTCCTCCAGTACGCCTGCAACGGGGGCCGCAACCAGGAGTGGGCGGTGCGGGGTGTCGGTGACGGAGACTTCACGCTGACGGCCCGGCACAGTGCCAAGTGCCTGGAAGTGGGCGGCGCCTCCACCGCGGACGGTGCGGCCGTCGTCCAGCGGACCTGCGACGGCACCGCCGCGCAGCAGCTTCGTCACGGCTGACACCGAAGTGCCGGGATCCGGCCCGAGGACCGGATCCCGGCACTTTCGCGCCCGGCCGTCGGCTACTCCTCGGTGGGACCCAGATCGGCCGTGCCGCGGAACCGGACCGTACGGGCGCGGTGCGCGGCGTGCAGTTCCAGCACGACGATCTCGTTGGTTCCGGAGCTCAGCACCGGAGCCGGCACATAGAGAGACCGCTGAGGGCCACGCGACCAGTAGCGTCCCAGCGCGAACCCGTTGACCCAGGCATTGCCCTTGGTCCAGCCGTCGAGGTGCAGGAAGGTGTCGGCCGGGTCGGCCACCTCGAAGGTGCCCCGATGGAAGGTCGGCCCCACCGGCGCCGCGGGGACCGGCCCGAAACCGAGCTCGAAGGGCTCGGTCAGCGGCAGCGGGCGGCTGGCCCAGCCGGCGAGCTCGGCGCCGTCGAGGAGGACCTTCCCGAGCAGGCCCTTGCGGTCGTGAATGCCCTGCCCGTAGTTCACCCGGCCCTGGTTCTCGACGAGCACGGCGAGTGTACTGCCGGCCCGGGGCACCACGAAGGACAGGGCGTGCTCGTGGCTCTCGCGCTCCAGGACGCCCACAGGCTGTCCGTCGACGAAGACCTGGGCACGGTCGCGTACCTGCTCGACCTCCAGGAGCACGGGGCCCTTCAACGGCAGCCTCGTCTCGTACAGGACGAAGCCGAAGTCCTGCTCCAGCTCCTCCATGGTGAGAGGCCGGCGTGCGTCGACGGCCGCCCCGAGCACGTCGGCACTCGCCAGCAGCCCGGCGCTCTCGGTCAGGGCCACGGTTCGCGGGGCGAGCTTGGCACCGGACGGCGGGACGGGGCCGTCGGGCACGGGGGCGTACTTGGCGATCACATCGCGGAAGGCCGCGTACTTGGCCGTGGGGTCGCCGGCTTCGTCCAGCGGGGCGTCGTAGTCGTACGACGTCACTGTGGGACGGTAGGTGTGCTTGTCGTTGGCGCCGTTGGTGAACCCGAAGTTCGTGCCCCCGTGGAACATGTAGAAGTTGACCGAGGCTCCGGTGGCAAGGAGCTCGTCCAGCTCGCGTGCCGCATGGCCGGGATCGCGCACGACGTGGGGGGCGCCCCAGCGGTCGAACCAGCCGATCCAGAATTCGGTGCACATCAGCGGACCCTTCGGCTGCTGGGCCCGCAGGGCGGCCAGCCCCTGGGTGGAGCGGCTGCCGAAGTTGACCGTGGACAGGACACCCGGCAGTGCGCCGCGTTCCAGGTCGGTGGGCTGGTCGCAGGTGAAGAGGGGGACGTCGACCCCGCAGCTGCGCAACGAGTCGGCGAGGTGCTCCAGATAGCCGGTGTCGTCGCCGTAGGCCCCGTACTCGTTCTCCACCTGGACGGCGAGGACGGGGCCGCCCCTTGAGGCGAAGTGGGGCTGGAGCGGAGTCAGAAGGCGGACGAAGTAGTCATCCACCGCGTCCAGGAAGCGGGGGTCGCGAGAGCGCAGCCTTGTGTCGGCCTCGGTGAGCAGCCAGGACGGCAGACCGCCCCCCTCCCATTCGGCGCAGATGTACGGGCCCGGGCGGAGCAGCACGTACAGACCTTCGGCTGCGGCGAGTTCGAGGAATCGAGGCAGGTCCAAACCGCCGTCCAACTGGAAACGGTCGGGTCTCGGCTGGTGGAGGTTCCAGGGTACGTAGGTCTCGACGGTGTTGAGGCCCATGAGCCGGGCCTTGCGTAGCCGGTCGGCCCACTGTCCGGGGTGGACGCGGAAGTAGTGCAGCCCGCCGGACAGGAGCCGAAACGGTTCGCCGTCGAGGGTGAAGCCGCCGTCGTCGATCTGGAGGAGAGGCATGTACGGGATGCTCCTGTGCTGGGGGTTAGGTGCGCTGTCGCGGTGGAAGGAAGAGCCTGATCCCGCTATGTTTACGTGAACACGCTGCGGGTGGCAAGCCTCGGCGGGTGTCGGAGATCGATTGGCCGGTGCGGAGTCGATACGCGAGGATGCCGACGGCCCGGCCCGGGGTCCTCTCCCAGCCGTCGCATCGTGGGCCACGCCGCCATGGCGGCGCTGCGGGCCGGCGGGCACGGCATCCCGGCGGCCGTGGTGAAACGGCCCTCGCCCCTCTTGCCGTGGCTTCCCTGGGGCTCGCCCGCCTTGTCCTCCGCCAGGACGAGTCCGTCGACGGACCGTTCACGCGAGGCGCCCACGGAGACGTCGTTATGCCCGTCGAGTCCCGTACGGACGAACCCGTACCCCAGGACGACGAACAACGCTGCCAGAGCCGTCACGGGCACTGGCGCCCGTCCCCGGCGTGTCGATGAAGGCGGCTCCGAGCCGTAGCAGTTCAGCAAGAACCTTCACCTCGGCGTCGGTGATCCGCAGTTCCGCACGCTCGCCGCTGGAGTGGACCACGCATCGGGCACGCATCGGGTGAGTCCGGTCAGCGGCGCCTCGATCGGTACGCGCCCCGGCGCGGCAAGTACAGCTCCTGGCTCCTGGTGACATCCCGCCACAGTTGTACGGGACGCGCCTGAGCAGATCGCCGTGTATCACCACCTGATGGTGCGGCGAAGAACTGCGTGTCCTTCGCGACGAGGTGCGACAGCTCGCCGAGCAGGCGTGTGGCGAAACAGGGCGACCCTGTGGAGAAGGGACCTGGTCATGACCCGGACGCTGCCTGAGCGCTCCGGCGAGTGCGCGGACGGCCGCTGAAGCGGATGAGCCAGTACCCGACGCGCTGCCTCCTCCCGACGCTGACGGTCCTGGGGTCCTCTCCCCGCAAGGTGTACGTGGCGGCCGTCAGCGTCTTCGCTGCTTGCGGAAGACCGAGGGCGCGACACCTACCTGGCGGGTGAAGAGCCTGCTGAAGTACGCCGGGTCGGGGTATCCGACGTCCCGTCCGATGAGCGAGACGGATCGGTCGGTGCTGGTCAGCAAGGTTTTGGCCCGGTCGATCCGACGACGCATCAGGTACACCGTGGGCGGGGAACCGGTGATCCGGCGGACAGCTGTGATGAGGGTGTCCCGGGACACGGCCAGTTCCTGGGCGATGGCGCCGATCCGTACCGGTCCGTCGGCGGCGTCGAGCAGTTGAATGGCCTGGCGGCCGATGTCGCGTCGGGCGCGCGCCGGATCCACGGACCTCCGCCGGCCGCTGCCCACCGCGGTGATCAGCGCGTGCAGGGAGCTCGTGGCGGACATGTGGCTGTCGAGTGATTCGGGCCCGGTGAGCAGGTCCAGGACCCGGACGCACAGCGCACGGGCCTCGTCGGGATCGGCGGGCGGGGCGACCGGGTGCTCCGCGCCGAGGTAGCCGAGATTCCGGTAACCCGCGGCGGCGGAACCCTCGAACAGCACCCAGTACTCGTCCCAGCCGTCCGGCGACGGGCCGTAGCGATGGCTGATCCCGGGAGGCAGCCAGAAGAACGACCCCGGCCGCACGTCGTGCCGCCCCCGGCCTTGGAGTTCCAGGACCCCCGATCCCCGGAGCACAAGCACCCCGGCGTAGCAGTTCAGCGTGCGTTCGGCCTGGAGCCGACGCTGGCCGAGGATCCTTCCGGCCCCGGTCACCAAGATCCCCAGCGCCCGCACGCCCTCCGGCGGGGTGCGGTAGCCCGCCAAGGAACCCGCCCCGCCCTCGCCCCCCGCCACGCTCACCACCTCGGTCGACAATCGTCCAAGTTTCCTCGGAATCCGTGCATTGTTCCTTGCCAGCACCGGGCTCGACCATTCCTCCATGAAGACGAGACAGCTGAACCGGCCTCTGCCGACCGCCCTCACCTCCAACGGCCACCGTCTGGACGCGAGCGCCCGCAGGCTCGGGCGCCTGACACCGGTCCCGGACGCCGAACGCCACGACCCGCCCGCCCTCCGGGCCCGTCTCGCCCGTGACGGCTTCCTCTACCTGCCGGGATTCTTCGCACGCACGACGATCGAGGACTTCCGCCGTCACTACTTCGCCACGCTGGCCGAGACCGGGCTGACCCGTGCGGGCTCCGATCCGCTCCAGGGCCTCGCCGCGTCCGCCGGAGAGCTGGATCGGGGGCGCCTGCGCTCCCTGTTGTTCCGGCAGATCGTCCCCGGCCGGGAGTACGAGGCCCTCTGTCGGCACCCGGACCTGATCGCCTTTTTCCGAAGGCTGCTCAGTACCGGCGACGTACACCTGCACCGCAGGAAGATCATCCGCCACGTCGGTCCGGGCGAGTCGGGCATCGGCACCGCGACGCAGGCCCACTACGACCTCGTCTACCTGCGCGAAGGAACCGACCAGGTCGTCTCCTCCTGGATTCCGCTGGGCGACTGCCCGATCGCCCGGGGCCCGCTCGTCTACCTCGAAGGCAGCCACTACCGCGTCATGGCGGACGAGGCCGCCGGCCGCCTGCGCCGTCCCGCCGCGTCGATCACCGCGGACCTGCCCGCCCTGGCCAAGGAGTACGACTCCCGTTGGCTCGTCACCGACTTCGCCGCGGGTGATCTCATGGTGCACAGCGCCCACGTCATCCACGCGTCCCTCGACAATCAGGACCCCGCCGGCCAGATCCGCCTCTCCACGGACATCCGCTACCAGGCGGCCTCGGACCCCATCGACACCCGGTGGCAGAACCACTGGCACGACCGGGACGGCCTGTAGGAGGACCATCCGCTCCCGAGCGCGTGGAGGGTCATGTGGCTGGGCCCGGCTGAAGCAGGCGGACAAGGCGTACGTCTTCATGCTCTGCGTACTGAACCCGTCGGGCACCGCCGACGTCGGCACCGCCATCAACATGTTCGACGTGTACCGCTATGGAAGCGGCTGCATCTTCCAGAACGACGGCAACTACGGAGCACCGGTCGCGAGTCGCGATGTTGGCGCAGTCCCGGCCCGGAAACGTCGAGTTGCTGCCCGCGCTGCCCAAGGGGTGGGCAGCGGATGACTCGGTCACGGGCGTCGGCCTCCGCGGCGGCCTCGGCCTCGGCATGAGCTGGAAGTCAGGGAAGGTCACCAGCGCCACCGTGCGCAGTGCGGCCGACCGGTCCACCACGACCGTCCACGGCGACTGGAGCCGGCAGACACGATCCCCTCCCCCGGGCCGGTGACGGTCACGCCGCCCACGCGGTACACCGGCTTCCGGCTGATCAACCGCCAGCCGGGACGGGCCACGGACATGCCGGGCGCCGCGACGGCCGCGGGTGCGGGGGGCATCCCGTACACGCCGAGTTCTGCGGTGAACCAGCAGTTCCGGTTCACTCCGGTCGGCGGCGGCGTGTACGGGATCCACACCACGCACGGCAGCGCCCCGCCGGCGCTGGGCATCAGCGGCGGAGGGTCGGCCGACGGCGCGAAGCTCATCCAGTGGCAATCGCTGCACGACACGAACACGCAGTGGAAGATCACCGACACCGGTGACGGCCGTGTCGTCATCACCTGCCTCCGCAGCGGCAAGGTGACGGGCGTGACCGGGGGCTCGGCGTCCAACGGCGCGACGGTCGAGCAGCAGACCGCCGACGCGGCGCCGGCCGGCGGTGGCGGCGCGTCGGCAGGCGGGTCCGGCACGTCCGACGTAGCCCCTCCGGTCGTGAGGGACGCCCGGCGAGAGCCGGGTGTCCCCCTACGACGAGCCGACGCGCCCAGCGCACCGGAAGGGCTCGCCCGGCCGGCTTCTCCGTACGGTGCATTCGGCCCGCCCCCACCGGGAAGGCAGGCAGCGGACGCACCATGCGTCACCGCGACTGGCTCAGCGGCGACTGACGTCGATCCGGATCAGATTCCGGTCTCGGATGGCGTAGAACCTGCCCCGCTCGTCCACTGCGGCCCGCGGGATGCCGTACCAGTCCGCGTCGAGCGCAACCAGGTCGGTGCGCGCAAACGTCTTCCGGTCGTAGCGGACGAAGTCCGAGCTGGACGCCCCGTACACATACCCCCGGTCGGCGAGCAGAGTGCCGTAGTTCGGCACCACGGCGCCGTGCTGGGCGGTGTGGATCACCTTGCGGGTGGGCAGGTCGATCACGAAGAAGTCGCCCCGGTAGCACATGACGTACAGGTGCCGGCCGAGCACAGTGAGCCCCGTGATCCCGGTGGGCCTGGACTGCGGGGTCATCCGCCACAGCTCCCGCCTCCGGATCGGGTCCCACGCGACCAGGGTGCCGGCGGTGGAGGAGACGTTCTGGCCGCCGAGATAGACCACACCCTCGTGCGCGACGACCGCACGGATCATCTGGTCGTCCTCGATCGGGTTGACGGCGACCGTGGTGGCGCCGCTCTTCGGGTCGAACGTCATCAGCGATCCGCCCAACTCGTAGTCGGACTGCAGTCCGATCACCATGAGCCGGTGCCGGTCGTCCCAGACGATCTGGTGCGGACGGTTCTGCTCCGCAGGCAGATCGGCCAGCTTGCGGGCCCACTCGCCGTCAGTGTGCGGGTTGTACGCCAGGAGGCCGATCGCGTTGTACTGGGCGAGGTAGGCAGTGCCCCGGTGCAGCAGGATGTCCTTGGCCTCGCTCGTCGCCAGCACCCTGCTCTGTTTCCCGGTGCGCAGATCATGCCGTGCCACCGAGTTCGTCCCGCCGACGTACACGTTGTGCGTGTCGGCGGCTATGGACATCGCCAGCTGAGGCCCGATCGGGGCGCCTGCTTCGATCAGGTCCCATGAGGTGTCCGAGCCCGTGGCCGGATCGACCTCAAAAATCAGACCGAAGGCCGATACGACAATCACCTTGCCGTCGCGGATTCACAGGCCCCAGATCTCACCGAAGTCCCCTTCCTCGGGCTTGATCTCGCGGAAGGTACGGGTACTCAACGTCAACTCGATCAGGGCGGCACCATTGAAGTACATCTTGTCGCCGAGCTTGCGGGGCAGCCGCAGGAAGTGCTGCTCACTCTGCACGAGTGTGTACCGGGTGGGGTCGTCGGCGTCCATCATCGCGACCGCCGCACCGTCGTCGGTGGTCGAGCACACGTACAGCGTGCCGTCGTAGAGGCCGAGGTCACGAACCTCCACTTGCCCCGTGAACTCCTTCGGCAGGATCGATGTGATCTTCTTCGTGGCGCGGTCCATGACGAAGAGTCCGGCCTTGGTGCTGGTCGGAGTGGCGCCGAGCGACGCGCCGGTGCCGATGTAGATCCTGTCCTGCGTGGCCAGCAGGCAGCGGATCATCGGTACGTCCGGATCAGGGACGGCGATCTCGGTGAGCTCACCGGTAGCCGGGTCGAACTGGCTCAGCTTGGGCCGAGGCTCTCGTCCACCGAAGAAGATCTTGTTGTCCGGCGAGGCACTGATCGCGTACGGATCGAGGCCGGGGATCGAGTGGAGATCCTCCTTGGGCGCGCCGGGCACGGAGAGATCGAGCCGGACGAAGCCCGGGCCCGGGGCGGCGTCGTACTCCCGGATCGCCGAGTACAGATACCGGCCGGCCGGGTCGACGGCGAGCAACTGCGTGCTGATCCCGGGCCCTTCGGTGACACTGATGACCTTCTCGGACACGGGCACGCGTTGCCGGGGCGCCCGGCCAGTCCTCTCCACGCCGCGGCGTGGCCCGCGCCAACGGGCAGCAGTTGCTCTCGGACCGGTCAGCACTG
Source organism: Streptomyces sp. NPDC047917 (assembly GCF_043204345.1). Classification (NCBI taxonomy): domain Bacteria; kingdom Bacillati; phylum Actinomycetota; class Actinomycetes; order Kitasatosporales; family Streptomycetaceae; genus Streptomyces; species Streptomyces sp. NPDC047917. The sequence goes on from NZ_JBIDCA010000020.1 coordinate 101,035, forward strand.
CGGGGTCGCCCGCCTCCTCGCACCGGCAGCCCCGGACCCAATGACCCTGACCGGGGCCGGCCAGTGCGGTGGGGCGTGCCGCAGGTCCTAGCCCGAGCGACCCGTGAGGCCGCGCCGGGTGAGATCGGCCTCGATGCCGTCCAGGACTCCGGCAAGGCCGGCGAGGAACAGGCCGTCGAGATCCCAGGGGTCGGCGCCCGCGCGCATCGCCGGGCCGAGTCGTGGATAGGCGCCGGGGGCAAAAAGCGGAGCTCGTACGACTTCCGGGGAAGTGCCCTTCCGGCGGGCGGTGTTGGCCGACCGCCGTTCGGCTTCTACGTCGCTGACGTAGGTCAGTGCCACGCCCTGGACGTAGGAGGCGAACATGAACATGTAGCGGAAGGCGTCGGCAGGTTCCAGGGCGAGGCCGTCGAAGGAAGCGAAGGCGCTCTCGCTGTCCGCCGCGAGTGCGGGGCTGAAATGCGCGCGGGTCGTCACCAGGACCTTCGCCAGGATCCACGGGTGGCGGTGATACAGCTCCCAGTCGCGGCGGGCGGCTCGTTCGAGGCCGTGCCGCCAGTTCTGTGGCGGTGTGTCGGGCAGGGGGACGTCGGACAGTGCGGCCTCCACCATGATGGCCACCAGATCGTCTTTGGACGTCACGTACCGGTAGAGGGCCATAGTGCTTGCTCCGAGGTCGGTCGCGACGCGGCGCATCGACAGGGCTTCGAGTCCCTCGGCGTCGGCGATGCCGATCCCTGCCCGCGCGATGCGCTCGGCCGACAGGTGGGGCACGCTGTCGTCGCCCACCGGCGAGCCGACCGTCGATTGGCGCGCCGGGGCGAGGTCCGGCTCTGTCGTCTCCGCAGTCCTGCGTGCTCGATACGCCCGTGCCTGGCAGGACCGGGAGCAGTAACGCCTCGGGCGGCCCCGGTCCGCAGGCTCCAGACCCTTTCCACAGGACGCGCAGGTTGCCTGTTCCGCCACTGCCGCCGCACCTCTTTTCGTCACACTCGCTCAATCGTGTCGAAATCCTATCGCACCCTGGACGGAAGCACCGATATCGGCGGGCAATCCTCGGCTTCGTAACTCGCTTGCGCCCTGTCACCCCAGAAGGTTTACCCTGTACGCGGCCGTGCGTACTAAGTACGCAAGGTGCGACGTAATTCGTCCCCACCGCCATGCCGTCACCCGACACAGGAGCTGGAGCGCACGACGTGAGTCACGAGAACGAGAGAGCCGGAACCCGGCAATGGACTGGACTCGCCGTCCTGGTACTGCCCTGCGTGCTGGCCTCGATGGACATGTCCGTCATGTTCGTCACGCTGCCCTCCTTGACGGCCGACCTCGGACCCAGCGGCTCCGAGCTGCTGTGGATCATGGACGTGTACGGATTCCTGCTGGCCGGACTGCTGATCACGATGGGCACCCTCGGAGACCGGATCGGACGGCGCCGGGTGCTGCTGACCGGTGCCGCCGCCTTCGGGCTCGCCTCCGCCCTGGCAGCCTGGGCGTCCAGCCCGGAAATGCTGATCGCCACCCGCGCGCTCATGGGCATCGCGGGCGCCACGCTCGCGCCCTCCACCCTCGCTCTGATCCGGAACCTCTTCCACGACGACCGGCAGCGGGCCACCGCCGTCGGCATCTGGACGGCCGGCTTCGCGGGCGGCGCCATCGTCGGCCCGATCACCGGCGGCCTTCTGCTCGAACACTTCTGGTGGGGTTCAGTCTTCCTGATCAACATTCCTGTGATGGCCCTGCTCCTGTGCCTCGGGCCACTACTGCTGCCCGAGTTCCGTGACCCGAAGCCGGACAGCCACTTCGACCTGCTCGGTGCCCTGTTGTCCCTGGTAGCGGTACTCGCCGTGATCTACGGCATCAAAGCAACCGCCGAGCACGGAATCAGGTGGGCCGGGGCCGGCTCCCTGCTTGCGGGCATGGCGGCGGGAGCCCTGTTCCTGCACCGCCAGCACACCAGCCCGAACCCGATGATCAACATCACGCTGTTCCGCACCCGCTGGTTCAACGTGCCCCTGCTCATCGACGCCCTGGCCACCTTCGCCATGGTCGGATTCTCGCTGTTCAACTGGCAGTTCATGCAGCTCGTCCTGGGCATGGGCCCGCTCAGGTCGGCCCTGTGGTCGCTGCCCACCTTCCTCGTCATGCCCGTGGGCATCGCCCTGGCCGCAGGCATGGCACCACGCATCGGCAAGCCCCGGGTCATGACCGCCGGCCTGCTGGTGGCGGCCGCCGGCTACGCCGGGCTGACCCTCATCAGGCCCGATTCCGGCATCCTCCACCTCGTGTGCGCCCTGACCGTGGCATCCTTCGGCATCGCCGGTGTGGCCGCCGTCGTCACCGACGTCATCCTCTCCGCCGCGCCACCGGAGCGGGCCGGGGCCGCCTCGTCCCTCGCAGAGACCTCCGCGGAGTTCGGCGGCGCACTGGGCATCGCGATTCTGGGCAGCATCGGCACTGCCGTCTACCGGGCACAGATGGAATCCCGGGCCCCGGCGAACCTCAGCCCCGAACAACTGGCCTCCGCCGAGGGCACCCTGGGTGGGGCGGTCGACACCGCCCGGACATTGCCCGCCGGCACGGCCGAGGCTCTACGGAACGCGGCCTTCGACGCCTTCACTCACGAGCTCCGGATCGCCGCCGTGCTCAGCGCGGTCCTGACCGCCGGAGCAGCACTCCTCGTCGCCCGCCTGCTCCGCCCCTCACGCACCCGGCCGGCGGACCTCAACCCGGCTCCGGACCTTGGGCGGGCCCCCGCGTGACACAGACGCGAAGAGGAGGTTCATGCCGTCGCCGGTGCCGGTCCTGGGCCCGCGGTTGCAACACCCGGCTGTCCTGGCCCTGCTGGAGCGGTTCGGGTCACCCGCCCAGATCCGCATGGCAGGCTGCCGGCGGCTGGTCACGCTGCTGCGGCCGAAGGCGCCGCGGATGGCCGAGCGGCTGGTCGAGGACATATTCAGCGTGCTGGACGAGCAGACCGTGGTGGCTCCCGGCACCGAAGCGGCCGCGCTGATCGTCCCGAGCCTGGCCGGCCCGCTTGCCGCCGTCCTCGACCAGCGCAAACTCCTGGCCGGGCGGATCGAGAACTGCTGGAGGCCCACCCTCTTTCCCAGGTCCTGATCTCGATGCCGGGAGTCGGGATCAGGACCGGGGCGAGGATCCTCATCGAGGTCGGCGACGGCAGCGGCTTCCCCTCCGCCGCCCACCTCGCCGCCTACGCCGGGCTCGCTCCGGCAACCCGCAACTCGGGCTCCCGGATCCGCGGCCAACAGCCGTCCCGGAGGCGGAGGCACAGCACTCCGATCCGCTCGTCCTCCCCCACCCGCCCGGACAGCCACCGCCAGGCGCACCACAGCCCCACCGGCCCTGCGTTGTCCTCCCAGGTGCGGGCGAGGGTCTCCTGGACGGCGATGAAGTCGATACGGCCGCCGTCCGGGAGGAATGCGGCGTCGAGGCAGAAGACGTCGATCTCACCGAAGAGCTAATCGATGCCCCCGCGGACGGCCACGGCGGCCTTGTCGGCGAGGTCGACCAGGAAGGCCGGGCAGTCCAGGACGGCCATCTCGTCGTTCTCAAGCTCGTAGTCCCTGGCGATGACCTCCCGCCCGACCGCGGTCAGCAGGCTGACCCCGTACTCGACCATTCTCTCGGGGTCGTCGCCGAGAATGTCGTCCGGGTGCCCGTCCGGGCAGCGGCACGCGGCCGGGTCGAGGGCTGCCCGGATGCGGTCGAGGACGTCGGCGTAGGTGGCGAGGAGTGGCCTGTCCAGGATCCGGCCGGACGCCGCGTACCAGGACGTGGCAAGGAGGAGCACCGTGTAGCCGGACAGCTCCCGACGCCCCTCCGGCGTGGCACGTCGGTCAAGGGCGCCGGCGGCGTCCGCGACGAGGCTCGTCAGCGCCTCCACCGGGTCCACGGAGGGATAGTCACAGACGATACCTCCCAGGTCGGACGCGAGTTCGGCATGGCCATCGGAGAGCGCAGGCAATTGATCGTTCACGCTCTGGACCGACGCGTGCGGACCCGGCGCGGTTCCCGGCCCGGCGCCGGAACCCCGGGCAGCCGGAGCCGCCGGGTGCCGCCGCCTTGCCTACGGCCATTACCGGCTGACCGGCGTATGGCGCGATCTGGCGATCGCCGAGACCCGGTTGGCTGATCGTCACCGCGCACACCCGGCTCCGACCGGCCCCGTCCGCCCGCCGAGGACCTCCGCGTCCGGCGGGGGTTTCGGAACCTCCGTGCTCACTTGCCATGCCCGGCCCGTGCACCGAAACCCAACCCGACCGGCCCGGCCCCGGCAGGCCCCTCGGCTCCAAGAACCAGCAGCCCGCCACCCGCTACGACGTGGGCAAACCGTCACAGCCAGACGGGCTTGTTCACACCACCGCTGGGCAACTTCTCGACCGACAGGCGGTCACGGTGCCCCCCCCCCGATGATCGGCAATGACCCTTCGTGATCACCCCATGTCGCCCGGCGGGTGAGCCGAGGATGCAGCCGGTCCCATGCTTGCGCCGTCGCCATCGCACAACCGTCGGTGTCCGTGACGGTGACCGCATCTGGATCACGCCAGGTCTCGGCCGACCGATGACGAACTCGCCGCCGCGCTTGGGCGGGTGGCTGCCCTGCGGCAGGCAGCGGCACGGCAACGGCACCGGAACGGGAACGGGCTTGCGCATCACCCGGTCCGAGCGAAGCCTGCCCAGAACCTCCACGGGCAGGTCGGCCACGGGGGGCGATGCGGGGCGCGACGTAACCCGCGTCTCCAGCACGACCAAGGCCTTCGGTCCCCGTCGCGCCGCTGGCCGGCGTCCCGGAGACGTTGGACGACGACGTGGACTTGGTCGGCGGTGACCGCGGCCAAGTCGACGCCGGGCTCCAACTGGATCGCATCCAGCAGCGCGCCCGGTGGCAAGGCATTCCGTAAGGTCGACTTCGATGCCAACCCGAACATCGACGCGGCCGTGACCCACACCCTCGCCAAGTGCGAACGGATCGAGAAGGGACTGCCCCTCCGCCTGATCGGTGAATCGGGCACCGGCAAGTCCCATCTGCTGATCGCCCTGGGCACCGAGGCTGTGACGGCCGGTTCCCGAGACAAGTACGTGTTGGCGACGAAGCTGGTCAACGAATTCGTCGAGGCCGCCGACGAGAAGCAGCAGACCAAAACCATCGCACGCTGTGGCCGCGTCGATCTCCTCTGCATCGACGAACTCGGCTACATGGAACCTGACCGCCGCGGCGCCGAACTCCTCTTCCAGGTCCTGAGCGGGCGGGAGGAAGAGAACAGCATGGCGATCGTCTCGAACGAGTCCTTCTCCAGCTGGACGAAGACGCTCACCGACCCGCGTCTTTGTGCGTCCGTCATCGACCGCCTCACCTTCGGCGGCAACTTCATCGAGACCGGCACCGACTCCTACCGCCCCGCCACCACCCGCGCCCGCGCCGAGCAGCAGGCGGCCGGACGAGCCGAGGCGGCGCAGCCCTCATCGACCGCTGCCGAGGTTCCCGAAGACACGAGTGACCCATCGATCCACACGGGTCCCGAAGTCTGATGCCGAGGTGATTCCCGAGGCCGGCAGGCAACCAGCGTCGTCGAGGTCAGCAACAAAGTCCACATCGGCCCAGCCGCCGCGGAACAGCACGACTGACAGCACGGCCTCCGCCGGACGGGATATCACCACGCCAACCGAATCGGGATCACGGACCCGAGCCCTCTCGGTCTCCAGCGGCTGAGGCCAGGACGCCTCCCCATCCCTCCAGGTCACCGCACCCACTTCAAGTCCAGCCGCCATCCAGCCCGCGGCTCGGTCAGCCAGAACGACAGCCACCTCGTCGAGATCAACAACTCTGTCCATCAGGGGATCATCCCTCATGGACACGTCCCCGGCGGTCCAGGAACTCGAAGCCCGACGCCTCGCCCGGACCGCGGGTCCCCTGTTCCTGCTTCTCACCAACATCCTCATGATCGTCGACCGGCCATCGTTCCCGGAATGCGCCGACAATCGATCCCGCTTATGACCTGCGCTGTCGCACGCGCACGACTCATCGCGATCGTCAGGTGCTTCAACGCACCGGTGACCATGCTGCGATTCAACGCGGACGTCACGGACCTCCTCCAGCAGTACACCGAGCGGGGCCACACCGCCCTCATCGCCGCGGCCGTCCACGCCTACATCATGACCCGGGAAGCCAGTCCCGGCCGGCTCCGCTCCGAGGGCGCCACCACCGTCCACGATGTCCCCGGACGTCGTGGAACGACCACCCCGCCGAAGCCACAGCGCGCTTCTCCTTCACCTGACACATCCGTGGTGTCCAGACCTGCCTTCCGGCACCCTCTACAAACTTCCGCGGAGCAGCACTGGCTGCTGGTCACAGCGCCCCGGCTCACGCGGCTTCACTTCTCCGCCTGAGCGTGGCGCTCGCATCTGGGCCCGTGACTCATCCGGCCGATGGGATGTTCGGGGTGACAGGGAGCGAACTGGTCAGCTGCTGTAACCGGTCATGCGCCGGGTGCTCGTTCCACCGCATGTTGAGCTTGGTCGGGGCGGCCCTTCGGCTGGGCGGCCCGCGCGCGGCTCCACCGACGCACGAGCGGAATCGGCCAGCCGCAGAGTCGTGGGCGAACGCCTCGATGCACCGTACGGTGCACTGATCGGCCCGGCCCGCGACATCGACGCCGGACGGACCGACGCATACGACGCCGCGGACCGTATCCGCTAGTGACCTCCTCAGGGTCGGCCAGCAGGCCTGACCGGCGCGACCCACCACTCCGCACCGCCGGGCGGAGTCACGGAGCTTGGACCGGCGCCCGGGGAGAAGCTGTGGGCGCTGACGTCATGGCAGATCACCCCCAGCCAACACCTACACACTCTTCGGCGACCCACCCGTCCCGGCCGTTGATCTTCACTGTCATCCAGCCGTTCCCCCCGCCACAAGAGGTATAGCTCTGGCCTGTCGTCACGCTGTCCTGGTCAACGCCACAGGGCAGACGTCCACCCGCTGCAATCGTCCCGATGCTCGTGTACTTGGTTCCGGGGCCGCTGCGCACGGTCAGAACACCGCTTGACACATTCTTGATGTAGCAGCCGGCAGCCGAGGCACCAGGAACAGCGGGCCCTGCTTCGGCAGCGTTCACAGGGGAGACCACTGCAAACAGAAGTGCGGCAATGGACGTAGCGCCAACCGCTGCGGCCCTCATGGACAAACGCACTTTTTCCCTCCTCGCCAAGATCCAATACGGCGTGCTGAAGGCTACGTCGACCAGCACAGGCCCGAAAGATCTTTTCCCGCCATCACTGGGGTGCGACGTGCCGGTCCGGTGTCGGTCAAGACCGGTGCAGCCGGGGCTGTCAGGGAGGCGCACCTCCCCGGGCTCGTTTCTGCCCCCGGCCATTACCGCTGAAGTAATCGACCACGCTCCCCTGCTGCGGCAGCGTGGTGCACGTCAACGAGACCCCCGACGAGGGTTCCGACACCCAGGCCCGAGGAGCAACCATGCCCATCAAGTCCACTGGCACCGAAGCGAGTTCTGTCGCCGACACCACTCGCCATGTCGTCCAGGAGTTCCTCGCCGCCCGGATGGCCGGGGACGTCGAGCGGCTCGTCGCACTCTTCGCGGACGACGTCGACTGGCTGCTCGCCGAGAACCCTGCCGTCCCGTGGATCCGGCCGCGCTCCACCGGAGCCGAATGCGCCGCCCAGTTCACGGAGCTGGCCGAGCACACGGTGGCCGAGGACGCCCGGGCCTTCGCCGACACGTTCCTCGTCGACGGCACCGACGCCGTCCTGATGGGGCACTACTCGGGGACCGTACGAGCAACGGGGAAGCCCTTCGAGGGACCCTTCGCGCTGCGCCTCACCGTCGAGAAGGGCCGGATCACCCGGCATCACCTCTACGAGAACAGCGTATCGCTCGCCGAGGCGTGCACCCCTTCCTGAATGCCACACCCCGGGTTCCGACCCGACCGGTGCCGGGGCGGGCCCTCGGTCGAGAGGGGCCATTCGCCGAGCGGGGGGCGCAGCACAGCCTTCGAAAGACCCACACCCGAGCCTCCTTCGCCTGGCCCGCCACCACACAAGCGTGCTGCCGGGATGCTCCGCTACACCACCTTCCCCGGCCAGCCGCATCCGGCCGGATTTCAGTCGCCGGCGCTGTCGCAAGGTGTCCGAGCGCGGCCGCCAACCGGTCCGGCCGCGTGTAGAGCGCACAGGGCGGGCGCGGTTCCGGGCGCAGCGGGCGGTGCCTTCGAGCGGTGCGGACAGGCGTCCGGCGGCTTCGCGGAGAACGACTTCGGCGAGGGCACCGCGGCCATCATTCTTGGGCAGGGCGGCGGACGTCGACGGCGATGGAGCGGGCGCGTCCGGTCACTTGGAGAGCGATCTGCTCGTAGTCGCGGGGGCTGGAGGTGCGGGCTCCTCGGGTGCGGCACCAATCGGGTGCCGTGCCGTCGCCGAGGAGGGTGTCAGGCGGAATCAGGGGGCAGTTCCTCGTCGGTGCGGCCGCCGGTCCCGAGGGTCCGTCGCGGGGACGGGGGCGCTGCGGGGCGTGTACCGAGGACGCCTCGGGCCCGCCGGTCGTCGAGGTCGGACAGGCGCTCTCCGGGGAGAATGCGGTTTGGGCGGTGCGGATGCTGTGCGCGGGGGCCTGGGGCCGGTGCCGAGGGCGCGGCGGGCGGTCACGCCGGTCACCGTAGGGGCGGGCGGCGGGAAGGGTGTGTGGGGTGCCGTGGTCGGGCTGGTCGCGGGCCGCTGTCCGGGCCCGACCAGGACCGGTTACCAGCAGAGGCGTGGGTCTTGTTCGTGCTCGGGAGAGTGCGGCGATGGCGCCTCTGCGCCCGGTCCGTCCGTTCGCCGTAGGTATCCAGGACGGGGACTGTCGCCCCACCACGGCGGTGGCGGGGTGTGGACCCGCTGTGTACTCGGGATCGATACCTCGACCAGCGCCCCGTCCTGGAACATCCACAGCCCGAAGCAATCGTCGTCTTCGTCGTGGAGCATGACCTGCACGCACTCCGGATTGTTCCACGGCAGCGCCTCCAGGTCCGCGAGGACGCCGCGGCGCTGGCTCTCGCGGAAGAACTCGAGATACCACCCGCCGACAAACCAGTCCGGTATCTGCTCGAAACAGCCCCGCCAAGTACGCGTCTCATCGACCCGCATCAACGGCTCCATCACCTCGTCCTCGTACCGTGCAAGGACCAGCACCTGCGCCATTCTGCTCATGAGGCATGTCATCCCGCAGAGCGGTCGAGTGGCAAGTCCATTTCGACGCATGGCTTACGGCTCACGCGTCCCATACGATCGCGGAACCTTTACGCGGCAACTCCTAGCACTCCGGCGCGGTTTCGTGATCTACCCGTCGGCTGCGCGGTCGAGCGGCCGTCGGCAGTCGCTGCGTTGCGTCGGGCCGTGGCATGGCGGCGCGCGAGGCTGCGGCGGCCCCGAGGATGACGGTGGTCGGCGGTTCCGATGCGTACCCAGGACGAGTTGCAGTGAATGCCGCATTCCGATGATTCAGTGCGCCGGGGGAATGTAGCGTCGCGATCATGGGATCGCCGATCGGAACCACCAGCGACCAGGCGCCGGCAAACCCGGCCGCCACCGATGACATGCTGTCCACTCAGCCGGTCGGCTACTGGTGTGGCCTGACCCATACGACCGTCACCCAGCATCTGCGTGACGCCATGGCCAAGATCGACGTCACACAGCCGCAGTACTGGGTACTCAACCGCCTGAACGGCGGCCCCACGGCGCCGAGCCGTGAGGAGGTCGTCGCGCAGCTGACGCACCTTGCCGACGGGCCGCACGAGATCGCCAGGGTCGTCGACCAGTTGCTCCACCGCGAATGGCTCCGGATCGACGACGGGCAGCGCCTGCACCTCACGGATGCCGGTGAGGCCGCCAGAGCGCGGCTCCGTGAGCTGGCGACCGAGGTGCGCGCCGTAGTTCACAAGGGCATCAGCGACGAGGAGTACGTGGCCGCGCTCAAGGTGCTGCGCAAGATGGTGGCCAATGTCGAGGGCGACGAGACTCCTGGTAATCCGTTCTGATTTCGCGATCTCGTGACGGACCCGGCTGAGAACGGGTGCGGCCATCGCGTGATCAACGCCGCCCTGGGCGCCGGGGCGGAGGCACCGTGGGTGACCGGCGACGAGGCCTACGGGCAGGACCCGCGGCTTCGTGCCGCGCCGGAAGCACGCGGGACCGGGTATGTTCCGGCCGTCGCCTGCTCCACCCGGATAAGGATCAGCCACGGCCGCACGCCGGTTCGTGCGGACACGGTCGCCGGCCACCTGCCCGGGGCTGCCCGGCACCGGCAAAGCGCCGGCAACGGCGCGAAAGGCCCGCGCCACTACGACTGGGCCTGGATCCGCATCGACACCGCCGCCGATGCCGACAAGCACCACCAGCTGCTGATCCGCCGCAACCGCACCACGAGGGAACTCGCCTTCTACCTGTGCCGGTCACCCACCGCAGCCCCCTGGCCGAACTCGCCCATGTGGCCGGCATCCGCTGGAGCGTCGAAGAATGCCTCCAGGCCGCCAAGGGACAAGTCGGCCCGGATCACTGCCAGGTGAGGCACTGGACGGCATGGCACCGGCACATCACGCTCACCATGCTCGCGCCGGCCTTCCTGGCCGCCGTCGCCGCCGGCACAGCCCCCGAGCAGTCGGCCGAGCCGCATCACCACACCCGGGGCAGCACCCTGATCTCGCTGACCGTCCCGGAGATCCGCCACCTGTTCACCGCCACCCTCAACTCACCAGTCACGTCCCCGGCCAGACTGCCGCGCTGGTCAAACGGACCCTAGGGCGTGTATCGAGAATGGACCTTGGGCGGGGTTCGGGTCTCGTGACATGGGGAAGTGCTGCTGCCGCGATGGAACCTTCCCATCGAGGCGGCAAGCATCCAGGACGCGTCCCTCCCCGTACATGTTCGCGCCCCTGGCCGATTGTGTTTCCAGGGCCCCCGAGCGGACGGTGACGAGGGTGAGCGTCACGCAGGGACGGCCCGGTCGACGCGTGCCCGGCCCCCTCAGCGACTATGCATCGAGCGTATACATTGCATGTATAGTTCCGGGACATGGCTCCTCTGACCGCATTTCGCCGCGACACCCCCGGCACCGTGCTTACCTCGACCGCCGTCTTCGGACTGCTGCTCGGCTGGGCAACGTACGGCCTGCACGGAATATCACCCCTGTTGGACCGGGCGACCAACTCGTCGTCCACCTGGATCATCTGGACCGCCGCAGCCGGTGCGCTGATCCGTGACCGGTGGCTCGCCGTCTGGAGCGGGGCGTTGATGATGCTCGCCACCTGCTGCGGCTACTACACGGCGTCCTCTCTTGGAGGCACCTTCGGGAGCGGAGGGCTCGGAACCGCCGCTGTGTGGTCGGTGGCTGGACTGACCGGAGGTCCCCTGCTGGGATGGGCAGGGTGGACCGTGCGACGCGCGCGGGGCGACCTGCGAGCGGTTGCCGGGGCCGTTATCGCCATGGTGGTGCTGGGTGAGGGGCTCTGGCTGGGTCTGGGGCTTCGTTACTGGGGAACGGCGGTCGTCTTCCTGACCGTTGGCGTGCTGCTCGCCGCCCTCCTGACCGTCTACCTGGCGCGCACCGGGGCGCGCCGCTACTGGCTGTGCGCCATGCTCGCTCCCGTGGGCGGCCTCGTCTTCTACCTCGCCGAGAAGGGCATCCTCAACGGCCTGATCGGATAGGGATGACTTCGTCCAGCCCCTCGCTCGTCGAATGCGCCGGTCACAGCCACTCGTTGATGGCCGCTACGAGGACGGTCGCCTCGTAGCGGACCGCGAACTTGTCGTACCTCGTGGCCACGGACCGGTGTCCTTTGAGACGGTTGATGCCGCACGCGACTGCAGCGATGACGCACTCGGCTCGAACTCGCTTGCCGACCCGCCTGTCGCTCGCCGCACGTAACACAGTGTCCACGTCCAGGTATCACCCTCAAGGTCTCCGCCTTGCCCCGATGCCGGGCCAGGGAGCCTCATACCTGGCAGCGTCGCAGATCCGCCGGGATACACGAGAGGATCCATGTGAGCGACGAAGAGCAGACGCCGCCGGAGGTCGGCATGGTCGGACTGCGCCTCGAACTGAAGCCGTAACCAGGTCCGCCATGGCCCCGGCACGTCCGGGAACCCCTCGCTCGGACCGGCCTTCGCACCGGACAGCAGAACCTGGACCTCCGGTGGAACCTGTCCGGCATCGAGGGAAGGATCGAGGGGCAGGAGGAGCGTCTGAAGGGCCGTGAGCGAAGCATCGGGCGGCGCTTCGACCCTTGAGGCCGGCCTGCAGGAAGCCAACGAGACCGCCGAAGCGCGCTCGGACGAGCCAGAGATCAGCTGTCCTCCGCCACCCGGAAGGCCAGACAGACGACGAGGGTGTGATCATCGACCGGGGTGCCGGCACGGTCCCAGAAGCGCCGGTGCACATCGCACCAGGCCTCAAGAGACACATCACCCTCGCCTTCGGCCCTGGCATGTTCCCAGGTGACATCGCCGAAGGGCTTCACCTCTGCGCTGGTGAACTCCAGGGTGGCGACACACCGGCCCTCGTTGTCCAGGAGAGCCTGCCGCTCACCGACGTACTCCAGACCTTCTGCCTCTTCGGCGTACTCGTCGAGCAGACAGGTCGTGGCGGTCTTGGCTCCTGTCAGAACCAAAGAGTTGAGCGTGTCCCGCATGTCACCGGGGAACCCCAGTTCCAGCGCACGCATCCCGTTGACTCTCGGCCACATCGTCCCGTCGTCCCTCTCGGCGCAGCCCTTCGATCCACAGGCGGCATACACGTGATCATATGCGCAGCTCACCGGCGGGTCAGCGGTGGCCGGGGCGCCTCGCTTCCCGTCCCGTCCCGGTGACCGGCTGATGCTCAGGCTGGAGACCACCACACAACATCTGCGGCGGAGTTCCGAGAGGCCGTCGGCCGGCCTGTGGACCACCGGCCACCTCGCGATCGGCTCCGAGGGCACGGGCGTCGTCTGAGGCGTGCCGGCCGGGACGGCGGCCGGCAGCGGGAATGGTCCTCGGAGGCCCTTGCCCGACGCCCGCCGGTGGCGAAGTACCCGGGCCAGCAGCAGTCGGTGAAAGAGCGGGATGGCTGAGGCCGCGCCGCCGGCGCTCTGGTCGGTGATCGGCTCCGAGAGAACGGGAGGCGTACCTCGCAACACCCCTTAGCGGGTACGCACTCCGGTGGGTCGGGCAAAAGCCGCCCCCGGGTGCGTCCGGCCTGTCAGACCGTGGGCACATGGCACAGACCGACGTGAACAGGGACGTACGTGACGTGCAGGCGGTCATGGAGGCCAGCGGGCACGTGCGGCACGGCGGCGTGACAACGCTCGGTGGGCCCTACCTCTCGCGCATCTGCCCCAGGGCTCCGTGCGGGGGCGTCGGACCGCGGACCGAGCGGGCCGACTGCCCTGAGCACCGCCCCACTCCCGCTCAGGCGCTGCGCTGGGCGGCCGAGTGCCCGGTAGGCCGTGCTGGTTGGCCGCACCCGCGGAACGGGCCACCGGGACCATGCCTATCGCGAATCAGGGCATGGACACGGCCTGGTGGCCGCGCCGGGCACGAAGCACGCCCGGACACTCCCGGCCGGAGGGAATGGGTCGGCGACACCCCTGAACCCTGGCGTGCTCACCGCAGCCGCCCCGCTGTCGCCGCCTTCACCCAGCAGTAGGTACCGCGCCTTCTCCGAAGAACGGCACATCGGCCGCCATGACGTCCATGCGGGGCCGGACGAAACGCAGCGGGTGGCGCCGGGCCCCGCGGTCGATGGCGGTGTCTGCGCCGATCTTCCGCCACCTGGTCGAGTGCGACCAGGATCGGATCGAGGGTGTCCCGGCTGCCCCACGCGGCACTGAACCGTACGCCGGTCCATGGGTGGCCGGGGCCCGCCCGGGTGAGGTGCCGAGCGACCCGGCGGGCGGCGTCCGGTTTCAGGGGTGTGGTGCGGCCGACCGCGCGCGCAGGCGTTCGTCGGCGCCGATCCGGCCCGCCACGAGCAACTGCGGACGGGTGAGGGTGCCGGTGACACCGCCGATCGGGGCTTCAGTGGTCTGTCGACGGGGACCTTGAACACCCTCCGGCGCCCGGTCCGCAGGTCTGCCCGAGCCCCTTGTACATGAGGCCGTGCACGCCTTGGACCTCGGCCCATGAGGCCGGCCGCTCCTGCGCGACGGCCGGGTCGGTCGTCATCGGGCACAGCCTCCGCGGCGGCATCGGACCATGCTCGGTGAACAGCCCTTCCAGGACGGTGCGGTGGTGCTCGTACGGGTCAGTTGCCGCAGGCGCAGTTGGTCGTGGCCCGAACTGGTCCGGAGAGCTCGCCGGCGCAGCAAGCGTCATCGCTTGCGCCGGCCTGGGAGCTCTTGCCGAGGGTGTCGGCGTCGGCCTTGACCACGTACACCTCCCACGGCTCCCGGCCGGGACCGTGGACCCAGACCTTGTCCTGGAGGGCGTAGCAGCAGGAGGTGTCGTTCTCCTCGAATGTCGCCAGGCCTGCGTCCTTGAGGCGGCCGGTGGCCGCGGTGACCTGGTCGGTGGACTCGACCTCGACGCCAAGGTGATCCAGGCGGGTGTCCTGCCCGGGCTCGCCCTCGATGAGGACGAGCTTGAGCGGGGGCTCGGTGATGGCGAAGTTGGCGTAGCCCTCGCGCCGTTTGGCCGGTTCGGTGCCGAACAGCTTCGAGTAGAAGGTGATCGACGCTTCCAGATCGCTGACACGCAGGGCGAGCTGAGCGCGGGACATGGCGGTACTCCCATTCGACTGCATTGATGTCTGTCGATGCAACATTGCGCCCTGAATCGAAGAGTGTCAACATAGAAGTATGTCGAATCAAAAGTTCGTGGTGTTGGGGCAGACCGGTGGGGCCGACGCGTGCTGCCCGGCACTCCTGTCTGCCCCACTGGACGAGGAACAAGCCGTTGACCTGGCGAAAGTCTTCAAGGCGCTTGGTGACCCGGTGCGGTTGCGGCTGTTGTCGATGATCGCCTCGCAGGCGGGCGGTGAGGTCTGCGTATGCGACCTGACCCCTGCCTTCGACCTCTCCCAGCCAACCATCTCGCACCATCTCAAGCTGCTGCGGCAGGCCGGTCTGATCGACTGCGAGCGGCGCGGCACGTGGGTCTACTACTGGCTGCTGCCGGAGATGACCGATCGCCTCGCGGGCATCCTGACCCGCCCCGCCGGCACTCCGCTGCCCGACCGGGGCGAGACGGCCGGTGCTGCCTCGTGAGCGCTGCCGCGCCCGAGAAGAGCGTGACCGGACGGCTGTCGTTCCTGGACCGCTATCTGGCCGTGTGGATCCTCGCCGCGATGGCCGCGGGCCTCGGCCTGGGGCGCCTGGTCCCTGGGCTCGGGGACGCGTTGGCCACCGTGACGGTGAGCGGGGTATCCCTGCCGATCGCGCTGGGCCTGCTTGTGATGATGTATCCGGTGCTGGCCAAGGTCCGTTACGACCGGCTCGACACCGTGACCCGCGACCGGCGCCTGCTGCTGCTCTCGCTGCTGCTGAACTGGATCATCGGCCCGGCCCTGATGTTCGCGCTGGCCTGGCTGTTCCTGCCGGACCTGCCCGAGTATCGCACCGGCCTGATCATCGTGGGCCTGGCCCGCTGCATCGCCATGGTCATTATCTGGAACGACCTGGCCTGCGGACACCGGGAAGCGGCTGCTGTCCTGGTCGCGCTCAACTCGATGTTCCAGGTGATCGCGTTTTCCGCGCTCGGCTGGTTCTACCTCCGGGTGCTGCCCGGCTGGCTCGGCCTGGAACAGACCGGACTCGACGTGTCCGTGTGGGAGATCGCCCGCAGCGTCCTGATCTTCCTCGGGATCCCGCTCGCGGCCGGTTACCTGACCCGCCGCCTGGGTGAGAAGGCCAAGGGCCGCGCCTGGTACGAGGCGAAGCTGATCCCGCGCATCGGCCCGTTCGCCCTGTACGGTCTGCTGTTCACGATCGTCGTCCTCTTCGCCCTCCAGGGCGACGCCATCACCAGCCGGCCGCTGGACGTGCTCCGTATTGCGCTGCCACTGCTGGTCTACTTCGCGCTCATGTGGACCGGATCGATGCTGCTGGGCAAGGCCGTCGGCCTCGACCACCCCCGTACCACCACGCTCGCCTTCACCGCCGCAGGCAACAACTTCGAGCTGGCCATCGCCGTGGCCATCGCCACCTTCGGCGCCTCCTCAGGACAGGCACTCGCCGGGGTCGTCGGCCCGCTCATCGAGGTTCCCGTACTGATCGGCCTGGTCTACGTGGCCTTGTATGCGCGCCGCTGTTTCACAACCCCGACTGCCCCCGCACCGCAGGAAGAGCCCACCCATGTCTGACACCCCGCAGCAACCGTCAGTGCTGTTCGTCTGCGTCCACAACGCCGGGCGCTCGCAGATGGCGGCCGCCTTCCTCACCCACCTCGCCGGGAACCGCGTCCAGGTCCGGTCCGCCGGATCCGCCCCGGCGGACACGGTCAATCCGGCCGTGGTCGAGGCGCTCGGTGAGATCGGCATCGACATCTCCGCCGAGGTGCCCAAGGTCCTCACTGTGGAAGCCGTCCAGGCCTCCGACGTCGTCATCACCATGGGCTGCGGCGACACCTGCCCCGCCTTCCCGGGCAAGCGCTACCTCGACTGGCAACTCTCCGACCCGGCAGGCCAAGGCGTCGACGCCGTCCGCCCCATCCGCGACGAGATCGAACAACGCATCCTCGCCCTGATCGACGACATCGCACCGACGGCCCGCGCATGACCGGCACCCAGGACGTTCGTGTTGGACCACTGCGACCCGCAGCATGCCGTCGATGCCCACTGCGAAGCCGAGCCGGCCGTCCCGCCAGATCACCGCCTCGCCGTCCAGGACCGTGCCGGGGCACAGCGCCATGGCGGCGACGGCCAGGTCCATCCAGTGCCGGGTGACGACTCTGCCGGACCGTACGGAGCGCACGACGGTCTCGTCAGTGCGGCGCAGCACTGTTCTGTGGCCGTCCTTCTCCAGACTTCGATGTGTCTCATGAGACACGACAGTGGGCGCGGTCGAGGGCATCGGCTCCGCCGTAGTTGTTGACGGGCACAGCCGCGATCGCGTTCTGGTTCAGATCATTACGCGGTCCGCGCTAGAGCCCCTTGAGTGAACGGACGGACTGTGCCCTCCGGCACCTGTAGCGGTGCTTCGAGAACCGGGACCTGAGTGGGGAGCGGTTCGGGCCGCCGGAAGCGGTCGTCGGTGCTCTGCGCCCGCTGCGCGACCCGGCTGCGGGCGGGCTCGACGAGGGCGACGAGGGCGACGAGGGCGACGAGGGCGACGAGGGCGACGAGGGCGACGAGGGCGACGAGGGCGACGAGGGCGACGAGACAGTCTGGGCACGGCCCGGGGGCAGATTTTCTGACTCTCAGCGGGGTTCCTGCGCAAGCACCGGGTGCGGGGGGTCGTTGTCGGGGAGTTGGACATCGGCGGTGACCTGGAAGCCGAGGCGTTCGTAGAACCGCACGTCGCCTCGCTGGATGCCTCCGGGAACGCCGGATACCCAGTGCGCTCGGCCTTCTTGAATACCGGGAATCAGTACGCCGCTGCCGAGGCCCTTCCCCTGGGCCTCGTGGGCGGTGGCCACGGTCTCCAGGAACCGTCCCTGCTCCTTGGGCCGGTACGGGGCCATGGCCGCGTCCGCCGTCTCAGAAACGGCGGCCCGGTCGCCGCTGAGTTCGCCGAGGATCGGCCCGAGTTCGGCGGAGGCGGGCTAGGGATCCTGGCCGGGAACGGCCCAGACGGCCACCGCGAGGCCTTTGCCGGCGACCCGGACGCGGCCGTTCACCATGCCGATACGGTCAGGCACGGCTCCTGGTAGCGCCGGATCCGCTCCTCATGACCGTCCGCCGCGATCACCGTGTGAAGGGGTAGTCGGCGAAGGCCCGGGCGAGAGTATCGGCCGCCGTGAGAACCTCGGCGTCGGTGAGGGGGCGTATGGACGGGGCGTTCTGGTGCTGTGGCATGTTCACCAAACGATCTTGACAGCAGGCTACTGCCTCGACAACGCATTCGACCGGGCCGGGCAGGCCCCGCGCTCGCCCGTTTCGAGTACAGCTCGCGGTGCCGACGCCGCAGCGAGCGCTGTGCCGTTCTCGCATTCGGGTCCACCATCAACCGAACGTCGACAGCTCGATGTGGTTCGGCTCCGGCGAGGTACGGCGCTCCAGTTCTTCATCGATGCGCGTGATCAGGCAGCCCAAGTCCCGTTCGGCTCCCGGAGGAAGGTGCCACATCGCCCACTCCGGGTCACCACAGGCATCGTTGATCCCGGGCGAGCAGTACACGGCGGCCACCGAGTACCGGCCGGCTGCGCGAAAGCCGCCGAGGCCCTGCACCGCGCCTGGCACCTCTGCGAGCCGCTGAGGGAGATCTGCACCCCGGGAACCACGAGCCGACCCACCTCATGTGAAGACTCACCGATGGTCCGCGATGCAGGATGTAGCCATGGAGAACGAAGTACCGTTGTCCGGCGGGCGCATCACCACGGGCGTGGTCAGGGTCGGCAACACCGTCCGTCGGCCGGCCACCGCGTCGTCCTTGTTCGTCGCCGAGCTGCTCGGTGACCTTCGGCAGCAGGGCTTTACCGGCGCCCCGCGTCACCTCGGGTTCGACATGGCCGGTCGCGAGATCCTCAGCTACCTCCCCGGCCGCGTGCCCGCCCGCTTCCAGCGCTGGACCGACCTCCAGGTGGCCGCTGCCGGTTCCCTGCTCCGCGCCTTCCACGACGCCACCCGCGCCGGCCGCCTGACCGGTCGGCACCCCGTGGTCTGCCACCACGACCCGGGGCCGAACAACACGGTCTTCGCAGACGACGTCCCGGCCGCCTTCATCGACTTCGACACCGCTGCCCCCGGCGATCCGCTCGAAGACCTCGGCTACATGGCGTGGACCTGGTGCATCTCCTCCAAGCCCGATGCTCCGCCCGCTGCCGTCCAGGCCTCACAGCTACGCATCCTCGCCGACGTGTACGGGCTCGACGCCACCTCCCGCTCCAGCCTCATCGATGCCGCGCTGGACCGCCAGGTTCGCAACGCCCAGTGGTGGCGCAGCCATCTCGCGCGCCCGTCCCCGCGCGTCGCCGACGACCACGAGATCACCGGCCGGATCCGATGGTCCGAGCGGGAACACGCCTACACGTCGGCCAACCGCGCGACCTTCGACGCAGCCCTGGACTGACACCCCGGACAAAGAAGCGCAGGACCGCACGGCGCTCGGCACTGACCTGCCCGCAGCCCGTGCCAGGGTTCCCGGGCGCGCTCGCGGACCCAGTTCCTGGACTGGTGGCCGGGGGTACGTTGTTGCCCGGCCGGGGTGGGTTCGGTGTTCGCACTTCGGCACAGTCCGGAGTGCGAGCCATCGTGACCTTCTTGCCGGTCATGGTGATGACGTCGTGGCCGATGCCTGCGGGCGGACTCGGCCGGCGCGGCGAACTGCTCGGACGGCCCGGCCAGGGCCTCGGGCCTCGGCTTGTAGTGGATGAACCTGCTGCACGGCTCGGTCCCCACCAGCCCGGCCTAGCGCAGCACTTTCGTGTGGTTGGACAGGTTGGCTGGTCTGCTCGGCCCCTGTCTCCTCAACCAGGTGCGTCGTACAGAGCCTCTCGCGCGCCGGCCGAGTCGCGATCTTCGGGCGGATCGCCCAGCGCCCGGATCACATGTACTGGGGCTACGGCTGGTCGTCCATGAGGTCGAGGTCGTTCCACGCCTTCGGGACCCGGCCGGAGGCGCGGCCGACTTCGGTGTCGGTGAGTTCACCGGGGATCGCCCGGAGGTTCTCCTCGTCGCTCCGGCCCGGGTCGGACGACCGGCTCCGGAACGGCCGGGATATTCGTCTGGCGGGCCTGTCCGGTGCCGGCATCGGGGCGGAGACGACGCTGATCGCCCCCTACATCTCGGAGTTCCTGCCCGCACGGCACCGGGAGCGCCTCGTCACCCGGACCGTCGGCTCGATCGGGAGGCAGGTCCAGAGGCCGGCGTCAGACATGCCTGTCACCGTAACGGGGCCTGATCCCCCTCGGGGGTGGTTGCGGTCTGCCGGTCCGGTCCCCGGGTGGGGGTCCGCTCCCCCGGTGCCGGATGGCGGCGGTGGGGCCGGGGAGGAGCACCTGCCACTTCGCACGTTCCGCAGGGCGGACTCATCCGTCGGGCCGTAGTGCAGCTGCCCCGCCTCCCACGCCGCTCGGGGCGGCCCGGCAGGCAGGGCCTCTCCGCAGGGCCGGGGTCACGAGTGGAACGCAAGGTACGGGGCGAGCAGGAAGAGCGTGCAGACGAGGATCGTCTTGAGGTGGCGGGCGGGGACCGCATGGGCGATCTTCCAGCCGATCAGCACCCCAGCCAGCTCCGGAACGCCCACAATCACGACGAGCGGCCAGTCGACCGCGTCGGCCAGCACGTAACCGACTGTGCCGACCGAGGCGACGACCACGGACTGGGCCTGTGCGGCGGCGAGCGCCGACAGGACCGGGACGCCGCAGACCACCAGGAGCGGCACGCTCAGCATCGGGCCACCGAGTCCGAAGAGCCCCGCGGCGGCCGAGACGGCAAGGCCCAGGGGTACCGCGCGTGCCGTGGTCAGGTGTGTCGAGACAGCCGCGGCCGCTCCGGCGCGGCGCTCGCGCACCCATACGAGGACGCCGGTGACAGTGACCGCGAGGGCTAGCAGGACGCCGAATCCCCGGCCGTCGACCATGTGGTTGAGCAGGACGCCCGCAGGGGTGCCTACGAGCGCGGTGGCGGCGAGCAGAGTCGCCGTCCGACGCGTACCGGGGTCGGCCAGTTGCCCCGACCGGACGTAGGCGGTGGTGCCCACGAGGCCGGTGGCGACGTGGGTGGCGATGGCCGTGCCGGCCACACCGGCGGGAGAGAGGCCGGCGAACAGGAACATGCCGATGGTGGGCAGGACGCCTCCCGGGCCGACGGCGGTGATGCCGATGCCGCCCGCCAGCCCGAAGAGGGACAGGGCCAGTGCCGTGTACGCATCCGTCTGTGTCATCCAGTCCATCGAGGCTCCCGGTTCAGGACCGTGCCCAGAGTCAGCCGGTCGGCGCGGATGCGCAACGACTCGGCGTCGACCGGGCGTCCGTCGGTCAGATGCGTGAGCCGGTCGATCGCGAAGAGCGGTGCGCCGACCGGTATGCCGAGCAGGGTCGCGGTGTCCTGGTCGGCGGTGATCGCGTGGACGGTGATTTCCGCGTACCCCAAGGGGGTGCCGGTGGTTTCCTCGATGAGATCGAACACGTCGCGGCCCGCGAGGTCCTCGTCGAGCAGGGCCGTCCCGATGTCCGGGGCCAGCCACGTCGTGTCGACCGAGAGCGGTTCGCCGTTCAGACGGCGCAGCCGCTCCAGGTGTACCGCGGGGCTGTCGTGGGCGAGGCGGAGCCGTTCGAGGGCGGATGCCGGCGGTGCGGGCACGAGGCGTGCCACTCGCACCTCGTTGCGGATGTCGCCGTGGTCGGTCAGGGTCTGGGCCAGGCCCGTGAGCCGGTCGAGCGGGTGGCCGTACTTGACGGTCACGACCTGGGTGCCCACCCCGCGGCGCCGGGTGATCAGCCCTTCGCCGCGGAGCAGGTCGAGGGCTTCGCGGACGGCGTTGCGCGAGCTGTCCAGGCTTCGTGCCAGTGCTCTCTCGTCGGGGAGGCGGCCGTCGTCGAACGCGCCGTCGACAATCTGATGGCGCAACAGGTCGGCCAGTCGGCGGGCGCGTTGCGCACGGGAATCGGAGGAGACGTGGCTCCGGTGGCGGCCATGGCTGTTGTGATCGCCCTGCCCGTCGTGGCTGCCGTGATCGCCGTGGTTGCCCTGCCCGTTCTCTGGCGGTCTCATGACACCGCTCGCCTCCTGCCCTCCGGCCGTTCACGACCTGTCCGGAAATGTGAGGGGCGACGCTACCTTCGTCTCGTTACGCCGGAGTTACGCCACCCCTCCTGACCTGCGAGTACGTCTGACCTGCGGCAATCCGGGCGGTGGAGGGGGCAACGCCGGGAGCGGGGTTCCCACCGCGCAACGGACGCAGCCGACGGGACTGCGGCTTTGGCTCTTGCCTGCTCGCGCGCGATGGCGGACGTACTGGGCGACGAAGTACGACGCCAGCACGCACATGAGGACTCGCGGCATCGCACCAGTGGTGAGAGGCCATCACGGCCCGGGAACCCACCCCGGTCTCCGTCTCGTCCATCGTGCCCCGCGAGGACGGCCCGTTCCTGTCCACGTTCAGCAGGAAGGTACGGCCCAGGCTCAGCGCACGGGTCCCGAGAACCGTCTCGGACAAGAAGCTCCGCAGGGCCAAAACCACCGTGGGTACCCGGGCGTTCGCCCTGACCCTGGCCACCCGGACCTCACGCACCCTGACCCAGCCGGACCAGGCCGGGCCCGACGGACGGCTACGCTTCGGCGACACGCGGAGGGCGCGAGAACGGGCGGCCCAGTACCGGGCCGCCCGGTCATCGCGTTGACCGGGTATGAGTCGAGAAAAGCGTCAGAAGCGCCCGCAGGCCCGGACAAGAAGTCGTTTCCTTTGGTGTGATCGTTCCGCTTTTCCGTTGGTGTGATCGTTCCGCATTTCCGTGTATGACCGATCTGATGGAACGGTTGGTTCCGGAGGAGTTGTGGGTGCTGTTTCGGCGAGTGGTGCCGCCTACAGAGGTAAGTCCCAAGAACACACGCGCGCCGTTTCCTGCCGGACCGGCCGGCGCCGAGCGAGCGGGCATCGACCTGGTACTCCTCGACACCGGCATCGCCGGGTGCGTGTCCAGTCGGCGAAGCAACAACGGTTCTCTCGATGGAGAGCGTCACAGGATCCTGCACCGCCGCATCAGAGACCTGGACCGGATTCTGCCGTTGCTCAGTGCAACAGAGGCCCCCTCCTACTGGCACCGGCTGCACCAGCCGCCTCACACCTCGCGCCCGAAGCACATCCACGACCCGCCCAATGAAACGACGTTCTGCTGTAGAGGTCGTCTCATGCGGTGAGTCTCGCGAGATTCTTGTAGCAGATGAGAGCTGGGGCGAGGTCCAGCAGGGCAAGGAAATGGCTGCCCCTTGCGTTCACAGTGGACGGTGGGACGGCGGTAGCCGAACAGCCAGGCGATCGATCTCTCGATCTTCCAGCGGTGCCGGCCGAGCCGCTCGCCAGGGTCGGTGCCCGGGCGTGCGATGCGTGGGACGAGCCCTCGTGAACGGAGCCAGGCGAGGTGTTCGGTGGAAAAGTACGCCTCGATGGCGCGGACCTTGACCGGTCGCCGTCGTCGTGGCCCGCGTCGGGAGGGTATGGCGGGGAGGCCCAGGAGCAGCGGTCTGGATGCCTGGCTGTCCTGCACGTTGGCACAGGACACCGCGATGCCCTGTGCTTCGGACAGCACATGCAGCTGCTGCCCTTCTTGCTGCGATCGACCGGGTTCGGTCAGGTCATCGAGCCCCCTTTCGTACGGACTGACGCGGCGTCGGTGATCGCTGAGGTCCGGCCCAGCTCACCCCTGGCACCGGGTTCGTCCGGACCGCCCGGTGCAGTCGGCGCCACAGACCGGCCGTGGTCCACGCCCCGAACCGGTGATACGCGGTGGCAGGCGAGGTGCCGAACGTTGGTGGCAAATACCTCCAAGCGCCTTTGCCGGTCAGCACGTACACCACCGCCGTGAACACCTTCCGATCTGCCACCGGCACCCTCCCGCCACCCTGTTGTCCGTGCCGGAACGGCGGTATGTACGGTACGGCAGTCCTCAGAGCTCATCGGGGACCAGATCCCGCGCGAGATCCACAGCCATAGCGGACGATCGTGCCCCAAGTGGCGCCTGCGGCCCGTACTCGGGGGCAGTGTGGGGATAGCAGCTGGCCATCGATTCCCACGGCTTCTAACCTCCTCAAATGATCGAAGATGACCCCGCGGTGCGCCTGGGAGACACCGGACCACGGCCGGTCCACCTGCTCTTCTCCGGGCCGACAAGACCATTCGGGGACGACCCCACACTCGACTTCCTCGTGAAAGCTCGCGGGCAATGGGTGAGCATCGAGACCCTGGTGCGGACGTGGGACGGCGATGGCCTCGACACCTTCCTCTCCTCGTTGGCCGAGGACTTTCGCGGCTGGGAAGGAGCGCGCACCTGGTGCTCCCTGGAACGCGACCTGACCATCTCGGCGGAACACCGCGCTGGAGGCTACGTCCACCTGACATGGGGCATCCACGGCCGGCCTCCGTCCGAGGCGTGGCACTTCGAGACCACCACCGTGCACGCGGCCGGCGAGGACATGCGAAATCTCGCCGCCGAGCTCCACACGTTTCTGATGAGCACGACCGCGTAGCTGAAGAACCACCACGTGGGACAGCCTCCAAGACGTTGGAAGGCGCGGTCTTCCTGGATCAGCGGTCCGCGGTGCCGATGTCGGGTGCAGGTTGTGCACGGTGCTCACGAGGCCCGGGTGTTGGCGATGTGGACTGCGTGGACGATGTCGTGGATGCCGGTGCCGGCGGTGAGCAGATCGAGGCTCAGGACGGACTCGGACGCGCGCAGGTGTGTACGGATCGTGTTTCGGCTGACGCCCAGGGCGCGGGCAGCCTCCTGGGCGTCGGTATTGGCGTCGGCCCATGCCCGGAGAGCGGGCGGTGCCGAGCGTGAAACGGAGGGTGGCTGTGCCCAGGCAGCGGCGCGTTCGGTGAGGTCGTCCAGGGTGGAGAGTGGTTGGCCGCAGTGGGGTTCGGGGGCAAAGTGGGAACTGCTGAGGACGAGGGCAAGGTGGAAGGCGGCGCGGCAGCGGATTTCGGTGAGGTCGAGGCCAAGGGAGGCTTCGGTGCGATTGAGGTGTGCGGTGCCGGTGTTGCGGCAGAGGCCGAGGAGCTTGGCCACGGCGGCGCGGGGCATGTTCATGGTCAGGCGGGTGATGTCGGGGCTGGTCGGGCCCCGCTCGACGCCGAGGACCCCGACCTGGCCGAGGCTTGGCACACCTTCCGGAAGTCCCGCTTCGATCGGCCCGGCGCCATCATCGGTCGGGCCACCGAACGCGTGGAACTCCCGGCGGGCACGACGCGGCCCCGGCGCTGCAACTGTTCTGCTCCCCGTTCCGGACCCGCTCCCTGCTCGGCCCACCGCCCGACCGAGCCGGGCCTCCCGGAGCGCATGACGGACTTGGTGCTGAACGGTCTGACGGAACGGAGAGGATCGGGGCTCCCCCAGCGATACGTCAGCCCTGCCTGACCGGCGACCGCCGCCGCGACCGCAGCCGCCGTCAAGATCGCGGTCGCGGTCGCGGTCGGGGAGAAGGTGTCGCTCCCGTGGGTGACACCGATGCCGTACCGGGCCAGGGGCCGTGCCGTGCCGTGCCGCCGGCCCTCGACGCGTCCAGGGTGTCGAATACGGGGAGCAGAGACCGGTGGTTCGGAAGCGGCTCGGTGGAAGATCTCACGGACAGGCTGCCCCCGTGGCGGTACGCAACGCCGGAAGAACCGGGGTCCGGGGCCGTCTGAGCCCACCGGGCGGCCGAGGCGGCCCGGTGGGCTCAGTGGTAGGTCACGACCAGGACGCGGCCACCAGCGAGCGTTCCGCGGCCGCCAGGTGCACGGCCGAGGCGAGCCAGGCCCTCGCGTAGGCATCGGCCGAGGGGTCGGTCAGGCGGCCGAAGGTGTTGCGGGGGCGGCGGCCCGCCTCCGTTGTCAGGGCCTGTGCGAGGTGGGCCGCCGCGCCGAGTTCCGCCCGGGTCAGGCGGGCGGAGAGCGAGGCCGCGTCCGTCCCGCGGCCCGCCTCGGCCACAGCACGGCGACCGCCCGCGACGCCTGTCTCCAGCAGGCGCCGGACACGCCACAGCGGTGCCTCCGCCAGCGGGTCGGGGCCTGCCGTGACCGGCCCGCGGTCCGCGGGTCCTGTCGTTTCGCGGGGAAAGTGCTCTCCCTGGAGCCGGTCGTAGCCCAGGTCCGCACGGCCCTTCCACGCGTCCGGCAGCCGCAGCGTGGCGGACGCTCCCGGCACCGGCCCGACTGCCAACGGCCGGAGTGTCGCCGCCCGGTCCAGGTCGGGACGGCCGAGCACGCGCAGAACGAGCCCCGGGTGTTCGGCGATCCGGCGCAGGTTGGCGGCGTGCGGCAGCTCCGGGTGGGGGTGTGCGGGGCGGAGCCGCAGCAGTGGTCCCTCACCGGCGACGCGGACGACGGCAGAGTCGCCGACCGCACCGATCACCTCGACGTCGCAGCCCAGCAGACTCGGCGCTGCCCTGACGGGCCCGCCCGTTCCGGACGCGCCGTCGGCGAGCACAGCGGCCATCGCCTCCCGCACCGGCCGGACGAAGAGGGCGACGGCAGGTTCCTCGGACCAGTCCACCCCGCGCATTGGCGTCGCGCCGACCCCCCGCCCTGCCCCGAGCCGTCCGTCCGCGGAGACGGTCGCGCCGACGATCCGCAGACCTCCACGTGCCAGCCCGGCGTGGTCGAGGACGGCACCGCCGAGCGCCACGGACGCGGACCCCGCGCCCTTCACGCGGGCGAGGCCACCGGGGCGCACGTCGGACACCGTGTATCCGGCGCCGTCCGAACCGACCAGGTGCGTGGTCACTCCGCCGTACCCCGTCGCGGACAGCACCGGCTCCCTGCACAGGCCGTACACCCGCAGGCTGCCGCCCTGTTCGTAGGTCCGGCGCACGGAGCCGGCCGCCTCCGGGCCGGCCTGCCCGGAGGCGAGGAGGGCGGCGCCGGCCAGCAGCTCACGGAAGGCTCCGGTGAGGTCGGCGAGGCTCTGTCCCTGGCTCCGCTCCCGCGCGGCCCTCAGGCTCCGTACGACGCGCAGCGCGGCCCCTTCGGCGCGCGGCAGCCCGGCCAGCCGCGCGGTGTGGGCGGCGCGGAGCAGCTCGGCCTGCACCACGGCGCCGCCCGCCGTGACACCGGCGGACAGGGCTTCGGCGGCGGCGTCCCACAGCGCCGTGGCGGCCTGGACCTGTGCCTCGGTGAGGGCGGCCGGTTTGACCACCGTGGCCGCAACGCCGGTGGCGGGGGTGTCGGGTGCGGGCTCCTCGGGGCCCGTACCCGGGTCGGAGGCTGTGCCCGGGTCTACGGCACCACTCGTACCCGAGTCGTCCTCCCCGCCCACGCTGTCCTCCCCGCCGACGATGGGTGCCGCGCCCAGGGCCGCTGCCCGGTGCAGGCAGCGCGGGGCCAACAGGCAGGTGCACACGGCCTGTTCCGCGTTCGCGACCGTGCCGGACGGGCCCGGGCGCAGCGTGACCGTGGCGTCCTCGCCGAAGTGGACCTCGACCGTCCCGTCGGCCGTGGCGGAGGCCCGGTCGGCGCAGCCGGAGATCGCCGCGTCGAGTTTCTTGCGCAGCCGTGCGCTGAGCTGCTCCACGGCAGCGGCGAGGACGTCGGGGGCGACGGGAGGCAGGAGTTCGGTGCTCAACGGGGTTCTCCACGGAGGCGGTCGCCCACCCAGCGGGCGAGTTCGAGCGGGCTGAGAGCGGCCACCGGCATACCGGCCGCGACGAGTCGGCGCGCCACGGACACCGAGTAGCGCGGCGTGCCGGTGTCGTCGAGCGCCGCGCAGCCCAGCAGGTGGGCACCGGAGGACGCCAGGGCACGCACCTCGCCCAGCAGCCCGCCGAGCGGTGCGCCCTCCTCGAAGTCGCTGACCACGACGACCAGCGTGCGGCTCGGCACTGTGATCAGCGAACGCGCGTGCGCGAGACCGGCCGCGATGTGCGTACCACCGCCCACCCTGACTTCCAGCAGCAGCGACAGCGGGTCCTCGACCCGGTCGGTCAGGTCGATCACCTGCGTGGAGAAGGCCAGGAAGTGCGTGGACAAGGTCGGAACCCCGCCGAGGACCGCGGCCGTCAGCGCCGACCAGATCACCGATGCCTCCATCGAGCCGGAGACATCGACGACGAGGACCAGGCGCCAGTCCGCCTCCTTGCTCGCCCTCGTGCTGAACAGCGGACGCTCCGGTACGACGACGAGCCGGCCGTCCTTGGTCCGCCGGGTGTGGGCGAGATTGGCCCGCAGGGTACGGGCGAGGTCGAGGCGTCCGCCGGGCCGTCGGGTCGGGCGCGGAGTGGCCAGACCGGTGAGCGCCGGGCGCAGGCGGGTGGCCAGCTCCCGGGACAGCTCGTCGACGAGCCGCTTCACCAGCGGACGCAGCCGGGCGAGTTGGGCCTCGGGCATGCCTCCCGCCAGGGACAGCACCGAACCGAGCAGCTCCACCGACGGGCGTACCGACGCCGGATCGAGCTGCGCCAGCACGTCGGTGCGACCCGCGTCGGCGGCCTCCGCGAGGACCTCCTCACGTACGTCGGTGCCGAAGAGTGCCTCCAGTTCCTGCGCCCACTCCCGCGCGGTGGGGAAGGACGGGTCCTGACCGCCGCCTTGACCTGGTGCGCCGCCGGCCAGGTCCTGGGCGCCTTCGCCGCGCCCGCTGCCGTAGAGCTCGTCCAGGGCGTGGGCGTAGCGGCGCGCGTCGCGGGTGAGCCGTTCCTTGTGGCGGCCGAGCAGCAGCCGCCAGCGGTCGGCACGGCCGAGCCGTCGGTCCGCGTCGTCCGCGGCGGCGCTGTCCGCTGCGGGCGGGGGTACGGGCCGGGGGTTGCCGGCCGAGGCCGGGCCCGGGGCCGTTCCTGAGTCGGTGTCCGCGGCCGGCAGGCCAAGGGCCTTCAGCGCTGCCGATCCGGCCGCGTCGGCCGCCGCCCACAGGGCGAGCAGCTCGGGCGGGGCGTCGAGTGACAGATCGAGCCGGTCGCCGAGCCGCTCCGTCACCGTGGTGAGCAGCCTGTCGCGCGCGGCCGGGGCCAGCGTGTCGAAGCCGCCGCGCAGGGCCGGGAGCCGGTCGAGGAAGTCCTGGTCGGTCAGCGAGTCGATCCGGTCCATGAGCGCGACGAGCGCGTCCGGCGACGCCTGGAGCAGGGGCCCGGCGGCTGTGAGCAGCCCGGCAAGACGCTTCGCCAGCGCCCGGCGCGTGTCCGGAGCCGTGGCCCCGTCGATCCAGCCGGCCGTACGCTCGCCGAGTGCGGCCGCGTCGTCCAGGTCGAGCAGCACGCGTACGGCCAGGGCCGCGCCCTGGATGAGCGGGGATCCCTCGGCCGCCAGCTCGGTGAGTGCCCGGTCCAGTCGCAGGCCCAGATGACGGGAGGCCGTCCGGTCCGCCAGCGCCACCAGCGCCCCGGCATCGGCTCCGCTGTCGCTTCCGGCGAGGCCGGGCAGGGCCCGGACCGCGGCGTCGAGGAGTTCCTCCGTGAGGGCGCCGGCCGTGGTGCGGGCGCCCTGCTTCGTGCCGGGGTAGTGGCCGCGCCGCAGTCCCTCCAACAGGTCCAGGGCCTGGAGGAGCTCGGGCAGGCCGGCGCTGCCGGGCAGCACCACGGAGGCCTCGTGCAGGCGTGCGTCGACCAGTTCGGGCAGGCCGCAGCGCGCGGCGGCGGTCAGTCCGGTGAGGATCTGGGCCGGGGTGGGGCCGCCCTCGGCGGCCTCGTGGCGCGCGGCCGCGGCGAGCGTACCGGCGGCGGCCTGGGCCGCGGTCACCCCGCGCACGCCCGCGAGGTCGAGGCGTGCGGGCACGGACGGCGTCCACGTCAGACGCCATCTGGTGCCGAGCGCGGTGCCGTCGCCCGTCCCCGCCACGTCCAGGGGTTCGCCGTACGAGGCGCCGATCACCAGCAGCCGCTGGAGCAGCACTTCGCGGCGGCCGTCCAGTGGTGAGCGGAGCGGGTCGAGGCGCAGGTCGCGGCGGTCGGGGTCGTCCGGTCGGGGCAGCCGCAGTTCCGCGAGTTCGGTCTCGACCGAGGGGCCGAGACCGGACCGGGGCGCGTGCGGGCTGATCCGGCCGCGTGCGGTGCCGACGAACACGGCCTGCAGCGCGCGGGCCAGGGCCCGGCCCCGGCCGAGCGGTTCGCCCTGGCCGAGGACAGTGGCGACGGCCTCCAGGAGTTCGCCGCGTCCGGGCGCGGGCAGTCCGCGCAGGGCGGCCAGGTCGCAGGCCAGCCGCAGCGTCTCGGCACCTTCGCCGGTCCCCGCGGTGTGACCGTTGCGGCGCATTTCGCGGCACAGGCCGGTCACCGCGTCGGCAGCCGCCTCCCGGATCCGCTCCGGATCGCCGCCGGCGGTGAGCACCGCCTGCTGCCACAGCGGGTCGCGGATTCCAGCCGGGTAGCCGGACCGGGAGTCGAGCAGGTCGAAGGAGTACGGCACGAGCGAGGTCACCGCCGAGCCGTCGGTCGCTTCGGTGCCCTCTCCCCCGGCCCTGCCTGCCGCCCGGACCGCTGCCGTGTCCGTATCGGCCCCCCACGTGCGGGGCCCCGCACCGCGCAGGGCGGCCCCGGACGGGACGGCCGCCCGCCCCGTCGCGCCGAAGGCGTCCGCTGTCCCGGCCCCGGTCTCCGCGTTCGTGGACGTGAGAAGCGCGGGTGCGTGGAAGGCGCCGATCACGGCTGCCACCCGGCGCCCGTCCGCCGAGGCAGAGGCGATCACCTGCCGCATCCGTTCCTCCCGCGCCAGGTCGGCGGCGGGTACGGCAGCGTCGGCGCGCAGGGCCCAGCCCACGCCCAGTGCGGCTCGGCGCACCGCATCCGGGGCGCACCCCGGAGCCAGCACCTCCACCGCGCGGTCCCACAGATCGTCGCCGTCCCGGCCGGTCCCGGCGGCGGCGAGCGCCTCGGCGTACGAACGCCGCACCCGCGACGTCCCGTCTCCGGGAGCAGGGTCGGGGCCGGTGTCGAGCGCACCCGTGGCTCCCGGGGGCGCACCGGCCTCCGGGCGTGCCGCCTCACTCCCGTCATGCTCGCGCACCGGCCCGAGTGCCCCCGCCGACCAGCGCGGGTCGCCGAGGGGAAGGTCGCAGCACACGACCTCCGTCCCGCGGTTCCTGGCCCAGCGGACCGCGGCGAGCTCCGGTGAGAAGTCCGCGAACGGGTAGAACGAAAGCCGTCCTCCCCCACCCGTTCCGGCCAGGGCGACGGGGGCGACGGTTTCGGGGTCCGCCAGGTGTTCCAGCCAGGGCTGGAAGTCGCTCGGCAGCTCGACGCAGACCACCTCGGCCCGCGCCTCTTCCAGCAGGGCGGGTACCACGGCGGCCAGCGCCGGACTGTGGTGGCGCACTCCCAGCAGGTACGGCTCACGCGACGCGGCCAGTGCGTCCACGGCCGTCCGTGGATCGACGGTCGTCAACGCAGGCTCCCGCGCAGGTCCCAGAGCCGGCGCCACATCGCCGAGCCGTTCTCGGCGCGGCGGCGCACCGGGCCGTCCCAGTAGCCCAGCAGCCGTGCGTGGTCGGCGGGGTCGTCCTTGCGGACCACACCGAGCAGATGGCCCGGAAGCAGATCGAGCACGTCCTCGGGGGGCAGGTAGGCGGCCGCGACCCCCAGCGACGCCGCCACCTGGACGGCCTCGGCGGTGGACATGACCGTGCCCGGCCGCTCCACGTCCCAGCCCTCGTCGGAGCGGCCGGAGCGCAGGTCGCGGAAGACGGTGACGAGGGCGTCGAGGACCGCGTCATCGACGGCGAAGGCCGCGCCCGCCCGCTGCACGGCGGCGACGGCCTGGCGGCGTATCAGGACCGCCTCGGCGTCGGCGTCGGCGATCGGGTCGACGGTCTCGAAGTTGAATCGGCGCTTCAGCGCGGCCGACATCTCGGAGACGCCCCGGTCGCGCAGGTTGGCGGTGGCGATGACGGTGAAGCCGGGGGCGGCGCGGACGACCGCGTCCTCGGTGGAGGTCAGCTCGGGCACTGTGATCCGCCGGTCCGACAGGATGGAGACGAGGGCGTCCTGGACCTCGGGCAGACAGCGGGTGATCTCCTCGACCCGCACCACCAGGCCGGCCCGCATGGCGGCGAGGACCGGGGAGTCCACCAGGGCCTGCGGGGTGGGGCCCTGGGCGAGCAGCAGGGCGTAGTTCCATCCGTAGCGGAACGCGTCCTCGGTGGTGCCCGCCGTGCCCTGCACCGTAAGGGCGCTGGTCCCGCTGACAGCGGCCGCGAGCAGCTCCGACAGCATCGACTTGGCGGTACCGGGCTCACCGGTGAGCAGCAGTCCGCGCTCTCCGGCGAGGGTGACCACACAGCGTTCGACCAGCGCGCGCTCGCCGACGAACTTCGGGGCGATCACCAGCTTCGACGGCAGACCGGCGCGACGTCCTGGCAGGGCCAGCTCCATGCCGTCGCTGCCGCAGACGAACGTGACCACCGCGCGAGGGGTGAGCGCCCAGCCGGGCGGCCGCGGCCCGGGGTCCTGGGCGGCCAGGAAGGCGAGTTCGACGGCGTGGCGCTCCTCGGCCGGCTGGCCCTGCCGGACGGGTGCGCTCTGTTCGGTGGCGGTCATGCGGGTTTCCTTCGTCAAGGTTCGTCAGGTGTTCTTACGGGTCGGGGACCGGCGCGGCGCACCCGGGGGCGGGCGCGCCGCGCCGTGCTGACGACGGGCGGCCGGTCAGCTGCGGCTCAGGTGCCGTCCGGCGGCGCCTCAGCGGCGGCGCCTGGTGCGCCGCACCTTCAGCTCCTCGAAGCGCGGGAGGTCGCCGTCGAGGATCCGCTGCCAGGCCCTGGCGAACAGCTCCGCAGCCGGTTCGGTCGGCACCAGGGTGCCCAGCACCGGCCTGCCGCCCGTGGCCACCCCGTACATCGGCAGCTTCCACTGCTCGACGGGCAGGACGGGCGCCGACTGCTCCGCCCAGGCGCCCGGCAGGACCAGCGAGCGTCCTGCCCGGGCCCGTACGCCCGACACCACCAGGTCGGTCTCGGCCAGTTCGGCCCGCGCCGTCTTGAGACGGGCCGGTTTCCACCCCGTCCATCGCGCGGTGTTGCGGTCCGTCGGGTCGGGCATGGCCAGCAGCATCAGGTACAGCGTCGCCGCGTCGGCGGTCAGACCGTGTGCCTCGGCGACCTCGGCCACCCGCTCGGGCACCGAACGGGACGGATCCTGCGGCCACCACAGGCCCTCGTCGTCCGCCGTGCCGGCCACGGGCACGCCCGGGTCGGCCAACAGCCGTGCGAACGCCGGGTCGTACGCCCACCGCAGGGCCGTCTCGACCTCGGTCGGCTGCTGGTCGGCGCCGCGCAATGCCACCAGGTACGGGTCGGAGCCGGTGGAGTCCAGCAGGGCGGGTCGTACGGCCGGCTGGGGCCGGTCGTCCTGCGTGGCCATGAGCACCGCACCGTACTGCTCGTGGTCCGGTGCCGTCTTTGTCGGGGCGCCGGCCACCTTCCGGAAGTCCGCGAGGCTCGTGTAGTGCCCGGCGGAGAGCAGTAGTCCGGGTGCCGCAAGACGCTGCCGCACGGCGGTCAGCGCACTCGGCAGCGCCGCCCGTACCGGGTCGCCGGCGGGCAGCCGGTGGGCCAGCCAGGCCATCAGGCTCATCGAGCCGACCAGCACCGCCGAGGTGAACGGCGCATCGGCGGGGGATGCCGTCGCCGGGTGATCGCCCTCGATGTGCCACGGGACGTCGACGCCGAGCTCCGGCGACGACGCCGGTTCCAGCAGCGCCGGGAGCGCCCGGTGCACGGGCCAGCCGCTGCGCGCGGCGCGCGCGGCCTCCGCCGCCAGCCAGTCGGGCACCTGCCGGCGCCGTCCCACCTTCTCGTTCCACACGACGGCCGCCGACGCCACGTCCGGGCCCTCGCTCCACAGCCGGGCCGGGTCGTCGGGCAGGAGCGCCGCGAGCACCGCCCGGCGTACCTCGACCGGAAGCGCGCGCAGCTCGTCACGGGCGTGTCCCGCCTCGGCCACCTTCAGCCCGAGTGTCTTGCGCAGCTCGGTCGGCAGGAAGTTGTTCTCCCAGCTGTCCACGTCGGGCATGCCCACGAGAACGATCCGGGCCAGCGCCCGGGACACACCGGTGAGTCGGCTGAACTCGTCGGCGGCCTCCGGCAGGAAGGGCACCGCCTCACGGGACTGCGCCTCCCCGAGGAAGCCGGTCAGCCAGTCGGCAGGGCGCACCCGGTCGCCCACCGGCGCGTCACTGCGCACGGTGTACGGGCCGGGCACCTCGGCACAACCGCTCGGATCGTGGAGCAGCGCGCCGAACTCCCACCCGTCGTCGACACTGGAGTTGTGCTCGGTGATGCCGAGCAGAGCACCGCCGCCCAGGGGCAGCACACTGCGGTGCGTTACGTTGCGCCGCTGGCCGTCCGGCGTGTGCAGGTGGGGCGTCGGCAGACGGACCAGGACCCGGCGCCAGTGACCGGCCGGGGCCGCCGTCGCGGCCAGCCCCAGCGCGTCCACCCGGCCGAGGACTTCGAGCAGGGCTGCCCGGTGTGCAGGTTCGCTGCCGGGCGCGACGGCCCGGTAGGCGATCGCGGCCGGCTCGTCGAGGAGCGAGACGAACGGCAGTCCCGAGTAGGGCAGCGACGGGAGATCGAAGTGCAGCCGGCCCGGCAGCGCCGTGGCGGCGGTGTCCGCACGCACGGACGCCAGAGTCTCCAGGTATCGGAAGGTCACGTCGGTGTCCGCGCCGTAGCGGTAGTAGCCGGTGTTGACGATGCCGTGCAGCGCCTTGGCGAGCACGTGGTCGCTCGGTCCCTGGACCCGGACCTCCGTGGGCCCGGCGGCGGGGTCGAGCCGTGCGGCCACGGCGTCCAGGGCCTTCTGCTGCCGCACCGCGAAGCGCAGCACCTTCACCACGCCGGCGACCAGCTCGGGCGCCGAGACCTGCGGCAGCGCGGCGCTCACCAACTCGGGCAGGTCCGCCACCCGCTCCGCGAGCGCAGCCGCCTTCAGCAGGACACCGGCCCGCTCCGCGTCGGCGCCCCGCAGCGCCGCCGACCCCTGCGGATCTCTCGCGCGCAGCATGTGCAGGTACGGCAGCGGGGGCAGGGCCTGAGCCGCGGTCCCGTACAGCTCGTGGCGGTGGTCGCATTCGGCCGACATCGTGACCGTGCCCTCCGGGTCGCTCAGCAGCAGCTCGCGCCACTGCTGGGTCAGCGCCCGCGGTCGGTCGTCGCCGGGGAACGTCAGCGCGGCGACCGGCCTGTCGGCTCCCTTCGGAAGGGTGACGACCCGTCCGGTGGTGTCCTCGCCGTGGTGGCTGCCGTCGGACAGCCGCACGACACGCCAGCCGAGGAGTCCGTCCGCGGACGTCCCCTGGGCCGAACCCGCCACCGCCGGGGCGGGCCGCAGCCGGCACGAGCCGGCCGCCAGCTCGGCGCCCGGGGCGTGCCGCAGCAGCGCGTCGGCGAGGAAGCCGGGCTGCGAGCGCCGGCCGTACGCACCGCCCGCGGGGTCGTATTCGAGCCAGCCGCCCCTGTCCTCCCCGTCCTTGTCCTGCCACACCCAGTACGACGTGCCGTCGGACAGCAGCGCGCGCTCCGCGGGCAGCTTCGTGTCGCCGCTGTGGAGGACCCCGCCGCCGGTGGTGCGGCCGCCGCCGGGCAGCTGCAGGCTGAGGTGGTCCGAACGCATGGCCCAGGAGCCGGTGCCGATGCCGGCGAGAGCGAACACCGTGTCGGGCGCGGTGTGCCAGTAGCCTTGCGGCTCGCCGCGACCGTACGTGTTCCAGAACACCAGCAACGCACCGTCCACGTAGTGGAAGCCCGTCCGCCACACGGACGTGGTGGGCAGCCTCAGATCGTGCACGAGAACGGTGGAGTCGGCGTCGATGACGCGCACCTGTGTCGCGTTGGCCACGATCAGATACGGCCATGCCTCGACGACCGTCAGTCCTTCGGTGGTGTGGTGGCCCGGTGCCAGCTCCGTGAGTGTCTCCTCCCACACCGGCCAGCGCAGCTCCTCCCACAGGCCGCCTCGTAGCGTGCGCGCCAGGGCCTCGCCGAGATCGGCACCGGCTGCGGTCGCGACCTCCTGCGGCGCGAGCGCGAGAGCCTCGGAGGGCAGCCACGAAAGCCGCTCGATCGCCTGCGGAAGTCCGGGCAGCCCGGCCGCCACCGACGAGGCGGCCACCTCACGCATCCACTCGGTGAGCATCGGGCGGCCGCCGGGCGAGGCGGCCAGCCGCCGCATCACGTCCGCACCGGAGGACGCGCTGTTGTAGCTGTTCGCCCCGCGCCCGAAGGCGGGCCGGAAGCGCGGGTCGGCCGCCAGCGCGACCAGGTCCCGCGGTTCCTCGCCGCGGGCCCAGTCGGACAGGCTCAGGGCGCTGCCCTGCCGGTGGTGGGCGGACTTCCCCTCGGGGTCGGCGACCGCGATCTCCAGCGAGAGCAGGAGGTCCAGCAGGTTCACGTCCTCGACACCGATCCGCAGGAACCGCTCGCCCTCGGGCCGCGCCGCCAGGTCGGCACGCAGCCGGCCGGCCGCCCGCTCGACCAGCCCCAGGAGGGCGGGCGGCGTCGGGCGCGGCCCCCAACCGCGGTGCCGAGCGTGGTGAAAGCGCTCCAGCCAGCCCGCCGCGCCGTCGGAGCACTGCTCCTCCTGCGGCAGGCCGGCGTCCGCGAGACCGGCGTCGGCCCCCGACTCCGCCATGATTCCCAGCCACAGCTCGGTCATGTCCCCGTTGTCCCCGGGCGGGGTCATCGACAGCAGCGTGCCCCGCACGGACGGAACGCGGCGGGCCAGCGCGACCAGCGCGCCACGGTGCGACTTCCACCAGCCGGCGGCGGCACGCAAGGTGGCCGGCAGCGGAAGGAGCTCGGCGAGATGGTCCTGCTCCGCCTCGTTGCCGGACAGGGCCGCGGCGCGGGCGAGCCGCTTCAGCTCCGCCGCGGCCTGGGCGGACGGCGCGAGACCGCCGGCGGTCCGGCGCACGCACAGCCGCCGGAACCTCTCGTACGCCTCGACGGGCGCGAGCCGGGCCGACAGGTCCTTGCCGTACCCGGTCAGTACCTTCACCGGCAGCGCGCCGGCCAGGGCGAACTCCAGGAACAGGGCGTCGAGCCGGTCCTCGTCGACCGTCAGCCCGTGCTGCGCCTCGCTCGTGCGGGCACGGCCGAACAGCTGGCCGGCGTACGTGCTGTTCTCGACGCCGAGGAAGACCCGCGCGGCCTGCTCGTAGAAGACGGGCAGGAAGTGGGGGACGGCCGCGGCGAGCCGCCCGGCCAGCTCGTGGCAGGCGTCCAGGGCGGCCTTGGGCTTGGTCTTGGCCTGCCGGGCCAGCCGGTCCAGCTCCGGCACGACCGCCAGGGCGTGGTGCCCGTCCTCGGGGTGGTGCACCAGCACCCACTCGGGGAAGCCGAGTTCCTGGCGCCGGCCGAGACCGACCACGGCCGGCTCGCCCTGCGGCTCAAGTCCGAGGAAGCCGGCGGCGAGGTCCTCGGCGGGGCCCAGTTCGGCCGCGGCCAGCCGCACGACGACCCGATCCCCGCCGAGCACCGGGTGGCGATAGGCGCGCGCGGTCAGCTCGACCGCCGAGGGGCCCGCACCCCGCGCGTCGGCCGGGAGGACCGCGCCCGCCGCCAGCAGCTCCTTGTTGTCGTTCCCAACCGTCCCGGTCACGCGTCCCCACCCTCTTCGATCGTGCGGCCGGCGTACAGCGCAGCGGCCATGCGCATCCCCTCGGACCAGGCCACCGGCCCGACCTCGGTCAGCCGCACCGCGCGGCCGTCCTCGTCGTGCCAGCTCAGTCCGCCGGTCTCCGACTCCCCGTCCCAGTACGGCTCGCCGATCCACACCGACGCCTCCGTGCTGCGGCCCCCGTCGCGCACTTTGCACGTGGCGTAGCCACCGGACACCCGGTAGCCGAGGCCTGTGGCGCGCGCCGCGAGGCCGAACCGCGAGGCGAACTTCCCGCCCGCGTAGTCCCGTATCTCCGTCGCCGTCGCCGGACGCCCGGCATCCGGCCCGTCCGGCCCGGTCCAGGTCGCCCGGTGGATCTGCTCCACCTTCTGGGTGATGCCGAGGTCGGCCGCGAAGTCCCGTACGTCGTCCAGGTCCGGCAGGAGCACGGGGTGGGGAAGCGTCACCGTGCGCGGCGACAGCCGCACGGTCTCACCGTCGAGATCGACCACCTTGAGCTCCCCGTCTCCGGTGACGTCCCGCAGGAAGCCGACCTCGTCCGGATCGTCGCCCACGACGGCCATGTCGCGCAGCGCCGCCTGCCACGCCTCGTCCGGCCACACCCGCGCGATCAGCTCGGTCGGAACCGGAAGCGACGACACCATCCAGGCATCCACCTGAGTCACGCACGAGGCCGCGTGCCGGTCCAGCCACTCGGCCAGCTGCCTCAGCCGGTCGACCTCGGGACTGTCGCGCAACGCCTTCGGCAGCGTCTTCAACTGCCGTCCCCCACCCCGCCGTGCGACCACACGCCCGTCCTCAAGAGTGATCTCGTACCCCTCACCCGCTGCCAGCCACGCCATCAGCCGTGCCCCTCCGCCTGTCCATCAGATGTCAGCGCAGCCGGAACCAAGGGTCACGAAGCCCCTGAGCTGCGATATGTGGGGAGCCTAACGAGGGCCACTGACAACGCGGATCGGTCCGCGGTGCCCTCACGACGACCCAACAGGCATCTTGGTACTGGCGGGTACGGCAGGCGGCACCAACGACGGTGGGAGGCAGCGCGGCCGACGGGACGTCAGCAGTGCGCCGCCCGGAAGGGATCAGGACGTCGGCCGAGCGGTGCCTCCGTACGGCTGGCCGGCTTCGCGGCACACTCTCCACGTCGACGGCCGGTACGAAGACGATGCCGACCCCATGCCGGTCCTGGGCGCCCGGGAGTTCCGCCCCGACGGCGACCGCACCCCTCCAGGGCCGATCGGCCCTAGTGGTGCACGGCCTCCGATGGGTTCACTGCGATGCATCGCACGCCGCGGGTGCGCGAGGAGGGGAACATCGTGATCGCAGTCGTCGGGCACAGGGACCTCGGCAGCAGAACCGTGGAGCCGGTGGAAGCCGAACCGAGAGCGCGGCTGGACCGCTCGGCTGAAGGTGCCGCCGCCCTGGTACGGGCCGGGGCGGGGCTGCCGTTGGTGTTCGGGCGGACCGCCGGGGAGGCCGGGCGGAAGCCGACGGTGCTGTTGCCGGCCCAGGGCGCGGTCCCCGCCGTGCTGCCCGAGCGGGACCGTTCGGCCGCGGGCGAATTGCTGGTGCCGGCCGAGCACGTACGGCTGCCGCCCATCGATCCGGCGGACCGCAACGCGTGTGTCGGCGCCGATGAACGCCTGGTGGCGACCTGCCGGACCGTGCTCGCCGGGTGGGACGGACCGCCGTCGGACGGCCGGGACGCCACCGCGTATCTGGTCGCCTTCGCGCGTGCACGAGGAATCCGGGTGGAGGTCGTCCGGCCGGACGGTTCCGTGCGGGGGCGGGCATGAGACTTCCGGAGCGCGGTACGGGGAGGGTGGCGGGCGGCCCCGAGGCCGGCGAGCCGCAATGCGCCGGTGTGTCCGCGACGGGCGACGAACGGGAGTGCGCCGGGGCGAGGCGGGGGTTCGGGTGGCTGCTGGTCGTCACCGCCGCGCTCGGGCTGCTCGGCTCGTTCGTCATCACGATCGACAAGTTCGCACTGCTCGCCGACCCGGGCTTCGTGCCCGCCTGCTCGCTGAG
Source organism: Streptomyces sp. NPDC047917 (assembly GCF_043204345.1). NCBI lineage: Bacteria > Bacillati > Actinomycetota > Actinomycetes > Kitasatosporales > Streptomycetaceae > Streptomyces > Streptomyces sp. NPDC047917. Next base: position 140,439 of record NZ_JBIDCA010000020.1, read on the forward strand.
CCCCGTGGTGTCCTGCACCAGTGTGATGCGCAGCGAGCAGGCGTCGGCGTTCGGCTTTCCCAACCCGCTCATCGGGCTGGTCGCCTTCGGGACGGTGCTGGGGACCGGCGCGGGGCTGCTCGCGGGTGCGCGCTACCGGCGCTGGTACTGGCTGGGACTGAACGTCGGCACGCTGTTCGGTGCCGGCTTCTGCATGTGGCTGATGACCCAGGCGTTGTTCGAGATCGGCGCGTTGTGTCTGTGGTGCGTGCTCGTGTGGGTGGCCACCGTCGTCATGTTCTGGCACACCACGGCGCACAATCTGCGCCATGGCGTTCTGCCCGCGCCGCGCGCCCTGGTCGCGGCGGTACTGGAGTTCCCCCTCGTGGTGCCGGTGACCTGGTGTCTGGCCATCGTCATGCTGATAGCAATCCGGTTCTGGTCGTACTGGCAGACATTTCTGTGACCGCGACCACGCCGGTGGCGTCATGACGGATCTGCTCGGCCGGGACTCCCGCGGCGGCCAGCCGAGCGGCGAGGGCCTGCGCCCGCCCGGTCGTGGCGGCCTCGGGAACAAGAGCCAGACAGGCGTGCTGACGGGCGGCTGCCCCGGGCTGCGGAGGCAGGATCCCGTTCAGGGCCCGCAGGCCGGCATCCGCGAATCGGGGGTGCGCCGTGTCGGCCGCGATGACGGTCAGCCAGGGGCGCTTGCGCCGGAACGCTTCCAGGTACGCCGCGTCGTACATCTCCCCGGCCGTCGCCGTCTCCCCTGCGGGATCCAGCAGCAGCCGTACCCGGCGTGCGCGGGCGTGTTCGTCGTCGATCCGCTGGAGCAGCGCCTTCATCGGGGCCCAGCCCGTACCGGAGGCGATCATCAGGAGGTCCCCGGCCGGAAGGTGGTCCGGCAGGGCCAGTGCGCCGCGCGGGGCGCTGAGCCGGACGGTGCGGCCCTCCCGCGTACCGTGCACCAGAGCATCGCTCACCCCTCCGGCGCCCCGGGCCCTCACGTGGAACTCCAGTTCACCGTCCGGATGCGGAGCACGGGCCAGGTAGTACGGACGCCAGGCCTGCTCCAGCAGCGGCGACTCCAGCGACGCGTACTGCCCGGCCTCGAAGGCGTACGGCTGGTGGGGCCGCACCCGCAGTACCGCGAGATCGGGGGTGCGCAGTTCGTGCGAGGTCACCGTCGCCTCCCAGCTGGGTGGTTCGGCGATCGCCTCGTCCGCGCCCCTGACCATCGCCGAAACTGCCAGCCGCAGCATCCTCAGCCAGGCCTGCTCCAGCTCGTGGGTCCACCGAGTGCCGGCGCGCACACGCAGCGCCTCGATCAGTGCCGCCTCGAAGGCCTCGAAGTGCGCGGGGCGCACACCGAGCTTGCGGTGATCGCGCCCCAACTGCTCGAAGACGCCGATCATTTCGCCCGTGCGGTGCAGATTGCCGATCAGGTAGCGGAAGATCCCGGCGAGATGGGCCTGTTGGAAGGCCATCGACTCGGGGAACAGCGACCGCAGATACGGGTGCCGCTCGAACAGGATCCGGTACAGCTCGGCGATCAGCTGCTCCAGCGGGTTCACCAGGGGCAGCGAGTCTCCGATCAGCAGTTGGTCGGCCGTTCCGTCGTACGCCTGCGGGGCCTGTGCGCTCCACTCCCCGGCACGGCTGCCGGACGGGGCCAGGATGCGTCGCCGAAGCCGCATCGCGTCATGCCGTGCGAGCAGTGCGTGGTAGTCCTCGCTCGGGGTGTTCATGGGCCGTTTGCTCCTCGTTGCAGCACAGTGGGGTGGCCGGGAAGGAAGATGTCCGGGGCGCCTGGACGATCTTGGCGGCGTCAGTATGGCACCGCGCCCCACCCGCTGACCGGCCCCTGGCCACAGGGCCTTTCGGCCCTGTTCAGGCACCGCTTTCCATGCTGTCGCACCCCGGCGGAAGCAGCTCCGCGGACGGGCACATACTGTTTGCGCCCCTCTCCCCGAACCGATCGAGCATGTGGTGAATGAGTTCGCGAACACCCCGTCGAGCACGACCCCGACGCGTACGGAACCACTCCGGTCCGCGGCCCCCGTACGCGTCTTCATCCTCGACGACCACGAGGTCGTCCGGCGTGGCGTACGCGATCTTCTGGAGGCCGAGGGCGACATCGAGGTCGTCGGCGAGGCGTCCGACGCCCGTGAGGCGCTGGCCCGGGTACCGGCCAGCAGACCGCAGGTCGCCGTGCTGGACGTACGCCTCGGTGACGACCGGGGCGGTGATCGCGCCGGCATCGAGGTGTGCCGGGAACTACGTGCGCTGATGCCCGAACTCGCCTGCCTGATGCTGACATCGTTCGACGACGACGAGGCACTGTTCGACGCCATCATGGCGGGCGCCGCAGGGTACGTGCTCAAGCAGATCAACGGAGCCGATCTGATCACCGCCGTACGGAGGGTCGCGTCGGGCACCTCGATGCTCGATCCGCGGACGACCGCCCGGGTGATGGAGCGACTGCGGGGCGGTGAACGGCCCCCGGCCGAGGCGTCGGAGGGATCGGAACTGGACGGACTCACGCCCAGGGAACGGCAGATCCTCGATCTCATCGGCGAGGGACTCACCAACCGCGAGATCGCGGAACGACTGTTCCTCGCCGAGAAGACCGTCAAGAACCGCATCTCCTCGATCCTCGCCAAGCTGGGCGTGGGGCGCCGGATCCAGGCCGCGATGCTCGTCGGCCGGGTCAAGGACCGCCAGCGGTGGCCCCAGGCCCCGAGGGGCTGACGGGTACTCGGATGCCGGTCCCGGGCGTCAGTCGTGGAGCGGTGCGCGCCAGGTGATCCGGGTTCCGCCGTCCGACGGCCGCTCGACGGCCAGGGTGCCGCCGCACAGTTCCGCCCGCGTACGCATGTTGGTCAGCCCTCCGGGGCGCTCGGTCGTGGTCCCGGTCGTGGTCGTGGCACCGTCCCGGATCCCGATGCCGTTGTCGGTGACGGTCAGGGTCACCGCGTCGTCGGCCGACAGCACGATGCCGATACGCGTGGCGCGGGCATGGCGGGAGGCGTTGGACACCGCCTCGGCGGCGACCGCCACCACATGCTCGGCCACCTCGTCCGGGACCGTGGTGTCCACCGGCCCGTCGATCTGCAGAGAGGGCCGGAAACCGAGGGCGTGGGCCGCCGTGCGAGCGGTCTCCGCCATACGCTGCCGCAGCCCGCCGCACCCCGGACCGTCCGCCGTCCGCAGATCGAAGATGGTGGACCGGATGATCCGGATCGTGGTGTCCAGATCGTCCACCGCCCGGCTGACCCGCTCGGCCGCGTCCGGCCGGTCGGCGATGGCACGCGTGGTGCTCTGCAGGGTCATCCCGGTCGCGAAGAGACGCTGAATCGCCAGATCGTGCAGATCGCGGGCGATCCGGTCCCGGTCGTGCATGACGGCGAGTTCCTCGGACTCTGCCCGCCTGTGGGCCAGTTCCAGAGCGATGGCAGCCTGGTCGGCGAAGCCCGAGACGAGCGCCACCTCGGTGTCGTCGAACGGCGGGCGGCCCGCCGGCCGCCCCAGGCGCAGGGCACCCCTGGTCTGCGCGTCGACCCGCAGAGGCACCGTCACCACCGGGCCCAGGCCGTCCTCGGCACCGTCGGCGAACGGGTGGGCCCGGGGATCGGTACGCACATCGGCGCAGTGCACCGGGGTCCCGGTACGGGCGGCGAGTCCGGCCAGTGAACCCCGCGCGGGCAGGGACAGCCCCGTGACGCGCTCGGAGTCCCTGCCGTGGGCCACGGCAACGGTCAGACGTGCCTGGGCTTCGGCGGCCTCCGAAGCCCGGGAGCGGGGCGTGGGGGCTTCCGGCAGCAGGATCGCGGCCCGATCGGCCCCGGCCACTTCCATCGCCCGCTCGGCAATCAGATGCAGCACCTCGTCGGCGTCCGTTCCCGAGAGCAGGGTGCGGGTGATCTCGCCCAGCGCCTCCAGCCGCCGCTCCCGGCGACGGCTCTCGTCATACATGCGGGCGTTGTCGATGGCGACCCCGGCCGCGATCGACAGGGTGGTCAGCACCGCCTCGTCGTCGGCGTCGAAACTCACCCCGCCCCGCTTCTCGGTGAGATAGAGGTTGCCGAACACCTCGTCCCGCACTCGCACCGGCACGCCGAGGAAGGTACGCATCGGGGGATGGTGGGGCGGGAATCCGAAGCTGCGCGGATGGTCGCTGAGATCGGTGAGGCGCAGCGGTTCCGGGTGCCGGATCAGCTCACCGAGGATGCCCTGTCCGCACGGTGTCCGGCCGATCGCGGCGGCGAGCTGATCCGATATGCCGACCGGCAGGAACTCCAGCAGTTTCTGCCCGTCCCCGACGATGCCAAGTGCCCCGTACTCCGCGTCGGTCAGGGTCACCGCGGCCTTCACGATGCCGCGGAGCACCTCGGGCAGTTCCAGGCCCCGCCCCAGGCTCATCACGGCATCCAGCAGACTGCGCATTCTGTCCGGCCGGCTGGGCTGGGGCCAGGCCGCAGGGCCGGCACACAGCGAGTCGGGCAACGCCCTGGGGGTGGTCTCTGTCATCGGGCGCCGCTCTCAGGATCCGTGTGCCGTATACCGGGAATCGCTCACCGGATCGCCGCAGGTCCGGGACCGGTCCACGGACGGTCAGCCTACGGCAGCCGCAGGACGGTTCCGGCCGTGCGCCGTCGGCCCGGTGGGGCCGGTCGGCTCCCCTGCGCCCTGGCAAGTAGGGCCGGTCGGCCCGGCAGAACGTACCCCGTCGGTCCCTGGAGGGCTTCGAGGGGCGCGGCCAGCATGGTGCGACCGGAAAGGTCCGGTCCGTCCCCGTGTTATTCGCCGGACCTTTCCGGCCGCTCACCACCGCCCGTACGGCCGGGCGAGGTGGTGCTCGGATCCCCGACCGGCCGGACTGACCCAGCGCCGCCCGTAGCCGTCCTCCGATCCGAACCACCCCGTCCATCACGGCCGCCGCATTCGTCATCCTGCTTACGACGCGATCGCCAGTGACCCGTCGTGCGGAGCCACCGCATCGTTGTGCGGAGCACTTCACCGAAGCCCTCGCAAGGCGTGAGCAACTCGCGACCGGTGGACGAGTCCAGCAGCCCTGCGGAATCGGGGAGAGCCTGGAGCACACCGTGACAGGCGAACAGGAGCCCCTGCAGGCAACCACGGTTGCCGCCCTGGATCGACGCGGACGCCGCTGCCTGACCGGCGGCAACGGCCCGATCCTCCCCCACAGGTCATCCGACACCCTCCGCGGAGGACCGTTCCCCTTCCCCGTGACTCGTTCAACGGGGCGGCCAGGAAGGGAATACGGCTACGCCCAGGCTTTCCGTCAGGTGCTCCGACTCCCGCAGCTGACGGTCTGGAAAATAGGGTGCTGTCGGCTGAGCTGGGGTGATAGGTAAGCGATGTGACAGACAGTCTTGAGTATTCCGCCCTGCTGCGACTGATCGACGAGCGGTCGGCCGCGTTCCGGAGTGCGGTTGCCGCCGGGTCCGGCCTTGACGCGCCGGTGCCTTCCTGCCCCGAGTGGACGTTGTTCGATCTTGTGCGGCACCTGGGTACGGGCCAGCGCTGGTGGGCCGCGATCGTCGCCGCGGGCCCGGCCGAGACAGCGCCGGCCAAGGACGTCGCGGAGGTGCCGCGCGAGCTCGAAGCGCTGCTGGCCTGGTACGCCGAGTCGAACGAGCTGCTCATGAGTGCGCTGCGCGAGGCCGGCCCGGAGCGCGAGTGCTGGACGTGGTGGGGCGCCGGTGTGTCGCCGGCGAACGCCTGGGGCGTTGCCCGGCGCCGAGTGCACGAGCTGCTGGTGCACACCTACGACGCCCAGCTCGCCGCAGCCGCCGTGCTGCCGATGCCGGCGGACGTCGCGATCGACGGCGTGGCCGAGTTCCTCGACACCTGCAACTCCACCCCGGCGGCCTGGCCGCACGAGGCCGCCACCGTCCACTACCACGCCACCGAGGGCCGCTCCTGGCTCCTCGCGCTGGACGGCACCGGTGCCTGGCCCGCACCCCTTACGGATGACGCCGCACCCGCCTCCGCCTCGGCCACGGGCACGGCCGAGGAACTGCTCCTCTTCGTCTGGGGCCGCCTCACGCTGAGCGACCTGAAGATCGAGGGCGACCAGCGAGTGTTCGAGCAGCTGATCGCCTGGGAGCCCGAGGAGTAGCCAGTCGACACCGTCGACGGACGTCCTCGATGACGTCCTCGTCGGTGAACATCGCGAACAGCTCCGCCTCCGCGCGGCGGACGGCCAGTACGGCCTCGTACAGATCGGGCCCGAGCGCCTCCCACAACACTGCCGAGGGAACCAGCGCCGGAACCCCGCAAGGGTCGATCCCTCTCCCCGTTGCCGAGCAACGTGGCCCTCTTTGCCCTTGATGAGCACATCGCCCGCGGCCCGGGAGGCCCATCGAGCATTCGAGCACCTTCGATGCGTGCCGGAAGCGGCGGCTGCGGCGCCCGTCCAACCGACCGAGATGCGAGGCGGGGGCCTCATCCGCGTCCTCCGTCGTGGCGTCGACGCTGTTGTTCAGCCCTCCGGAAAGAAACGCCCGATGGCCGGTCGCAGCCGGGCGGTTTCGAAGTCGTCTGTGGGCAGCGCGAGTTGTTCCAGGAGCAGACCGTTGATGAGGGTCAGCAGATCCGCAGCGTCGGTTTCGGGGTCCGCGGATCCGGCCCCGCGCAGTTCGCCGGCGAAGGCCGCCCGCTGCGCAACTCCCCATTCGTTGAGGCTGGTCTGCAGTGTGCCTCGGCGAGCGACTTCCAGGAAGAACTCGTACCGGGCGATGCCGGAGTCCCGGTCACGGGCCAGCGATCCGGTCACGTACTGCACGATGCGGGTGATCCGCTGCGGGACATCGACGTCCGGCAATTCGTGGAAGAGTACGCGCACCTCCTCGACCTGTTGGTTGGCCAGTCGTCGCAGGGCTTCGTCGAGCAACTGGTCGAGGGTGCCGAAGTAGTAACGGGCGATGCCGTGGGTGGTACCCGCCTCCGCGGCGATGGCCCGGTGCGTCAAGGCGCGAGCGCCTTCCCGCGCCAGCAATCGGGTCGCGGCGTCCAGGAGAGCTTCGCGGCGAGCGGCCCCTCGGGCCATCTGCGGCTCGCGCATGGGGCTTGTCACAGAGTTCATCGTACCGGCGCGGGCCCCGAATGCGTTTCTCCCCATGGAGGAACACTGCGTTACGACGTGTCCGCCGGACACCACCGTCAGCCACGGAGCGAGGGAAGCCATGAACAGTACGATCATCACAGGAGGGCGAGTACGCACACTCGACCCGAGCGCACCCGAGGCCGAGGCGCTGGTGTTGTCGGGCGGGCGTGTGATCTCCGTGGGCGACCGGGATGCCATGGCGGCAGCGGCAGGACCCGACGCCCATCAGGTCGATGCCGGAGGCGGCATCGTGATGCCCGGCCTGATCGACACCCACCGCATGTCGTGCATTTCGGGACGGTGGCGGGCGGACTCGTCGACCTGACGGGCGCCGTCGATCACACGGACATCGTGGCGCGCATCCGGGCCAGGGCCGCGAATACACCACCGGCGAATGGATCATGTGCACTCCGGTCGGTGAGCCGCACTGGTTCCCGCGCCGTTCAAGACGGGATCCGTACGGGATCTGGACGGGATCCGGACGAACGGCGTCTGCCTGATCGCTGGACCCCGGACTCGGCGACCCACGCTCATCACCCTCGTCATCTGCAGGGCGTGGCCGGCGAGGAGAACCTCGAACACCACCTGGGGCCCCCGCAGTCCTGGGCCGGGGATTCACCGCCGACGGGGCGATCATCGCCGAGCCCACCGGCGCCGACCGGCCGTCGACGTTCATGCCGGCCACTCCCGGCGTGCTGACCATGCGGTCCGCGGTGACAGGGCGCGGCGCGCTCGCGTCGAGGTGCTCGCGCATGCGCCCCCGGGCGCTGGCCGAGGAGCACCCCGCCGATCCCGTCGCCGCCGGCGCGATCGACGCCGCGGTGCGGATCCACAACAGGCTGCGTCGGCTGGAGGCCGAGCGGCTCGACAGCCGGACGGACCCGCTGTTTGAAACGGGCCGGTTCGCCATCGGCCTGAACGTGGTCGATGGCGGCGTGCACGGCAGCCGCAACCTCGCGCTCGTCCCCGACCGGACGACCCTGGAATACGCGATCTTCTACCCGCCCGCGACGGGCGTGTCCGAGAATACGGTCGGAGATCGCGCTCGCGGTGCGGGACATCGTGCGGCATGCCCCCTGGCTGCATGTCAGCCCTCCGCGCATCGACTGGCCGACGCACTATCCGGGCGGGCGTACCGACCGGGATCACCCGCCCTGCCGAACAGTGTGCACCGCTCGCGAGCGAGCGGCCCTCGGCACCTCGTTCGCCGGTCCGGGCGAGGTACTGCCCCGTGGTGAGGGGGCCGCCAAGGGGTTGCGGCGGTTTCGCTCAGGCGGCGTGGCGGGCCCTGTGGCGGCGTACTGCGAGGGCGGTGCCGCCACCGGCGGCGACCAGCGCGACGGCCACGCCGGCATTCGCGGCGGTGTTGTCGTTCGTGCCGGTCTCGGCGAGATCGGAGCTCTTGGCCGCTACCGACCGAGTGCTGTTGGTCTCGGCGAGGTTGGCGCCCTTGGCCGCTGCCGACGGAGTGCTGTGGGTCTTCATGGTCTTGTTGATCCAGCCCGCGTAGGCGGGCGCGCTGGTGTAAAGGCCGGGGCCCTGCGAGCACGGCACGTTCGGGGCGCCGGGCCCGGAGGTGACGCCGATCAGTTCCCAACGGCCGCCCCGGCCCTTTTGGACCTGCGGTCCGCCGGAGTCCCCGAAGCACGCCATGGCCTTGGGCACGGTGGTGATGGTGCACAGCCGGGTCCGGTCCGCGTAGCCGGGCGCGCACTCGGACTCGGCGCCCCTGCGGGTGTTCAGCTCCTGCAGCCGGTCCGGGAACTTGAACTCGGTGTCGACGGTGGTGCCGAAGCCCAGAAGCCGGGTCGGCGTACCGGGCTTCCCTGCCTGCTCGGCGATCTTGATGGGTTGCTGGGCGACCGGGCGGTCCAGGCGTACCAGCGCGATGTCGTTCTTGTTGGCGACCTTGTTGTCGCCGTTCACATAGCCGGGATGGACGAACGTCCGGTCGATCTTACGGACGGTGCCGCCGGACTTGCGGTGGTCACTGCCGACCCGCACGATGCCGTCCAGCTTGATGCCCTCGACCTTCAGACAGTGAGCGGCCGTCAGCACCCACTGCCGATCGATCAGCGATGCCCCGCAGTTCCCGCCGACCAGACCCTGGTCCGGGGCCGACTCCGGGATGGTCGCCATGAACGGGTAGCTCGCCGTGGAGTCCGACCCGTTGACGATGGCCCCGGCGCTTCCGGCCATGACAGTCACGCAGGCCGCGGCCGCGAGAGCACCGGCTGCAGCGATGCGGGTGGTACGGCGGCGCGACGACTTGAAGCTGAACACAGAGGGTTCCCTTTTGCTTGGTGAATCTGTATGCATTCAGCCTCGTTGCCTGAAACCTGCCGCACCATCCGGGCAACGGGTCGGTCAATGGTGCAGCTAGCCCCCTCTCTGCCCTGAGGACAGCTCGGGGGGCCGGCGCCCGCCTCGCGTGGGCGAGCGGTCAGGCGTCGCGGTGACGCCCGCCGCGGAGCACGGCATCCCACCCCCGCCGATGCGGGAGAGAGCGTGGCGCGGATCGCCATCGAGCGCGACATTGCCCTGCCCGGCGCCCCGGCGGGCCGCTTCTTCAACTGCCTTTGCTTCCACGTGGTCGGTCGCCGCGGCCTGCCGGTCAGATGCGGAAGCGGGGGAATTGGTTGCCGGCCTTCCGCGCGGCGGCCCGGCCCTCCCCCGCCTGGCGCAGGCGCTCCCCTTCCCGCTCCTGGCACTCGTGTTCCTCGCCTCGGCCCTCGGTCTGCTGCTCGGCTGTGACGGTCCGGGTCCGGCGGTCCCCGTACAGGTGCGGGTGCGACTGGCACCTGCTCCAGCCCCGCGTGAATTCGGCCCCCTTGCGGCGGTCGTCGGTGAACTCCTGCCCACGTCCTTGTACACACCGGCCGCCGCGCTTCCCGCCACGCGGGCTTCCTCCTGGGCGCCGAGCGGTAGCTCTTCCCGGACGGCTTGCCTGCTGCGGGCGGGACAGGCGTCCCGGCGGGAGATACCGATCGCCTCCAGCAGCGGCAAGCGGTGATCGCGGCCGAATCGCCGGGACGCGGGCCCGGCCGGCCCAGGTGCGCACAGCAGATCCGGCGTCGTCGCCACGACCGGGATACGGCCGTCGCCGCCCGCCCGGCCGCGGACCCTGCGCCCTGGACCACTACCTCGACCACCCGCGGCAACGCTGGGACGAAGGGCAGCACAGCGCCAAGATCCTGCACGAGGATCTCCAGATCCAGGACTGCCTCGGCCACTACCAGCGCGTGGAAATGGCCACTGCACCCCTGCCGCGCATGGAGCGGACCAAGAAAGGGCTTCAGCCCTACTACCTTGCCGGGGACCCGGACGCTCCCAACCTGTATCACCTCAAGCGAACGTGATCGGGGCGACACCCAAGTCACGGCGGTCTCCGGCTACGAAGATCCGGCCGGCACCACGTTCACGTGTACGCCGATGGGCCGTTGACTCACTTGTGCCGTTCGGTCAACATGGCCCGGTGACAGACCGGGCAGGACCATCACCGTTACGGGGCATCGCTCTGCTCGCCGTTCTGGCGGGAACACTCACCCTCTCCGCCTGCAGCAGCGGTGACAGCGGCGACGCCGGTGCCCCGGTGGCCTCCTCGGCCACGTCGGCGAGTCCGTCGTTCTCCGTCGCGGCGACCCCCGCGGTGTCTCCGTCCCCCACGCCTTCCTGTGTCCGGGGTGACAAGGACTGGCTGGACAGCAATCTGCGTGGGCGCAGCGTGACCGGCTACCTGCCCATCGAGTTCGGCGGACCACCGAAGCTCTGTGACCCCGTGACCGTCCACGTGGGCTATTTCGACGTGTTCTTCACCACCGTCACGGACGGGGCGAAGCCGAAGCGAGGATACACGGTGGAAACGGTCGACCGGCAGCACTTCACCGTCGACGGCTCAGCACTGATCAAGGCGAACCCGCCCTCGGACGGCGGTGGTTCTTCCTTCCCATGCACCGGGCGTCTGATGGTCGTGTCGCTCGGCAAGCAGGTGGGGCCCGGCGACATCAAGACCATCAGCTGGTCGCAGTACGAGGGGAGCGGCGCCTTCGGGAACGTGGGGATCTCGTTCAAGGAGAACGCGAGAATCGTCCGATACGACCTGCAGGCCCCGACCGATGCCTCCGCCTGCTGACCCGGCCGCCGTCGCACAGGGCACGAGAGCCGCTCAAGCAGGCCGGCAGCGGTCGCGACGGGGCATTCCTGGGGTCGGTCGTCGGGCCGGGTCGTGGCTGAGGCTGTTGAGCCTGGCTGTGGCAGCGTCGCCTGACACTTCGGACCTGTGGGGAGTCGGATGCTCGGCCAACGGGCACGTCCGGTTCGGCCGGCGGGGCGGGGAAACCGGCACCGGAAACGGTGCGCGGCATCCCGTCCCCGATCCGACACACGGAACTCGACCGCCACGGCGCCGAACTCCTCTTCCAGATCCTTACCGAACGCGAGAAGGAGAAAAGCGTCGCCATCGTCTCGAACGAGTCGGTCAGCGGCCGGACGAAGACCTTCGCCGATCCCCGGCTCTGCGCGGTCGTCGTGGACCGGCTCACCTTCGACGGCGCCATCGCCCAGTGGCAGCAGTTGGCCGACCTCGGACCGGAGTGGGTCTCAGCAGGAGGGAACAGCGGCGACGCGCCCGTCCTGAACATCTGGTTGGGGGCGTCATGTTCGTCCCTGCGGCCACGGGACGACGCGAGTGAGTGCCATCGGCTTGAGAACGTGAGCGGACTGTTGCTGGTGGGCAGGTGCCCGGCTCGGACACGCGGCAGGTTGAGCGACGAGGGTGCGGGGACGCCGGGAAGTAGAGGTCGGTCGCGTGGTGAGCCGATCCGGCAACGACCGCGGGCACAGTCTGTGGGGCAGTTGGCCGAGCAGGACGGTCCTCTCAAGGAGTTCGACAAGTCACCCTCCCCTCGTCGCGGCCGGCGGTGCACCCACCCTCACCGACTCCCGCGCCGCCGCAGAGCCCGCTCAACGAACTCGTACATCCACGTGTTCGGACGGGCCGGTGACAGGCGCGACCGGGCCGCACGACGAAGCTCCTGGCAGATGGGTCTCGGCCGGGATCACCCATGTCTGCCAGGAGCTTCGTGTGCTGCCCGACCGCGTCCGGCTGAGCCGGCGGGCCGAACCTCGCGGTTCACGACCGGACAGGTGTCAGCGCGACATCCGGTGTCAGTTGAGGGTCAGGAAGGTGCCCGCACCGTTCGGGTATTCGATCCAGACGGTGGACCGGGCTGCCGCCGGGACACCGGACCAGGTGGCGGTCAGGTCGGTCGGCGTGCCGGGGGTGACACGGGCGCGGTCGGGTGTGACGGTGATCTTGCCGGTGACCGGGCTGTCCTCGGAGATGTTGTTCACCTGGTAGGTGTACGGGGTGACGGTGTCATCGGTACTGCCGAGTGCGACCACGGCCACGAAGATCGTCCCGGCGTTCGGCTGCCCCAGGGAGATGGTCGAGGTGCCGTTGCTGTCGGGATCGGCGAACGCGGCTGACTGCAGAACGCCGTCGACCATCACTCCCCAGACGACGCCGACGATGGTGTCCGCCGCCGGATCGAAGTGCACCGAGATCTGAGCGGCCTTGGTGCCGGCCGGGATGTTCGTCTCGTAGTAGGTCTCAGCAGCGGTTCCGGTCAGGGTGGCCTTGGTGAGGGGCGAGGAGACGGGTCCGCGTGCGGTGGCCGTGAGGGTGCTGGTGGCCGGAGTGACGGAGTAGGTGGTCTCGCCGCTGGTGCCGGTGCCCTTGAGTTCGGCAGGGGCGCGGACGCTCTGCGGGGTGACGGCGATCGGGCTGCGCACCGTGGTGCGGCCGGAGGTCCACGTGAGGGAACCGGTGTCGAGGATTCCCGAACGCGCCGTGGTCACATCGAACTTGATCGTGAAGGTGCGCTTCTGCCCGGCGTGACTGAAGCGCAGGACGGAAGGCGAGACGGTGGCCTTGACGCCGGGCAGATCGGCCTTGGCCCGGTAGGTGCCGGCCGAGGTGGCGGTGACGGTACGGGTGACCGTCTGGGTACCGAAGAGCTCACCGATCGCGATGGAGGGGTAGTTGAGGTCGCTGGGGTCGATGGCCTCGGTTCCGGTCCGGGTGTCGATGCCGACACCTTCGAGGTACGCCAGCCAGTCCTGCTCGTCGGAGTCGTAGACGAGCCCCGGCCGCAGCATCGCGCGGGCCTCGACCTCGCCGGCGCCCTGGGCGAAGAGGTCGCCGTTGTTCTTGCCGTCAGCGGTCTTGGTGGGGGAAGCGGTGGTCATCATGGCCGACTTGATGCTCATCGGGGACCAGGTGGGGTGCTCGGAGAGATAGAGGGCGGCGAGGCCGGCGATGTGCGGGGTCGCCATGGAGGTGCCGGAGAGGTAGTCGAAGTCGCGGCCCTGGTTACCGGGCGGGGCGACGGCGGCGAGGATGGTGGCGCCGGGCGCGGTGATGTCGGGCTTGAGGAGATCGCCCTTGCCTGCGAGGGAGGGGCCGCGGGAGGAGAAGCCGGCGACCTGCGGGTAGGTGGCGCCCTTGCCGCCGCTGCTGAGGCTGGCGGTGGCGCCGTCCGTGGCGGCGTAGTCGCGTACGGCGGTGGCCTCCGGGCCGCTCAGGTGCACGGTCGGTATGGAGTGCAGGTCGCCGTCACTGCTCTCGTTCTGCCTGTTGACCAGGACCATGGCGGTGCCGCCGGCCCTCTTGACCTCGGCGGACTTGTCCACGCGCGCGGTGACGCCCCGGTCGCAGACGACCGTCTTCCCGGCGGTGCGCGCGGGGTCCAGCGTTCCCGCCGTACAGAGGTCGGCATCGGCGGCGTCGGCCTCGGCGGTCTTGACGGCGGCGGCACGGACGAGCGGTGTGGAGCCGACGGTTTCGTGCACGCTGGTGCTGATGCCGGTGTAGCTCTTCCCGTTGCCGAGCGTGACCGTGCCGGTGTGCGAGGCGATGGTTCCGGCGGCTACGGTGGTGGTCCAGGGAGCCGTGTTGTCGAGGCTGGCGGACTCGGGGCCGGCGTTGCCCCCGGCGGTGGCGACGAAGACACCCGCCGCGGCGGCGTTACGGAGCGCGGTCTGGGACGGGTCGTCGTACCCGCTCTCGAACATGCCGCCGAGGGAGTAGTTGATGACGTCCACACCATCGGCGACGGCCTGGTCGATGGCGGCGACGAGGTCGCTGGTCAGGCCGCCGTCCTGCTTGCCGTCCTTGCTCTGCCACAGGGCCTTGTAGACGGCGACGGTGGCGGCGGGGGCGACGCCGGAGACGGTGCCGAGGTCATGGCCGTCGACGGTGGCCCGGACGCCCGCGTTACCGGCCGCGGTCGATGCGGTGTGGGTGCCGTGACCCTGGCTGTCTCGCGGGGAGATGTAGCCGGCCCGGTTGGATTCGGGGACCTGCTGTCGCCAGCCGTCGGCGAAGTAGCGGGCGCTGACGATCTTCTGGTTGCAGTCGGCGGCGGCGAAGCTCTCACCGGTCTGGCAGGTTCCGGTGAAGGTGGTCCCGTCGGCCTTGTGCATGACGGTGGTGGTGCCGTCGAGGTAGGGCCGGTAGAGGTCGCCCTTGGACGGCTTCCTGCCGTGCTTGCCGCCGGGCTTCCCGCTCGTGAGCGCCGGGGCCTTGAACGAGGCGCTCTCGGGCCAGATCCCGGTGTCGATGTCGCCGATGACGATGCCGCGGCCTGCCTCGGCCGTACCGCCGAGGGCGGCCCACAGACCCTTGCGGCCGGAGAGGCCGAGGAAGTCGGAGGAGTTCCTGTCGTCGGTGGCCCGGTGAAGCCGGTCGGGGGCGATGTTGGTGACGCCCTTGGTGCGGGCCAGCTGGACGAGCTGGGCGGCGTTGAGCCGGGCGCTGAAGGTGTTGGTGGTGACGGCGTAGTGCCGGCGGACGGTCGCGCCGACCTTCTTGGCGACTTGGCGCTGCTCGGCGACCAGGTGCGTGCGGTAGCGCTTGGCGTTCGAAGTGGTGACGTCGAACTTCCGGCCCTCGGTGGGGCGGGTGGCGGGGAGGTCGTCGACGCTGCCGTCGTACGTGACGAGGGGCTGGTCGGCCAGCGTGATGAGGTAGTTGCCGGCAGTCAGGTGCCCGGCGGAGTCCGTCGCGACGGCGGGGGTGGCGAGCGGCAGGCTGAGTGCGGCGAGGGTGGTGGTGAGCAGCGCACCGATGGTGCCGCGGCGGATGCGGGACGCTCTTCGTGGCTGGGGTGTCACAGGTTTCCTCACGGTTGTTCGGGCAGAGCCGGACAGGCGAGCGGGGGTACTCGCCCTGGGTGTGAGTCGGCGACTTGAGTGGCGAACCGCCGTCGACGCGGGGTGCTCGGCAGGCGATTCGAGAGAAGTGAACGCTGTGCGATCACTTGGTGTCCAGATAACCTGATGGCGTGTTTGGCGCGGTGACCAAAAGCGCCACCTGCGAGGGACGGTCGGCCGGTGACCTGCCCTGTTCGCACCTGCCCCGGGCGACCCGACACGTGTAAGAGGGGAGCCTGGTTGTGCTGGAAGCAGTGGGCATGAGCGCGTTCGACGAGGGCGTGTACCGCGCGGTGCTGACGGGGCCTCAGAGCGCGGTACGTGATCTCGCGGAGAGCGTGGGCGCCGGCGCGGCCCGTACGGGGCAGGCGTTGAAACGCCTCGCCGCTCTGGGACTGGTGCGGCGGGTGGGGCGGGGCCGGTGGGAGGCGGTGAGTCCGCGCTCGGCCCTTTCCTCGTTGCTGCACCGCCGCCGGTCGGAGGTGGAGAGCGTGTTCGCGGGGGTGGAGACGGAGTTCGCCGATCTGCAGCGCCTGCACCGGGCCGGGCAGTTGCGGTCGGATCCCGGCGCCTTGGTGGAGGTGCTGACGGGCCACGAGGTGATGGCGCGAAAGGTCGAGGAGCTGAGCCGGGCAGTCACCACGCATCTGTGGACGCTGGACAAGCCGCCATATCTGGAGCCGGTGGGAGAGCCGCACCACAACGAGCGGGAGACGGCGACGACTACGGAGTGGCTGGAGCGTGGTGTGGACATCCGGGGCGTCTACTGCCTGGAGTCGATCGAACCGCCAGGTCGGCTGGAGTCGATTCTGAACCTGGCGGCCCTCGGGGAGAAATCACGGTTGCTGCCGCATCTTCCGTTCAAGGCCCGGATCGTGGACCGGCGGGTGGCGGTGGTGCCGTTGACCGGGGGGAGCAAGGACTCCATCGTGGTGGTCCATCCGTCCGGACTGCTGGACGGGTTGATGGAGTTGTTCGAGGCGTACTGGGAGCGGGCCGAGCCGTTGCTCTCCGACGGGCTGGGGGTGGTGGAGGGACCCAGCGAGGAGGAGCTGATGCTGGTCCGCCTGCTCCACGCGGGATTCAAGGACCAGGCCATTGCCCGGCAGTTGGGGATCAGCGTACGCACGGCGACGCGTCGGGTGGCGGCGTTGATGCGGAGGCTGGACGCGGGGACTCGGTTTCAGGCCGGAGTGAAGGCGCGGGAGCGCGGCTGGGTGTGACAGCCAGGGCCCGCCGTCTGGATCAGGCTCGGTGTTGCTGGTGTAGGGCAGCGGGTGGGCCCGCTCCTCCAGGAGGGTGCGGTGGGAGTGTTCGACCTGCCGTTCGTCTGCGGCCGGTGGGGCCGGATGCGCTCGGGGCCGATCCCGGCTGCGGTCGGTGTCCGGGTGAAGAGCTTGGACTTGTAGCAGGCACCGTTGTCGGTCAGAACCCGTTCGATGGTGATGCCGTGGCCGGTGAAGAACAGCTGGGCACGCCGTCGGAAGCCCATGGCGGTGTGGGGGGCATCACGGTGGGACACGAAGGCCTGCGCGTGGTGTGTTCCTGGACAGCTCCGTCGCACGGGAGGGCCTCGCCATTGGTCAAGGCCCTCGTGTCAACAACGCTCGTGACCGATATCCCTAGTTGGTCGTGTGCGTGGGGTAGACCTCGACGTCTGTGTAGGCGCCCTCGATCTCCCCCGCGCCTGCGGGCCACTTCAGGCTCACGGTGTGGGTCTCGTTCGGGGGCGTCACCAGGATGTTGGTCGGGGACGCGAGGCTGTCGCCGGTGTTGTCGATGTCGTAGGCGAGGTCGAAGACAGCGGCTTCGCCGGGCTTCAGAGTAGTGATACGCGGCTGGGCGTGGCCGCGCTCGATGGGATTCGAGGTGTTGTCGGCGTCCTTGATGTCGACGCCCGCGAAGCCCGTTGCCGAGCAGGTGACCGAACCCCGGTTGATCATGGTGATGTCGATCCTGCCGGAGTCCTTGTCGGGCGCGGCGTCCATGGCGTCGATGGCCAGGTCCTCCGTCTTGCAGAACGTGACCTTGCCGCCGGTGGCCGCGCCGTTCGCGGCCGACTCCGCCTCGGTGTCCTCACTGGAACCCGACTTCGTGTTGCCGGCCTCCGGGCCACCGGAGCCCGAACCGCCCTCCGGCTTCGAGCCCCCGTCCGAGGAGGAAGGAGACGAGGACAGGGAGCTCTTGGAGGACGAGTCCTTCCCGGAGCTGTCGCCGTCGCAGGCGGTGAGCGAGAGGGTGGCGGCGACTCCGAGGGCGGCGAGAGCAGTGATGCGGGTGTACTTCATGGTGTTCCCCCAGGAGCGGCGCGGCGCATGTGGTCGGAAGTATTTGTATCTCGCACCGAGTCACAGGCGGTCCTCCACTTCGTCTTCGTTGCGTCACAGGCGTGTTGACCCCGCGGTGCGCCGAAGCGTCACCGTACGGTCGTCGGCCCGGCCCGGGTTCGCCCTCCGGCCCGGGGTGCGGCCGTGTCCTCGCCGGCAGCGCGGTTCGGTCCCGCGTTCTGTGCCCATGCCCGATGTCTTCGAGCACGCCCCGCGGGTCCGGAATGCCGCGCGCCTTCGCGACGCGCTCAAGAACCTGCCCGATGACGCGCCCGTCCGTATCGGCGTGCCGGGCGACCCCGGCGGCTTCGAGGGATGCCAGGACTTCGTCCTTGTGGCCGCGCATCAGGTGGAGAACCGGTGGCCGGCCACCTCGACAGCGTCGGAACGTGCCGGGACAGCGCAGGCATCGACGTTGTTCGCCGACCGGGTGCCGGGCGCGTACGACCGTCCGGACTGAATCGGAGGCCGCAGCGGCGCCTCGCTCCGGGTACGGGGTCAGGTGGGGTCAACGGCGCAGCCGTGCCGGTACCTGCGTGCTCGGCAGCTGCTGCCGACACCGCTTCGTGGGCGACCGGGCCGTCCTCCCACCTGGAGATACGGCCCCTGCGACCGAAGGGCTCGTCGTCGATATGTCCTGTGACCCAGATCATGGTCTGCGGGTGCATCGCGGGCCCCCTGCCAGTGCCTTCTACAAGGTGTAGGCGACCGACGAGAACAGGGACAGTGCGGATGGAGCAGAGTCGAGCCCGTGCGTTCGACGAGTTCGTGGCTGCCCGATGGTCGGTGCTGGTCCACTTGGCCCGTCTGCTCGTCGGAGGCGATCGGCACCGGGCCGAGGACTTGTTGCAGGAGTCCTTGGTCAAGCTCTGGTTCGCCTGGCCCAAGGTCGCGGACGAAGCACCGGAGCCGTACGTCCGCAAGGTGATGACGCGTGCGGCGGCACGCTCGGGACAGCGGCGTTGGTGGGGCGAACGCCCCGTTGAGCAGGTGCCCGAGTCGGCTGTTGTCGGCGATGTGTCAGCGGACGTGGTGGAGCGTTCCCGGCTGGAGGCCGCGCTGGCCCAGTTGTCGCCGAAGCAGCGGGTGGCGGTGGTGCTGCGCTATTACCAGGATCTGCCCGAGGGGCAGGTGGCGGAGGTGCTCGGGTGCCCGGTGGGCACGGCTCGGTCCCATGCCGCACGCGGAGTGGCTCGGCTGAGGCAGATCCTGGGCAATGTGAGCGAGCCGGTGCGGTGAAGGAGAACCCCATGGATCACTTCGAACGGCAGCTGGCACAGATGATGCGTGACAGCGAGGCGGCGCCCGCACCGTTCGAGCGGAAGCACCGGGAACGCCTCTGGGCAGGGGTGCGTGTCAGTCATCGGAGACGGGCCGCGCGGAGGGCGGCCGGCTCCGTCCTGGCCGTCGTCGGCCTCAGTGTCGGCCTGTCCCTGCTGCCCGGTCATGCGACCCGGGTCGAGCCGAGCCACCCTGGCCCACAGCCCACGACGAGCCTGCCAACCTCCGCCCCGCCCGCGATGCCCGACGCGTCCCCGAGCCCACCTTCCTCTTCCTCGGGAGCCTCCACCGTCCCCGCGCCCCCGGACGGGACCGCCACAAGCGCGCCGCCGGCCACGACCGGAAGCACGGCCACGGCCACCGGGAATCCGCCGGGAAGCACGGAGGGCGCGTCGCCGCACTCGACCTCGGCCCCGCCCTCGGGTACGGCGACCGTACAAGAACAGGCGTCGGCCACCTCGTCCTCGCTTGTCACCCCGTAACGCCCCAACGCCGTAACCCACCGTCGCCCCGAGTGGCTTCGGCCTGCCCGGCACAAAGTCACAAAAAGGATAGAACGTGAGAAAACAATGTTCACTTGCCCTGAAGGACCTGAGCCGACTGCCGCATCGCTCATCGGTGGTGACACACCATCCGGAGCCCGTCCTGGACATGGTCATCCCCGTGTTCAATGAGGAAAGAGATTTGGAGCCGAGCGTGCGGCGGCTCCACACGCACCTGCGCGAGACCTTCCCCTACTCGTTCCGCATCACCATCGCCGACAACGCCAGCACGGACAGCACCCCGCAGGTCGCCGCCCGGCTGGCAGACGAACTACCCGAAGCGCAGTGGCTTCGGCTGACCGAGAAAGGGCGCGGCCGCGCGCTGCGTACCGCCTGGTCGCAGTCACCGGCCCCCATACTCGCGTACATGGACGTGGACCTGTCCACGGAACTGACGGCGTTGCTGCCGCTGGTGGCCCCGCTGCTCTCCGGCCACTCCGACATAGCCATAGGCACCCGGCTGGCCCCCGGTTCCCGGGTGGTGCGCGGCCCCAAACGGGAGATCACCTCTCGTTGCTACAACGCCCTCCTGCGCTCCGTCCTCGCCGTACGCTTCTCCGACGCGCAGTGCGGGTTCAAGGCGGTGCGACGCGATGTGGCCGAGCGACTGCTGCCCCTCATACAGGACTCGGAGTGGTTCTTCGACACTGAACTACTGGTGATAGCCGAGCGCGCCGGGCTACGCATCCACGAGGTGCCGGTCGACTGGGTGGACGATCCCGACACCAGGGTCGACATCCTCGCCACGGCACTGGCCGACCTGCGCGGCATCGCCAGGATCAGCGGGGCACTGGCGCGAGGCACGCTACCGCCGGCCTGGCCGCTGCGCGACGGCGGCGCCGCACCGGGCGGGATCACCACTCAACTCCTGCGTCTCACCGCCGTGGGAGCCGTTGGCACTCTCATGTACCTGCTCCTCTACACGATGCTGCGCCCGGTGGTCGGTTCCCAGGCCGCCAACGCACTCTCGTTGCTGATCTGTGCCGTATCCAACACGGTCGTGAACAGGCAACCCACCTTCGGCCTCCTCAGCCGCGCCGGTGTGCTGCGCCACCGGTGCGGGGGCCTGTTCGTTCTTCTGATCCACCTCGCGATCACCGGCGGATCGCTCGTCGTCCTGCACCACGCGATGCCCTCGACCGGGCAGGCTGCCGAACTCGCCGTACTCCTCACCGCCATCCTGGCCGCGACGCTGCTGCGGTTCGCGCTCTTCCGGGCGCGGGTGTTCCGCATATGATCAGGACCACCGCCCGTACGGCCGAGACCGGCACGCGGAGCTGGCACGCGAGGTTGTCGGAACGGCCCGCCACCACGGGCCCCGGTCTCCGGAGCCGGCTGCGCCACGCAGCCGAGCACTACGGCCCCGTGCTGGCCGTCTACGGCACGCTCAAGCTCATCGGCTTCGCCTCCTTCATGTGGCTGCTGCACTCCGCCGGGGACTACCGCGCGAAGAACCCGCGCTTCGGCGGCGGCGCCCATCCGTGGGACGTCCTGGCCAGCTGGGACGGCTGGTGGTACCAGCAGATCGCCGTGCACGGGTACGACCCTCGGCTGGTCCCGATACCCGGCGCCACCGGCCCGATCACCCTCGAAGGGAACTCAGCGGCGTTCTTCCCGCTCTACCCGGCGCTGATGCGGCTGGTCTCCGAGCTCACCGGCCTCGGCCCGTACGGCGCCGGCCTGCTGGTCTCCGTCGTCGCCTCCTTGACCGCCGCCCTGGGCATCTACGCCATCACCGAACGCCTCGGCGGCAGACGGGCCGGACTGGCCGCGGCCGGCCTCTGGGCCGTCTGGCCAGGCTCCGGCGTGGAGTGGGCGGTCTACTCCGACTCCCTCTACGTGGCCCTGGCCGTCTGGGCCTGCCATGCCGTTCTGAGCCGTCGCTGGCTCACCGCCGGTCTCCTCACCTGCGTAGCAGGGCTCAACCGCCCCACCGCCGTGGCGCTGATCGCCGCCGTCGGCTTCGCGGCCCTGCTCGCGCTCCACCGCCGCCAGGACGGCGTCCTGCGTCCGGCGACCGCGATGGCCGTCGCCCCACTCGGCCTCCTTGCCTATCTCGGCTGGGTGGGTCACCGAATGGGCGACTACAGCGGCTACTTCAGACTTCAGTCGGGTGCCTGGGCCCACGAGTGGGACTATGGCCGACACACCCTCGACGTCCTCACGTCCGTCCCGGTGGGCCACTCCGACTATCTCTCCGCCTGGCCCTTCGCGGACCTGATCGGCATCGGTGTCGTCCTGCTCGCGCTCGCGCTGCTCCCGCTGCTGATCCGGCTTCATCCCCCAGCCGTCCTGACGGTCTACACCGTTCTCACTCTCGCCCTCGTCCTGGGCAGCCAGCAGATATTCGGCAACGTCTCGCGCTATCTGCTCCCCCTCTTTCCGCTCTTCCTCCCCCTCGCCCTCGCCCTGCGCCGCCTCGGCCCGGCCCACCAGTTCACGCTCCTCGGCATCGCGGCCCTGGCTTCCGGCTCGTACGCGGGCTACGGCCTCTTCGAGCTCGGCGTCCCGTAACCGATGTCCGTGGAAAGGGGGCCCGATGACCACGACCCCGCCCACCGCCGAGCAACCAGGCTTGAGGCCGGCCCACCGTAATCCCGCGGCCACGAACGCCTCCTGGACGGCCGTCTCGCCCCGCCCGACGAGGGGGGCGTGACGGTGTTGGCAGCCGCTGCGGCCGTACGAAACCGCCCCTCCCGCGCGCTGCGGGAGGGGCGAGATCCCGCAAGTCCGGGACCACACTTTCCGACCAGGAACGCTACTCGGCCGGATGACCCGAAGCGCGGCGCCGACTACAGCAGTTCGCGGACCAAGCGGGCCACGTTCGCGCACGCCGAGACCGCCGCCAGGACCACCCGCCACCCGCACAGACCACGATGTCCTGTCCCGGGATCAGGGGTACGGTGTTTGAGCACGATGCATCACCCTTCTGCGTGTGATCGTCGAGTGCCCGCCAGCTCCAGAAGAAGCTGTCCAAGGCCGACTGAACTGGCGGGCCTGCCCATTCATGGAAGCAGGTCGCGCACTCGATTCCCTGCCATCAGGTACAGCAGGATCATGAATCAGCAGGAACCTGCGGGGCGTTCCGC
The DNA here is from genome assembly GCF_043204345.1 of Streptomyces sp. NPDC047917. Lineage (NCBI taxonomy): Bacteria > Bacillati > Actinomycetota > Actinomycetes > Kitasatosporales > Streptomycetaceae > Streptomyces > Streptomyces sp. NPDC047917. The sequence continues at coordinate 163,003 of NZ_JBIDCA010000020.1, forward strand.
GGAGCTGCTGCTCGTTCCTGCGACCTCAGTCGGGTGGGGCGACCGCGCAATCCTGCGCGCAGTCGCGAAGAACTTGGATCGCATGCTCGAAACCGCTCCTTCCGCCCGGTGGAACGCCGCGCCAAGCTGTTCGGCGCCGACCTGCCCGTGCCATCGACGCCCGAGCCGAGCCGTCCCACCTCACGAAGCCGTTCCGGGTTGAGCGGCAGACCGCCATGGGCGGGTCCCCGGCGCCCTTGCAGCCGTCCTCACCGGCCGGCGTGAGATGCGGGCACTGTGCCTCAGCGTGGTGGGCGCCGTACGGATCGACCTGGGCCGTCGCGACCGGGTCCTGTTGTCCATGCGCCCCGGCACGGCTGGTCTCGCCGCGCGGGCCGCTGGGGCCCCTTGTGGTTCCTGCTGAGGTGCCCGCGTCGCCGGGTCGTCATCGGCTCCCGTTCCTCGGGCCTGGCCGAGGAGAACGGTCCCACCGTGGCCCGACGGAAGATGATGCCGAGATCTACCGGCCGTCACCTGAGCCCAGCACAATCGCCCGTATGACGATCGACACGGGGGCGTCGCCGCCCACGCACAACACGCCCCTCGCGCTCGCCCGGGGCTTGCTGACCGGTGGTGTGGTCGGGACGTCGCTCGCCGCGCTCGTCGTGGGCGGGATCGTCAAGAACGGGCCGCTGTTCGCCACGGGGTTGGCGCTCCCCGTGGTCTACGGACTGCTGTTCTTCCTCGCCGGAATGCCGAGGCGTGCCCGGGAGGCGGCGGTCGTGCCCCGCACAGCGCTCGCGATGATCGAGCGTCTGGAGGCCGTCGAGGGGGAGTCGAGCGACATACCGGTGCAGTTCGAGCTCACCGTCGCGCCGGACGACGGGCCTGCGTACAGGGTGGGAATCACGCAGGACATCAACCTCGTGGACCTGTCCGACTACCGTCCGCGCGGTGTCGTGGTGGTCCAGTACCCGCCGGACCGGCCATGGCGGGTGCGCATCGTCAAGCGGCCGACGCCGGAGTGGGAGGACCGGGCAGCCTCGTCCCGCCTCGATTCGGTGCCTGGGACGGTCAGAGTGGCCGCGCCGCCGGAGGGCTGTGCCTTCGGCTTCGTCGTGCTCCTTGGTCTGCTGATCGGCGCGGCCGCCGTGGTCCTGCTTTTCCGCGCCGACCTCTTCGACCGGGATGCCACCGCGAATCCGCCCTCGGCCGTGCGACCGTCCGTTTCCTCCACGTCGTCGACCACGGCCGTGACCTCGGCGTCCGGAACGGTCGCCCTGGGCCCGGGCCGGTCGTTTCTCGACAGGGGCGAGCTGGACCGGGCCTTCGACTCGCTCACCAGGGGTCGGGACACACACCAGGCGCTCACCGTCGTCGTGCGGGAGCGTCTGCTGTCGGTCGTGTTCTCGCCCGCCGGCACGCAAAGTCCGGGGTTCACCCCGCGTGCGCTGCCCTACGACCGTTTCCCCGCCCTGGTCGAGGAGGCCACGGCAGCCCTCGGCGCCGGCTCCCCGCGGACCTGGCAGATCACCGCCGACCGTCTCACCGGATCCCTCATCATCAGGGTCGTGGTGACCGGGGCCGAGGACACGGCGTCGCTGGAGGCGGACGGTCGGGGGAAGGTGGTGCGGCGCGCGCCCGCGAAGTGAGGGCCCTGGGACCGCACTGTTCCGGACGGCAAGGGGAGTGCCCGGTGGCCGTGCCCCGAAGTGGCAGGAGGAAAGACGGATGGGCTGGCACGTATATCTGGTGCCGTGGTGTGGTGTGTTCGGCGCGGTGGCGCTGGTCGGATACGGGAGGTCGCTGGCCGGGACGACCCGGGCGCAGCGGACGGTCCGGGCGAAGGGGCGGATCGAGCGGGTGGATGAGCCCCGGCACGGAAGCTCCCCGAACGACGGGATATCGGTGGTCGTCTCCTTCCAGGACCCGGCCACCGGGCAGGAGTTCACCGTCACCAACGACGGTGAACGCGGTGAGAGGATCAGCGTGGCGTGGACAGGCCGCGAGATCGGCGTCCACTACCCGCGTGGACGACCCCACGCCTTCCGGTTCGCCAACCGCCTCTCCGAAGGCGGCCGCGGTCTCGGCCGGCCGACGTTCGCGCTCTTCCTCGCCTACGCCGGCCTGGTCGCCGTCGCCGCCATCGACCGGGGCTGGCCGTGGGCGCTGCTCGGCTTCTGCGGGCCCTGGGCCCTCTCCGGCGCCTACCACCTGCCCGGGAACATCCGCGACAGGAACCGCCGAATCGACGTGCTGGCCGCCATGGCCGCCGTTCCCGGCCGTGTCGTCGCCGTGCTCAAGAGCGTCACCGTCGACTCCGATGACGGCCACACCTCCACACACCTGGTTCCGGTCCTCACCTTCACCACCCTCGACGGCAGGGCCGTCACGGCCTACTGCGAGACCGGGCTGCCGGACCCCGCCGGGGCACGGGGTCTGGACGTCACAGTCCACTACGCCGTCGACGATCCGGCGGACTTCGTCCTGGACGTCGATGCCGAACGCCGTTCCTGGAAGCGGGACATGGCCGTCAACGTCGTGGGCGTTCTGATCGTGGCGACGGCAGCCGTGATGGGGGTGGTCGCACTGTGACGCGGGAGCCCGGCTGCCGTGATCGGCGCCCCACCCGGCCGGGCAAATCGGGGCCCCACCCGGCCGGGCAAAGCCGAAGTCGGCCCCCTCACGCCGAGCACGGCGCCGGGCGACGGCCGCGGACTTCACGTACAGGTGGTCCGGACTGCTCACCCGCCGGGGAGGATCCCGCTGTACGGTCGGGCGGTACCGCAGCCATCGACACGGGAGCCGAAATGGGGCCGGATCATGTTCCTGATTGGTTCTGGGAGGTGCTGGCAGCGACACGACCGCGCCTGTCCGCCCTTGAGTTGTGGCTGGAGTCCCGGCCGCGGGAAGTCCTTGAAGCCTTCGCGCTCGCGTACGAGTCCGCGGCTGATTCGCTGGCCGACTTCTCGGAAGGCGTGAGCGTGGAGGGGGACGTCTGGTCCGAAGACAGCACCGAAGATCTGTGCATGTGGGTGGTCGGGCAGGGCTGCGGGCTATGGAGCTCGGTGATCGCGGGAGAAGTGCGGCTGGAAGAAGCCGCGCAGATGTATCTGGGCCGTGTGCGGCTGCCTTCGGACTGCGCGGCGCCGTGGGACGAGGATGTCTCGAACCCGGAACACAAGGGCTACCAGTCCCCCTGGGCCATCGTCCACGGCGTCTACCGGACACGTTTTGCCGAAGAACTCCATGAACGGCTTGGGGTACCTGAGGAGGCTGCCCGGCCGGGCGGGTAGCGCGACGGGGCGCATGGCACGGACGTCACTCGTTTCCCGCCCGCCGTCAGCCTGCTCGAAGCCGAGAACCAGCGGCTCGACCCGCGCACCACCACCGGCACCGGCACCGCCTACGTACTCAAAGACCTCACCGAACGCATCGCGGCGACGTTCGTGTACACGGGCATCGACGTCACCACCACCGCCCTCTTCGGCTCCAGCGGGATACGCGCGGGGCCCGGCTCGCCGCACGCGCCTCCCTGCCGGCAAAAAACACAGTCACTGCCATGGGACGCAGAAACTGCACGCGGACACCACCGCTCGCACTCACCGGACGCGACACACGCCCGGTCCAGGACACCTGCCGACCCACCGAAAGCCGCTACGACCGGTTCTCGCCCGACGTGCGACACCCCGGCCCGGCCCCGTTCCCGCGCCCACCCCCACCGGGAGTCCATCCGCCTGCGGCCGAACCCTCGGCGGAGTCGCCGTGGGAGGTCCACGCCGGTGCGGCACCGACCAGCGAGTCGAGGCGTTCCAGACGCTGGGCCGTGGCGAGGTCGGTGGGAGTCATGACGATGATCCGCTCGCCGCGCGCCCGGTCCAGCCAGAGGCTCTGGAACTGGACGTCGAGGGCGCCGACGCGTGGCGACCGGTAGCGGCGCAGCTGGGTGCGGTCGCCCACGATTTCGTACGACTCCCAGTGCCGTACGAAGTCCGGCGACTCCTGGCGCAGCCGGGTGATCAGCGCGTTCCAGCGGGGGTCGTCGCGGTGTTCCGGCTGGCGGGTGCGGAGTCTCGCGGTGATTTCGCGAAGGACGCTGTCCTCGTCGACCAGGCTGTTGCGCCAGCTCGGTTCGGTGAACATCAGCCAGGCGCAGTTGCGTTCCTCGACCGGGTACGCGTCCAGGTCGGCGAACAGGTACCGGTAGGTGCGATTGGCCGCGACCAGGTCGTAGCAGTCGGTCTGCACGGCGGCCGGGTACGGCAGCAGCTTGGCCAGGACGGTGGTGTGCTCGGGGCGCAGGTCCATGGGCGGTCCTGGCTCGGTGGCCGTGCCACGGCCCGCGAGTACCATCAGGTGGCGGTGCTCGGCGGCATCCAGGCGCAGCACGCGCGCCACCGCGTTCAGCACCTGGTCGGACGCGTTCCTGGCCCGCCCCTGTTCGAGCCACGTGTACCAGGTGACCCCGACGCCGGCGAGCTGCGCGACCTCCTCGCGCCGCAGACCGGGGGTACGACGCCGGCCGCCTGCGGGCAGGCCCACCTCACCGGGGGTGATGCGGGCGCGGCGGGCGCGCAGGAAGGCACCGAGGGTGCTGCGGTCAGGTGTCGAAGAGGTCACCACCCCAGTGTCATGGCTCGGGGCCGGTGAAGCCAGGTGGTACTGGTACCCCTATAGCTGGACTCCTGGTACCGGGATGACGAGGGGCGCAGGGTCGTGGTCATGACCACACAGACCGTTCCCACCGCGCATACCGTGGCGTCGCACCCGGCGCGCGCCCTGACCGGCGTCGGCCTCGCTGTCCTGCTCGTCGCCTACCTGCCCGTGAACATGACATTCGGATCGGTCAACCTGCTCGAACCCGCGATCACCGATGACCTCGGCGTGACCGTGTCGGGCGGGCAGCTCGTGCTGTCCGCGTACACCACGGCGTTCGCCGCGACCCTCGTCGTCGCGGGGCGACTGGGCGACCGGTTCGGACGGCGCCGGCTGCTCGCGGTCGGCGCCGGCGCGTTCGGCGTGGCCTCCGTTCTCGCCGCACTCGCACCGAACCTGGTCGCACTCGTCGCGCTGCGCGCCGTACTGGGCGTCGCCGCGGGCCTGTTCACCCCGCAGGTCCTGTCCACCATCCAGTCCACGGCGCCCGAGAAGCTGCGGGCACTGGGCGTCACGCTGTTCGCCGCCGTCAGCGGCATCGCGACCGTCACCGGACAGCTCCTCGCGGGCGCCGTGGCCCAGACCGTCGGTGACCACTGGGGCTGGCGGCTCGTCCAGGTGCTCACCGGCACGATAGGAGCGGCCGCGCTGTTCGCCCTGCGCACCGTGCCCGAGTCGCGCTCGACGGCGCCGCTCGCGCTCGATCTGCGTGGGGCCGCGCTTCTCGGTACGGGCCTGCTCCTCGTCGTGGTGCCCCTGACACTCGGCACCTCCGCGGGCGGTCCTGCCCCGGTGCTCGCGATGCTGGCCGCGGGCGGTGCGGTGCTCGCCGTCTTCGTCCGCTCGCAGCGCGCCGCGGAACGCCGCGACGAGTTGCCCGTCGTACCGCCGAGCGTGCTGCGTACCCCGGCCGTACGTCAGGGCCTGATCATGACGCTGCTGTTCTTCACCGGCTACGGGGCCTTCCTGTACGAGTTCTCGGCGCTCTCCCAGGGCGCGTTCGGCGTGGACGCCTGGGGCACCGTCGTGCTGCTGCTCGGGTTCGGCGCGGCGTTCGTCGTCACCGCCCTCGCCCTGCCGGCCGTGGAACGCCGCACCGGACGCTGGACGATGACGGGTGCGGCCATCGGGCAAGCGGCTGTGCTCCTGGGCCTCGCCCTCACCGTGAACGGCACCCACGGCGGGTCCCCGTCGGCCCTGCAGCCGCTCCTGATCGCGCTCGGTGTCACTCAGGCCCTGATGTACGGGCCGGTCCTCCGCACGGTCCTGTCGCGCACACCGACATGGGCGGCGGGTGTCGCCGGTGGGCTCTTCACCACGTTGCAGCAGCTCGGTCTCGGCCTGGGCGTGGCACTCCTGGGAGGCGTCTTCCACACCGTGGCCACCGCATCGGCGGGCGGTTCCGCCGCCGGACTGCCCCACGGTTTCGCCGTCGCCGTGACCGTACAGGCCGCCCTGGCACTGGCATTCGCCTTCCTGGCCGCACGTATCGCACCGGCCGGGGCGGCCTGACGCAGGCGGACGCGCGGGTGTTCCTCACGGCCTGGGTGTCCCATGGAACCTGGTCATCGGGTCGGGCTTCGTGTGATCAACCACGCCTCCCGACGGTACGGAACACCGTGCTGCGGGTGCCGTACACGACCGTCACACCGGAGGGCCGCGGCCTGGGTAGCCGGGTATCCGCTCGGCGGCGATCCTTCGGCTCTTCCAGGGCGGCCGCGGCCCTCCGGGACAGCAACGGGAACGTAGGCGCCTGGCTGCTGCCGCCGGCGAGGCGCCGCACGGGAGGCCAGCCGGTGAGCACGGTGACGGGCCCCGAGACGACCACCGCGGCCCGTCGGACTGTGCAGCCGTCAAAGCGGGTCGGCACTCAGCGCCAATGGAGAGGGGTGCTCCCGGCCCCCTGCGTCACGGCCGGAACAGCGGAGCCCTCAAGCGACCTGCCGTTCACCGAGGATGGCCGAGTTGAACAGCTCCTCGGTCTCCCCGTCGGTCAGCGAGAGTGCCAGTGCGAGTTCTGCCAGGACTGGCGGGCGGGCGTGCTTGAGCATGTCCTTCTCCCCCGGGGAAAGCCCGTGCTTCTCCTGACGTCGCACCAGGTCACGGACGACGCCGGCCGTGAGCAGGAGGTCGCCGATCCGGAGTCGCTCGCTGTTGGCCTTGAAGCGGCGTGGCCAAGTCTCCTCCTCCTCACATGTGGGAGCCCTCAGGAGGTCGAGCAGTTCTTGGATCTGCGCCGCGGTGCACACCGATCGCAGTCCCACCGCGTCGGCCTTTTCGACCGGAACCGCAATGCGCAGGTCGGTCCCATGGACTCGGAACTGGATGTACCGCCTGCTCTCGCCGTTGACCGAGCGGTCGAAAACCTCGGTGACGGTGGCCGGACCGTGCTGGGGGTGGATGAGTGTCTGCCCCTCGGAGAACTGCATGTTGTCAACCCTCGCCTGTGCGTGCGGCGCCGCGCTCGACCCAGCCCCCTTGTGTGTTGCAGGGCGTACGGCCGTCCCACTGCCGGTCCCGGCCGCGGAGGGACGGTGGACGGCGAGTGTGGGAGCGCAGGGGTCGGCGCATTCATATGGATGAGTGTGCAAAACCTCTGCGAACCAGCTCTTCCATTTTCCATCACGTCATGCGCATCACTGGACGTGATCCCGGTCACATCGAAGTGGGTGCGCCAGGTCGGCACAGTCACGTTGCAGGCACCGGCGACGATTCGATGGGAAGCGCTGTGCAGCGGTCGCCCAAGAATCCCCATTGATAGTATGCAAGTGACACGCATATCGATGAGATGCGCCTCGCTGCACGCACACACGTGCGTGCGCGATCTCTTTCTCCTCTGCGTCGGGACCCGCTGTCATACCCTCCGGGCGGCAGTCGCGCGGACCGCAGAATGAGAAGTGGGGTTGCACATGGTCGACAAAGGCAAAGCGCTGGATCTGGTATTGGCTCAGATCGAACGGCAATTCGGCAAGGGCGCGGTGATGCGCCTCGGTGAGCGGCCGAACGAGCCCATCGAAGTGATTCCCACCGGGTCGACCGCCCTCGACGTGGCCCTCGGTGTGGGCGGTCTGCCGCGCGGCCGTGTGGTGGAGGTGTACGGGCCGGAGTCCTCCGGCAAGACGACGCTGACGCTGCACGCGGTGGCGAACGCGCAGAGGCTCGGCGGTTCCGTCGCCTTCATCGACGCGGAGCACGCCCTGGACCCCGAGTACGCGAAGAAGCTCGGCGTCGACATCGACAGCCTCATCCTGTCCCAGCCGGACAACGGCGAGCAGGCCCTTGAGATCGTGGACATGCTGGTCCGCTCCGGCGCCCTCGACCTGATCGTCATCGACTCCGTCGCGGCGCTCGTGCCGCGCGCGGAGATCGAGGGCGAGATGGGTGACTCGCACGTGGGTCTCCAGGCCCGTCTGATGAGCCAGGCGCTCCGCAAGATCACCAGCGCGCTCAACCAGTCCAAGACCACCGCGATCTTCATCAACCAGCTC
>NZ_JBIDCA010000021.1:0-112510 GCF_043204345.1 Streptomyces sp. NPDC047917
GCCGTGTCCACCGTCACCGCCGGCCCCTCAAGACCCAACGAATACGCAATCCGACCCGACGCCACACTCGCCGTCGTCCCCGTCAGGAGATAGCCCTCCGATCCGGCGGCCGACTCGTAGAGCCGCGGGCCGTACTCCTGCGTCATCGCCCCGACGAACACACCCGTTCGGCTGCCCTGCAATGAACCGGGCACGATCCGGGCCCGCTCCAGGGCCTCCCAGGCGGTCTCCAGGAGCAGCCGCTGCTGGGGGTCCATGGCCTGGGCCTCGCGCGGGCTGATGCCGAAGAACTCGGCATCGAAGGTGTCGGCGTCGTACACGAACCCGCCGTGGCGGGCGTAGGTCTTGCCCGACAGGCCCCGCTCCGGGTCGTACAGATCGTTCAAGTCCCAGCCGCGGTCCTCGGGCAGTTCCCCGATCGCGTCCGTACCGGAGGTGACCAGGCGCCACAGGTCTTCGGGCGAGGCCACGCCTCCCGGGTAGCGGCACCCCATTCCGATCACGGCAAGGGGTTCGTCGGAGGAGTCGTCAAGACCGGAGAGCACGGCATCGACAGCGTGCGGGTCGGGCGCCTTCACCAGGTCCCGCACAATGTGCCGGGCCAGCACCTCGGGGGTGGGGTAGTCGTAGACGAGGGAGGAGGGCAGGGCTATGCCCAGGTCGGCGGCCAGCCGGCTGCGCAGCTCGACCGACGTCAGCGAGTTGTAGCCCAGGTCACGGAACGGCAGGGTCGGATCGACCGCCTCGGCACTCTCGTACGCGAGGATCTGCGCCGTGTGGCGGCACACCAGATCGGTGATCAGCTTCTGTCGGAGCTGGTCGCCCTTTTTGCTGGTCAGGGATCGGAGTTTCTGTGCCCACTCCCCCAGGACCGTGTCCTCCTCGTCGCCGTCCGCCTCGGTCTCGTCGTGGTCGGTGGGGCCGGGAGCCGGTCGGGCGGCCACGGCACCGGCCGGGTTGGGGGTGCCGGTGAGTTCGGGGGTGTCGATCCAGTACCGCTTGCGCTGGAAGGGATAGGTGGGCAGAGCGATGCGCCGACCGGCTCCGAGGAGCGGGGTCCAGTCGGTCTCGGTCCCGGACGCGAACACCGCCGCCAGCGCACGCGGCACCGTCCGGACCTCACCCTTGTCCCGCTGCAACACACACGCCGCCACCACGGCACTCCGGCCATCCAGAGCGTCACGGACAAGCGCGGTCAGGACGGGGTCGGGGCCCAGTTCCAGGTAGGTGGTGATGCCGTGGGTGTGGAGGGTGTCGATGCCGTCGTGGAAGCGGACGGCTGCGCGGATGTGCCGGGCCCAGTAGGCGGGGGTGGTCAGGGTGCCGGGTTCGGCCATGGCACCGGTGATGTTGGAGACCACGGCCAGGGACGGCTCACGGAAGACGACCCCGGCCAGGGCCTCCTCGAACGCGGAAGCAGCCGCGTCCATGTGGGAGGAATGGAAAGCGTGCGACACGGTCAGGCGCTTCGTGCGGGTGCCCTGCTCACGGAAGTGGTCCGCGATCTCGGTCACGGCATCCGCGTCACCCGAGATCACGACGGCGGCGGGTCCGTTGACCGCCGCCACCGACACCCGCCCCTCGTACGAGGTGAGGTGATCGGTGATCTCGTTCTCGGGCGCGGCGATCGCGGCCATCGCGCCGCCGGGACGGGCCGCCTGCATCAGCCGCCCCCTGGCCGCGACCAGGACACATGCGTCCTCCAGGGAGAACACCCCGGCCGCCCAGGCCGCCGTGATCTCACCGACCGAGTGCCCCATCACCGCGTCCGGGCGCACCCCCAGCCACGACACCAGCGCGTACAGGGCCGACTCGACCGCGAAGAGGCCGGCCTGCGTGAACACCGTCTCGTCCAGCAAACCCGCAGCCCCGTCGCCGGGACGGGTGAAGACCACGTCCCGCAACGACCCGACCGAGCCGTTGTTCAGCTCCTGGGCCAGTTCACGGTCCAGGAAGGCACAGGCCTCGTCGAACGCCGCCGCGAAGACGGGGAACGTCTCGTACAACTCACGGCCCATCCCCGCACGCTGACTGCCCTGGCCCGAGAACAGCAACGCGACACTGCCGGTCTGTGAGGCCCGGCCATGGATCACGTCCGCAGCGGGCCGGTCCTCCGCCAGGGCCCGCAGCCCCTCCAGCAGCTCCTCCCGGTTCTCCCCGAGCACCACCGCACGGTGCTCGAACACCGACCGCGCCGTCGCCAGGGAGAACCCCACATCAACCGGCTCCACCTCCGGCCGGCCCTCCACGAACCCGGCCAGGTTCCCCGCCTGCTCACGCAACGCCCCGACCGACTTGGCGGAGAGGATCCACGGAACAACCTGCGCATCCGGCACCGACTCGGAGGAACCACCACTCTCGACCTGCTCAGGCCCGGCCGTCAGCACCAGATGACAGTTCGTACCGCCCATCCCGAACGACGACACCCCCACCACCGGCGCACGGTCAACACCCTCGTGCGGCCAGTCCTCCAGCTCCGTCTGCACCCGCAGATTCAACGACTCCAGATCGATCCCCGGATTCGGAACCCGGAAATGCAGACTCGTCGGCAGCTGCCGATACCGCACCGCCAACGCCGCCTTGACCAGCCCCACAACCCCCGCGGCACCCTCCAGATGCCCCACATTCGTCTTCGCCGACCCCACCCTCAACGCACCCGAACGACCCTCCGCACGCCCCAGCACACGACCCAGCGCAACCGCCTCCACCGGATCACCCACCCGGGTACCCGTACCGTGCAACTCCACATAATCCACATCAGCGGGCGACACACCAGCCCGCTCATACGCCAGCCGCAGCGCCTCCTCCTGACCCTCCGCGCTCGGCGCGGTCAGGCCCTCACCACCCCCGTCATTCGTGACCGCGCCACCCGCGATCACACAGACCACGTCATCCCCGTCAGCGACCGCATCCACCAGCCGCTTCAGTACGACAAGACCGCCGCCCTCACCCCGCACATAACCATTCGCCCGCTCGTCGAACACATACGCCCGACCGTCCGGCGACAACCCACCGAACTTCGACACCGCCACCGACGACTCCGGCGCCAGAATCAGATTCACCCCACCCGCAAGCGCCCAGCCCACCTCACCCCGAGCCAACGCCTGACACGCCTGATGCACCGCCACCAAGGAAGACGACTGGCCCGAATCAACCACCCAGGACGGACCGCGCAACCCCAGCAGGTACGACACCCGGTTGGCGATCACGCTCCGGGCCAGGCCCGTCGAGGTGAACGCCCCGATCCCCTCCGCACCGGCGCGCCGTGACAACGTCGCGTAGTCGTCGGCCATCGCTCCTACGAACACACCCGCCGAGGAACCGGAGAGCGCCCCGGGTACCAGCCCCGCGTTCTCCAGCGCCTCCCACGCAAGCTCCAGCACCAGTCGTTGCTGCGGGTCCATCGCCGCCGCCTCACGCGGCGAGATCCCGAAGAAACGCGCGTCGAAGCCATCGACCCGCGACAGGAATCCGGCACGCCGCGCGACTGTCTTCCCAACCGCCGACTGATCCGTGTCGTGGAAGGCCGCCGCGTCCCATCGGTCGGCCGGCACCTCGCCGACCGCGTCACCGCCCGCGACCAGGAGGTCCCAGAAGGCTTCCGGGCTCTCTCCGCCCGGGAAACGGCACGCCAGGCCCACCACTGCGATCGGTTCGTTCTGCGGCATGTCAGATTCAGAAAGCACGATGCCCGGTCTCCGTTTCATCAACACGCAGAAATCACACGTTGGGTGGAGTTCCCGCGCCTACGCCCAATCCGGTCGGCCACCCTCACAAGCAGGCCTAAAGCCCTTCTTGCGGGGCTGCTGAGCCGTGTTCCGGTCACGACCGGAGGGGGGCGGATTCGCAGGTGTCGAATTCGAGGTCCAGCGGCAGGTCACGACGCCGGGATATGTGCAACTTGCGGTAGATCCTGGTGAGATGTTGTTCGACCGTGCTGGTGGAGATGAAGAGTTCGGCCGCGATCTCGCGATTCGTGTATCCGGCCGAGGCCAGCGCGGCGACCTTCCGTTCCGATTCGCTCAGCCGACCGGTCCTGTCCACACCGACCGTGCCACGCGCGGAGCCCGGCGTGCCCGGATCCTGACCCGGCAGGATCTTCTCGCACAGCGGTGCCGCCCCGCAGTCGGCGGCCAGCCCCCAGGCGCGTCGCACCACGGAGCCCGCACGCGTTCCCTCGCCCAGCGTCTGGAAGCCGCGGCCCAGGTCGGCGAGGGCGCGCGCCAGTTCCAACCGGTCTCCGCTGCCCCGGAGTTCGGCGACCGCCCGGGTCAGCAGCCGGGTCCGTTCGCGGGGCATTTCGGTGGCCGCCCTCAGGCGTAGCGCGACACCACGCAGCCGGGCGCCCGTCGCGTCGGGCAGGGCCAGTTGCTCGGTGATCAGCGCCGTGGCCTCCTGGTGTCTGCCCAGCCGCAGCAGCGCCTCGGCGGCGTCGGTGCGCCAGGGGTGCTGGCGGGGCCGGTCCAGGTCCCAGCGCCGTGCGAGGCGGCCCAGATCGAGGAATTCGCCCAGCGCCGCCTCGGCACGGTGTGTTGCCAGGAAGTACTGTCCGCGGGCGCGCAGCAGCGGCAGTGCGTGGACCGTCGCCAGGGTGCGCTCCGGTACGAGGGGTTCGAGGTGCCGTGCCGCATCGTCGTACCGGCCCATGTTGGTGAGTGCCATGACGAGGACGGCGACGGGCGCGGACCGGAAGTGGCCTCCTCGGCCGGCGACCGCCCGGATCGCCGTGGTCGCCTCCCGTTCGGCGCCCGCGAGGTCGCCGAGGCGCAGGAGTGCCTCGGCGTGCAGCGTGCCGTACATGGCCCGGAGCCCGGGGGTCCGGTGCCGGGCGGCCTGTTCCTGAAGGCGTCGGCACCATTCGGCGGCCCTGCGTGGCTGGTCGGTGTGGAGGAGTGTCCGTACGGCCTGGGCCAGGGCTTCATGGGTGCCCTGGGCGGCCGGGGCACCGTCGAGGAATCGCTCGGCGTCCTTCGCGTCGTCCTGGTGGCCGGGGTGGGTCCACAGCGCCGCGCAGGCGCTCAGGTGTGCTCCGCCGGGCGGGGTGGGGTGGCTCCCGCCCGGCGGAAGCGCGAACAGTTCCCGCAACGCGTCGGTGCCTGTCGTACGGCTCAGGGCTTCGGCGCCTTCTTCGATGCGCCCCTGGGCGACGAGGAGTCTCGCGAGATGTCCCGCGGTGGCGGCGCCGAGCCGTCCGGCACGCAGGGCCGCGAGCGGCTCCTCCAGATGTTGTTCTGCCGCCGCCGGGCTCAACCGCCAGGTGAGGGCGGCGAGTTGAAGCATGATCTCCCCGCGTGCGGGCTCGTCCGTGTCGGTCGCGCAGGACGCGTGGGCGAGTTGCAGACAGGCGGCGGCACGTTCGGGTTCGTCGACCGCCATGGCCTGCTGTGCCGCCTCGCGCAGCACGGGTACGACCCAGTCGCTGCCGGAGCCGCCGAAACTGCCGCAGCTGCCGGAGTCACCGGATTCGTCGGAGTCGCCGATGCCGCCGCAGGCCCGCAGGCTGTCGGCGATGACGGCGGCCTCGGCCCGGGACGCGTGAAGGACGCGGGCCACCCGCCGGTGCAGTTCCTCGCGTTCTGCCGGGTCCATGCCGTCCAGCACCGCCGCGGCTGTCGCGGCGTGCCGCAGCCGGTCGCCGAGGGCGAGGCCCGTGGCCCGGAGCGCGGTCAGGGTGTGGGTGGCCCCGGTGGGCGTCATGCGGAGCACGCTCGCGACGCGCTCCGGGGTCGCACTGTCCCCGAGGGCGGCGAGCGCCCGTGCCAGGCGCGGGGCGGCCGAACCGCAGCGCTCCAGGCAGGTGAGCACCGCGCGCGAGAAGGGGCCGCCCGGCTCGGGTACGTGTCCGGGTTCGGAGAGCAGGGCGCGCAGCAGCAAGGGGTTCCCGCCGCTGATGCGGTGCAGGCCGTCGGCCACGGCCCGGGCGACCGGTGCGCCGGTGTGCTCACGCACCAGTGCCGCGGTCGCGGGGCGGTCCAGGAGACCGACACGGATCCTTGTGTACGCGGGGTGTTTCAGCAGTTCGGTGTCTAGCCCCGCGTCGCGGGACGGGGCGTCGGCCGCGGTGAGTACGAGCAGCAGGCCGCCGGCGCGGGTGGTGTGGGACGTGGTGCGCACCCATGCGGTGAGCCGGCCCAGGGACGCGGCGTCCGCCTGGTCGATGTCGTCGAGGCAGACGACCACGGGGGTTCGCTCGGGGACGACGCCGACCGCGGTGGCGAGGTCCGTGGCGCAGTCCGGGTACGCGGCACGCACGGTCGCGGCTCCGTGGCGTTGTGCGGCGTCGGCGCAGTGCCGCAGCAGGGCGGACTTGCCGCAGCCCACGGCGCCCTCCACCAGCACGATGCCGGTGTCGCCGCGCATGCAGGCGGCCAGCGCGCCGTCGAGCTGTGTCCGTTCGGCGTCTCGGCTCAACAGCGTCATGAGCAGCAGGTTATGTACGTTCCGGGCGGTCGGGAGCCGGGAATCGGTGGCCACAACCTGCGGGGCAGCAAGTTCGCCCCGGGCCCGTTCCGGAGGCCCGACCCACGGGACGCGGGCAGTCCCTCAGGCGGGCAGTCCCTCAGGCGGGGAGGACGGTGCGCGGAACGGTACGGGGATGGCCCGGAGTACGCCACTCGCGGGGGTAGCCGACCGACACCTCTTCGAAGCGCACGCCGTCGTACCAGCTGGTGCGGGGGATGTGCAGATGGCCGTAGACGACCGTCCGGGCGCGGAAGCGCAGATGCCAGTCGGAGGTGCGCGCGGTGCCGCACCACTGGGCGAATTCGGGGTGGCGCAGGATCCTGGTCGGCTCGCGCACCAGCGGGAAGTGGTTGACCAGTACGGTGGGCAGCTCGGGGTCGATCTCCTGGAGCCGCCGTTCGGTGGCGATGACGCGTTCCCGGCACCACGCTTCGCGGCTCGGGTACGGATCGGAGTGCAGCAGGAATTCGTCCGAGCAGACGATGCCGCTCCGATACGCCTGGGCCAGCGACTCCTCCTTGTTCCGGGCCGTACCGGTGCGGAAGGTGTAGTCGTACAGCAGGAACAGCGGGGCGACGAGCACGGGTCCGCCGGGGCCGTGCCACACGGGGTAGGGGTCTTCCGGTGTGACGACGCCCGCGGCCCGGCAGAGCGACACCAGGTGCTGGTACCGCTCCTCGCCCCGCAGCTGCACCGGGTCGTCGGGTGGGGTCCACAGTTCGTGGTTCCCCGGTGTCCACACCACTTTGGCGAAGCGTTCGCCCAGCAGCCGCACGGCCCATTCGATGTCCGAGACCAGCTCGCCGATGTCACCGGCGATGATCAGCCAGTCCTGGTCGGTCGTGCTCCGCAGCCCTTCGACGACGAGGCGGTTCTCGGGGTATCCGACGTGCAGGTCACTGATGGCCAGCAGCTTCCCGTGCGCCACGGGTTCAGTGGGCGGCGGGCTGGGAGATCAGGGCCATGTCCTGGGCGATCGCCGCGGTGACGGCGTCCTGCTGCGGGGTCAGGAAGAAGTGTCCGCCCGGGAAGCTGCGGAAGGTGAAGGGGCCGCTGGTGAACTCCCGCCATGCCTTGGCCTGTTCCAGGCTGACGCGCGGGTCGGACTCCCCGGTGAGCACGCTCAGCGGGCAGCCGAGGGCCGGCTGCGACCCGTCCGGCCGGTAGCGGTAGGTCTCGATCGCCTTGAAGTCGGCGCGCATGGCGGGCAGCACCATCCGCAGGATCTCCTCGTCGGCGAGGACCCCCGGGTCGGTGCCCGAGAGGGTGCTCATCTCCGCGATCAGCGCCTCGTCCCCGCGGGTGTGCACATTGTCCGCGGCGTAGATGTCGGGGGCGCGCCGCCCCGAGACGATGAGACCGCTGGGCGGCCTGCCCTCGCGCTCCATCCTGCGGGCCAGTTCGAAGCCGAGGACGCCGCCCATGCTGTGGCCGAAGAGGAACAGCGGACGGTCGTGGTAGGGGGCGATCACCCGGTGGAGCCGGTCCGCCAGGGCGCTCACCGTCGTCAGTGGCGGTTCGTGCCGCCGGTCCTGGCGCCCCGGGTACTGGATCGTGAGCACGTCCGCGGTCGCCGCGAGGACCTGCGAGTAGCGGAAGAAGGAGGAGGCGGTGCCGCCCGCGTGCGGCAGGCAGACGAGCCTGATCGGCTTCTCGGGAGCCGGGTGGAAGCGCCGGATCCACAGTTCTGCTTCGGTCTCGTGGATGCTCATGTGCCGGAAAGCTAGCTCTTCCCGGTTAAGCGGGGCTTGTGCGCGCCGGGGCCGGGCGGAGTGGGCGCGGCGAGGCCCGGTGGGGCGGAGAGGGGTGGGCGCCGCCGGGATCGTCCGAGGCGGCGGTCGCGTCCGCCCCGGGAGCGGATCCGTCAGGTCTGCTTGCGGGACCTGGCCTGCGGGGAGAGATGGCGGGCGAGCACGTCCAGGGCCTCGGTGACTTCCTTGAGCCGCTCGGGATCGTCGTCGAGCGCGTCGGCCAGTGCGCCCTCGATGGAGGTCGCCCTGACCTGGGCCATCCGGTCGGAGGGGCGGGCGGACTGCCGGACCAGCAGGCGGCGGCGGTCTGCGGGGTCGGGGTTGGTGACCACGGCACCGGCTTCCTTCAGGCGGGCCACCGCGGTGGACACCTGGCTCTGCGGAAGGCCGGTGCGGGCCGCGATCTCGCCGACCGCGCTGTCGGGGTGGGTGGCCAGGTCGCTCACCACGATGAGGACCGAACGCACACCGCCGCCGTAGCGGGCAGCGCCGCCCTCCGGTTCGGGCATCGCGCCCTCCCCGATCTTCATCAAGGTTCGCCCCAGCAGGAACAGCTCTACTCCATCCATGCCGCCAGGTTACATCGCTTTCGATGCATCTTCCAGAGATACATCTCCCGAAGATGCATCTCTCAAGGATGCATCTTCGGGAGATGCAACTACTTCGATACATCTATCTTGATACATCTAACGAGATGGGTTAGCTTCGAAGCAGACGCCGGGACACCGGCCATCGACGGACGAAGGAGACGGTCGTGCTCAAGTGGCGCGGGAACCCCTGGGCAGTCCTGGTGACGCTCTCGCTCGGGTTCTTCATGACCCTGCTGGACCTGACGATCGTGAACATCGCGATCCCCGACATGATCAACGGCCTGGGCGCCTCGCTCGACCAGACCCTGTGGGTGGTCAGCGCCTACGCGCTGACGCTCTCCGTGCTGCTGATCACCGCGAGCCGGCTCGGCGACATGCGCGGCCCGCGCAACCTGTTCGCCGCGGGCCTGGTCGTCTTCACCCTGGCGAGCATCGCCTGCGGATTCGCCCCGAACGCAGCGGCCCTGATCGCCGCCCGCGGAGTACAGGGTCTGGGCGCCGCGCTCCTCGTACCGCAGACGATGACCCTGATCGTGTCCGTCTTCCCGGCTTCGCGGCGCGGCTCCGCGCTGGGCATCTGGGGCACGGTCGCGGGCCTTGCCACCCTGTCGGGGCCGACCCTCGGAGGCGTCCTGGTCTCGGCCGTGGGCTGGCGCTGGATCTTCCTGGTAAACGTACCGATCGGGATCGCCGCGCTCGTCCTCACGTTCCTGCTCGTCCCCGACATCCGCCCCGCCCGCGCCCACCGCTTCGACCTGACGGGCGTTCTCCTCGCCACCGCCACCCTGTTCTGCCTGGCATTCGGACTCCAGGAGGGCGAGCGCTACCAGTGGGGCCCGGGCATCTGGACGCTGCTCGCCGCGGGCGCGGCTCTGGCCGTCGGGTTCCTGCTGCACCAGCGCGGCCGGCAGGACCGTGAGCCGCTCGTCCCCTTCGCGCTCTTCAAGGACCGCAACTTCACCGTGATGACCGTGCTGGTCGGACTCGTCTCGATCGCCATGCTGGGACTGGTGCTGCCCTTCAACCTCTACCTCCAGTCCGTCCTGCACATGAGCGCGATGAAGGCCGGTCTGGTGCTGGCCCCGTCCTCCCTGGTGTCGATGGCACTCGGCCCGTTCGCCGGGCGCATGTCCGACCGGATCGGCGGCAAGTACCTGATGATCACCGGACTGGCCCTGTACGCGTCCGGCATCCTCGCCATCGCCCTGATCGCCGGCCCCGCGACCTCCTGGTACGCCTTCGTCCCCGCCACCCTGCTCACCGGGCTCGGCGTCGGATGCATCGTCGCCCCGATGTCCACCGAGGCCATGCGCAACATCCCGCCCCAGCTCGCCGGAGCCGCCTCCGGTGTCAACAACACCGTCCGCCAGATCGGTTCGGTCATCGGTGCGGCCGCTGTCGGCGCCCTCGTGCAGGGACAGCTCTCCGCCGGGATCTCGGCCGGCCAGACCTACTCGGCCGCTTTCCTCTCCACTCTGCACAGCACCGTGGCCCTGCCCATCTCGGTACTGATGGTCGGTCTGCTCGCCTGCCTCCTGATCCGCAACCACACCAAGTCCCGCACACCGGCCACCGATCCGGCCACAACCCCTGTCGCCTCTCCGGCCGGGGCCGGCTCCGGGACCGGCCGGGCCGTGGGCGCCACGACGGGACCGGCGGACGGGAAAACGCTTTAGACGAGCTTTAGAGCGACCGCCGATCCTGCGCGCAGCGAAGCACCCCTACTGCCAAGCCGAAGCAATGAGGACTTCCGAACAATCCGCACCTGCGCCGAAGGAGACGGCAGTCATGGAGAATCCCAACGTCATTCTCACTGGTGGTCCTACGTTCCTCATCCACGAGGAGGACCGCGTGCGCTACATCGCGAACACGAACTCCAAGGTGAAGGTACTTTCGGGCAACCGGTACGAGCACTTCGAGCCGACCGACGAGACCGTCGTCGAAGGCAACCGAGAGCTCCAGGTGTTCGCCTGGAGCGGCTGCACCTACGTCGCCGAGTAGACCGGACCAGCCGGACAGGTCGGACAGGCCGGGCGCGACCGGAACCGGTCCGCGTCGGCCGACAACACGGAACGATCCATCAGGCAGCGGCCCGGCAGCATCCCGGACCGCTGCCCTCCGCTGTCCGCACCGGCGGGAACGCAGGAACCGGGCGGGAACGCAGGAACCGGGCGGGCGGACGTCGCTCCCGGACCGCCGCTCCCGGGGGCTACGCGGCGAGTGCGCCGGGCTCGCACAGATGGGCGGCGGCCGTACGCCACGCGGTGGTCACCGCGGTCCGGGCCCGTGCCGTGCGGGCGGCGCGGTCGCCGGTCAACTCCAGTGGCGCGCCCACGTGTACATGGAGGTCCGGTCGGCGCAGTGGGGCCGTGAGCAGACCGGAGAGTTGCTTGACGGTGCTGCCCGAGGTGATCCGGCGGGCTCCGGCCTGGCCCACGGGTACGACGGGGGCGCCGGTGCGTTCGACGAGCCGGGCCAGGCCGCTGCGGAAGGTGCCGGGTGCCGCTTCCACGGCGTCCCTGCGGCGGGGCAGGCCCCCTTCGGCGTAGATCAGGACCAGCCGTCCCCGCTCCAGGGCTTCCACCGCGGCGTCCAGCGCGGCCGCGGCGCGCCGGTCTCCGCGGACGACGGGTATGTGTCCCTCGCGGACGAGCGCACGGCCGAGCACCGGTACGCGCCACAGCCCCGCGGCGGCCATGATGACCGGCTCGGCACCGAGGCGGTGCAGAGCGGCGGTCACGATCGCGGGATCGGCCAAGGACGTGTGGTTCGCGGCGACGATGCTGCCGGGCGCGAGCTCGGTGCCCGGGTCGGTGGTCACCGTGAGGCGGCCGACAGCGGGCACCAGGGCGTCGGCGATGCGGCTGAGCATGAACGGTCTCCCGGTCTCGACGATGTTGGTCCTCATCGTCGGGGGCGGGCGCCGGCCGGGTCGTGAGTCGTCGTACTCATCTTCCCGGCCGGGCGGACAACGGGCCTCTTCTTCCCGGACGCGCGGATGGCATCCCTCTTCTTCCCAGCCGGGCGGATGGCGTCCCTCATCTTCCCAGCCGGGCGGGCGGCGCCCCTCTCGGTGAGCGCCCAGATGACGAGTGCCAGGCCGCTGAATCCGGCGCCCAGCACGCACACCGCGCCCCAGCCCGCCATGGCGTACAGGGTTGTCGCGGCGAGGGCCCCGACCGCGCTGCCGATCGAGTAGAAGACCATGTAGCCGCCGATGAGCCGACTGCCCGCCTCCGGGTGCAGCGCGTGGATCAGGCTCTGGTTGGTGACGTGCACGGCCTGTACGGCGAGGTCGAGGAGGACCACTCCGGCCGCGAGGGCCCACAGTGACTGCCGGGTGAGGGCGAGGGGCAGCCACGAGAGGGTCAGCAGGGCCAGGCCGATGCCGGTGGTCCGGTTCGCGTGGCCGCGGTCGTTGAGCCGGCCCGCGACGTTCGCGGCCAGTGCTCCGGCGGCGCCGAGCAGTCCGAACGCGCCGATCGCGGTGGACGAAAGGGACATCGGGGGATCGCTGAGGACCAGGGTGACGCTGCTCCACAGGGTGCTGAACGCGGCGAAGACGAGGAGCGCGAACAGCGCGCGCAGTCGCGGCAGGCGTTCCCGCGTGAACAGGCGGACGGTGGAGGTGAGCAGGCGCCCGTATCCCGGCGTGGGCGCCGGTGTGTCGCGCCGGGGTATGACGCGGTACAGGGCGAGGGCCGCCGCGCAGGTCAGTACCGCGGAGGTGAGGTAGACCGAGCGCCAGCCCGCGAGGTCGCCGAGCAGTCCGGAGACGGTACGGGCGAGCAGGATGCCGGTGACGACGCCGCTGGTGACGGTGCCGACGACGCGGCCGCGCCGGGCGGGCTCGGTGAAGGAGGCGGCGCAGGCGACCAGGGACTGTGTCACGACCGCGAGCAGTCCCACGGAGGCCATCCCGGCGAGGAGTGCCGCGCTGCTGGTCGCGGTCGCGACGAAGAGGAGCGCGGCGGCCAGCAGGAGCAGTTGTGCCGTGATCAGGCGCCGGGGGTCGAGCCGGTCGCCGAGCGGAACGATGAGGAAGAGGCCGAGGCCGTACCCGGTCTGCGTGAGGGTGACGACGGTGCCGAGCGCCGCCGGGGCGATCGCGAACTCGTTGCCGAGGGCCACCAGGAGCGGCTGGGCGAAGTAGACGTTGGCGACCGCGGTTCCGCAGGCGACCGCGAACAGTGCGGTGGCGCCGCGGGGCAGTGCGGCGGCGGGTGTCGCCTGGTGCATGGTGGACCCTCCAGCAGTTCGGTTGCATGTTGCTACCAGTGACCGTAGAGGTGACTGGTAGCATGTTGCAACCGGCATGGAGTGGACGACCGACCGCGGAGGAGAGCGTCGTGGTGAAGCGGACCAGGTTCGACGACAGCGACTGCCCGGTCGCGCGATCGGTCGACGCGATCGGCGACTGGTGGTCGCTGCTGATCGTGCGCGACGCCTTCGACGGGAGCCGGCGCTTCGGCGAGTTCCAGCGCAGTCTCGGGGTGGCCAAGAACATCCTGAGCGCCCGGCTGCGCACCCTGGTCGCGGGCGGGATCCTCAAGTCGGTGCCGGCGCCCGACGGCGGCGCGCACAACGAGTACGAGCTGACGGCGAAGGGCCGGGAGCTCTTCCCCGTCATCGTCGCGCTGCGTCAGTGGGGCGAGGCCCGGTTCTTCGAACCCGGCGAACCCCATTCGGAACTGACCGATCGCCGCCAGGGCCTTCCCCTGCTCCCGCTGGAGGTCCGGGCGCACGACGGCCGGCCCCTCACACCGGAGGAGACGGTCGTCACCAAGCTCGACGGCACCACGACACCCCACCGCCCGCCGGGCCGGAACTCGTAGGATGGCTCACTTTGGAGGTGGGTCGTGTTCGACAGCGTTCGTACCGTGATGACGTTCGCCCTGGATCCCGAGGCCTCGGCCCGCTGGTGGGGAGAGCTGTTGGACGCTCCCGTGCAGGTGGACGTCAGCGATGCCGGGGACGTCTACGCCTGGGTGGAGACCGGCGGGGTCGAGATCGGGTTCCACCCCGTCGACGACGAGCGCAATCCACGTGGCGGCAGCCCGGTCGTGTACTGGGGAGTCGCGGACGTCGACCGGGTGCGGGAGCGGCTGCTGGCGGCCGGGTGCGCGCATCACCGGGGTCCGCTGGTGGTCGGGCCGGGGCGGCGGATCGCCCAGGTGCGTGATCCGTTCGGGACCGTCGTCGGCATCGAGGGGCCGTAGGAGCGTCGGCACGTGTCACTCCGGATCGTTCCGGATGCCTCGTCCGGCGCTCCCGCCCTTACCTTTTCGACGGCGCCCGCCAGAACGACCAGCCCGGAGCCCGGGGAGCAGCGATGCCGACGACCGTCACGACCCGCCGGCCGACCGCCGCCGCGCTGGGACGGCAGGAGCGCAAGGTGCTGCACGCGGTGGGCTGCGGACTGCGGGACGACGAGATCGCTGCCGCCCTCGCCGTCTCCGAGGACGTCGTGGCCGGGCACCTGGCGCGGATCCTCGTGAAACTCGGACTGCGCGACCGGGCCGCCGCCGTCGTCCATGCCTTCGACTGCGGCCTGGTCGTGCCCGGTTGCGGTCCCCGTCCGCAGGCGGCGGGCCCGGTGGTGCGGTCGGCGGGCGGGCCGAGGGTGGAGATCTCCGTACTCGGGCCGCTGGAGGTGCGGCTGGGCGGGCGGGCCCTGGATCCGGGGCATCTGCGCCAGCAGGCCGTGCTGGCGGCACTGGCGCTGTGCACGGGTCGGACGGTCAGTCAGCAGGAGCTGCTCGACGGGGTGTGGGGGATGGAGCCGCCGGTCACGAACGTGGTGCCGGTGTACATCTACCGGCTGCGCAAGACGCTGCGCCCCGGGGGCGGCCCGGAGTCGGTGATCGAGCACGACCGGTGCGGCTACCGGCTGTCCGCCGGCGGGGTCGAGGTGGACCTGGCGCGCATGGAGGAGCTGGTCGCCGATGCCTCGGCGGCCGATCGGGCGGGCGAGACGGCGGAGGCGGTCCGGCTGTGCACCCGGGCGCTGGGGCTGTTCCGCGGGGAGCTGCTGGCCGGTCTGCCCGGTCCGTTCGCCGAGCTGGAGCGGCTGCGGCTCACCGAGCGCAGGATCGCCGTCGTGCAGCGGAAGTCGGAGTGGCAGTTGCGGCTGGGCCGGCACTGCGAAGCGATCGCCGAGCTGTCCGCCTGCTCCGCGGCGCATCCCTTGAACGAGTCGGTGGCGGCGATGCTGATGCGTGCGCTCTACCGCGGTGGCCGGCAGGCCGACGCGTTGACCGTATTCGATCGTGCCCGCCGCCGGCTGGCCGATGACCTGGGGGTTCGTCCCGGCCGGATGCTGCGGCGGACGTGCCAGATGATTCTGCGCGGGGACGAGGCCGGGCTCAGAGGTATCACGCCGTGATAGCCCGGGGGTTGGTGGGAGATCACCATCTGTCGGTGGCCGGTCGTCCCCCGGCCACCGGCAGATGGTGAAACGCGTCGATGGTGACGGTTACGCGGGGTACCAGGCGCCGTTGTACCACTGCTCGTTGGCGCCGTCGTCGTGGTGGTCCATGTTGAAGTCTTCGGGGTAGTTGTTGACGTGGTTGGCCGGGTACGTCCAGATGCCGGCGGACTCGTCGCAGACGTAGTCCCAGTGGCAGATGGTCTTGACCGGCACGTTGCCGAAGAACTTGTCGGCACCGGCGAGCGGTGCGCCGACGATCCCGCCGAACGGCACGGATCCGCCGTTGGCGCCGGGGTTGCCCTGGCGCTTGGGGTCCGCGATGAGGATGGCGTTGACGTTGTCGAAGGTCTGCCAGTTCTCGGTGACCCAGACGTGCACCACCGCGGCGCCCAGGGAATATCCGGCCATCTTGACGTGCTGGCCGGGGCAGGCCGCCCGCTGGTCGCGGACCAGCCGGTTCAGCTCGTTGACGCCCGCACGGGCGCTCGCGCCGTTGGGGATCGTGGTGGGGTACCCGACGTGCTGCTGGATGTTGCCGTAGAAGCCGTCGTTGTTCCAGGAGCTGCCGGTGCCCCCGACGACGATCGTGTAGGTGCCGTCGCACGGCGCCGCCGCCTGTGCCGTGGTCCCCTGTGCCACCGAAAGCCCGGCGGTCAGCAGCAGACCGGCTGCCGCGGCCGCGATCCTTCTTGTTCGCATTCCGTTCTCCCCATGTGGTTGGCCGGCGCGGCCGCGTTCCGGTGCGGTACGCGGTCGGCGCGGGTCATCGAAGACTGTGGCAGCGGTCGATGACATCGCGATGAAACCCGGCTCCGGCGGGCCGTATCGGCGGGCGGTATCGGCGTCCGGCCGTCGGCGATAACCCATGGATAAGGGCGCCGCCTAACTTCGGAGTTCATGCAGGAGGCTCAGACCTGAAAGGGGTTTGCCGCATGGACTTCCGGATTCTCGGGCCGGTGGAGGCCCGGCGTGACGGGGACTGGATCGCGTTGTCCGGTTCCAAGGTGCATACGGTCCTTGCCGCGATGCTGCTCGCACACGGGCGGGTCGTCTCGGACTCCAGACTCGGCGCGCTGCTGTGGGGGTGGGATCCACCGGTCACAGCGAGCGCGCAGATCTATACGTACATGTCGCGGCTGCGCAAGCTGCTCGGTGACGAGGTCGAGATCGTGCGGCGGCAGCCCGGTTACGTGCTGCGGGCGCCCGGGGCCCGGATCGACGTCGTCGAGTTCGAGCGGCTCGACCGGCTCGGCCGTGAGGCGCTGCGCGAGCGGCGTTTCGCCGACGCGCAGGCACTGCTGACCGAGGCGCTCGGGTGGTGGCGCGGTCCGGCCCTGTCGAACGTGACCGAGTTCCTTCTGGAGGCGGAGCTGCCGCAGCTGGAGGAGGCGCGGATGCTGGCGCTGGAGAACCGCATAGAGGCGGATCTCGCGCTGGGCATGCACGAGCAGGTGACGGCCGAGCTGACGGGCCTGGTCGCCGAACACCCCGTACGCGAGCGGCTGCGCGCCCAGCTGATGACCGCGCTGTACCGGTGCGGGAGGCAGGCCGACGCCCTCCAGACGTACTACGAGGGGCGCAAGGTGCTCGTCGATCAGCTGGGCGTGGACCCGGGCGAGGCGCTCGGGGCGACGTACCAGGCCGTGCTGGGCGGGGAGTTGGGGTTGCGAGGTGCAGGGGCAGCGCGGGGGCGGTCCGATGTACCCACCATGCTTCCGGCCGCGGAGGACGGGTTCGTCGGCCGGTCCGCGGAACTCTCGCTGCTGACCGCGCGGTTGGCGGCCGGCACGAACCGGCCCCGGCGGCTGCTGGTCACCGGGATGGCCGGGGTGGGCAAGACCGCGCTCGCCGTGCGCGCCGCCGAGGAGAGCGCCGGGCACTTCCCCGACGGCCAGCTCTTCGCCGAACTGTGCGATCAGGACGGCACGCCCAAGGACGCCGGCGAGGTGCTGGTGCGGTTGCTGCGGGCGCTGGGCGAGCCCGGTCTCGACGGTGGTTCCCCGCGCGCCGCCGACCGCGACGAGCTGGTCCGGCTCTACCGGGCGCGGACCTCCGGCAAGCGGCTTCTCGTCGTCCTCGACGACGCGGTCGGCGACCTCCAGGTGGCGCCGCTGCTGCCGGCGAGCCCGCAGGCGGCCGTGCTGATCACCAGCCGGGCCCGGCTGGCCCGGGTGACCGGGGCGGACACCGTGGCCCTCACCCCGCTGGACGACGACGAGTCCCTGGCAATGCTGGCGGCCGCGGCCGGTGCGGAGCGGCTGAGGGACGACCCGGATTCCGCCGACGACCTGGTCGCGTACTGCGGGGGGCTGCCGCTGGCGCTCGCCGTGGTGGGGGCCCGGCTCGCGGCGCGGCCGTCGTGGCCGGCCCGCCGGTTCGCGGCCCGGCTCGCGGATCCGGCGGAGCGGCTCGCCGAGCTGTCGTTCGGTGATCTGGATGTGCGCGGGGCGCTGCTGCCGTCGGTGCGGCGGATGGCCGACGGGGGCCCGTCGGCGCTCAGGGCGCTGTCCGGTGCCGGTACGGAGCCGTTCTCGGCCCGGGACGCCTCGGTGCGTCTCGCGATGTCGGAGGACGAGGCCGAGCGGGTGCTGGAGTCGCTGGTGGACACCGCGCTGCTCGATCTCTCGGGCCTCGATCCGCAGGGGCTGCCGCTGTACCGGTGCCATGAACTGGTCCTGCTGTACGCGGCGTCGCTGGACGCGGCATCGTTCGACGCGGCGGACCCGGCCGCCACCGCGCACGACAGCGCCACCGCGGTCGGGTGACCGCGGTGGCCTGGGAGTCGCCGTCGTCCGTGCCGTCACCACGTTCCGCGGGTCCAGGAGTACGTCGGGATCTCGGGGACGAGCGCGGGGGCGATGGTCTCGCGGACCACGGTCCACGCGTCGGCGACGACACGCTCGCGGGGCGGCCGGGCCGCGGCGCCGAAGGCGGTCGCGGTGACCGCCCACATCGCGGCGACCGCGGCGACGGCCCGGACCTCGGCGGACGGCTTGGCCGGTACGGCGCGGCCCCTGCCGACGTCGATCCGGAAGCCGAGCTCGGCCGCCTGACCGGCCCGCACGTCGTGGGCGACCGGTCCGACGGGCCGGCCGAACACGGCGGCGGACAGCGGGTGTTCGTAGGCGGTGCGGACCCAGACGGAGACCCGGACGCGCTCGCGCTCCTCCCAGCCGCCGCGGGCGGCGGGCCCGGGGTCCGCCTGCTCGACGGCGGCGGCGAGCTCGGCGAAGTAGCCGGTCAGTTCGGTGTCGTCGAGCTGCCCGGTGATGCCGGTCCGGGGAGCCGGGGCGGTCGGGGCCATCGGGGCGGTCTCCAGTGGCTGCGTCGTCATGACGGTCGGTCTCCTTCGGTGTCGGGTGCGTCGGCCGCCTCGGGCGGGCCGAGTACGGAGTGGATGTGAACGGGTCCGGGCGGGGCCCCGCCGGGCGGGCGGGCGATGGCGGCGGCGACCCGGTCGTTGAGCCGCAGGTCCTGGACCGACCAGACGGTGGTGCGGCCGGAGTGCGTGTGCAGTACGCGGACCGGGCCGTGCCGGGCCGGCCAGGTCTCCAGCCGGTTCAGCGCGGTGCCCACCAGCCCCAGCCCGACCGCCTTCACCACGGCTTCCTTGCGCGTCCAGACACGGTGGAACCCCGCGTCGCGTACCGGCCCGGGCGGCAACGACACCAGATGGGCGCGTTCGTTGTCGGTCAGCACCGAGTCGTACAGCGAGGCCTGGCGCATGGGCCGGACGGCTTCGACGTCGACCCCGATGGCGGGTCCGTCACCGAGCGCGAAGACCCCGCAGCCCGCGGTGCGGGAGAGGCTGATCGCCCAGGGCACCTCGGGGCGCTCGATCAGCGGCGGGCCGTGCCCGAAGTCCCCGCAGCCGGGGCACTGCCGACGCCCCAGCTCGATGGACTGCGGTGCCACCAGCAGTAGTTCGGACAGGGCGCGGCGCGCCCCGGCCCTGGTGTGTACGAAGGCGGCCACGTCCCGCTCGGCCAGCAGGGTGAGCGCGCGGTGGAACTCGTCGGTGCCGAGCAGCGCGAGGTCGTCGGGGACGACCCGCTGCGGTGGCTGCCACCACCAGACGTGGGCCGCACCGGCAAGATCCGGTGCCCCGGGCGCTGCCCGGGAAGGCTGCTGCGTCCCGGTGCTCTTCGGTGTTCCGGATACGAACGCCATGGACTGCCCCCATTCCTTGTTCCTCGACGGTCCTTGTCGACCTCTCGTGGTTTCCCGTGGCCTCCGGTCCTCCGCACGGACTGCCGTGCGGACAGAAATGCCACGGTGCGATCGTCCGCCCGGCGGCTACGGGCCGTCTATATGTGCCTGGGTGCGAATTCCCCGTAGGGTCGCGATAGCACTTGCCCGGAGACTCGGACGGTAATTTCCGACCGACCCGAGGATGTCCACATGTCCGAGACCCATACGCTTTCCCTGCCGCTTTCGGCAGCAGCGGCCGGCACCGTCGTGGAATTGACGGAGGCCGAGCAGAACGCACTCGTCGCCGTCGCCGAGCAGTTGACCCCGAAGGGGGTCGCGGACGGCAGGATCGACGATCTCCGCTGGCTGGACGCCGCACGTGACGCCTCCGTGCAGCTTCCGCGCAGGCTGCTCTCGGCGCTGCGCGCGTTCCGTCACGACGCGGGCCCCGACGGGGTCCTGCTGCTGCGCAATCTGCCGGTGGTGGCGGACGACCCGCTGCTTCCCACGCCGGCCGTGAAGGGGTCGGTGGAGCGTGTTCCCACGGTCGCCGCTTCGGTCGTCACCACCGCGATGCTGAATCTCGGGGAGGTCATAGCATTCCGTAACGAAAAGTCCGGTGCACTGGTTCAGAATGTCGTTCCGGTTCCGGGGAGCGAGGCATCGCAGAGCAATGCGGGATCTGTTCTTCTGGAACTCCACATCGAAAACGCATTCCATGACAACCGTCCGGATTTCGTGGGTCTGCTCTGTGTGCGGGAGGACCCGACGGGCGATGCGAAGCTGTGCACGTCGTCCATCCGCCGGGCGCTTCCGCTGCTTTCGGAGAAGGCGCGGACGGTGCTCGGCGAGCCGCGGTTCCTGACCGAGCCGCCGCCGTCCTTCGGCGCCCTGGACAGCGTGACGCCCGCCCACGCGGTGCTGAACGGCGACCCGGAGGACCCCAATGTGCTGGTGGACTTCTCCGCCACGCATCCGCTGGACGACGAGGCCCGGCAGGCCATGGCGGAGCTGCGGAGCGCGTTCATGGAGACGATGTCGGCGCTGTCGCTGCGCGTCGGCGACCTGGCGGTCGTCGACAACCGCCTCGCGGTGCACGGCCGCACGTCGTTCACCCCGTCCTACGACGGTGCGGACCGCTGGCTGCACCGGGTGTACGCGCATCTGGACCACCGGCGCAGCCGGGTGGACCGGGCGGGCGACGGCGCGGTCCTGGGCTGAGCGGGGCCACGCACGCGACGTCCGTATCAGCCAGGCAGGCCGAGGGGCCGGCCCCCGCACAGGGGGGCCGGCCCCTCGGCCGTTCGCAGGCACCGCAGTCACCGCAGGCGGGCAGCGATCAGGGGTGTACGGGAGCGGAACTCCCGTACACCCCTGGGGTGTTGACGTGGTGCGTCCGGCTACTGGCGGGCGCTGATGACGTCCGCCGGGCGTCCGCCGAGTGCGACGCGGCCGGGGACCAGCGTCGCCACCGCGGTGAGCACCGCGGCGAAGCCGAGTACGCCGAGGAACATCGGCAGGTCGACGGACGGCTGGGCGGCGCCCGTCATCCCGACGCTGAAGGCGGTGAGCACCGCGAGCGAGATGGCCGTGCCGAGCACCGCGGCGACCAGGACGATCAGGGCGGACTCGATCCTGAGCATCGACATCACCTGGCGGCGGGTCGTGCCGACGAGCCGCAGCAGGGCGAACTCGCGGGTTCGGTCCGAGACCGACATGGCCAGGGTGTTGACCACGGCGATCGCGGTGAACGCGATGATCAGGCCCATCGCGAGGTAGTTGACCTCGGCGTTGGACTGCTGGACGTCGGCCTGGACGTCGTCGACCTGGGTGCGGTCGAGGACGCCGATGCCCGGGAAGCGCTTGAGTGCTCCGGTCAGCTGCTCGCGGCCCGCCTTGCCGTCGCCGGCCGTCTTGACGAGTACGGAGGAGGCGAGCGGGTTGTCGACGTGCTGGGCGACCAGGTCGTGCGACATGGTCAGGTCACCGAAGCCGAGGCCCCGTTCGTAGACGGCGGCGACCTTCAGCTGGACCACGGTGGCGTCGCCGAGCGTCACCTTGAGCGTGTCGCCGGGCTTCTTGCCGAGGTGGTCGGCGGAGACGTCGCTCATCGCGATGCTCTTGTCCCCGAAGCCCTTGAGGCTGCCCTTGGAGACGTCCGGGTCCCAGTTCGTGGTGAGGCCCTGCGCGGAGATGCCCTGCGCCGGGTACTTGTCGAGGCCGACGCGGACCTGGGTCCGGACGATCTCGGTGACCTCGGTGACACCGGGTACGGCGCGCAGCGCCTGCGTGGCCTCGGCGGGGACGCCGGGGCCGTTCGAGGCGACCACCCAGTCGGCCTTGTTGCCCGCCTTGGCCTGGGCCGAGGCGGCGTCGCCCATGGTGGTCTGCACGAACAGGACGGTGCAGGCCATGCCGATGAGCAGGACCAGCGGGGTGACGGCCGCGGCCATCCGCTTGGCGTTGGCGCGGGCGTTGGCGGTCGCGAGGTGGCCGCCGACGCGGGAGAACTTCAGCGGGATCCCGAGGATCGCGACGGCGATCCGGGCGATGACCGGGCCGAGCAGCGAGACCGCGACGGCGAGGACCACGACGGACAGGAACGTGACGGGCTGCGAGGCGGGTTCGGTGCGCAGGAAGCCCAGCAGGACGACCACACCGATGCCGAGGGCCAGGACGAGCATCCCCACGCCGAGCCGGCCCCATGCGAAGTGGCGCTGTTCCATGGATGCCTCGGACAGCGCCTCGGCCGGGCGGATGCGGGCGGTGCGGCGGGCGGAGATGCGGGCCGCGACCCACGCCCCGAGCAGGGCGGCGCCGACGGCCGCGGCGAACGGCACGAAGCTGAAGGTGAGTTCGAGGGTGTCGGGGATGGCCTTGAAGTCGATGAACTTGCTGTGCAGCCAGTACGCGATGGGCAGGCCCGCGACCGAGCCGAGGCCGCCCGCGAGGCCGCCGATGATCAGGGCCTCGCGGCCGATCAGCTGGCGGACCTGCTTGGGGGTCGCGGCGATGGCGCGGAGCAGGGCGAGCTCGCGGTAGCGCTGCTGGATGGAGAGCGCGAAGGTGCCGACGACGACGAGGATCGCGACGAGCAGTGACGTACCGCCCATCGCGCCGCCCATGGAGACGAGCTTGACCCGGGCCTTGCCGGCGTCGAGGAACTCGATGGGTCCGCGCTCCCCGCCGGTGGCGACGGCGTACTTGCGGCCGTCGCCGGCGAGGGCCTTCTCGGCCTGGTCGGCGAGCTCGTCCGCGGAGACGCCGGCCTTGGGCATCAGGCCGACGGTGGTGACCTGGCCGGGCCGTCCGGAGAGGTTGCGGGCGGTCTCGTCGGAGAAGAACAGCGAGGTCTGCTGGTGCAGGTCGCCGTCCTTCGCCGCGGCGATGCCGCTGACCTTGTACGTCATGGGGGCGCCGGTCGACTGGACGACGAGGCTGCTGCCGGTCTTGAGGCCGGTGCGGTCCGCGAGTTCCCGGTCGAGGACGACCTCGGTGGCACCCGTGGGTGCCTTGCCGTCGGTCAGTTCGAACGGGGTCAGTGCGGCGGAGGACCAGGCGTGGCCGTAGGACGGCTTGCCGTCGATGCCCGGCACGATCCGGCCCTGGGGGCCGACCGCGTACGCCGGGAAGTTCGTCTCGGGCACCGCCTTGCGGACGCCGGGTAAGGCGGCGAGTTTCGCGGTGGTGCCCTCGGGCAGCCAGACCCGCTCGGCCAGTGGCTTCGCCTTGTGCTTCTCCTTGACCTTGCCCTTCTTCTTCTTGATGGTCGTCTGGTGGACGTTCTGGTCGGCGCCGACGATGACCGGGGCGGCGGCGTAGCGCTCGGTGGCGATGGTGCCGCGCAGTCCGGTCTCCAGGAGGATGCCGCAGGCGGTGACGAGTGCGGCGGCGCAGAACAGGGCGAGGAAGGCGCCGATGAAGCCGCCCTTCCTGGCCTTGAGGGTCTGCAGTGCATAGCGCAGCATCAGGCCCACGCTCCCAGGTGTGTCATGCGCTCGGCGACGAGGTCGGCGGTCGGGGATTCCATCTGTCCGGCGATCTTGCCGTCGGCCAGGAAGAGGA
Source organism: Streptomyces sp. NPDC047917 (assembly GCF_043204345.1). Taxonomy (NCBI): domain Bacteria; kingdom Bacillati; phylum Actinomycetota; class Actinomycetes; order Kitasatosporales; family Streptomycetaceae; genus Streptomyces; species Streptomyces sp. NPDC047917. Next base: position 23,490 of record NZ_JBIDCA010000021.1, read on the forward strand.
CGGTGTCGGCGTACGAGGCGGCGACCGGGTCGTGGGTGACCATGACGACGGTCTGGCCGGTCTCGTCCACGCAGGAGCGCAGCAGGGAGAGGATCTCCTTGGCGGTCACGGTGTCGAGGGCGCCGGTCGGCTCGTCGCCGAAGATGACGTCGGGCCGGGTGATGAGGGCGCGGGCGATGGCGACGCGCTGCTGCTGGCCGCCGGAGAGTTCGGCGGGCCGGTGGGCGGCCCGGCCGCCGAGTCCGACGCGGCCGAGGATCTCGTCGAGCCAGTTCTTGTCGAGGCTCTCACCGGCGAGGCGCATGGGCAGCTCGACGTTCTGACGCACCGACAGGGACGGGATGAGGTTGAACGCCTGGAAGACGAAGCCGATGCGCTGGCGGCGCAGCTTCGTCAGCTGGGTCTCGTTCATGTCGTTGAGCTGGGTGTCCCCGATGTAGGACTGACCGGTGGTCGGCTTGTCGAGGCCGGCCGCGCAGTGCAGGAACGTCGACTTGCCGGAGCCGGACGGGCCCATCACCGCGGTGAAGGAGCCGCGCTCGATCCCCACGGAGACCCCGTCCAGGGCACGCACGCCACGGCCGTTCTTGCCGTACACCTTTGTCACGTCGGCCAGACGCAGGGCGTGCCCCCGGTTGACCGTGTTGTAGCCGTTGTCGAGGGAAGGGCGGCTCGTCTCGGTCACCATGTTGCGACCTGTCCTCTCCATAGTGCGGTTCCGGGTCTCAAGGGGATGATTTTCGAGCGTATATGGCATCGGATCGAGCGTGGCCCGTACTTCTATATTCGATCTACTTCGTGTCTTTTCGGTGCAGTTGGCCGGCCGGTCGCCGTCGTGGTGGTTCTGCGGTGTCGGTGTGAGTGTGTTGTGTTCGGTGACGGCCACCGGGACTCCGGGGAGTGGGGGTGCCCGGGGTCCGGGCATGGCTTCGCGCCGCAAGAAGGGTTCTCTTGCGGCGCGAAGCCCGCTGTCACGCCGGGGCGTGGGTGTGGACCGGGCCCAGTGGGCCGGCCTCCGGGCGGGCCAGCGAGGCCGCCCAGCGGTCGCCGATGTCGACGTCCATCACCTGCCAGCGCGATTCCTCGCCGCGGTAGCGGTGCACCACCCGCACGGGGCCGTCCTGCGCCGGACTGACGTCCAGCGTGTTGAGCGGCATGCCCAGCAGGCCGAGGCCGACGGCCTTGACCACCGCCTCCTTGCGGGTCCAGGCCCGGTGGAAGGCGGCGGCCCTGGCCGGGCCCGGGGGCAGCCCGAGGACGTGTGCGCCCTCCGAGGCGGTGAGGACCACCTCGGCCAGGCCGGCCGGTTCGACCGGTCTGAGGGCCTCCACGTCGACGCCCACCCAGTTGCCCGCCCGTACCGCGAGGGCTCCGGCCCCCGCCGTGCGGGACAGGCTGACCGCGAGCGGGACCGGCGGGTCGGAGACGGCGGGCGGGCCGTGCTCCCGGTCGCCGCAGCCGGGGCAGATCCGCCGGCCGAAGCCGACCTCCCCCGGTTCGACGCCGAGCAGCCCGGCCACGGCCCGCCGGGCACCGGCCCTGGTGGCGGTGAACGCGGCGGCGTCCGCCTCGGCGTGGAAGCGCTGGGCCCGGCCCCGCTCCACCTCGTCGAGAACGGCGTAGTCCGCCGGGTCGGTCCGTGCGCCGAGCGGCCACCACCACACGTGGATCTCGCCCGACTCCTGCATCCGGCCGACCGTTTCGAGCGCCGGTCGGGGTATGCGCACCTCGCTGATCGCGGTGTTCCGCCGAGGTGTCATCTGGCCTCCTCTCGATCCTTTCGATACGGCCGGTCTCAGGCCAGTCCGTTGAGGCGCAGGAGCAGATCCTTCACCTCGGTGGCGTGGTAGCGGTCCCGTTCCTGCCCCGGGTCGGAGCACAGCAGCAGCGGCCCGTCCCGGTGGTCCTGGGGCAGCCGTCCGTGGCTGCCCTTGACGTGGGCCGGGTCGAGCGGCACCACGGTGAGCGGTGCGCGCATCCCGGCCTTCTTGCGCAACAGGGTGAGTGCTGCCTTCGCCTTCACCGCCTTGTCGGCGGGGTCGAAGAAGAGTTCGGCCGGATCGTAGCCCGGTTTGCGGTGGATCTCGACGCCGCGCGCGAAGTCGGGGGCGCGGGTGTCGTCGAGCCAGTAGTAGTACGTGAACCAGGCGTCCGGCTCGGCGACGGCGACCAGCTCGCCCGCGTTGGGGTGGTCGATGCCGTACGTGGCCTGTTCGGTGCGGTCCCAGATCTCGTCGACGCCCTCGGTGTGCTTCAGGACGTCGCGGACGCGCGGGATGTCGGCGGGGTCGGCGACGTACACGTGGGCGGCCTGGTGGTCGGCCACGGCGAACGCGCGGGAGGTGCAGGGGTCCAGGTACTCCATGCCGCGCTGGCTGTACACCGAGAGGAGTCCCTCGCGGCGCAGTGCGCGGTTGATGTCGACCGGCCGGGAGACGGGGCTGATGCCGTACTCGCTGAGGGCGACGACCGTGGTCCCGCGGTCGCGCAGGTCGTCCAGGAGCGGGGCGAGCGCGGCGTCGGCCTCGCGGGCGGCGCGCACGGCCTGGGGGCTGTCGGGTCCGTAGCGCTGGAGGTCGTAGTCGAGGTGGGGCACGTAGATGAACGACAGGTCGGGGCGGCGGGTGTCGACGACATGGCGGGCGGCGCCGGCGATCCATCGGGTGGAGGCGATGGAGGCGGTCGGTCCCCAGTAGTTGAAGAGAGGGAACTCGCCCTGGCGGGCGGTGAGTTCGTCGCGCAGCCCGGCCGGTTTCGTATAGCAGTCGGGGGATTTGCGGCCGTCGTAGTGGTACACGGGTCGCGGCGTCAGTACGGTGTCGACGTCCGCGCCCATGGCCCACCACCAGCACAGGTACGCGGTGGTGTGCCCGGGGTCCTGCTTGCGGGCGGCCTGCCACACCTTCTCGCCCCCGACGAGGGCGTTGTGCTGGCGCCACATCATGACCTCGCCGTGGTCGCGGTGGTACCAGCCGTTGGCGACGGCCCCGTGGTCGCGGGGCAGCAGGCCGGTGGTGAGGGTGGCCTGGACGGTGGCGGTGACGGCGGGGAAGACGGTGTCGAGGCGGGCGGTGAAGCCCTGCTGGCCGATGGCCGCGACGTGCGGCATCTCGCCGAGCAGGCGTGGGGTGAGGCCTACGGTGCACAGCACCGCGACCTGGCGGTCGGTCATGGTGTGGCTCCGGCCTGATCGGTGAGACCGAGGCGGATCAACTCGCCGTAGGTCCACTCCAGTTCGGTGGCGATCCCGGCGGCGATGCCGGCCGACCCGGTGGGCCGGAGTCCGGCGGGCAGTACGTCCCAGGTGTACGTCTCGACCTCGACGTGGTCGGTGAGGGCGCGCTCCCCGCCGAGCGTCGCCCGCAGGGTCTCCTGGAGGGAGTCGCTGGTGTTGCGCAGCGGCGGCTCGGGCTGGTCGTGCAGGGGTACGTGGTAGTGGATGCGCCAGGGCGCGTCGCCGGGCAGGGCGCCCGCGAGGGCGGGGGCGAGGTCGTCGGAGCCGTGCAGGGTGCCGTCGGGGTCCTGTTCGCGGACCTGGTGCAGGAAGCGGGGTTCGGCGAAGGGGCGCAGCGCCTCGCGGGACTCGGGGTCGGCGGGGGTGTCGGCGACGAGGGCGGAGGACGCCTGGAGCTTGACGATGGGCACGCCTTCGGCGACGAGGGCGGCTACGGCGCTTGACGGGTTCTCGTGCTGGACGGCGAGGTGGCAGGCGTCCAGGCACAGGCCGATCCAGTCGTGGTCGGCGCCGGCGATGGCCTGGGCGGCCTGGGCGGTGGTCTCGGCGACGCAGCCGGGTTCGGGTTCCAGGCCGACGCGGATGGTGCGGCCGGTCTCGGCCTCGATCTGCTTGAGTCCGGCGGCGAGGTCGTCGAGGTGCCGGGCGGCGGTGGAGCGCTGCACGCCGGTCCAGGGGGTGCGCCAGGCCAGCGGCAGGGTGGATATGGAGCCGCGGGCGGCGTCCTCGGGGAGCAGTCCGGCGAGCACCTTGGCGAGGTTGAGGGTGTAGGTCAGGCGGGACGGCTCGGACCAGTCGGGGAAGTAGACGCCGCGTTTGACGACGGGGGTGTGGAAGCCGCGGTAGGGGAAGCCGTTGAGGGTGACGGTCTCCAGGCCCCGGGAGGTCAGGGCCCGGCGCAGCGCGGCGGTGTCGGCCGGGTGGTCGGCGAGGTGGTGGGCCACTTCGGCGGGGAGCCAGAGGCCGAGGCCGACGAGGTCGGTGCCGAGGTGCTGGCGTACCTGTTCCGCGTGGTCGGCGAGCTGGGCCGTGATCCCGTCGAGGGTCTCCGCCGGATGCACGTTGGTGCAGTAGGCGAGGTGGATGGTGGTGGAGTCCGAGTGGTGCAGACGCATGATGTATCGACCTCAACTGCCGCCGCGGGCGATCGAATTTCCGGCGTACAGCCCCGCGGCCTGCACATCGTTGTAACCGTCCAGGTCAAGCCTGCCCGACTGCCCGTAGAACGTGAGCGGGTTGCGCCACATGACGCGGTCGACATCATCCTCGTCGAAACCGGCTTCGAGCATGGTTTCCGCGGTGATCCTGGTGAGCAGGGGATCGCTGTGCCCCCAGTCCGCCGCCGAGTTAACGAGCATGTGCTCCGTTCCGTACTTTTTGAGGATGTCGACCATCCGCTGCGGGGTCATCTTGGTGTCCGGATAGATGGAGAACCCCATCCAGCAGCCGGTTCCGATCACCTCGGTGACGGTCACCTCGTTGAGGTGGTCGAGGACGACGTGACCGGGGTCGATGCCGGACTCCTCGATGACGGCCAGGGAGCGGGCGGTGCCGCCTGCCTTGTCGCGGTGCGGGGTGTGGACCAGTGCGGGCAGCCCGAACTCGACGGCGAGGCCGAGCTGTGCGGCGAAGGCGTGCTCCTCCGCTTCGGTCATGGTGTCGTAGCCGATCTCCCCGACCGCTACGACGGAATCCTTGGCGAGGTAGCGCGGCAGCAGGTCGAGAACCGGAGTGCAGCGCGGGTCGTTGGCCTCTTTCGGGTTGAGCCCGATGGTGCAGTGGTGCCGGATGCCGAACTGCGCGGCGCGGTAGGGCTCCCAGCCGAGCAGGGCGTCGAAGTAGTCGGCGAAGCTGGCCGGGTGGGTACGTGGCTGGCCGAGCCAGAACGCCGGTTCCACCAGGGCGCGTACACCTGCGTCGTACATGGCCCGGTAGTCGTCGGTGGTCCGGGACGTCATGTGGATGTGCGGGTCGAATATACGCATGGCCGATCTCCGTCGGGGTCTGTGGCCCGGCTCCGTTGCGGGCCGGGGTGGCGCTCAGCTGTCGTGGGTGGCGACCAGCCACAGGTCGGCGGGTACGGTGCGGCCCGCGGCCCGGCGCTCGGTCGCGAAGCCGACGGCCATCCGGGCCAGCTCGGCGTCCCGGCGTTCGTGCAGGCCGGCCACCTTGGCCAGCGGGATCCCGGTGAAGAGGCACTTCAGGACGGCCTGGCGCCAGCGGTACTGGTCGAGGTGGACCCGTGCGTAGGGACCGAGTGCGGCGGCGATGAGCCGGTTGTCGTTGGTGCGCAGCGCGTCGTCGGTGAGGTGGACGGCGGACGGTCCGAGCGGCAGGAAGGGCAGGGCGCACAGGACGCCGCGCCGCTCCGCCGCGTCGCCGGTGCGGTAGCGCTCCGTGGCCTCCTGCGCCAACTCCGGCCCTTGGAGCCCCAGTTGACTCAGGAGCCTGGTGCGTACGCCGTCCTCGACGCTCCAGCCCGCCCAGCCGGGCAGCCTGCCCCGGCCGTAGACGCGGCCGGCGGCGGGGAAGCGGCTGTCGAGGGCGGCCGGGCCCTGTTCGGCGACGGCCGCGAGGTCCTGGGCGAGGCGGGCGCGGTGCTCGTGGTCGAGGGCCGAGCCCAGGCCCTCGGTGAGGGCGCGCAGGGTGAGGGTGTGGTGCACGGTGGTCGGTGCCGCCGTGATCGTCGGTGCTGTCATACCGGTTCGGCCTCCTTCGACAGGGCTGCGGTGCGCAGGAATTCGATGCTGTGGCGGGCGGTCGCGGTCGCCGCGTGGCTGTGCCTGGGCAGCTCCACCGAGACCAGCCCCCGGTACCGGGCGGCGGCGAGGGCACGCAGTACCGGCGGGAAGTCGATCTCGCCGTCGCCGAACGGCAGGTGTTCGTGGACGCCGCGTCGCATGTCCTCGATCTGGACGTGGGCGAGGCGGTCGGACGCCAGTTCGACGCAGCGGGGGACGCTGTGGGGTTCGAGGCACCGGCAGTGGCCGATGTCGAGGGTGAGGCGGAAGCGGTCGGGGAGGCCGAGCTCGCGGTGCAGCCTGCGGTAGCCGGCGAGGTCGGCTACGAGCATGCCGGGCTCGGGCTCGAAGGCGAGGTCGATCCCGGTGGCGTCGGCGTGCGCGACGGTCTCGGCGCAGCCGTCGACGAGCCGCTGCCAGGCCTGTTCCGGGGTGGTGCCGGGGTCCGGGGTGCCGCTCCAGAAGTGGACGGCCCCGGCGCCGAGTTCGGCGGCGATGCCGATGGCGCGGCGCAGCAGTCCCAGGCGCAGGTCACGGCCCTCGGGCTCGGCGGAGAGCAGGGTGGGGCGGTGCTTGCGCCAGGGGTCGAGGAGGTAGCGGGCGCCGGTCTCGACGACGACGGCGAGGCCGGTGGAGTCGAGGGCGCGCCGGGTCTCGGCGATCCGCCGGGGCAGGTCGTGGGCGTAGGGGTCGAGGTGCTGGTGGTCCAGGGTGAGGGAGACGCCCTGGTAGCCGAGGTCGGCGAGGACGCGCAGCGCGTCGGGCAGCCGGTGGTCGGCGAAGCCGTTGGTGCCGTATGCGAAGCGCAGGTCGGAGGGGTCCGGGAGGTGGCTCATGTCGAGGACACCTTCCGGGCGAGCCGGCCCACCAGGGGCAGGGCGGCGACCAGCGGCAGGGCGAGCAGGGGTGCGCCGGCGCGGGCGACCAGGGTGGCCTGGAGCGGCAGCAGGGCGTGGATGCCCGCGCCGACGGCGGCACGGACGCGCGGGGCGGAGGGGTCGCGGACGACGGCGCTCTGGGCGCGGGCGCAGGTGCCGGCGTAGGTGGCGAGGGCCGCGCCGGTGACCAGGGCGTCGACGGGCCTGCGGGCGGCGGGGGCCTCTGGTGTCCCGGCGGCGGCGAGCAGTGCGGCGACCGATCCCGCGGCGGGGGCGCCGAGGTGGGCGCCGTCCGCCGCGACGGAGAACAGCCGGGCCGGGGTGGGCTGTTGGGCGGTGGACGCGGTCGCGGCGCGCGGGCCGGCGGCGGCCAGCAGGTGGGCCGCGCCCGCGCCGGTGATCGCGGTGGTCGTCGCCAGGGACAGCTTCGGCTCGCTCGTGGGCGCTCCGTCGACCTCGTGCCGGCTGAGCCGGGTCACCGCGAAGGTGTGCGCGGCGACGGCGGTGGCGGCCGGGAGGGCGGCGGCCGCGCGGCCGGGGCCGGTGCCGTGCAGGACGTCCAGGGCGCGGGCGGCGGCCATGGCTGCCGGGCCGAACGGGGTCGACTTGAGGCCGAGGTCGTACGCCCAGACGGCGGCGGCCAGCGGCAGGGTGCGCCGGAGCAGGGTGCGGCGGCCACCGGCGAGTGCGGCGAGGCCGAGACCCGCGCCGGTGAGGCCGATGGCGGTGGCGAGGGCGGCGCTCGGGGTGAGCCGGCCGGACGGGATGGGGCGTTCGGGACGTTCGGTGGCGTCCTCGGCACGGTCCGCCCAGTCGTTGAGGGCCATGCCCGCCCAGTACAGGGCGACGGAGGACGCGGCCAGGCCGGTGGTGCGGCCGATGCCCGGGCGGCCCGCCGCGAGTGCCCCGGCGACGACGTCGCCGGGGACCGTGATCGCGGCGGGGGCCCGGACCAGTTCCGCGTAGGTGCGCAGGGTGCTGTTCATCGCGGGGTGCCGATCGCGGCCGGGACCGGGGCGTTCGCCCAGGCGGTCAGGGCCTCGTACTGGAGGGTGAGGTTGTGCTCGCGGGAGCCGGCCGGGTCCTTGAAGAAGAAGCCGAGTGCGGTGAGCGCGCCGGATTCGCCGCGGCGGCGGCCGAGGGCGGCCAGCCGTACGAGGTCCAGGACGAGCGGGGCGGCGAGGGCGGAGTCGCAGCCCTGCCAGGTGAACTGCATGGACATCCGGACGCCGAGGAAGCCCTCGAAGGAGATGTGGTCCCAGGCGGTCTTCCACTCCCCCATCTCGGGGACGTTGTCGATGTGGACCTGGCCCTGGACGGGGTGGCCGACGGTCTCCTCCAGGCTGCGCTGCTTGGACTCGGTCTTGCTGCGGGCGGCCTCGGGGTCCTGGAGGGTGGCGCCGTCGCCACCGCCGAGCAGGTTGGTGCCGGACCAGGAGCGCAGGCGCAGGGCGCGCTGGGTGAACATCGGGGCGAGCGCGCTCTTGACGAGGGTCTCGCCGGTCTTGCCGTCGCGCCCGGCGTGCGGGACGCCGCAGGCGCGGGCGAGCTGCTCCAGGGCGGGCAGCGAGGCGCCCGCGGACGGGGTGAAGTTGACGTAGGCGCAGCCGGCCCGGAAGGCGGCGTACGCGTACAGGGAGCTGGGCGGCAGCAGGTCGGTGCTGGTGGCGAGGACCGCGTCGAGCTCCGTGAGGTCGAGGAAGGCCGGGTCGGGGTCGGGCAGCGGCTCGGTGGAGGAGACGTTGACAACGACGACCTGTTCCAGGGCGTGCCGTTCGCGGAAGGAGACGATGTCCGCGGCGAAGCGCGCGGCGGCCTCGGCCTGGGGCTCGCCGGGCCGCTGCGAGCCGTCGCGGATCTCGCGGTCGGTGGCCTCCAGGGCGCCGCGCACGCCGTCGAGGAGGGTGGCGGGCAGGACGCCCGCACCGGCGAGTTGCCCGGCCCTCGCCGTCAGTGGGACGGACACGATGTCGTGCCCGCCGAACACGAGGTCGGCGAGGGCCGGGAGCGATGCGTCGCGGAACGGGGGAAGGTCCGTGACGCATCCGTCACAGGAGGCGTTGCCCGCGGCGATCGCGGTGGCGCCGACGGTCGCGGCCGTGGCGACCGAGCCTCGTGCGCCGATCATCCAGACGCCGATGCGGGGTGAAGTTCCGGTCGTGGCTCGCATGATGGGCTGTGCCTCCTGAGTCGTACGGGGAGTGGGGTGCGGTCCCGGGGCGTGTGCGGGCACGCCCCGCGGACGGGCGGCGCGGCGTGCGGCGGCCTCCTAGAACTTGCCCATGTCGACGGGGTACGGGTAGGTGTCGAAGGCCGTGTCGAGCTGGTCCGGGCTGCGGTGCAGCCACTTGCGGGTGACGCCGTGCACGGTCCGCCGGGGCAGGCGCTTGTTGTCGTTCGCGTCGATGACCGGCTGGCCGATGGACTGGAGCTCCCAGGCGACGCCCGCGAGCCGGTTGATGTGCGTCCACCACTTCACGTCGATGTCCAGGAGCCGGAAGCCGGCCAGGAAGGGGTTCCAGCGGTGGTAGGCGTGGGTGAAGTCCGGCGGCGTGAAGTTCATCATGTGGACCTTGTTGCCGTCCGAGCGGCGCGGGTCGAACAGGATGCCCTGGCCGAAGTCCTGGAAGGAGCGGACCAGTGCCTCCGGGTCGTTCCCGTAGAACTCGCGGTAGACGTCGCGCTGGGCGTTGGAGAGCAGCACGAAGGCGTCGCGGTTGGGGCGGATGAGCTCCAGGTAGCTGCGCGGGTAGCGTCCGCCGGAGCGGGTGGCGGCCCACGCCGAGTCGACCATGGTGAACCCGCCGAGCGGCTTGACGATGGCGTCCACGGCCTCGACGGACTCGGGCGTCGGGTTGAAGTAGAAGCGCTCGTCGTACTCGTACCAGAACTCGTTGGCGCGACGGTCGCCGACCATGCCCGGGACGTCGGGGAACTCGCTGCGGGACCGGCCGTGTGCGGAGGCCGGCAGGGTGCCGGCCACCGTCACCGCGGCCGCCGCCCCGGCGATGCCGGCGGCGGCCCTGAGGACGCCCCGGCGGTCCATGGTGTTCTGCGGCATGGGTGGATCTCCTTCGTCAGTGGGCGGTGCGGGGGATTGCGGTGATGGGACGACTCTCGCGGGCCGGACTATGTGCGTCCTATAACCGCTCAGGCAGGGCGTATTGCCTGGTCAAAGGGGGTAAGAGCGGTCCCGAAGCCACCGCGATGCCGGGACGATATGGCAACGGACTACGTTCTTCCGGAAACAGATGTACGAATCAATACATCGTTTTTCGGCCATTCAAGCGGCCAGTACCGGTCACTGTCCCCACCAGTGAAGGAGTCACTGTGGTCACGCTCACGAGCGCCCGGGTCCAGCAGAAGGACACCGGCGACAACGGGGGCATCCCCCGATTACATGGCCCCCTCGCCTGGTGCGCGGGGGCCATGGCACTGCTCGCGGTGACAGCCGCGGGCGGCCTGTTCCTCGACGGACGCACCGTGCTGGGTGAGGGGGTGTGGCTCAAACCCCTGAAGTTCGCGGTCTCCTTCGGCCTCTACACGATCACCCTGGCGTGGATGATCGGCCGGACGGACCGGTGGCGGCGCACCTTGCGCAGACTCGGCACCGTCACCGTGGTGCTGTTCATCGTCCCGGAGATATCGATCATCACGTTCCAGGCCGTGCGGGGCGAACGCAGCCACTTCAATGTGTCGTCCACGCTCAACGACGTGCTGGTCAAGGCGATGGGCGGCGCGGCTTACATCGGCTGGGCCATGACCCTGCTGCTCGGGATCTTCCTGTTGTGGCAGCGCAAGGTGGACCGGCCGCTGGCCTGGGCCATCCCGATCGGGCTGTTCGTCTCGCTGGCGGGCATGTCGATCGGCTATCTGATGACCACCCCCACGGCCGCGCAGCAGCGGGCCCTGGACGCCGGGGAGCATCCGGCCACGCTCGGCGCGCACAGCGTCGGGGTGCTGGACGGCGGTGCCGGTCTGCCGCTGACCGACTGGGCGACCGGTGGCGGGGATCTGCGCGTGGCGCACTTCGTGGGGCTGCACGCGCTGCAGCTGCTGCCACTGGCCGCCGTGGGTCTCGGGATGCTCGCGGGAAGGCTGCCACTGCTGCGCGGCGAGGGTACGCGTACGGCCCTGATCGTCGTCGGCGGAGCCGGCCACGCCGGGCTCACCGCACTGCTGTTGTGGCAGGCGGAGCGGGGTCAGCCGGTGCTCGAACCCGACCGGCTCACGCTCACCACCGCCGCCTGGCTCGTCGGCGCGGTCGTGGTGGCGGTCGCCGTGGTGCTCGCCACGGCGTCACGTGACCGGCGCGACTCGCCCGGGGGCTGACGCTCCGGGGGCTGGCGCTCCGGGCACTGAGGCTCCGGGCACTGAGGCTCCGGGCACTGAGGCTCCGGGCACTGACGAGGAGGGGGCCACCGCGGCTGCGGTGACCCCCTCCTTCGTCTGCGCGCCCCGCCGGGCGTCCGGTCAGTCGGCCGCCGCGAACGGGCCCCGGCGCAGGGCCGGGGAGATCAGCGCGGCGAGGGCCGTCACGGCCATCGCGAGGCTGAGCCCCAGGATCGTCCGGGTCGGGCCGAGGCCCTCCAGCGCGAAGCCGGCCGCGACCGGTCCCGCGGCCATCGCGCCGCCACCGACCAGCATGGCCAGGGAGTTGGCCCGTCCCCGCATGCTGTCCGGTGCGATCCGGACGAGGTAGACCCCGCCCGCCACGTTGAACACACCGCCCACGTAACCGCTCAGCGCGAAGATCGCACCCAGCGCGTAGGGGTCGCGGAGCACGGCGACGGGCACCATCAGCAGCGCCCACACCGCCAGCCCGCCGATCACCAGGGCGCGCATCGAGAGCCGTTCGGTCCACCGGCCGCCGCTGAGCGCACCGATCAGACCGCCCGCCCCGCTGAGCGAGAGCACGACGCCCACCTGGAACTCGGTGCCGCCCGCCGACTGGATGCCGGACATCACCGCCAGGTTGAGCCCCTGGAAGAGGATGTTGGAGACGGCGACGGCGGCCATCACGGCCCGCAGGAAGTGCTGGCGCCACATCCAGACGAGACCGGCCCGGACCTCGGCGGCGAGCGCCGTCCGGGGCGCGTCCTTCCGTTCCTGCTGAAGCTTCCCGCGTACCCCGAACAGGCAGATCACAGCGGCCAGTTGACCGGCCGCCGCCGCCACGAACGGCAGCGCGGAGCCGAGGGTGACCAGTCCGCTGCCCAGGGGCTGGCCCGCGATGGCGGCCCCCCGGGTGCGGGCCTCGTTGCCGGTCATGGCGGCGCCGATCTGCTCGGGCGGCACCACGGCGGGCACGGCGGCCCGCTCGGCCAGCTGGAACAGCACACCGAGGGTGCCCTCGACGAACGCGGCGGCCAGCAGCGCCCACAGCCAGACGTGCCCGCTCAGCAGGAGCGCGGCGATCACACCGGCCACCACCGCCTGGCCGAGTCCGGTCACCAGCATGATGCGCCGCCGGTCCCAGCGGTCGACGAGCGCACCGCCGGGCAGCTGCACCACGAGCTGCGGGAGCAGCAGCGCGGTCCCCACGAGTCCGGCGTCGCTGGGCGACCGGGTCGCCCACAGGACGGCGAGCGGATACGCGACGGCGGTGGCCCGCCCGGCGAGCAGCGAGAGGCCGGCGCCGCCCCACAGCAGGCGGTAGTCGCGGTTGCGGCGCAACGGCACGGGCGGCGCGGCGGTCTCCCCGTCCGGTTCCGCCGCCGGTTCCGCCGCCGGCTCGGGCTGCGCGGTCGTCCGGCGCTTCTGCTCCGGCGCCGCGTCGTCCCGTTGCTCGGCCAGGAGCCAGGGCAGCACCGCCGGATCGGTCAGTTCGGTCCGTCCGGCCGAGCCGCTCTGTTCGGTCGGGTCGGTCAAGGCGGTCGGGTCAGTCGGGGCCGTCAGGGAGTCGATCGCGGGTTTCATCGCGCGGCCACCAGATCGCGGTCCGTGCGGTGGGCCGCCCCGGTCACGGGTTCCCTTGCCACGGGCTCCCCGGCCTTCGGGGACGCCTCTGCGGTGCGGACGAACTCCAGTACCGCCATCGCGCTGTGCATCTTGTTGGTGGCCTGGGCGAAGGCGATGCTGTGCGGTCCGTCCAGTACCTCGGCCACCACCTCCTCGCCCCGGTGGGCGGGCAGGTCGTGCATGAACACGGCGTCCGGGCTGGTCTCCCACAGTGCGGGGGTGACCTGGAACGGGGCGAAGATGTCCCGCCAGTCGGGGTCGGGCTTGCTGGTGCCGGTGGTCTGCCAGCGGGTCGTGTAGATCACGTCGTAGTCGCCGGTCAGTCCGTCCATGTCGGACCGCTCGACCAGGGTGGCGCCGGTACGGGCGGCCCGGTCGCGGGCCCGCCGCGCGATCGCCTCGTCGAGGCCGTAGCCGGGCGGGGTGCGGACCTCGAAGTGGACACCGGGGAAACGGGTCAGGGCGAGCGCGAGGGCCGCCGCCGTGTTGTTGCCCTCGCCCGCGTACAGGATCCGCAGCCCGTCGACGTGGCCGAAGTGGCGTACCAGTGTGGTGAGGTCGGTGAGCGCCTGGGTGGGGTGTTCCTCGGCGGTCATGGCGTTGACGACGGACATCGTCCCCTGGTGTGCCCAGCCGCGCAGTTCGGCCTCGGGACCGGCGGTCCGGGCGACGAGGACGTCGAGCATCCCGGACAGCACCCGGCCGGTGTCCTCGGTGGTCTCGCCGGTGTTGAGCTGGAGGTCGCCCGGCCCGTAGGCGATGAGGGAGCCGCCCAGCCGCAGTGACCCGGAGGAGAAGGCGGTACGGGTGCGGGTGGAGGTCTTGGCGAAGTAGACGCCGACCACCTGGCCGTCCAGCGGAGCGGGCCGCCGGGCGAGGCCGGCGGAGAACTCGGCACCGCGGTCCACGATCCGCCGCAGCTCCGCGTCGGTGAGGTCGTCGATGGAGATCAGATGACGCATGGGGTCAGCCTTCCTGGGCCGGGTCGTGGGCCGTGCGGACGTCGAGTGCGGCGGCGAGGTGTTCCACCGTGTGGTGGCTCAGTGCGGTCGCGAGGTCGAGGGGGAGCCCGGCCCTTCGGGCGGCGAGCAGCAGGGGCGGTACGAGCAGGGAGTCGCCGCCGAGGTCCCTGAAGTCGTCGTGCACACCGACCTGTTCGAGGCCGAGCACTTCGGCCCAGACGGCGGCGAGCCGTCGCTCGGTGTCGGTGCGCGGTTCCTCGTAGGGGGCGTCGGCGGCGGTGGCGGCGCGGGCCACCAGGGCGAACCGGTCGCGTTTGCCGTTCTCGCCGAGCGGGAGCGCGGGCAGTGCCGTGACGGTCGCCGGGATGACGGCGGCGGGCAGCACCCCGCGCAGCCTCTCCCGCAGGGCGGGCACGGAGACGGTGTGTCCCTCGGCGGGCACCACCCAGGCCGCGAGGCGCTTGCCGCCGTCGGCGGCGTCGACCGCCGTGACGAGGGCTTCGCGCACGGAGGGGTCGGCGGCGAGCGCGGCCTCGGCCTCGCCGGGTTCGACGCGGTGTCCCCGGATCTTGACCTGGTCGTCGGCGCGGCCGAGGAACTCCAGGGCGCCGCCGGGGAGCCGCCGGGCGAGGTCTCCGGTGCGGTAGAGGCGGGTGCCCGGCAGTCCGTAGGGGTCGGGCAGGAACGCGACGGCGGTGAGGCCGGGGCGTCCGGCGTAGCCGCGGGCGAGCCCGTCGCCACCGAGGTACACCTCGCCGGTGATGCCGTCCGGGACCGGCCGCAGCGCGCTGTCCAGGAGCCGCAGGGTGACGCCCGGGAGCGGGGAGCCGAGGGCGACCAGGGTGCGCGGGGCGCGGGGCCGTTCGGGGGCGTGCAGGGTGTCGGCGTGCTGGAGTCCGGCCCGGACGCCGGCCGGTGGAGCGACGGGGCGCCGCGTGTTCCGGTGCCGGGGCAGGACGCGCAGCGCGGTGGCGGCGACGGTTGCCTCGGTGGGTCCGTACTCGGCGGCGAGGACCATGCCCCCGGTCCCGATGCGGGCGGCGACCCGGTCGGCCTGCGCGGCCGGGTAGGCGTCGCCCGCGCAGACGGCGAGCGCGGCCAGGGAGCCGAGTTCGGCGTCGGTCAACTGGTCTTCCAGGAGCGTCAGATGGCCGGGGGTGAGTCCGACGAAGGAGTAGGGCGCGCCCTTGAGGAGTTCGGCGCCGAACTCCCCCGGCCCGTACGACTGCGGGAGCAGCCGCACGGTCTGCCCGGTCATCAGGGGTGCGTACAGCGCGGGGATTCCGAGGTCGAAGCCGACGGAGGTGAACCACGGCGCGCCGCCGGTGCCCGCCGCCGCGTACTGCTCGACCGCCCAGTGCAGGTAGTGGGCGAGGGAGCGGTGGCTGACCTCGACGCCCTTGGGGGTGCCGGTGGAGCCGGAGGTGTGCAGGACGTACGCGAGCCGGTCCGGGTCGTGGGCGGTGGCGGGCCGGGCGGGTACGGGGGTGTCGCTGAGGTCCTCGGTGACCAGGAGCGGGATGTCGCCCAGGCGGGCGGCGTGGCGGCGTTCGGTGACCGCGAGAGCGAACTCGGCGCCGGCGATCCGGGCATCGGGGGTGCAGGGGTCCACGGGCACCTGCGCGGCGCCCGCCTTCCAGACGCCCAGGAGCGCGGCGACCAGGTCGGGGCCCCGGTCCAGGAGCACCGCGACCCGGGTCTCGGGACCGGCGCCGAGGGCGCGCAGCCGGTGGGCGACGGCCTCGGCGCGGGCGTCGAGCGCGGCGTAGGAGAGAGTGGCGGAGGAGAGAGTGGCGGAGGAGTGGGTGGCGGAGGAGTGGGTGGCGGACGCGAAGGAGAGGGCGGGGGCGGTCGGGGTCCGGGCGGCCTGTGCCTCGAACGCGCCGAGCACGTCGGCGGGGGTGTCGGAGTGCGGCAGGGCGGGTGCGGCCAGGGCGGCCCGCTCGTAGGTGTCGGGGTAGGAACCGCCGGCGTCGCCGTCGGCACCGGTGCGCGCCATGTCGGCGAAGACGGCGGTGTACAGCGCGGCGAGGCGCTTGGCCCGGCCCCGGGAGAGGGTGCGGGTGCGGGAGGCGATGGACAGGTGGCCGCGCACGGGGGTGCCGACGACGAGCCGGAACTCGTTGGGGCTGTCGTCACGGCTGGCCATGATGTCGATGAGTTCGGTGTCGACCTGGTGGAAGTCCAGGTAGTGGAAGAGGACGTCGATGAGGTGGGACTCGCCGCCGGGTCTGCGCATGGCGGGCATCGGGTAGCGGCGGTGCGGCCACAGCTCGACCTCGCGGGCGAAGACCTGCTGGGCGAGTTCGCCCCAGGTCACGGCGGTGCGCTCGTACGGGAAGGGCACCGAGTTGAGGTACATGCCGGACACGCGTTCGGCGCCCGCCTCCTCGGGGCGCGCGTCGGCGACCATGCCGCCGCGGAACCGCTCGGCGCGGGTGAGCAGCGAGAGGACCTTGCTGTGCGCGGCGTGCAGGACGCTCTTGTAGGGGACCTCGGCGGCGGTGGCCAGCGCGCGCAGGCCGGGTTCGACGTCGCCGAGCGGGACGTCGATGCGGTAGCGCTCGTCGCCCTCGTCGTCGCCCTGCCAGCCGGCCGGGACGCTGAACCGCTCGTACGTGTCGACGATGTGGCGCCAGTGGTCGCGGTCGGCCGGGTCGTCCAGTGAGCGAAGTTCGCCCGCGACGAAGTCGGCGTAGCGGACGGCGGGCACCGGCGGGGCGGGCTCGGGCTCCGCGCCGGAGCGCAGCGCGCGGTAGGCGCGGAGCATCTCCATCAGCTGGGAGTGGTAGCTCCAGCCCTCGATGACGGGGTGGCACTCGGTGATGGACAGCCACCAGCTCTCGTCGTCCAGGAGGTGGACGGCCATCCGCATGAGAGGTGCGCGGGTGAGGTCGAAGAGCTCCTCGCGGTCGCGGTCGGCGAATTCCCAGAGGGCCAGTTCGCGGCGGGCGGCCGGCAGGTGGCGCAGGTCGTCGAAGACGCAGGGCATCCGCGAGGCGGCGTGGACGAGCTGGAGCGGCCGGGAGTAGCCGTCGAGGGCGAAGGAGGTCCGCATGACCTCGTGGCGTTCGACGATCAGGTCGGCGGCCCGTTGGAACGCCCCGGGGTCGAAGGGGAGTTCGTCGCGGATCCGGAAGGAGGTGATGTTGTGGTAGCGGTTCTCGGAGCTCTCGCCGTACATCTCGACGAGCATCCCGGCCTGGGTGAGCGAGACGGGGTAGGCGTCGGTGACGTCGGCGGGCAGCGCGGCCCGGTCCTCCTCCCCGATGAGGGCGAACCGGGCGACGGTACCGCCCGGTCCGGCGACGTCCGCGTCGCCGAGGGCGGCCCGCAGCCGGGCCACGGTGCGGTGCGCGAAGATGTCGCGGACGCTGGTCTCCCAGCCGGCCTCGCGCAGCGCGCCGACGAGGGTGACGGCGCGGATGGAGTCGCCGCCGAGTTCGAAGAAGTTGTCGTGGACGCCGACGGTGTCCCGGCCCAGGACGGTGGCCCAGATTCCGGCGATGGCGCCTTCGGTGGCGTCGCGGGCCTCGACGTAGTCGCCGACGGCGGTGGCGGCGCGGCCCGGGGCGGGCAGCGCGCGCCGGTCGAGCTTGCCGTTGGCGGTCAGCGGCAGGGCTTCGAGAGTGAGGTAGGCGGCGGGCACCATGTACGGCGGAAGGGTCTCGCCGACTCGGGCGCGCAGCGCGGCCGGGGTGAGGTCGTCGGGGGCGACGCCTTCGGCGGGGACGACGTAGGCGACGAGTTCCCTGGCGCCGGGGCTGTCCTCGCGGACGAGGGCGACGGCTTCGGCGACGGCCGGGTCGGCGGTGAGCGCGGCCTCGATCTCGCCGGGCTCGATGCGGTAGCCGCGGAGTTTGACCTGGTGGTCGGCGCGGGCGACGAAGTCGAGGTTGCCGTCGGGCAGCACGCGGGCGATGTCGCCGGTGCGGTAGAGCCGGGTACCGGCCGGGCCGTAGGGGTCGGGCACGAAGCGTTCGGCGGTCAGGTCGGGGCGGCCCGCGTAGCCGCGGGCGACGCCGATGCCGCCGATCCACACCTCGCCGGGCACGCCGACGGGCAGCGGTCGCAGGTGCTCGTCGAGGACGTACATGGTGGTGTGCGGGACGGCGCGGCCGATGGGGACGAGTTCGGTGGTGACGGGTCCGTCGAGGAAGTACGCGGAGTTGCCGACGGTGATCTCGGTGGGGCCGTACTCGGCGGCGAGGCGGGTGCCGTCGGGGCCCGCCGAGGTGGTCCAGCGCTCGGCGAGCCGGGCGGTGAAGGAGTCACCGGCGGCGATGACGAGACCGGCCAGCTTCCTGATTTGATCATCCGTCAACTGCTGCTGAAGCAGGTCGAGATGGCCGGGGGTGAGCTTGATGAAGGCGTACGGGGCGCCCGCGGCGAGCAGGGCGCCGAGGTCGGCGGTGTCGAAGTCCTGCGGGAGCAGGTGGACGTCGCGGCCGGTCATCAGCGGCGCGTACAGGTCGGGTACGCCGAGGTCGAAGGCGATCGACGAGAACAGCGGGGCACCGCCGGGGCCGGCTTCCGCGTATGCCCGGACGGTCCAGCCGAGGTAGTTGGCCAGCCCGTGGTGGGTGACGAGGACGCCCTTGGGACGGCCGGTGGAGCCGGAGGTGTAGATGACGTAGGCGAGTGCGTCGAGGTCGTACCCGGTGGGCAGCGCGGCGGTGGCGGCCGCGCGGGCGGCCTGCTCGGCCGGGTCGTCGGTGACCAGGACGGTGAGGCCGCCGTTGTCGGCGACCGGAACGGTGGAGCCGTCCTTACCGGCGACCGGGGCGGCGGGGCCCTCGAAGCGGTCGGCGTAGCGGGTCTCGGTGAGGACGGTCCGGGTGCCGGTGGTGGCCAGCATGTGGCCGACGCGCTCGTCCGGGTAGCCGGGGTCGACGGGTACGTACGCGGCTCCCGCGCGCCAGATGCCGAGCAGGGCGGCGACCAGTTGCGGCGAGCGGTCCAGGAGGACGGCGACGGTGTCCTCGGGGCCGATGCCGAGCCCGGCGAGCCGACGGGCGTACTGCTCCGATTCCTCGGCGAGCCGGCGGTAGGTGTACGTGGTGTCGCCGTGGCGCAGGGCGGTGGCGTCGGGGGTGGCCGCGGCCTGTTCCAGGATGGTTTCCAGGACCGGGCGCAGGGCGGTGGCGTCGAGGGGGTGATCGGTGCCGACGGGGGTGGCCGGTCCGTCCAGGAGCAGGGCGCGCTCCTCGGGGCCGATCGGGTCGAGGGTGGAGAGCGGGGCGTCGGGGGTGGCGGCGATCTCGGCGAGGAGCCGGGTGTAGTGCCCGGCGATCCGGGCGGCGGTGGCCGCGTCGAAGAGGGCCGTGGCGTATTCGAGGCTGCCGTGCAGAGTGCCGTCGGCGCGTTCGGTGAGGTGCAGCGTCAGGTCGAAGCGGGCGATGGAACTCGCGGCGGGAACCGGCTCGGCGCTGATGCCGGGCAGGTCGGGGCCGTCGGCCCCCTCGCCGGACGCGAGGTCGAACATGACCTGGAAGAGCGGCGTGGTGGACAGGTCGCGTTCGGGCTCCAGCTCGTCGGCGATCCGGTCGAACGGCGTCTCCTGGTGGTCGAAGGCGTCCAGCACGGTGGTGCGGTTGGCGGCGAGGACGTCCCGGAAGGCCGGGTCGGCACCCCAGCGGGACCTCAGCACCAGGGTGTTGTACGCGTATCCGGCCATCTGCCGCAGTTCGGGGCGGGTACGTCCGGAGACGGCGGTGCCGACCGAGACGTCCCGCTTGCCGGTGTAGCGGCCGAGCAGGGTCTGGTAGGCGGTGAGCAGCACCATGAAGAGGGTGGCGTCACCGTCGCGGGCGACCTTGCGCAGCGCGGCGGCGGTGGTGGCGGGGACGTCGAAGCCGTGTGTGGCGCCGCCCCAGGTGCGCACGGCGGGGCGGGGCCGGTCGGTGGGCAGGGCGAGCGGTTCGACGCCGGCGAGTTCCCGGCGCCACCGGTCGAGGCCGCGGTCGGCCTCGGGGCCGTTCTGCCTGCGGGCCGCCCAGGCCGCGTAGTCGGCGTACTGGACGGGCAGTTCGGGCAGTTCCTCGCCCCGGTAGAAGGCGGCGAGGTCGGCCAGCAGCAGCGGGCGGGTCAGCGCGTCGCAGGCGATGTGGTGCATGACGACGAGCAGGACGTGGTCGTCGGGGGCGAAGCGCAGCAGCCTGACCCGCAGCGGGTGGTCGGCTGCCAGGTCGAAGGTCTCGGCGGCGCGGGCCTCGGTGAAGGCGACGGCGGCCGCGTCCCGGGCGGCCGCGTCCAGGCCGGGCCGGTCGGTGACGGCGAGGTCGACGGGACCGGCCGGGTCGACGACCTGCCGGGGGTCTGCCGCGTCCAGGACGTAGCGGGTGCGCAGGATCTCGTGGCGGGCGGCGAGCGCGTCGCACGCCTGCTGGAGGGTGCCCGGCGAGAGCGGGCCGCGCAGCCGGTACGCCATCGGCAGCAGGTATTCGGGGCTCTCCGGGTCGAGCTGGTGCAGGAACCACAACTGGCGCTGCCCGGCCGAGAGTTCGAGAGGTCTGGTGCGGTCGGCGCGCGGGATCGCGGCGGCGCGGGCGGGAGTGCCGGCGCCGCGCCCGGCGAGGCGGCGGCGCAGGAGCTCGGCGCGCAGCTCCTCCTGCGTGGGCTGCGTCGGCGCGGTGGGTGCGGTCACGGCTGGTACTCCCTGTGGGCGAGGGCGAGTTCGGCTTCGGTGAGCGTCTCTATCTCGGCCGTCACGGCCTCTTCCACGGCTTCGGCGAGCCGGGCGACGGTGGGGCGTTCGAAGACGGCGCGCAGGGGCAGTTCGACATCGAACTCCTCCTGGATGCGGGCGACGACCTGGGCGGCGCGCACGGAGTTTCCGCCACTGCGGAAGAACCCCTGGCGGGAGCCGATCCGGTGGCCCGCGACGGCGTCCGGGCCGTGCAGCACCTCGGCCCAGATCCCGGCGATGATCTCCTCGACGGGACCCTCGGGCGCGGTGTACGGCTCGTCGGCGAGCGCGGCGGCGAGGTCGGGCGTGGGCAGCGCCGCGGTGTCGACCTTGCCGTGCCGGGTGAGCGGAACGGCGGTGATCGGCACGAGCAGCGCGGGGACCATGTAGTCGGGCAGCCTGCGGGCGCAGTGGTCCAGGAGCGCGCTGTCGCCGGGCACGGGGGTGTCGTCGGCGGCCACCCAGTAGCCGATGAGCGCGGCGTCGGATCCGGTGCCGTGGACGGTGACCACGGCCCGGGAGACTCCGGGGTGCTCGGCCAGGACGCCCTGGACCTCGCCGGTCTCCACCCGCCTGCCACGGATCTTGACCTGGCCGTCGGCGCGGCCGGCGAACTCCAGTGTGCCGTCGGGCAGCATGCGGGCCATGTCGCCGCTGCGGTAGAGGCGGGCGCCGGGCTCGCCGTACGGGTCGGGCACGAAAGCGGCGGCGGTCAGGCCGGGCCTGCCGTGGTAGCCGCGGGCGAGGGCGGTCCCGCCGATGCACAGCTCGCCGGTCACCCCGTACGGCACGGGGGTGAGGTTCTCGTCCAGGACCCGGACCGTGCAGTGCGGGTAGGGGCGGCCGATCGGGGTGGACCGCGCGGTGTCGTGCGCGTCCCACCGGGTGGAGGCGATGGTCGTCTCGGTGAGCCCGTACTCGTTGATGAACCGCCGCAGCCTGCGCGAGAGGTCGCGGGCGAGGGCCGGCGGGCAGTCCTCGCCACCGGTCTTGCCGACCAGTGGGCGGCGGCCGAATCCGGCGTCGATCAGCATCTGCCAGTGCGCGGGGGCGGCCTGGAGATGGCTGACGCCGTGCCGGTCGAGCAGCGCCAACTGGGCGCGGTGGTCGCGCAGTTCGTGGTCCTGGGCGAGGACGACCCGGCCGCCCGCGACGAGCGGCATGACGAGTTCGGTCCAGGAGATGTCGAACGTGGGCTGGGCCAGGGCGAGGTAGGCGTCGTCGGGGCCCTGCCCGAAGTCCAGGTGGGCCTGGAAGGCGCGCAGGGTGGGCAGCAGGGTGCGGTGTTCGACGGCGACGCCCTTGGGGCGGCCGGTGGAGCCGGAGGTGTACATCAGGTAGGCGAGGCGGGTGCCGTCCCCGGCGGGCAGCGGCTCGGCGTCCGCCGGCGGCGCGGCGTCCGTTTCCGTGTCCAGGGTGAGGACGGCGCCCCGGTGGATCCCGGCCAGGCGGGCGGCGCCCACCGTGTCGGTGACGAGGACGCCCGCCCCCGAGTCGGCGAGCACATGGGCGATCCGGTCGTCGGGAGCGCCCGGGTCGAGCGGCACATGGGCGGCCCCGGCGTGCCAGCTGCCGAGGATCGTGGCGAGCAGGTCGGGGGTGCGGCCGAGCAGCACAGCGACGGTGGTCTCCGGGCCGGCGCCGAGAGCGCGCAGCCGGTGGCCGAGGAATTCGGCGCGCCGGGTCAGCCGCCGGTACGTCCAGGTCTCGTCGCCGCAGACGACGGCCGGGTCGTCGGGAGAGCGCCGGGCCACCTCCGCGATCGCGGTGTGCACGCCGCCGTCGGACGCTCCGGTGATGGTGTCCCCCGCTCCGGCGGGTCCGGGGCCGTGGGCGACGAGTTCGGTGCGCAGCGGGGCGGGCAGGAGGTCGGCGGTACCCAGCCGTACCCACGGGTCGTCGGTGACCGCCTCCAGCAGGCGGGTCCAGCAGTCGGCGAACCGTTCGACGGTGGCCGGGTCGAACAGGGCGGTGGCGTACTCGGCCATGCCGAGCAGGGAGCCGTCGTCCCGGCGCTGCACGACGAGCGTGAGGTCGGTGCGGGCGGCCTGCCAGGCGCCCCGGAAGGCGTCGAGGTCGCCGGCCGAGGTCGCGGTGCCGGTGCGGCCTTCCTCGTGCAGGTCGAACATCACCTGGTAGAGCGGGGTGCGGGCGGCGTCGCGGCTCTCGTCGAGTTCGGCGACGAGCCGGTCGAAGGGCAGCTCCTGGTGGGCGAAGGCCGTGCGGGCGGTGTCGCGGACCCGGACGACGGCGTCGCGGAAGGTGTCGTCGGCCGCGGCGTCGCAGCGCAGCACGAGGGTGTTGAGGAAGAACCCGACGACATCGGCGGTCTCGGGCCGCTCGCGGCCGGCCACCGGGATGCCGACCGGGACGTCCCAGCGGCCGGTGAGGCGGGCGACGAGCGTGGAGAACGCGGTGAGCAGGGTCTGCTGGAGGGTCGCCCCGCAGCTGCGGCCGAGGGCGGCGACGCGCTCGGTGAGCGCGGCCGGGATCGTGAAGAGGTGGACGGCGCCGTGCGCGTCGCGCACCGGGGGCCGGGGCCGGTCGGTGGGCAGGTCGAGCGGGGCGATGCCGTCCAATGCCCGCTTCCAGTGGTCGAGTTCGCGTGAGACGAAGGTGTCGGTGAGCCGGGCGCGCCGGTGGGCGGCGTGGTCGGCGTACTGCACCGGGAGCTCGGGCAGCCGGGCGTCGGTGCCGGTGTGCGCGGCCTCGGCCAGGGCCTTGAGGTCGCGCTCCAGGACGACGGAGGACCAGCCGTCGCAGGCGATGTGGTGCAGCGAGAGGATCACGTGCAGCCGCTCGGTCCCTCCGCGTACGGTCAGGGCCCGCCAGACGGGGCCGTTCTCCAGATCGAAGGGGCGGGCGAACTCCTCCTGCACGGTTGCGTTCAGCTCGGCGGCGGTGGCGGCGAGGGCGGTGCGCAGCCGGGGCGGGCGGGTGCCGGGCGCATCGGCGATCTGGACGGGCTCGGTGCCGTTCAGCACGTACCGGGTGCGCAGGATCTCGTGCCGGTCG
The DNA here is from genome assembly GCF_043204345.1 of Streptomyces sp. NPDC047917. Taxonomy (NCBI): domain Bacteria; kingdom Bacillati; phylum Actinomycetota; class Actinomycetes; order Kitasatosporales; family Streptomycetaceae; genus Streptomyces; species Streptomyces sp. NPDC047917. The sequence goes on from NZ_JBIDCA010000021.1 coordinate 46,970, forward strand.
GCGAGTGCGCCGAGGGCGGCGGCGACGGTGGCGTCGCTGTACTCGGCGGGCAGGGTGAAGAAGGCGGGGGCGTTCCACTCGCTGCTGCCGGGGCGCAGCCGGTCGAGCAGCCACATGCCCTGCTGGCCGGGCGAGAGGGGCAGGCCCTCGGGCTTGCGGGGCACGGGAAGGACCGTTTCCGCAAGGTGGTCGTCGCCGGTCGGGTCGGCGGGGTGGCCGATCAGTGCGGCCTGGGTCTCGACGGTGGTCGCGGTGAACAGGGCGCGCAGCGGTACGCGGGTGCCGGCCGTCGCGGACAGCAGCTCGGAGAGCCGGGTCAGCATCAGTGAGGAGCCGCCGAGCTGGAAGAAGTCGTGGGTGGCGCCGATCTCCCCGGCGGGGACGGCGATCAGCTGGGCCCAGATCTCGGCGACGGCCCGCTCGGTGGCGTCGCGCACCGGTATGTGGGCGGTCTCGGTGCGGCTCTCGGCCGGGTCGGGCAGCGCGCCCCGGTCGATCTTCCCGCTGGCGGTGAGCGGCCACTCGTCGACGGTCACGAAGACGGCGGGCACCAGGACATCGGGCAGGGTGCGGCGCAGGAAGGCGCGCAGTTCGTCGGGACGGGGCGCCTCGCCACGCGGCTGCACCCAGGCGGCGAGGCGGTGGCCGCCGCCGGCGGGGTCGGGCACGGCGGCGGCGACCGCGGTGCGCACCCAGGGGTGGGCGGCGAGCGCGGCCTCGACCTCGCCGGGCTCGATCCGTACGCCGTTGACCTTGACCTGCTGGTCGAGGCGGCCGAGGTATTCGAGGACGCCGTCGGCGCGCCAGCGCACCTTGTCTCCGGTGCGGTAGAGCCGCTGTCCCTCGTTGTGCGGGTCGGGCACGAAGCGTTCGGCGGTCAGGTCCGGGCGGCCCAGGTAGCCGAGGGCGAGCCCGATGCCGCCCGCGTGGAGTTCGCCGGGGACTCCGACCGGAACGGGCCGTCCGGCCGGGTCGAGGACGACCACGCGCATGTTGCCGATGGGCCGCCCGACGGGGACGGCGCCGGTGTCCCGGTCCGGGTCCCACAGGTGCTCGGTGATGTCGACGGACGCCTCGGTGGGTCCGTAGGTGTTCCAGATCCGTACGCCGGGCACGCGTTCGAGGATGCGGCGGCACAGGTCGGCGTGGAGGGGTTCACCGGCGCTGAAGACCAGGCGCAGGGAGGTGGCCCGCTCCCAGCCGGGTTCGTCCACGAGGCGCCGGTAGACGGAGGGGACGCCCTGGAGGACGGTGACACCGCGGTCGGCGACGGCGGCGAGCAGGGTCGCCGGGTCGCGCTCGGCGCCTTCCGGCGCGAGTACGAGGGCGGCGCCGCTGACGAGCGGGGAGAACAGCTCCAGTCCGGCTGCGTCGAACCCGACGGTGGTCTTGAGCAGCACCCGGTCGGTGGGGCCGAGCCGGTGGCGGTGGGCGAGCCAGCGCACCCGGTTGGCGATGCCCTCGTGCGGAACGACGACGCCCTTGGGACGGCCGGTGGAGCCGGAGGTGTGCAGTACGTAGGCGGGCCTGGCAGGTTCGGGGACGAACTCCGTTACCGCTGCGGGCTGTTCGCCGTCGGGATCCTGGCGCTGTTCGTCGGTGACGTCCTCGGCGAGCAGCACCCGGGTGCCCGTGGGCAACTTGCCGGCGGTGGACCGCTCGGCGACGGCCACCGGCGCCTGCGCGTCGTCGAGGACGAGGGCGATGCGGCTCTCGGGGTGGTTGGGGTCGAGCGGTACGTAGGCGCCACCCGCCAGCCATACGCCGAGGAGCCCGGCGACCAGGTCGGGTCCGCGGTGCAGGCACACGCCCACGAAGTCGCCGGGGCGCACGCCCAGGGCGTGCAGCCGGGCGGCGAACAGGGCGGCGCGCGCGCCGAGTCCGGCGTACGTGACCACGCTTCCGTCTGCGCCGATCACGGCGGGAGCGTCGGGGGTACGGGTGCGCTGGGCGGCGAACAGCGCGGGCAGCAGGGGTGCGGTCCTGGGCCGGGCAGTGGTTGCACCGGTGTACGAACCCGACAGCGTGCGGTCGTTCACAGTCTCTCCTCCATCGGGATCGGGCGGCGCGGTGGGGGTCGGGCCCGGCCTCGGATCCGGCGGCCAGTTCGGTCAGGCGGCGGTGGCGTCCATGCGGCGGCGCAGGCTCAGCGGGCGCAGGTCGGTCCAGATCTCGGTGATGCGGGCGAGGCACTCCTCGCGGGTGCCCTCGCTGCCTTCGGCGTGCCAGCCGGCCGGCAGGGCACGGTCGGCCCACCAGATCGAGTACTGCTCCTCGTCGTTGAGCACGACGCGGTACAGGGTCTCTTCGGTCCGTTGTTGATCGCTCATCAGTTCGACGCCCCTTTGTGTGGTCGGTTATGGCCATGTTTGAAGGGCGGCCTATCCGGGCCCTATGCCGGCCATGTATTCATCGGCCGGGGCATGGGGGCGTTCTCCGTCCGGCGTTCCGGTGCCGGCTCCGGCCACGTCCACCGCACCGGCTACGAGCGCTGCGCCTCGGCCCGCTCGGGCATGCCCGGCCGGCTCGTCACGGACGCGGAGCGGTGCCTCGATGATCGGAGCGCCGGCTCAACGATCGGAGTGGCGCGTCGGAGTGGCGCATCGGAGTGGCGCGTCAACGGTCGGAGTGGCGCGTCAACGGTCGCAGCAGCGCCTCAACGGTCGGTGAGCAGCCCGGCGTCGTGTGCGAGGACGGCGGCCTGTACGCGGTTGGCGCAGCCGGTGCGTGTGAGGATCCGGCTGATGTGCGCCTTGACCGTGCCGGCGCTCAGATACAGCTGATCGGCGATCTCGGCGTTGGACAGGCCCGTGCCGAGCAGTCGCAGGACGTCCCGTTCGGCCGGGGTCAGCTCTTCGGTCCTGCGCAGGGCGGCCTCGGTGTCCCGTCCGGACTGCACGTGCCGCTCCAGCAGCCGGCGGGTGATCCGGGGTGCCAGTACGGGTTCCCCCCTCGCCGCGAGTTGCACGGCGCGGATCAGCTCGGTGGGGCCGGTGTCCTTGAGGAGGAACCCGCTCGCGCCGGCCCGCAGGGCGCGCGTCACGCGCGCTTCCTCGCCGAACGCCGTCAGCATCACGACACAGGTGCGGGGCGAGAGGCGGGCGATGTCCTCGGCGGCCGCGATTCCGTCCCTGGTCGGCATCTGGATGTCGAGGAGGGCTACATCGATGTCCTGGGCGCGGCACGCCGCTGCGGCTTCCCGACCGTCGCCCGCCTCGGCGACCACTTCGATGTCCTCGGCGTTCTCCAGGATGAGCCGGATCCCGGCACGCATCAGCGCCTCGTCGTCGGCGACCAGGACTCGGATCATCAGCTCATCTTAGGGCTGCCGCCGTAAGCAGTACGACGAGGAAGCCCGCCGTCGGCAGGACCACGAGTACTGCCACACAGCCCGATCCCAGGATGCGCGGCCAGGTCAGGATCTCGTCCGACAGCGGGGCGCGGGCTCCTGCCTGTCCGATGCCGCCGGAGCGCCTGGTGCCGCTGGACGGGAGGCGGGCCATGCCCGAGGGGGTTGCGGCAGAAGCACCTGGGAGCGCGGCGGATTCCAGAGGGCTGTCCCCTTGGACGGGCAGCCGGGCCGCCATGCGGAAACCGCCGTTCGCCAAGGCGCCCGCTTCGAATGTTCCTCCGAGCAACGAGATCCGCTCCTGGCAGCCGGCCAGCCCGCTGTGACTTCCCGCGTGGGAGCGATCCGCCGCGTGCGGTGCGTCGTTGGTGACAGACACCTCGATCCCGCTGTCCGTGCTCCTGACCTCCACCTTGGTGGGCGCACCGGCCGCGTGCTTCAGCACGTTCGTCAGCCCTTCGCGGACCATTCGGTGAATCGCCTGACGCGTACGGAGGCCCGCCTCGACCGTGTCGGGAACGGACCACGCCAACTCGACGGTGCTGCCTGTCCGCCGGGATTCCGTCACCAGGGCGGTGATGTCCTCACGGGTTCCCCTCTGCTCCCCGGGCCTGTCGTCCGGCAGGCCCGGGTCCGCCATGTCGGCGTGCCGCAGTACACCGAGGATCTCGCGCAGTTCGTCCATCGCCGTGCCGGCCGTCGTGCGCAGCAGATCGGCCTGTCCGGCGAGGGCGGGTGCCTGCCGCTCGGCAGCGAGTTCGAGCGCCCCCGCGTACACGGAGATCAGGCTCAGCCGGTGGCCCAGGAGATCGTGCATCTCTCCCGCGATCCGTGTCCGTTCTTCCGTCCGGGCGGCCGCGGTGGTCAGCGTGCGGGCCTGTTCCAGGTAGGCGTTGCGCTCCCGCAGCAGGCTGACCAGGGGGCGCCGCCGCCCCAGCAGGCTCCCGGCCAGCGTGGGAAGCAGCAGAAGCAGTACCGCGGAGACGGCGGTGCCGGCCAGTTCCGACAGCAGGTCGTCGGACCGGACCAGGGCGCAGACGGTGGTCAGGACGCCAACGGCGGCGCAGGCCGCCCCGGTGATCTGCCACGCACGCCCAGGCGGTGCGATGCGGCGGGCGGCGGACAGCACGATCAGCGGCACCACCGCCAGCGTCCACACATTGGCACCCACGAACAGCAAGGAGGTACCCAGGACAGCGGCGGCCGGCCGGCCGCGCCGAGCGGGGACGAGCAGCGCCGCCCACACCCCCTCCAGCACCGCCGACATCGGCCGTTCCGGGGGCACCAGCAGCAGCGGCATCAGACAGAAGGCTGCCGCCAGGGCGCAGACCAGCGCCTCGGCACCGACCGTACGGCGTTCGGCGGCTCGCACCGCGGCCCGGCTCTCGGCCGCCTCGCGGCGCACCCACCGGGACAATCCGGTCAGCCGGCGTCCCAGCCGTACGGACAGGTGCAACGGCTCCGTGTCTTCGGGCACCTGACTCATTGATCATCCCTGCCCCGCCACCGTGGATCCCCGGGAGGAACGGTAGCTGCGGCGGTGGCGGTCGCCGCACGGCGGGTCCCGGGGGTCACGCGCCCAGCCCGCGACGCAGTTCCGCCCGCAACGCGGCGATGTCCACCCGGTCCGCAGCCAGCATCCGTACGACCGCGCCACCGGCCCCGACCCCGGGGTCCGTATCCGTATCCGTCGCCGTGTACGTCGCTGTCGCCGTGTCCGCGTCCGTGTCCGTCGCTGTCGCCGTGTGCGTCGCCGCGCGCGTCGCCGTGTCCGTCGCTGTCGCCGTGTGCGTCGCCGAGTCGTCGAGCAGCGCGGACAGCAGGTGGATCGTTCCGACCGTGGGCGAACCGTGCTCGGCGGCGGACAGCCGCGCGACCGCCATGGTCCGGTCGGCGGCGGCGGACAGACGCGTCTCGGAGCCGCCGGGAACCGCGACCGAATCGGAATCGGTCGCCGAAGCCGAAGAGACCAGGGAGACCTGCCGTACGCCGTATCGGCGCAGCAGGGCCGGAGCAGCGTTGGCGTCCGCCAGACTCCCGGGCAGCGAGCGCCCGGCAACGGACAGCGCCCGGTCCAGGGCCAGTGTCCCCAGCAGGAGATCCACCGGCTCCGCTACGGTGCGCCCGCGCCGTACCGCTTGCCGCACGGCCTCGACGGTCACCGCGAACAGAACCGGTGAGCCGTTCTCCGAGGCCCCGGAGGTCCATGAAGTCAGCGCGCGGGTCAGACGGTTTCCGCTCCTGCCCAGCGTTCCGGCCCGGCGGAGAAGGGTGACGCCGCGGGATTCCGGCCCCTCGTTCTCCGCCGGGGCACTCGCGTCCAGTGCGTCGAGCGCGGTCGCAGAGGCGGCCGTGTCCAGCCTCTGCAACAACAGGGCTTCCCGTGCCCTGGTGTCCGGCAGGTCCAACAGGGCACGGGCCACGTGCCGGCAGCGCACCGAGATCGTCCCCTCGACGCGGGCCGCCCTGAGCGCGAGCAGCAGGCACACGCGCATCGCCCCGGTCATCCCGGGCAACGCCCGACTGCGCTCCGCGGCCGATCCGCGCGAACCGAGCCCGAAGCGCCACCGTGCCTCACGCCAGGCGGCGTCGACCTCCCTCTCGTCCGCTTCCTGGTGGGACTCCTCATCGGCACCGGCACAGGCACCACCTCCAGCTGCGGCACCGGCAAAGGCACCGGCACCGGCACCGGCCGACACGCTGCGCACCTCGTCGTCGCTCACCCAACCCCGGCCCGCCCGGCCGAAGATCATGCCGCTGAGCGAACCGGCCTTCCGGGTCCCCGGAGCGATCGCCCCACCCGCCTCCGTGTCCCCCAGCACGAGCTCCCCCAGCAGAGTGTCCGTCCCCACGGCCGAGAACTCGCTCCCGACCGCCCGGCGCAACGCCTTCACCAGCAGGTCCATGACGTCCGGCTCGAACTCCGTGGTCACTCCGGCCACGGTCGTGGCGTCGGCGTGTGCTCCGGTCGTCCCTCGCTGGTCCATCGAACGTTTCCCCTCGAAGCGTGGTGGCTTGGTCGACACGACGTTAGGCACGCCGCCACGACACCACATCGGCCGACCGGCCACGCTTCCGGTCCGATCGGCGGGGCCGACTGCGATCGGTCCTCGCCGAGGGGCGGTGCGACGACCGCTTCCGCTCCGAGCCGGACACCGGTCCCACGCTCGGCGGGAGGCCGGTCGATCATCTGCGCCGCTTGACCGTCCGGTGCCCGCCGAAGCCGACGCCGGGGGCGTCCGTCCCCGGAGGTGTCGTCGCACATCAACACTGGAAGTGATGTGCGTCACATGCCTCTGGCTCGGACGGCCGTCCATGTGTTTCTCTGCAGATGTTCAGATGTCCAACATTTGGAGGTCTTCATGGAGGGATTGCGGCAGCCGCGCCGGGCGACGACGCTGGCAGCGCAGGTCGCCGACCAGTTGCGGGAGCAGCTGACGTCCGGGCGATGGCCGGTGGGCACGCGTATTCCGGGTGAGCAGGAGCTGGCCGACATGCTCCAGGTCAGCCGGAACACCATTCGCGAAGCGTTGCGGGCGCTGGTCCACCTCGGCCTGCTGGAAGCGCGCGTCGGCGACGGCACGTATGTCCGGGTGACCAGCGAGCTCGAAGCAGTACTGCTGCGGCGCACGGCCACCACCCGGCCGGCGGACGTCCTGGAGCTGCGGGCGGTGCTTGAGGAATACGCGGCAGGTCTGGCCGCTGAGCGACGGTCGGAGGCGGATGCGGCGCGACTCCGGGAGCTCCTGGTGGCGGCTCGCGAGAGCAACCGCTCCGGGTCGATGGCTCAGGTCGCGGCCGCCGACGTGGCCTTTCACCTCGCGATCGTGAAGGCCGGCGGCAACGAGCTGCTCATGGAGCTCTACGAACACCTGGGCAGCGCCCTGTCCGCCCTGCTGGCCGCGTTGCCGTGGGACGATGACGTCGCCGCCGAGCACGATCACTGGCATACCGCGCTCGTCGACGCGATCGGTGCCGGCGACGCGGTCGCTGCCCGGTACGCAGCGTCCATGCTGGTGCGGGTGACCAGCCGACTGAGCGTGGACGTCGTCGCTGAGCAGGCCGGTGCCGCTGGGACCGGTCGTCATGCGGGTGAATGATCCGCGCGACCTGCCGGATCAGGTGAGGGCCGCAGCGCCGAGTGGGCCGTCCATGGTGTGGCTGCTGATCGGAGTCGTCCTCGTCGCAGCGAATCTGCGTGCCGCCCTGACCGGGGTGGGTCCGCTGCTTCCCGGTATCGAGGCATCGACCGGACTGTCCGGCACATGGACAGGACTGCTCGGGACCCTGCCGCTGCTCACGTTCGCCGCCACTTCGCCGCTGGTCGGCCGGACCGCGCACCGCTACGGCGCACCACGCGCCCTGGTCGTCTCGCTGGCCGTGCTGACGGCCGGGCTGCTCATACGCTCCGTGCCGGGCGTACCGTTCGTGTTCATCGGAACGGTGGTGATCGCGGCCGCGATCGCCTACGGAAATGTGCTGCTGCCCTCCGTCATCAAGAGCACTGTGCCGGAAGACCGGATCGGGCAGGTGACCGGCCTCTATGTCACCGCGATGGGACTGCTGGCCGCCGTCTCGTCCGGGATCTCGGTGCCCATGGCCGACCACCTGCCGGGCGGCTGGCACACCGCGCTGGGGGTCTGGGCCGCATTGGCCGTACTGGCCTTCGGGTTCTGGGTTCCGCTCCAAAGGCGTACCGGCGCCGCGGCGGCAACCCCTGCCGGACGAGCGCGCATCCCCTGGCGTTCCCCCTTGGCCTGGCAGGTCAGCGTGTTCATGGGGCTGCAATCCCTCGGCTTCTACACCACGATCGCCTGGCTGCCGAGCATCGTGCACGACCACGGAGTGGGAGAGGCCGCCGCCGGCTGGCAGTTGTTCCTGTACCAGATCGTCGGCCTGGTCGCCAGCAGTGCAGTTCCCGTGCTCGCCCGCCGCTGGAAGGATCAACGACTCCTGGCGGCGGCTGCCTCGGCGATCGTCGCGCTGGGTTTCGCGCTGCTGGCCGTGGCCCCCCAACTGGCCGTCGTGTCCAGCGTCCTCACGGGCCTGGGCGGCGGAGCGTGTCTGGTTCTCGCCCTGGCTTTCCAGAGCCAGCGGGCGGCAGACGCCTCGCAGGCGGCGGCGCTGGCCTCGATGGCCCAGTCCGTCGGCTACCTCGTGGCCGCCGTCGGTCCGCTCCTCCTCGGCGCACTGCACGAACTCACCGGCGGATGGACGCTCCCCCTGATGCTGCTCGTCGCGCTGACGCTCGCCCAGGCCGTCGTCGGCGCCGGCGCCGGCCGCGACCTGCGCCTGAAATCCACTTCCCGACCTATCCCAACCGCACGGATCGGAGACTCGCCGTCATGACCACGATTGCGCCCTTCAGTTACCTGGACACGCCGACGGCCGCGCCGCTGTCGATCACCGAGCTGATGCCCGGCGTCTACAACCTCCTGGAATACGCCGCGGTCACCGCGGGCGAGCAGGTGCTGGTCCTCGCCGAGCACGGCACCGATCCGGTGGTCATCCAGGCCATCACGGCGGCGGCCGCCTACCGCAACGCCGAAGTGCACGTGCTGTCCATGCCGCCGATCAGCGCCGGCGGGTGGGATCGCTCGACGCCCTCACCGCTGCCGTCCGCGGCTCATGCCGCCGCCGACGCAGTGATCTCGCTGACCTGGTGGGGGGAAGTGCACACCACCCGTCTGTTCTTCGACGAGATCGCGAAACAGCGCGCCCGGTTCGTCTCCCTGCACCAGACGGCCACGGCGTCGGCGCTGTCGACCGGTGCCCGGTTCCCGCTCGAACTGTACTTCGCGCTGGAGGCCAAGGCGTACGCCCGGATCGGCGCAGCACAGGAGATCAGGGTCACGACCGCGCTGGGCACCGACGTGACCTTCCGCGCCTTCACCACCCCGGGTCACCCGAGTGCCCCCCTCACCGCCGGCATGTGGCGGCCCTTCCCCTACGGAGGCGCCAACTTCTACCCCGACCAGACGGACGGCGTGGTCGTCGTCGAGGAATCCACCGTCACCGGCGTCCCCGCCGAGCGGACCACCCTGGAGCTGGAGAACAACCGCGTCACCGCCATCCACGGCGGCGCGGCGGCCGCCGAGCTGCGGCGCTACGCGCCGGACGGCTACTACATGCGCCATGCGCTCATCGGCGTCAACCCCAAGGTCCGCTCGGCAGGCGGTACGCAGTTCGAACGCGAGAAGCACGCCGGCGCCTTCTACTTCGGCCTCGACGGCCTGACCCCGCAAGGGGCAGTCGACCGCACGGGCCCCGGCCACGCGCACTGCGACTGCCAGTTCGACCAGCCCACCATCACCCTCGACGGCCTTCCCTTCGTCGACAACGGCAGTCTTCTGCTCCTCGACGACCCCGAAATCCGTGAGCTGGCCGGGAAGTTCGGCCCAGCCGACATCCTGCTCGATCCCAATCCCCGTCTCGTCCTGCCGGCTCGCTACAGCCGCTGACCGACTGGGGGCAGTCCGGGCGGACGAGCCGTCGGGGCTGCCCCCACTACTCGGTGTGGCGTACCGGGCACCTGCCCGCCGTGCTGCGGCAGACGGCGTGCCGCGGCGGGCACGGCGCGCGCCGGCAGGATGCTCCGCGCCCGGCCGGCTCCGGCAGACCGAGACGGTTTCAACGGCCACGTACTCGATGAGATGTCCGGGGCCCCTGGCGCGGGGAGAGCGCCAGGGGCCCCTGTCCGGTGGACGGCCGGGACGGTGTCCCTGCCGTGCGTCAGGCCGCCTGGGGAAGACAGTCCCGCGTGCCGTCCAGGGCGGCCTCGACGTCGTGGTCGAGGACCCAGTCGACGCTCTCGGCGTCGATGCGGCGGTTCGCGGCGGCGTCCTTCGGCTGCTGCCCGGTGCGGGAGCCGAGCTGCACGCGGGTGGTGTGCGGGCGGCGCGCCTCCTCGTAGCGGCGCAGTGCGGCGGCGGTGCCGTCCGCGCCGGGCGCCGCCCCTTCGAGGCAGACGGCGAGTGCCACGGCGTCCTCCACGGCCTGGTTGGCGCCCTGTCCGTGGTGCGGGAGCATCGGGTGGGCCGCGTCGCCGAGCAGGGTGGTGCGGGCGGTGCTCCACCGCGTCAGCGGCTCGCGGTCGTACAGCGCCCAGCGGCGCACCTCGCCCGCCGCGTCGGCGAGCGCGCGCACGGCCGGGTCCCAGCCCGTCAGGACGGCGTCCAGGTCGGTGCGGTCGCCCGCGCTGGTCCACGACTCGGCGGCGCCTTCGGCGGCCGGGGTCACCACGACGTAGGTGAACTGCCGGCCCCCGGCGACCGGGTAGAGCAGGACGCGCGCGGTGGGGCCCGCGTACATGTACATCAGCGCGGGGTCCAGGTCCGGAAGGTCGGCGGCGGCGACCACACCGCGCAGGGCGCTGTTGCCGGAGTAGACCGGGGCGTCGTCGCCCGCGACCGCGCGCCGGACCGCCGAGTGCACCCCGTCCGCGCCGATCAGCACGTCGGCGTGGGCGTCGGAGCCGTCCGCGAAGTGCAGGACGACCCCGTACACGGTCTCCTCGAACCGGACGAGTTCCCTGCCGGTGTGCACGCGCTCGGCGGGGACCCGCGAGGACAGCATCCGGTGCAGGTCACCGCGGTGCACGGTGTAGTACGGGGCGCGGAACCGCTCCTGCCACGCCTCGCCCATCTCCTGGCGGGCCACGGTGGCGCCGTTGTGGAAGGCCCGGACCTCCAGGGCCTCGGGGCGCACCGCGCACCGTTCCAACTCCGGCCCGAGGCCGAGCCGTTGGAGCAGTCGGGTGCCGTTGGGGCCGAGGTGCATGCCGACGCCCTGCTCGCGCAGCTCCTCCCCCCGCTCGTAGACCTGGACGTCCAGGCCCCGGTGGTGCAGTGCGGCGGCGGCCGTCAGACCGCCGAGTCCCGCACCCACGATCGCGATGCGCATGGTCATCGGTGTTCCCAGGAGTTCTCGAAGGATTCGAAGTCGTCGAAGTCGGAGAGGTCCGCGAAATCGGCGGCGTCGTCGAATGAGGTGGTGCCGAGGGCGAGCAGCGCGGCCGTCTCGTCCTGTCCGGCCAGTTCCACGTCACCGGTCCGGGTGTCCGGGTCGGCGACGGCCGCGGCGAGCATCCGCTCGTAGCCGTCCGCGAACCGCTCGACCGTGGCCCGGTCGAGCAGGTCGGTGTCGTACGAGAAGACGGCGGTGACACCGTCGGGGGTCTGCTCGATGCGCAGCAGCAGGTCCAGCTGGCCCTCCTGCTGGGGTACGTCGATCAGGGCGATGTCCAGCCCCTTGTACGCCACGGACGGGCCGATGACCTGCCCCGGCGGGACGTTGGGCACCGGCGGGTCCATCCGGTCCATCTGGACCAGGAACAGCGCGGTGCGGAAGACGGTGGCCTGCGGGAAGGCCAGGGCGCAGGGGTAGCGGACGTTGACCATGCCCCGCATCACCCGCTCGCCGGCCAGCGCGGCGGTGCTCCGGAAGGTGCTGGTGGCGTCGAACTCGGCCCGTACCGGCATGGTGTTGAGGAAGCAGCCGATCACGTCCCGCTGTGCCTTGCCCATCCGGCTGGTCGCGGGCACCCCGAGGACGAATTCCTCCTGGCCGGTCCAGCGGTGGGTGAGCGCCTGGAAGACGCCGAGCAGATAGGCGAACGGGGTGACGCCCGCGCCGTTGGCCGCCGCGTCGAGTCCCTGGGCGGTGGCCGGGGCGAGCGCCCGGACCACGGTGCCGCCCCGGAGCGAGCGCACGACGGGTCGCGGCCGGTCCAGCGGGAGTTCCGCGGCGGGCGCCCCGGCGACCGAATCGCGCCACCGGTCCGCGCCGCGCCGCCCCGCCTCGGAGGCGATGTGTCGCAGTTCCTCGGCGGCGTGGTCGGTGTACGAGCCGGGGATGGGCCGCCAGGCCGGCGCGGTGCCGGTGGAGGTGCCCGCGTAGGCGTCGAGCAGGTCGCGGACGAGCAGCCAGCGCGAGGTGAAGTCGCTGACGATGTGGTGGGCGGCGGTCACCAGCGCCCACTCGTCGTCGGAGCGACGCAGCAGGACGACCCGGAAGGCGCCGGACTCCAGGCGGAAGGGGCGGGCGCCCGCCTCCTCCGCGGCCTGTCGCAGTCCCTCCTCGTCGGTGCCGTCGAGGTCCCTGAACTCCATCCGGACCAGGGCCCGTTCGGCGGCGGTGCGGACCGGGGTGCCGTCCTGCTCGGTGAAGACGGAGCGCAGCAGTTCCTGCCGGTCGCCGACGGCGGTGACCGCCTCGGCCATGGCGGCGGGGTCGACGGGTCCGCGCAGCAGCAGCGGCATCACGATGTTGTAGGAGGCGCTCCTGGGTGCGACCCGGTACGCGGTCCACATCGCTTCCTGAATGGCGGTCAGCGGCAGGGTTCCCTCGGCCGTGGCGCGCTCGTCGGTGCCGGTCACGGTGCTCATCCGCAGCCTCCCGCGTGGCTCATGTCGGTGGTCCGGCCGGCGGCCGGGACGGCGGGCGGCTCGGTGGTGGCGGCCGCGGGGACGGTCGCGGGGCCGAAGGACGCGGCGAAATCGGTGACGCGGTCCAGGCCCCAGTACGGCTCGCTGCCGTTGATGAAGTACGGCACGCCGAAGACACCGTCGCGGTGCACGTCGAGCAGCGCCCGTACGCCCTGTTCACGCACCAGCGGGTGGTGGGGGGCCTGGTCGACCTCCGCACCGTCCAGACCGATCTCCTCGGCCAGTTCGCGCACCACGTCCGGGTCGCAGATGTCGCGCCCCTCCAGCCAGCGGGCCCGCCCGGCGCGCTCGACCCAGGTGCGGCCGAGCCCCTCGCGCTCGGCGAGGAACCAGGTCAGGTGGGCCGGCTCCCACCAGGGCTTGCGGTCCACCGGCCAGGTCAGCGCCAGGCCGCGGTCTGCGGCGATCCTGCGCACGTCGCGCAGGATGTAGAACTGCTTGGCCCGGGACATCGGGTGGAACGGGAACTCGGCGCCGGGCGAGGTCTCGGCGAGCAGTTTCTCGCTGGTCGGGTCCGGCTCCCAGAACGGACGCCAATCGACCCGGTCGAGCAGCTCCGGGTGGTCGCGCTCCAGGTCGGCGAGGGCGAAGAAGTTGTAGGGGCTGCGCAGGTTGAAGTAGAACCGGGGCGGCTTGGTGGTGCGGGCGGTCATGGCGAACTCCTTGGGATGACGGGAGGACCGGGGTGTCAGACGACCAGGCCGCCGTCGATGGAGAAGACCTGTCCGGTGATGTAGGAGGCGCGGTCGGAGGCGAGGAACGCGACCAGTTCGGCGACCTCCTCGGGCTCCCCGAACCGGCCGAGCGGGATGCTCCTGGTCATGTCCTTGGCGTACTTCTCGGAGAGTCCGCCGGTCATGTCGGTACGGATGAAGCCGGGGGCCACGATGTTGGCGCGCAGCCCGGCCCGGCCGCCCTCCTTGGCGAGGGCCCTGGTGAAGCCGATGATCCCGGCCTTGGAGGCCGAGTAGTTGGTCTGTCCGGCCTGCCCCTGGGCCGCGACCGAGGAGAGGGTGATCACGGTGCCCCGGCGGCGCTTCATCATCGGGAAGACGAGCGCCCTGGCGAAGTTGTACGTGCCGTCGAGGTTGGTGCGCACCACGGCGTCCCAGTCGTCGTCGGCGAGTGTGGCCAGGTTGCTGTCCCGGACGATCCCGGCGGCGGTGACGAGGGTGTCGACCGGGCCGAGGGTGTCCTCGGTCTCGGCGACGAAGGCGCGCACCGCGTCCCGGTCGGTGACGTCGACGCGGCCGGCCAGGGTCCGGGCCCCGTGCTCCCGGGCCGCTTTCGCGGCGAGCTCGGCCGCTTCCGCTTGGGACTGGTAGCACAGGGCCACGTCGTATCCGTCGCGGGCCAGTACCTCCACGACGGAACGCCCGATGCCGCGCGATCCACCGGTGACGAGCGCTACCGGTCTCGGAGTGTCGGACATGGTGCGTGGCCTTTCTGCGAGTGCTGCGCGGGAAATGGGGAATGTGCGGTGGCGGCTCAGCCGAGGCGGAGCAGGGCCGCGCCGACGGTGCTGTCCCGGTCGACGGCGGTGACCAGGGCGAGCCGGTCCACCAGCTCCGGGCGGGCGGCCGACTCGGCGAGTACGGCGGCGAGCTGGAAGGCCGCGCCGGCCGCGGTGGCGTCGCCGATGAGGGGGCGGACCGCGAGGTGGGGCGCGGCGAGGCCGTTCAGTGCTGCCGCCTCCTCCTTGCCGAAGACGCCGGGCGGGGTGCCGGGGGCGATGAGCGCGATGTCGTCGGCGGTGGCGCCGGCGGCGGCCAGGACCTCGTCGATGCAGTTCCTCAGCACGACGGAGGCGCGGCCGGTGCTCCGGAAGGCCCGGAACCGGCAGCCGAGGACGGTGGCGAGGACGGTGCGTCCGCTGTCGCGGGCCGCCGCCCCGCTCTCCAGGAGGAAGAGCGCCGCGCCCTCGCCGAGCGGTTCGGCGGCGCTGCCGCCGTGGTCGGCGACCTGCTCCAGCCGGGCGCGCTGTACGGAGAACTCCTCGGCGGCGCCCGCCAGGAGTGCGGTGGCGTGCCCGCCGCGCAGCAGCCGGGAGGCGTAGTTGAGGGCGAGCAGCCCGGTGGCGGCGCCGCCGGAGACGGTGACGTTGGGGCCCTTGAGCGTGTGCCGGATGGCGCTCTGCCCGGTGGGGCAGTTCATCACGGTGTTGGGGAACCTGGCGGGGTCGACCAGGTAGGGCGCCTTTCCGGTGAGCGCGTCCCGGGTGAAGTCCATGATCGACTGGACGCTGCCGGAGGTGCCGAGCACCAGGCCGGTGCTCTCGGGGTCGGCGGCGAGGCCGGCCCCGTACTCCTCCAGGAGCATGCCCACGGTGGTGGCGGCGATGGCGGTGACCCGGTCCATGGATCGGGTGCCCTTGCGGCCGAGGACGGCCTTGATGTCGAAGCCGGGTATGAGCCCGGCCTCTTCGTAGGGCACCGGCCACTGCTCGCTGTCCAGGGCGGCGACGGCGCGCCGTCCCTCGCGCAGTCCGGCCGTGAACCCGTCCCGGCCCAGCCCGTACGGGGAGGACACAGCCCAGCCCGAAACGACCAGGTCATGCGCGGTGGTGACCGCGTCGGCTGACATGCCGTCCAACTCCTCTCAGGCCGCGTCGGGCCGGTTCAGGCCGCCGCTGTCGCGTCGGCGGGCAGGGTCTCGGCCGCGTTCTCGTCCCAGTGGCCGAGCATCAGTACGGCGTTGTTCCCGCCGAAGGCGAGGCCGTTGTTCTGCACGACCCGCAGCCGGGCCTCGACCGCCTCGTTGGGTACGCAGTCCACCGCGCACTCCGGGTCGGTCGTGCGGTGGTTGATGGTGGGCGGGATGAAGCCCTCCCGCAGCGCCAGGGAGCAGGCCGCGGCGGCCAGCGCGCTGGCGGCGCCCATGGTGTGGCCGATCATCGACTTGATCGACACGGTGCGCGGCAGTTCGTCGCCGAAGACCTGCCGGATCGCGCCGACCTCGGTGACGTCGTTGGCCTTGGTGCCGGTGCCGTGCGCCGAGATGAAGTCCACGTCGGACGCCTCGATGCCGGCGTTGCGGTGGGCGGCGGTGATGCAGCGTGCGATGGAGTCCCGGTCGGGCGCGACCGGGTGGCTCGCGTCGCAGGACAGCCCGTACCCGAGGACCTCCGCGTAGATGCGGGCGCCGCGCCCCAGCGCGGACTCCAGGGACTCCATCAGGAGGATCCCGGCGCCCTCGCCGGTCAGGATGCCCTGGCGGTCGGCGTCGAAGGGGCGGCACACGTCGGGGGCGATGGTGCCGAGCCGGTAGAAACCGGTGAACGTCTTGCGGCACAGCGCGTCGGCCCCGCCGCAGAGCGCCATCTCGACGTCCCCGGAGCTGATCGCGTCGTAGCCGGAGCCGACCGCGTAGTTGCCGGCCGCGCAGGCGGTGGGGACGGTGACCGTCTCCACGTCCTCCAGGCCGAGTTCGCGGACGATGCCGGCGGAGAGCCGGCCGGGCCACACCCGGCGGGCGACGGTGGCGTCGAGCCGGTCCTCGCCCTCGGTGACCTGAAGGCCGATCAGGTGGTCCAGGTCGCGGGACTCGCCGTCGGTGGTGCCGACCGAGACCAGGGTGCGCCTGGCCCGTACGTCGTCCTCGGTGAGTCCCGCGTCCGCGACCGCCATCCGGCTGCCGGCCACCGCGAACTGCGCGGCCCGGCCGAGCTCGTCGGCCGCCATGTCGCGCAGCCACTCCTCGGGGTCGAAATCGGTGATCTCGCAGGCGTTGGAGTACGCGAATCCGGTGGTGTCGAAGGCGCTGATCGGTTTGGCGCCGCTGCGCCCGGCCCGCAGGCCGTCGGCGAAGGCGTCCACCCCGGTGCCGATGCTGGTCACCACGCCGAGCCCGGTGATCACCACCCGGTGCCGGGGGGCCGTGCGCGGCGCCGTGCCGCCCGTCGCTCCGTTCACTTTCCCTCGGCCTCCGCGACCACGGCGTACACGCCCGCCAGGTTGACCATGCGGCTGAGCTCGGCCTGCTCCAGGACGAGACCGAAGTTGCGCTCCATGGAGGCGAGGATCTCGATGGTGCGCAGGGAGTCGGCGTCGTGCTCCTCCTTGAAGAGGCTGACGTCGGTGACCTCGTCGAGTTCGAGTTCGAGGATGTCGCAGACGATCTCCTTGATCTCGGCCTTGCGCTCGGTGCTGAGGTCGGCGATCTGGGTGGTCATGTGGTGCCTCCGGGGCTCGGTTCGGGATTTCTCGGTTCGGGATTTCTCGGGTCTCGGGTGCTGTTCACTGGATCTGTTCGCCGGAACTGTTCACTGGAGCTGTTCGCCGGAACTGGTCACAGGAACTGCTCGCCGGAACTGCTCGGTGATGAGGAAATCCTGCGGTGACGCGCTATTACTGGGCTATATCGGCCAGTTGGCCCACGAACCCGGCGTCCGACGGCCCGTCCCACAGGTGGGCGACGTCCCCGAAGTGCCGCTGCACCCAGGTGTCGTCGTAGATCGTGTCGAGGTAGCGGTCGCCGCCGTCGGGCAGCACGATCACCACATTGGAGCCGGGCGGTATGCCGGGGGCGAGCCGGGTCAGGGCCGCGACGACCGCGCCCGACGAGCCGCCGGCCAGGATCGCCTCGCGGCGCACCAGGGTGCGGCAGCCCACCACGCAGTCCAGGTCGCCGACGTGCACCACCCGGTCGGCGTCGGCCCGCCGCAGCAGCTTCGGCGCGACGGACGCGCCGTGGCCCGGCACCAGACGGGCGCAGTCGACGGGTGAGTCGAACAGCACGCTGCCGAGGGCGTCGACCGCGTTGACGGTGGTACCGAGGCCGTGCCGGCGGATGTACTCGGCGCAGCCGCCGAGCGTGCCGCTGGTGCCGGCGGCCACGACGAGCTGGTCGACCTTGCCGTCGAGGGCTTCGGCGATCTCCCCCATCGTGGTCTCGTGGGCCCGCCGGTTGAGCGGGTTGGCGTACTGGTCGGGCCAGTAGGCGTCGGGGGTGGTGGCCACGAGTTCGGCGACCCGGTGCAGCCGGGCGGACAGCAGTTCCCCGGTGGCCGGATCGGGCTCGCTGATGATCTCGACCTCGGCCCCGTAGGCCCGCAGGATCGCGATGTTCTGCCGGGTGGTGCGGGTGTCCACCACACAGACGAGCCGCAGGCCGTAGTAGCCGCAGATCTGCGCGAGCCCGATCGCGAGGTTCCCCGAGCTGGACTCGATGACCGTCGAACGGCCCGGGACCAGTTCCCCGGACCGGATCTTCGTGGCCACCATGTTCAGCGCCGAGCGGTCCTTGACACTACCGCCGGGATTGAAACGCTCCACCTTGGCGAACACCCGCGAGGTGAACCCCGGCATCAACCGTTCGAGCTCTACGAGCGGGGTTCCTCCCACAGTGGAAAGGATGCCTTTCAGCCCCGTCTCCGGCTCCCGTTCTGTGCGCGCCATGTGATGCGGCCATCCTCTGCTGGGAGATACGAGTGTGGAATCAACAGGTCCCAGGCTGTGCCCGCGCGCTATACGCCCTCCATAAATCCCGCCGCCCAGCGATCTCATTCGGCCTTTTCCGCCGGGTTATAGAAGTGCCGTAGGGAAGCTGCCGATTCTGGCCATCCCCACAGTTCCGACACCACAACTTCGGCCAGAAGAGGTAATTCGATATGACGGGCACGTCCCCCGCAACAGAAAACGCCATCAAGAAGGTCGTGATCCTCGGCGGCGGTACGGCCGGCTGGATGACCGCCGCCTATCTCGGCAAGGCTCTCCACAGCACGGTCGACGTCACGGTCCTGGAGGCACCGAGCATTCCGCGTATCGGTGTGGGCGAGGCCACCGTGCCCAATCTGCACCGTGTGCTCTTCGACTTCCTCGGAATCGAGGAGGAGGAGTGGATGCGCGAGTGCAACGCCAGTTACAAGATGGCGGTCCGCTTCATCAACTGGCGTACTCCGGGCAAGGGCCAGAGCAATCCGCGTGAGCTCGACAAGGGCGGCCCGGACCACTTCTACCACCCGTTCGGCATCAGCCCCGAGCACGACAACGTTCCGATGTCGCACTACTGGTTCAAGAACAAGTTCGAGGGCAAGACGGACGAGCCGTACGACTACGCCTGCTTCCGCGAGGCGCCGCTGATGGACGCCAAGAAGTCGCCGCGGCACCTGGACGGCACCTCCCCGACCCGGTACGCGTGGCACTTCGACGCGGCGCTCGTCGCGGACTTCCTGCGCCGGTTCGCCACCGAGAAGCAGGGCGTGAACCACGTCCAGGACGAGATGACGCGGGTCGAGAAGGACGAGCGGGGCTTCGTCAAGGCCCTGCACACCAAGGAGGGCCGGGTCCTGGACGCGGACCTGTTCGTGGACTGCTCCGGCTTCCGCAGCCTGCTGATGAACCAGGCGATGGAGGAGCCCTTCGTCGACATGAGCGACCAGCTGCTGTGCGACCGCGCGGTCGCCACGGCCGTGCCGCACGACGACGAGGCCAACGGCGTCGAGCCGTACACCTCGGCGATCGCGATGTCCTCCGGGTGGTCCTGGAAGATACCGATGCCGGGCCGCTTCGGCACCGGCTACGTCTACTCCAGCCGCTTCACCACGCAGGAGGAGGCCACCGCCGAGTTCTGCGAGCTGTGGGGCCTGGACCCGGAGACCACCGAGTTCAACCACGTGAAGTTCCGGGTCGGCCGCAACCGCCGCGCCTGGGTGAAGAACGTCATCGGCATCGGTCTTTCCAGCGCCTTCCTGGAGCCGCTGGAGTCCACCGGTATCTACTTCATCACCGCCGCGGCCTACCAGCTGGCCAAGCACTTCCCGGACAAGACGTTCAACCAGGCCCTGGTAGACAACTTCAACAAGGAAATCGAGGTGATGTTCGACGACACCCGCGATTTCATCCAGACGCACTTCTACTTCGCCCCGCGCACCGACTCGCCCTTCTGGCGCGCCAACAAGGAGCTGAAACTCCCGGCCAGCATCCGCGAGAAGATCGACGCGTACAAGGCAGGACTTCCGGTCAACCCCGCGGCCACGGACGACACCACGTACTACGGGAACTTCGAGGCCGAATTCCGGAACTTCTGGACCAACGAGCGCTATTACTGCATCTTCGCCGGCCTCGGTCTGGAGCCGGACGCTCCGCTGCCGATCCTTTACCACAAGCCGGAGTCGGTGGCCGCCGCGCAGGCCATGTTCACCCAGGTCAAGAAGGAGCAGCAGGAACTCCTCAACTCCCTGCCGAGCACCCACGAGGCGCTCCGTCGGCTGCACGCCAAGTAGTCGTGCCGCACCGCGTCGCCCGACAGCCGGTATTCCTCTCCGGCCGGCTGCCGGGCGCGCGGCACACGTCTTCGACAGGAGAAACCATGACCGACTGGCCCGTTCCGGAAACCGACATACGCCCGCTGATGGGCAGTTTCCCCTCCGGCGTCTCCGTGGTGACAGCGCTCGACGCCGACGGCACGCCCCGCGGGATGACCTGCAGCTCACTGGCGAGCGTGGCGCTCTCCCCGCCGACACTCGTGATCTGCCTGCGCACGGCGAGCCCCACCACTGAAGCCGTACTCGCCGGCGGGCAGTTGGCGCTCAACCTGCTGCACGAGGGAGCGCACGCCACCTCCGACCTCTTCGCCTCCGGCAACCCCGACCGGTTCACGCTGAGCGAGTGGCGGCTGCCGCTGGGCGCGGGCGGCCCGCATCTGACGGAGGCCGCGCACGCCATCGCCGACTGCACGGTGGTCGGTACGCGGGAGGTCGGGGACCACACCACGGTCTTCGCGCAGGTACGGCGGTTCACCGCCGAGGAGTCCGCCCAGCCGCTGCTGTACGGGCGGCGCCGCTACGCACGCTGGTCGGACGCCACAGCGACCGCCAGGGAAGGAGCCGGCCGTGTCGGCACGTGACCCCCTGCCCGATCTCCTGATCGCCGTCCCGGTGGTCATCCTGGTGTGCCAGGCGGGCGCCCAGCTGTTCCGCAGGTTCGGCCAGCCGCCGGTCATCGGCGAGATCACCCTCGGCATCATGCTGGGGCCGTCGCTGCTGGGCTGGATCTCGCCCGCGGCACAGGCCTGGCTGTTCCCCGATTCGGTGCTCCCGTACATCGGTGCCTTGGGCAACATCGGCCTGCTGGCCTTCATGTTCCTGATCGGTCTCGAACTGGATCTCGGCACATTGCGGGGCCATCGCGGGACCGCGGTCGCGGTCAGTCAGACGAGCATCGTGCTGCCGCTGCTCCTGGGCTCGCTGCTGGCCCTCGCGATGTTCGGCTCGTTCGCGCCGCCGGGCGTGGGCCGGTTGCCGTTCGTGCTGTTCATCGCCGTGTCGATGAGCGTCACCGCGTTCCCCGTGCTCGCCCGGGTCCTCACCGACCGGGGCCTGGTCGGCACCCGGATCGGCTCGCTGGCCATGGCGTGCGCCGCGGTCGACGACGTGACCGCCTGGTGCCTGCTGGCGGCGGTGGTCGCGGTGTCGACGAGCGGTTCGCCGGCCGAGGCGCTGACGACGGCGGCGCTCGCCGCGGTCTTCCTCGCCGTCATGGTCTACGCGCTGCGTCCGCTGCTCGCCCGCTGGGCGAAGCGGGCCGAGCGGACAGTGGACGGTGTGGTCCTCGTCGTCCTCTTCAGCGGCCTGTGCCTCTCCGCACTGGCCACCGACCGGATCGGTGTGCACGCCCTGTTCGGCGCCTTCGTCTTCGGCCTGGTCACTCCGCGGGGGTCCATGGTCATCGAACGCTGCACGGCACGGCTGCGGGCGTTCTCGGTCCCGGTGCTGCTGCCGCTGTTCTTCGTCTCCACCGGGCTGAACACCGATGTCTCGCTGCTCGGCGGCGACCCGGTCCAGTGGCTGTGGGCGCTGGCGATCCTCACCGTCGCGATGCTCGGCAAGTGGGGCGGGAGCACGGCCGGGGCCCGGCTCGCGGGTCAGTCCTGGCGCGACTCCCTGGCGATCGGGGCGCTGATGAACTGCCGGGGCCTGACCGAGCTGGTGGTGCTGAACCTGGGGCTCGAACTCGGTGTGATCGGGCCCGATCTGTTCACCATGCTGGTGCTGATGGCGCTGATCACCACGGGTCTCACATCGCCGGCCCTCTCCCGGATCCGGCGCGAGAAGCTGCGCGGGTCCGCGCGGACGGCGTCCGAGCCGCCGGCCCTCGACGGCACGAAGCCGGCCGCGGCCGGCGGGGCGAACCCGGAGCGGGACCAGGTACGGAACCCGGAACGGGACCAGGAGCGGGACCAGGCTCTGGAGCCCACCTCCGCCCGGTGACCGCGCGGACGCGCCATGGCCGTACCCACCGGTCTCCCGGGAGGTACCGCCATGGCGCCGTCCACGATCCGTGCCCGCCCCGAGTACCCGGTCACGCAGCCGTCGCGACCCGGGTGACCGGGGCTTCGACGACCGGTGCGCACGGGGCCGAGGTGGCCCGTACCCACCGTTCGAGGGTGTCGGCCGCGGCGCCGGAGTCGATCGCCCGGCCCGCCGCTTCCACCGCCCAGCCCAGCCGTTCGGTGACGGTACGGCCCCCGGTCGGTTCGCCCGCCACGAGCGCGGCGCCCGCGGAGAGCAGCACCGCGTCCCGCACCGGTCCGCGCTCGCCGTCGAGGACCCGCCGGGCGACGGCCGCGTTGTACGCGGCGTCCTCCCCG
The DNA here is from genome assembly GCF_043204345.1 of Streptomyces sp. NPDC047917. Classification (NCBI taxonomy): domain Bacteria; kingdom Bacillati; phylum Actinomycetota; class Actinomycetes; order Kitasatosporales; family Streptomycetaceae; genus Streptomyces; species Streptomyces sp. NPDC047917. The sequence continues at coordinate 69,353 of NZ_JBIDCA010000021.1, forward strand.
CGCAGTGCCTCCTGCGGTGCGAGCGCGATCCCCACGTCGCGCGGGTCGAACCGCTCCTGCCGGATGTCGCCGTCGCCCACGGTCAGCACGGTGGACGTGGTGGTGACGGTGAGCTCGTCGAGCCCGTCGTCGCCACGGAAGACCAGGCCCCGGCCACCGGCCCGGGCCAGTGCTCCGGCGATCAGCGGCAGCAGCCGGGCGTCGGCGACCCCGACCGCCTGGGCGGTGGGTGCGGCCGGATTGGTCAGCGGGCCCAGCGCGTTGAAGACGGTCGGGATGCCGAGCTGTTTGCGCGGCCCCGCCGCGTGGCGCATCGCCGGGTGGAAGTCCGGCGCGAAGCAGAAGGTGATGCCCGCCTCGTCGACCACGGCGGCGATCCGCTCGGGCGGCAGCCGCAGGGTGACGCCCAGTGCTTCCAGTACGTCGGCGGAGCCGGAGGCCGAACTCGCCGCACGGTTGCCGTGCTTGACGACCCGTGCCCCCGCTCCCGCCGCGACGATCGCGGACATCGTGGAGATGTTGACCGTGTGTGCCCCGTCGCCCCCGGTGCCCACCACGTCGACGGTCCTCCCCGGCACGTCGATGTGTACGGCATGGGCCAGCATCCCGTGTACGAGCCCTTCGAGCTCGCCCACGGTCTCGCCCTTGGCCCGCAGGGCCACCAGGAAGCCGGCGATCTGTGCGTCGGTCGCGCGGCCCCGCATCACCTGGTCCATCACCCAGGCGGTGTCGACGGCGGTCAGATCCCGGCCGTCGAGCACCTGCCCCAGCAACGGGGGCCAGGAGCGGTCCTGTTCGGGTGTCGTGGCGCTCACTGGTCTTCTCCTTCTTCGGGTCAGGCGCTCGGCGCCGGGTGCCACGGGTCGTCCAGCGGCGATGCCTGGGCGGTCACGGGGCTCGGGTGCCACGGGTCGTCCAGTGTCGAAGCCTGGGCGGTCACCGGGCTCGGGTGCCACGGGTCGTCCAGTGTCGAAGCCTGGGCGGTCACCGGGCTCGGGTGCCACGGGTCGTCCGGGGTCGAAGCCTGGGCGGTCACCGGGCTCGGGTGCCACGGGTCGTCGAGCGGCGTGGCGGCGGCAGTGGTGTAGGAGCCGGCGTGGTCCGCCCGGCCGGCCTCCGAGACGGTCTGCACGGTGGCGAATATCGCCGCACCGGCGAGCGTCACGACTACGGTCTGCTGGATCTTCCCGGTGATCGCATTGAGCTTCATGATTCCTTTTCCCCCTATGAACTGTTGCGGTTCGTTCCGACACCCAGAACATTAGGAAGGACCTGTTTCGAATCATTATCACAGGGACTTCCGCCCATCAGACGCAGCAATATATTTGATATAACCGCTGATCAGCGCCATACGGACGTGAATATTCCAGCCATCCCGAGGGTGTGGACGGGGGGCCGATCTCAATTTCCGACCGATCCCGCAGGCGAGTTCCGCATATCGGCCTCCTCCCGTGCGGGGCCGACCCGGCGGGCGGCCGTCAGAAAGTTGTCCAGGATCCGCAGGCCGCCGACGGTGGTGATGGACTCGGGGTGGAACTGCACCCCTTCCACGGCCAGCGTGCGGTGTCTCAGCCCCATCACGTAGCCGTCGTCCTGGGCGTGCGCGGTGGCGATCAGCGGGGGCGGCAGCGGTTCGTCGGCGATCAGCGAGTGGTAGCGCGTGGCTGTCATCACCGGCTCCAGCCCTTCGAACACCCCCGCGCCGTCGTGGCGTACGAGGCTGGTCTTGCCGTGCTTGAGCCGCTCGGCGACCGTGACCCGGCCCCCGTACGCCAGGCAGATCGCCTGGTGGCCCAGGCAGATGCCGAGCAGCGGTACGGACCCGGCGAAGGTGCGCACCAGCTCCACGTGGCCCGAGTCGGCCGCGTGGCCCGGCCCCGGGCCGAGGACCACCGCGTCGGGCCCCAGGGCGGCGAGCTGCTGCGGGGTGCGGGTGTGCGACCGCACGACGTCGGTGTCGGCGCCCAGGGTGCGCAGGTACTGGTCGATGATGTGGGTGAAGCTGTCGTACGCGTCGACGAGCAGGACCTTCACGGCAGCAGCTCCTCACCGGTCAGCGCCCAGTAGGCCGCACCCATCTTGTGCAGGGTCTCGCGCCACTCGGCCCCGGGGGACGAGTCGGCGACGATGCCCGCGCAGCTCTGGGTGGAGTAGGTGCCGCTGCGGCCGTCGTGCACGATCGTGCGGATGCACAGGGCGAGTTGGCTCCAGCCGCGCAGGTCGACGAGGCCGACGGCGCCCGCGTACATGCCGCGCGGCTCGCTCTCCAGCTCCTCGATGATCTCCATGGCGCGGATCTTGGGCGCCCCGGTGACCGTGCCCGCCGGGAAGGTGGCGCGCAGCACGGACCAGGTGTCGTCCTCGGGGGCGAGGGTGCCCTCGACGGTGGAGACGAGGTGGAAGACGTGCGAGTACGTCTCGACGGTCATCAGGCCGTGTGCCTCCAGCGTGCCGGGCAGGCAGACCCGGCCGACGTCGTTGCGGCACAGGTCGACGAGCATGACGTGCTCGGCCCGTTCCTTCTCGTCGGCGACGAGCCGGGCGACCCGGGCCTCGTCGATGCCGGGGTCGCCGCTGCGCGGCGCGGTCCCGGCGATGGGCCGCATGACGACCTTGCCGCCCTCGGTGCGGAAGAGCACCTCGGGACTGGCGCCGATGACGGTGCGCCCGTCGCGCGGGACGAGGTACATGTACGGAGACGGATTGCGGCCGCGCAGCCGCCGGTAGACCTCGAAGGGTTCGAGGCCGGATTCGACGTCGATGCGGTGGCCGATCTGGATCTGGTAGATGTCGCCGACGCCGATGTGTTCCAGGCAGCGCCGGGCCCGCGCGAGGAAGGTCTGCTCGTCGCAGGTGTCCTGTACGGAGCGCGGCCGGGGCGCCTCGGGCAGGACCTCGGGGACCGGGCCGACGGCGGCGACCGCCCGGACGGTCTCCTCGGTCAGGTCGAGGGGCGCCGGGTCGGGGAAGGCTTCGCTGTGCGCGGTGAGTCTTCGTACGGTGCCGGGTTCCGGACCGTACCAGACGGTCTCGCGGAACAGGCCGAGCACGATGTCGGGTTCGTCGTGGTCCCGGTCGCCCCGCTCGGGCAGCGTCTCCATGTGCCAGGCGGAGCCGTAGCCGAAGGTGGCGAGGAAGCCGAAGGCGTAGCTGTCGTGCGGCCGGCTCGTCTCCACGGTGAACAGGTCCTGGACGGCGCGCAGCAGTTGCCAGACCTGGTCGCCGTGGAGGAGACCGCGTTCGTTGCCGGGCCGGGGGGCGAGGCCGAGGCCGTCGGCGGCCGCGAGGGCCGCGGCGGCGACGGCTTCGGCGCCACCGACGGAGATCCGGTCGGCGTGCACCCGGATCTCGGCGAGCAGTCCGTGGCCGACGACGGTGGCCCCGGGGGACTGTCCGGGGCCCTCGCGGCTCTCCAGCAGGAAGACGTCGTGCGCCGACTGTTCGCGCAGTGCGGCGTACAGGTCGAGCGGTTCGTGCGGGGCGAGGGCGGTCTCCTCCACCCGTACGGTGATGGGGCCGGGGCCGGGCCCTGCGGGCCGGGGCGGGCTGTCGAGCAGAGTGGTCACTGTCGTCTCATCTCAGCCGTATCGGCGCATCTCGTGGAAGAAGTCGTCCACGACGGCGAGTCGGCCGTCGGCGCGCAGGGTGTCGTAGATGTGTCTGCCGACCGCGAGGTCCAGTACGCCGAGCCCGAAGGGCGAGAAGACGACGGGCCGGTCGTCGGGGATCTTCAGCTCGCCGGTGAGCACGTCGTACAGGGTGCCGTCGATGAACTCCCGGTTCCCGCTGAGCTGTTCGGCGAGGTGCGGGGAGGTGTCGGCCTTGAGGCAGTGGTCGATGTCGTCGACGACGTTGGTGGCCGCGAGGATGACCTCGGGCGACAGGTCGCGCAGCGACACGTGCAGGACCAGCGGGTTGTGGGTGAACCATGCCGGGTCGGTCACGTGCGGGGCGCCGGCGACGGTGGCGAAGACGACGACGTCGCTGGAGCGGATCAGCTGTTCGGGGCCGGTGTGCAGGGTGACCGTGCCGTTGTCGCCCTCGCGCTCCAGGTGTTCGGCGAAGCCCCGGGCGTGCTCGTCCGACAGGTCGTACACCCCGGTCTCCTCGAAGCTCCAGCCGGTGCCGGCGAGGTACTGGTGGATGAACCGGGCGATCAGGCCGGTGCCGAAGAAGCCGATCCGGCGTGGTCGGTCACGCCCTTCGGTGAGCCGGTCCGCGGCGAGCGCCGCCGAGGCGGCGGTGCGGGCCGCGCTGATGATGGAGCTCTCCAGGCAGGCCAGCGGGTAGCCGGTGGCCGGATCGTTGAGGATGAGCACTGCGGAGGCCCGGGGGATCCCGGCCGCCACGTTCTCGGGGAAGCTGGAGATCCATTTGATGCCGTCGACGGGTGCGTCGCCTCCGACCGAGGCGGGCAGGGCGATGATGCGTGAGGTGGGGCGGTCGGGGAACCGCAGGAAATAGGAGGGCGGGTTGACCGTGTCACCACCGCCGTGCACGCGGTAGGCCGACTCGATCAGCCGGACCACTTCCTCGTGCCGGCCGTCGAGGACTCGGTGCACCTGTGCGCCGGGGATCACGGCGAACGAGGGCACCCCGGGGGTAGGCGGCATCACAGACTCCACAGCTCTCGGGAAACCGAATTTCTGTGACGACGCTAGGCAATCGCCTTATCGGCGTGATATCGCCGGATTAAGCGGACCCTGCCCCACCGCCCGTGGCCGGCCCCCGGAAGAAGGGCCGGTCCTCTTCCTCCTACGTGCCGATTCCCACCCCCGGGGAAGGGCCCGGAGCTCTCCCCGGCGCGAGTTCCGCGGAGAGCTCCGGGGAGAGCTCCGGCAGGACTTCCGGATCGATCTCCGGAGAACCGCTGAGCTCCCGGGCGACCTCCTCCTGCCAGTGCGTGGCCCCTCTGCGGGTGAACAGCTCCTTGGCGCCCAGGAGTTCGGCCTGGGCCTCCTCGTCCCGGCCCAGCTCCCGCAGGAGTACGCCGAGTTTCAGCCGGATCGATCCCTCGACCACGGGGCTGCCGAGCCCGCGGGCGACCTTGCGGCCCTGGACGTACGCGGTCTCGGCCGATTCGAGCGCGCCGAGCGCCACCCGGGCCTGGCCGAGTCCGTACAGGGCGTGCGCGAGCCCGTGGGTGTCGGCCTTCGCCCGGGACAGCTCCTCCACACGCAGGTAGGACTCCTCGGCCTCCTCCGCCCGCCCGGACAGGAGCTGCGCGCTGCCCAGCCGGTACAGGCACTGGGCGAGGCTGCGGGAGGCGGCGGGTTCCATGGACTCCGCGACCCGTACCGCGTCCCGGGCATGGCCGAGGCTGGCCTCGTAGTTGCCCCGGTCCAGCTCCAGCTGGGCCATGTTCTGGAGGACGGACGACTCCGACGACAGATCGCCGGCCTCGCGGAAGATGGGCAGGGCACCGCGCAGCCGGTCCGCCGCCGCGTCGGGGTCGCCCTGAAGACGGTGGACCACCGCGAGGTTACGCAGAACCAGTGCTCGGCCCAGCCGCTCGTCCAGGTCCCCGTAGAGCTCCAGCGCCTCCTCGGAGCGCGCCTTCGCCTCGTCCATGCTCTGCCGCATCAGCGCGGCGGCCCCGGTGTGGTGCAGCATGACCGCCTGGCCCAGGCGGTCGTCGGCGGCGCGGGCCGCGGCCAGGGCGTGCACGGCGCAGCTCTCCCAGTTCTCCACGTAGCTGCGCGTCTCGAAGAGCACGGACGCGGACCCCGTGAGGTCCCAGGCGAGATCGGCCATGCCCATCCGGGCCGCCTGCTCGACCATGCCCACCAGGCAGAGCCGCTCCGCCTCGAACCAGGCCAGCGGGTCGGCGAGCAGTTCCTCCAGCAGGTCCGTGTCGATGGTGGCCGGCTCGGTGCCGCTGTGCACGATGCTGAACTCCCCGCCGCTCTCCCTGCGGTGGGCCTCGCGGGCGATGGTCAGGGCGGTGCGGAAGACCCGGCGGCAGGCGTCGTGCCAGGCCTCGTCCGACTCCTCGTCCCGGGCGCGCTCCCCCGCGTACAGGCGCAGCAGGTTCTGGAAGCGGTATCGCAGCCGGCCGGTCGCGTCGACGCCCACGACCTCCAGGAACTGGGTGTCCACCAGGTCCTCCAGGAGCAGTTCGGCGTCGATCACGTCGACGTCGAGCAGCGCGGCGGCCACCCAGGAGGTGAAGTCCGGTACGTCGGCGAGGCCGAGGCGCCGGTAGAGGCGGGCCGCGTCGACGGAGAGGTAGCGGTAGCTGAGCTCGAATCCGGCCCGGACCCGGGACTCCCCCTGGCTCAGCTCGTCGAGCCTGCGCCGCTCGTCGCTGAGCCTGGCCACCAGGTGCCGTACCGACCAGTGCGGTTTTGACGCGAGGCGGGCGGCGGCGATCCGCAGGGCGAGCGGCAGCCGGTCGCAGAGCTCGACCAGGCGGGTCGCGTCCGTGCGGGCGGCGGCGATCCGCTCCTCGCCGGCGATCTTGGCGACGAGTTCGACGGCCGCGTCGGGCGGCAGTACGCCGAGGTGGACGCGGGCTTCCTTGGGCCAGGTCACCAGCTGCTCCAGCTGGTCGCGGCTGGTGACGACCACACAGCTGGCACCGCTGCCCGGCAGCAGCGGGACGACCTGGGCGTGGGTGCGCACATTGTCCAGGACGATCAGCGCGCGGCGTTCGGTGAGCAGGCTGCGGTAGAGCGCGATCCGCTCCTCCAGCGCCTCCGGGATCTGCTGCCCCGGCACACCGAGCGAGCGCAGGAAGCGGCCGAGGACGTCGGCGACGGAGGCGGGCTCGTGCTGCTCGTCGTAACCCCGCAGGTCCGCGAAGAGCCGCCCGTCGGGGAAGTCGTCGGCGACCCGGTGCGCCCAGCGCAGCGCGAGGCCGGACTTGCCGACCCCGGCGACACCGGTGATCAGGCCGACGGTGGGGGTCTGGAGCGCGGCCCCGGATTCGATCATCAGCGCGTCCAGTGCCGCGAGTTCGCTCTCGCGTCCGGTGAACCCCGGTACGTCCGGCGGCAGTTCGGAGGGAACCACGACGACATCGGGCACCGCGGCCTCGGCCGCGACGGAGACGGGTCCGTCGGCCGGGGTCAGCGACGGGTCGTCGCGCAGGATCAGGTCGTGCAGTTCCTGGAGGTCCGGGCCCGGTTCGAGTCCCAGCTCCTCGATGAACTGCTCGCGCGCCTCCCGGTAGGACTCCATGGCCTCGGCGCGCCGGCCCGCCCGGTACTGGGCGAGCATCTGGTGGTACCGGGTCCGCTCGCGCAGCGGGTTCTCCTGCACGACCCCGCCGAGCTCGGGCAGCAGCTCGTAGTGGCGCCCCAGCGCCAGCTGGACGGCGGTGGCGTCGTCGTAGGCGTTGAGCCGGTGCTCACCGAGACGGCCTGCCTCCTCCTCGACGAGCAGCCCGGACACCCCGGCGAGCGCGGGCCCGCGCCACAGGTCGAGGGCGCGCCGGTACCGGCCCGCCGCGTCCTCCAGGCGCTGTTCCCGCGCGTCGATCTCCGCCTGGGCGACGAGTGCGGTGAACTCCACCGAGTCGATGTAGTGGCTCTCGGCGTCGAGGAGGTAGCCCGGATGCGCGGTCACGATGGTGTCGTCGGCCGCGCCCTGCGCCTTGAACGTCTTGCGGAGCGCGGCGATGACGATGGCGATCTGGGTACGGGCGGTGGCGGGCGGATTCCCGTTCCACACTTCGTGCACCAGAGTGTCCACCGGCACGGTTCGGCCGGGATTGAGCAACAGCAGAGCGAGCGTGGTCCGTTGACGTGCCCCGCCGATGACCACCTTTCGCTCGCCCGACGTCACCATGAGTGGGCCAAGGATTTTGAATAAGAACCGTTCCCCCACCGGGCCTCCCGTTTCCCCCACCCCGAGGAATTCCGGGATCACATTACCCGTCCAGGAGTTCGAAGCGGGTGATCGGCGGCGAACTCTCGATGGCCGGTTTCGGGCTCCGGGCGCGGGCACACCGTCCGGGACCGTTTACCTGTCATATGCGGTCACATCCGCACGGGTCCGATCAGCTGTGATCGGACCCGCCGGAGGGGCTACTGCGGGGGGTTTCCGTGTTTGCGGGAGGGCAGGTCGGCGTGTTTGTTGCGGAGCATCGCCAGGGACTTGACGAGTACTTCCCGGGTCTCGGCCGGGTCGATGACGTTGTCCACGAGCCCCCGCTCGGCGGCGTAGTAGGGGTGCATGAGTTCGGTCCGGTACTCCTCGACCATGCGGGCGCGCATCGCCTCCGGGTCCTCGGCGGCGGCGATCTGCCGACGGAAGATGACGTTGGCGGCGCCCTCGGCGCCCATCACCGCGATCTCGTTGGTCGGCCAGGCGTACGTCAGATCCGCACCGATGGACTGGCTGTCCATCACGATGTACGCACCGCCGTACGCCTTGCGCAGAATGAGGGAGATCCGGGGCACGGTCGCATTGCAGTACGCGTACAGGAGCTTGGCCCCGTGCCGGATGATCCCGCCGTGCTCCTGGTCGACGCCGGGCAGGAAGCCGGGTACGTCGAGCAGCGTGATGATGGGGATGTTGAATGCATCGCACATCTGGACGAAGCGGGCGGCCTTCTCGGAGGCGCCGATGTCCAGCACCCCGGCCAGTGACTGCGGCTGGTTGGCAACGATGCCGACGACCTGGCCGTCGAGCCGGGCCATCGCGCAGATGATGTTGCGGGCCCAGCGCTCGTGGACCTCCAGGTAGTCCCCGTCGTCGACGAGCTCCTCGATCACCGCGTGCATGTCGTACGGGCGGTTGCCGTCGAGGGGCACGAGGTCCAGGAGCCCGTCGTTGCGCCGGTCGGCGGGGTCGCGGGTGGGCTGGACGGGCGGGTCCTGCCGGTTGTTGGAGGGCAGCATCCCGATCAGGTAGCGGACCTCGGCGATGCAGGTCTCCTCGTCGTCGTACGCGAAGTGCGCGACGCCCGAGGTCTCGGCGTGCACGTCCGCGCCGCCCAGCCCGTTCTGGGTGATCTCCTCACCGGTGACCGCCTTGACGACGTCGGGTCCGGTGATGAACATCTGGGAGGTCTCGCGGACCATGAAGACGAAGTCGGTCAGCGCCGGGCTGTAGGCCGCGCCGCCCGCGCACGGGCCGAGCATCACGCTGATCTGCGGGATCGCGCCCGAGGCCCGGGTGTTGCGCTGGAAGATCCCGCCGTAACCGGCGAGCGCGGAGACACCTTCCTGGATACGGGCGCCGGCGCCGTCGTTCAGCGACACCAGCGGCGCACCCGCCGCGATGGCCATGTCCATGATCTTGTGGATCTTCGTGGCGTGGGCCTCGCCCAGCGCACCGCCGAAGATCCGGAAGTCGTGGGCGAAGGCGAAGACGGTCCGGCCGTCCACGAGCCCCCAGCCGGTGATGACACCGTCGGTGTACGGCCTCCTGTCCTCCAGCCCGAAGCCGGTGGCCCGGTGCCGGCGCAACTGCTCGACCTCGCAGAAGGTGCCCTCGTCGAAGAGGAGCGCCAGCCGTTCGTGCGCGGTCAGCTTGCCCTTGGCGTGCTGGGCCTCGGTCGCCTTCTCACTCGGCCCGCTGCGGGCCAGTTCCCGCAGGGCGTGCAGCTCCACGACACGCCCCCGGACATCGGCCGGGGCGGCGGCGTCGGGGGCGGGGGAAGCGGAGGCCGAGGGGTCGATGGTCGTCGTCATGGCGGTCCCCTCACTGCCAGCTGAGCGGGGCGTTGTACCGGTCCGCGTGCCGCCACCACCGCGAGCCGGCGACGGCCTGCCTCTCCGGCGACTGTTCGGGCTCGGCCCGCAGCGCGAGCAGCACCACGGTGAGCGCGGCCAGTTCCTCGTCGGTGGCCTGCCCCCGCTCGACGCTCAGCGCGATCCCGGAGCTGTCCGGACTGTCCATCTCACCCTCCTTCGCCTCCGGGGAGTTCACTGCGGAGATCCCCACGGCCTCTCATGGGACGACGGATTCCTTGCGGGGGACTACGCGGCTCCTATGCCGGGGTACCGGTGGACCACTTCGCACGCCGTCCACGTGGTCCGTCAACTCCACTTCCAACAAGCCCAGTTGAGTCGGTCACGACCAATTGGTACGGGGTCGGCGCATTCCTCGAAAGTGGTTGCGGTCCCCAATTCCGTACGGCGGGATCCCACCTCGCCCCACCTCCATCGCCTTCCCGCAGAAGGAAATCCTGAATGCGCAAGCGCGGAGCACCGCTCCCCCTGGGCGACGCGACAGGGGCCACCATCGACCTGCCCCCGCCTCCCCGCCCACCCGGGCGGGCAGCGGGCAGCGGGCAGCGGGCAGCGGGCAGCGGGCAGCGGGCAGCGGGCAGCGGGCAGCGGGCAGCGGGCAGCGAAAATTCTGCCATCTCGGCAACTTTTCCGTTTCAGCAATCTTGCCGCAACGGCAAGATTTGTTCTACGCTGCTCGCATGACACCAGCAGACGAGGCCCGCACGACCGGGCAGTCCGGACTCCGCGAGCGCAAGAAGCGGGAGACCAGGGCCGCGCTGAGCCAGGCGGCGATCCGGCTCTGCGTCCTGCACGGCTGGGCGGATGTGACGGTCGACCAGATCGCGGCCGAGGCCGATGTCTCCGTCCGCACCTTCCGCAACTACTTCTCCGGCAAGGCCGAGGCGATCGCCGCCGGCCATCTGGAGAGGATGCTCCGGATCGCCGACGACCTGCTCGACCGCCCGGCCGGCGAACCGCTCTGGGACTCGCTACTGCACGTGGTCCTGGGCCGGTTCGTGCCGCCGGAGAGCCCCACGTCCCGGAACGCGCCACAGAACGAACGGTGGCGCGAGGGGGTGCGGCTGATGCTGGCCGAACCCGCGCTGGCCGGTGAGATCGTCAAGACCAACGCCGCCGCCCAGCAGGAGCTGGCCAGGGCCGTCGCGCAACGGACCGGCACCGACGCCGAACGCGATGTGTACCCGAAGCTGGTCGCGGCCGCGGTCTCGGCCGGCACCGCGGTGGCCGTCGAGCACAGCCTGCGCGCCGACGAAGCCGCACCGCTCGGCGCGGTCCTGGCCCAGGTCTTCGAGCAGCTCACCGCCGGCCTGCCGGTCCCGTAACACCGCGCCCCCTCCCCCTCCCTCTTCTCTTCCTTTTCCTTTCCGCGCCAAGGAGGCACGACCGTGACAGCCGACGTGATCATCGTGGGAGGCGGCCCGAACGGGCTGATGCTGGCCTGCGAGCTGAGCCTGGCCGGCATCAGCCCGATCGTGCTGGAGCAGCTCCCGCAGCCCAGCACCGAGCCCAAGGCCAACGGCCTGCTCGGCCAGGTGGTGCGCCTGGCCGACCACCGCGGTCTGCACGAGCCGCTCAGCGGCAGCCCGGAACCCCCGCGGCCGAACTCCGCCTACTTCATGTTCGCCGCCATGGGCCTCGACCTCGGCCTGCTGGACGCCAGTCCGGTCTTCGGCCTCGCCGCCACGCAACACCGCATCGTCCAGGTCCTGGAGGAGCGCGCCCGGTCGCTCGGGGTCGACCTGCGGCGCGGACACCGGGTCCGGGCCGTCGCCCAGGACGAGGACGCCGTGACCCTCGACGTCACCGGCCCCGACGGCGACCGACAGCTCCGCGCCCGCTACGTGGTCGGCGCGGACGGCGCGCACAGTGTGGTCCGCAAGCTCTCCGGGATCGGGTTCCCCGGCGTCAGCTACGACCGCCGCACCAACCGCACCGCCCACGCCACCGTCCCGGCCGACTGGGTCGACCCCGTCAACGGCGCGCTCACCGTGCCCGGCCACGGGCCGGTGCTGCCCTTCCTGCCCCACCGCGCCGACCGGGGCGGCTTCTCGTACGCGCCGTTCCCCGGGCAGCCGCCGCTGATCAGCACCACCGAGTGGGACCGGCCCGCGACGGACGAGCCGATGACTCTCGCCGAGATGGAGTCGAGCGTCCGCCGCGTCCTCGGCGCCGATCTGCCGCTCGGCCCGCCGGACGGGCCGGGCCCCCATGTGCTGCGGCGGCTGACCGGCGGCAACACCCGGGTCGCCGACCGGTTCCGCGACCGCCGGGTCCTCCTCGTCGGCGACGCCGCCCACGTCTACACCTCCGGCGGCGGCCCCGGGCTGAACCTCGGCCTCCAGGACGCCGCCAACCTCGGCTGGAAGCTCGCCGCCACGCTGCGCGACACCGCCCCGCCCGGCCTGCTCGACAGCTACGACACCGAGCGCCGCCTGGCCGCCCGCCGGATGGTGCTCAACGCCGAGGCACAGTCCGCGCTCACCGCGCCGGGCAGCGACACCACGGCCCTGCGCGAGCTCTTCACCGAGCTGCTCACCGGCAAGGAGGTCGTCCAGCGCCTCGCCGACCTCACCGCGGGCACCGATGTGCGCTACGAGATGGGCGTCCTCGACCCCCACCCCGCGGTCGGCTACTTCGCACCGGACCTGGAGCTGATCACCGGCACCGAGAAGGTCCGGCTGGCCGAACTCGCCCGCAGCGCCCGTCCGCTGCTGATCGACCTGACCGAGGACGGATCGGCGGCGGCCGTACTGGCAACGGATCAGGACGCCATCGACCCGGTCGTCGCACAGGGCGTCAAGGGCCCGGCCGGCCTCTCCGCCCTGCTGGTACGCCCCGACGGATACGTGGCCTGGGCCGGCGGCTCCCCCGTACCGGACCCGGCCGAACTCGCCGGGTTGCGGACGGCGGTCGAGCGCTGGTTCACGGCCGGGTGTGGGTCTCCAGGGCGTCGATGATCCCGGGCCAGAGTTCGCGGGGGCGGTCGTGTCCCATGTCGGCGATCAGCAGGAGCTTCGCGCCGGGCACCAGCTCGGCGGTGCGCCTTCCTCCGCTGGGGTCGGTCAGCGTGTCGTCCAGGCCGTGGATCACCAGGGTCGGCACTCGAAGCCCGCGCAGCGCGTCGGTGCGCGGGCCGCTGAGGACCATGGCCGCGAGTTGCCGCCCGGCTCCGGCCGGGTGGTGGGCGCGGTCGTAACTCCGGGCGGCCAGCTCACGGAGGGGTGCCGGGTCGCCGTACCGCTTGGAGGCCCACACCAGGTCCCGTTCCGCCGCCGCGATGTACCCCTCGCGATCCGACGGCTTCGGGCTGGAGACCACCGCCTGGGCCTCGGGGCTGGGTCGGCCGTAGTCGGGCTCGCCGGTCGAGGACATCATCGACGTCAGGGTCAGCACTCGCTCCGGCCGGCTGATGGCCATCGTCTGGGCGATCATTCCGCCCATCGAGGTTCCGACCACATGAGCCCGCTCGATGCCGAGCGCGGTGAGCAGGCCGAGGCCGTCGTCGGCCATGTCCCGCAGCGTGTAGGGCGCCATCGCACAGGCGGACGGGATGTCGCCCGAGCTCACGGCGTCGATGAAGCGGCCCACGTCGACGGGATGTTCGTCGAACTTGGTGGACAGCCCGCAGTCGCGGTTGTCGTACCGGATCACATAGCGTCCACGTTCCGCGAGCGCGCGGCAGAAGTCCTCGTGCCAGGCGATCATCTGGGCACTGAAACCCATCACGAGCAGGACGGCCGGATCGGCAGGGTCGCCGAAGGTCTCGTACTCGATGGACACTCCGGGCAGGGCTTCGACATGCGGCATGCCCGAAGTCTCCCAGCACCGGCCGTCCGCGCGCATCCCGGATTCGGCTGCGACCCCGGGGCACGCGAGCCCGGCATGGTCCAAACGAGAGGCCCTATCGGTCCACGGCCCCGGGGACGAGACCGTCGGCGACCAGGCCGTCCAGTACCGCCTGACCCAGGGCGTGCACGGCGGACTGGGGGCGGACCATCACGGTGAACTCCTTGATCCGGCCCGTCCCGTCGAACTGGAGCAGGTCGATGCCGTGGATCTGCCTGCCGTTCACGGTGGCCCGGAAGAGCAGGATCGTCGACGGGGCCTGTTCGCCGTCGGCACTCGTCTCGGCCTCGCCCTCGAAGCGTCCGACGTAGCGGAAGTCCTCGAAGATGCGCAGCAGCACTCCGAAGAGCCCCAGCACCATGGGCCTGCCCTCGAAGGGGGTGAACTTCACGGGGCTGTAGAGACGGATGTCCTCGGTGAACAGCTCGCTCAGCGCGGCCGGTTCGCCCTTCTCCACGGCGGCGCGGAAGCGTTCGGTGGTCTCCGCTGCCTTCACGGTCTCCATGGCTCCTCCTGAAGCTCAAGAGTACTCAAGAATATGATTAGTCATTTTCTTGAGTATGATGCAGTGGCGGACGAGGAAAGGGAAGGGGGCGCTTCGATGGCCTTGCGACATGCCGTGCTGGCGGCGCTGCTGGACGGTGAGTACAGCGGGTACCAGCTGGCGAAGGCGTTCGACATCGGCGTCGCGAACTTCTGGCACGCCCTGCCGCAGCAGCTGTACGCGGAGCTGGCCAAGCTGGAGAAGGAAGGGCTGGTCGCGGGGCGGCAGGTGATCCAGGAGACCCGGCCCAACAAACGGCTGTTCCAGGTCACCGACGCCGGTCGTGCCGAGCTGGAGAAGTTCGCCGCGGCCGTGCCGAAGCCCTCGTTCATCCGCGACGACCTGCTCGTCAAGGTCCAGGTCGCCGACCGTATCGGTACGGCGTCGGTGATCGAGCAGCTCCAGGAGCGCGCGTCCGCGGCCGAGGCCAAGATCGAGCTTCTCGGCAAGCTGCTGCGGCAGTTGCGCGGCGAAGTGGACGAGGACGAGTTCCTCCGCCGGGGCGAGCGGATCGGGCCGTACCTGACCTGTCTGCGCGGCCTGGCTTTCGAACAGGAGCACCTGGACTGGTGCCGGCGGATCGCTGCCGTTCTCCACGAGAGGCAGTCGACGCATGCCGAAGGGTGAGTACCTGCGCTACGTCGCCCTGGGCGACAGCCAGACCGAGGGGCTCGGCGACGGTGACGACACCGTCGGGCTGCGGGGCTTCGCCGACCGGCTCGCCGAGCACCTCGCGGCCGTCGACCCGGAGCTCCGGTACGCCAACCTCGCCGTGCGGGGCCGGGTCACCGGTCAGGTCCGCGCCGAACAGCTGGGGCCCGCCCTGGCCCTGCGGCCCGATCTGGCCACCGTTGTCTCCGGGGTCAACGATCTGCTCCGGCCCCGGTTCGACGCCGCGGCGGTGGCCGGGCACATGGAGGAGATGTTCGCGGCGCTCACCGGGGCCGGAGCCCGGGTGGTGACGCTGACCTTCCCCGACGTGGGGAAGATCGTGCCCCTTGCCCGGCCGATCAGGTCACGCGTGTTCGACCTCAACACCCGCATCCGTGCCGCGGCCGCCCGTCACGGGGTCGCGGTCGCCGAAACCGGCCGGGCGGCCGTCACCACCGATCCCCGGCTGTGGAGTGCCGACCGGCTCCACGCCAGTCCCCTGGGCCACGAGCGGATCGCCGAAGCCGTCGCCGAAGCGATCCACCTGCCCGGCAGCGACGACGCCTGGACTCTCCCCCTGCCGCCGCAGAGGGTTCCCACCCGCCGTCAGGCCACCGCGGCCGAGCTGCGCTGGGCGGCCGCGTTCCTCGGCCCCTGGCTCGGACGCCGCCTCCGCGGCCGGTCCTCCGGCGCCGGCCGCACCGCGAAACGTCCCCGACTGCTGCCCCTGAGCGCCGCGCCCGGCCCCGCGACGGGCAGCCGGCCGGCAGGCGCTTAAGGGCTGTCCCGCAATTCCTGGCGGGCGTGCGACGACAGCTACGGCACCTCGCCGCGTTGTCGGAACGTCCACATACATCCAGTATGTGGACGTCCCTCCGCCTTGCGATGCACCGCATCTGACGCCGCACGCTGTTCCACCAGGAATTGCGGGACAGCCCTTAGGCGTCCACGGTATCGGTGTCGGTTTCGGCGGCGGCCCGCTCGATCGCGGCCTCGACCGCGGCGACGACGGTCCGGGTGTCGGCGCCCGTCCCGACCTGCCCGGCGAGCGCGGTGATCGCGGCGGTCTGGGCGGCCATCCGCCTGTCCATGGACCGGATGCGGGCCTGCATGTCCTTCAGGATGGACTGCGGCTGCCACGTCGGATTCGTCGAGTGGTCCGCCGCGTCCGACGGGCCGCCGATCGCGTCGGTCTTCCACACGGCGTCGAAGATGTCGCGCTTGGTGATGCCTGCCATGGGGTCCTCCTCCTGGTCCGAGCCGGGGTTCCAGCTCGCGGGGTGCTTGAGCCGCTCGGAAACATCGGCGCGGAGCTTGGGCATGGTGAAGCCGCGGGGGTCGATCTTGTCGTTCGACCACTCCAGGTGGCCGATCACGGACTTCGCCGACCATTTGTGCGCGCGGCACAGCGCGGCCTGGACACGGACGATCGCGTCGTACTGGGCCTTGGGCCAGGGGTCCTTGCCGTCGCCGAGGTTCTCGCACTCCCACCCGTAGAAGCGCGCGTTGCCGTCGACTCCGTTGCTGTTGCCTCGCGTCGGCGGAGTCGGCCGGGTGCCGTACGACTCCGCTATGACCTGGTCGAGCACCTTGGGGTCGCCGCCACCGGCGTGATTCGCGCGGCCCCAGCCGACCATGTGCACCCGGCCGTCCTTGGCGATCATCCCGTGGCACAGCGGGCCGGGCAGGTCCGCGTAGCCGTCGCGGACCATCCGGACCGTCGCCGCGGTGCCCTTGGTCACTGTGTGGTGCACGATGCTGCCGTGGACCGGGCCCCAGGGGCCCTTCGAATTGCGGTTGTGAGTACGCCAGTTTCCTACCTCGACCACGCGCACGCCCTCGGCGCGCAACGCCTTCAGTACAGCGGAGGCGGACAGAGGACCAGCCATTCGTTTCCCTTTCGGCCCGGGGTGTACGGGACGTCGCGGACCCTGTGTACGGTGCGCCGCAGTCCGGGTGAACGCGAACCGGTCTGCGGTGACCACCACTTCATAGGAGATCCATACCCCCTCAACGGCAGCCGGACTCGACCGCGTGACCGGCAGTGTGCACGGACCGCCGACGGCGAACTCTCCGGCGCGGCGCGGCCGGGAATTCGCACGCGGTGCCCGAGGGCTCATTCGCCGCCGGACTTCGCCTCGGCCAGGGTGTGTGCGACGAGGACGTCGGCATGGCCGTGGCCCAGGCCGTGCTCGGTCGAATCGAAGCCGCAATCGAAGCCGAAGTCGAAGTCGAGCCCGCCGAGATGGACCGCGCGGGTCCGCACGGTGCCACGCAACCGGCGCAAGCAGTGTCGTTTCGGCACTGAAGTCGCTGGGCCGTCCGAGTGCGTTCGTGGCCGCGTGCCTGGCGCGAACGTCTGTGACCTGCGTAAATCCGGGATTGTGATCAAGAACCTCGTGCGACGCGGTCTTCCCGCGCTCGCCCTCGCAGTCCTGCCCGTCCTGGCCGCCGTTCCGGCTGCCGACGCCGCAGGGAGCAGCCACCCCGTCCGGAGCACGCAGGCCCACTCGGCACTGCGGAGCGACTCCCATTTCTACCCGACCGCCACCCTCGGCCGGAACCAGGCCTGGACCTCCGGCAACGGCCGTACCATCCTGCGCGTCCAGAGCGACGGCAACGTCGTCGTCTACAAGGACGGCCACCCCGTCTGGCAGGCCCCGAACGTCTACCCCAACGCCGACCGCCTCGTCATGCAGGATGACGGCAACCTCGTCGTCTACAACCGGGCCGGTGACCCGCTCTGGGCCGCCGGAACCTGGCACAAGGGCCGGTACCTCTCCGTCCAGGACGACGGCAACGTGGTCGTCTACGACAGCGCCAACCGGCCCGTCTGGGCCACCAACACCGGTGACTGAGCAGCGTTCCGGGCACTGAGCGACGTTCCCTGTACGGCAAGGGCCCGGACGGCTGTCCGGGCCCTTGCCCTTGCGGCGGCCTCGGGCTCACGCGGGCCGGCGGTATGTGCCGGGCGCGGCGTGGAGGGCCGGGGCGTCGGCCTCAGCACTGAGGCCGGCACCTTCGCGCCCGCCTTGTCGCCGCGGTCACGCCCGGTGGTGTTCGGCCGGAACGGCCGATGAGGCGGCCTCCCACTCGAACCCGTCCGGGTCGGTGAACGGGCCGGCGGCGCCGCCGATCACGAGCCCGTGCGTCCCGGTGCCCTCGGGAGAGACGCCGAGGTCCTTGGCCAGTGCGCGGCGCCGGTACAGCGCCAGTTTGACGGGGCTCTCGCCGGCCGCGAACTCGACGTACACACGGCTGAAGCTCTTCGCCACGGCAAGGCCCCGGCCGACGTAGAACCGCTTGCTCGCGATCACGTCCTCGACGCCCAGCAGGAGCACGATCTCGTCGATCTGCCGGGTGGCGGGGCCGGTGTCCTTCTTCGCCGAGGTCGCGACCTTCCAGATCGTCCCGTCCGGGGCCTGCACGACGCCGCCGTAGCCCCAGAGCGACTTCGCGGCGGGCTTCAGCGAGGTGGCGCCCGCGTCGAGTGCGGAGCCGATGAAGCTGTCGACGGTGGCGGGCCGGGACACCGTGAGCGCGAGCGTGAACCCGCGGAAGCCGGTGGTGGGGGCCTCCGAGGCGCGCAGGCGGATCTGGGTGTCCAGGCCGAAGGCGGTGGCGCAGAAGCGCTCGGCGGCCGCGGGGTCGGCCACCTCAAGGGTCACGGTTTCGATGGATGCCATGTCCATCACGCTAGTTACGGCACGGCGACCGGGGCTTCTCGATTCCTGACCGGTTCGGTCCGTACGCCGGCCGGCGCCACCTGCCTCGTCGCCGCCGAGCGGCTCAGCGCAGTTCCTGGATCCGGACCATGTTGCCCGCGGGGTCGCGGAAGGCGCAGTCGCGCATGCCGTACGGCTGCTCGGTCGGTTCCTGGACGACCTCGGCGCCGGCGGCCCGTACCTGCTCGAAGGTGGCATCGAGGTCCCGGGTGGCCAGCAGGATCCAGCCGTAGGTGCCCTTGGCCATCATCTCGGCGATGGTGCGGCGCTCGTCCTCGGTGACTCCGGGGTCGGCGGCGGGCGGGGCCAGCAGGATGGACGTGCCGGGCTGGTCGGCGGGACCGACCGTAATCCAGCGCATCTTGCCCTGGCCGACGTCGGCGCGTACCTCGAAGCCGAGGACGTCGCGGTAGAAGACCAGGGACTCCTCCGGATCGTCGTGCGGGAGGGAACTCGTGTGAATGGAGATGTCCATAACGATCATGCTAGGGGCTGTCCCGCAATTCCTGGTGGAACAGCGTGCGGCGTCAGATGCGGTGCATCGCAGGGCGGAGGGACGTCCACATACTGGATATATGTGGACGTTCCGACAACGCGGCGAGGTGCCGTAGCTGTCGTCGCACGCCCGCCAGGAACTGCGGGACAGCCCTTAGGCACGGCTCCGCGATCCGCGCCTCACGAATCCCTCGTGAACGCCTCGCGGCTTCCACCGCCGGTCCCCGGGGCGCGGCCTCAGCCCTTGGCCAGGGTTCGGTCGAAGAGGTGGAGCATCCGGTCCCAGTGGTGTTGCAGTGCGGCAGCGTCGAATGCCTCGGTGTCGGCCATGGTGAAGCCGTGGACGGTGCCGGGGTAGATCTCGCAGGTGTGGCCGACGCCCGCGGTTTCCAGCACCTGGTCGAGCTCTCCGACGGCCTCGGGTGACATGTCGCTCTCGGCGATGCCGAAGTGCACCTCGGCGGTGACCTGGGAGGCGATGCGGTGCGGGCTGTCGGGCGCGTCGGTGATCAGCGCGGAGGGGTGGAATCCGGCGACGGCGGCCACCCGGCCGGGGTGGGCCGCCGCGGTGCGCAGCGCCAGGGCGGCACCCATGCAGTAGCCGATCGCGGCGACCGGTCCCGCGCCGACCTCGGGCTGGGCAGTGAGGAACTTGAGATAGGCGTCGGCGTCACGCAGGGCGCGTTCGGTGGTGTGCGCCTCAAGCAGGGGCACCAGCCGGGCGAACAGCGCGGGCCGGGCCTCTGCTCCGATGCGCTCCGGAAGGTCGGTCACCGGTGCCGGGCCGTTCCGGTAGAAGACGTTGGGGACGAGCACGTAGTACCCGTGCCCGGCCAGTTCGCGGGCCATCTCCTCCAGCACCGGACGTACTCCGAAGATGTCCATGTACAGCAGCACTCCGGGGTGCCGCCCACCGCCTTCGGGAAAGGCGGCGAACGCGTCGGCCTGGCCGTCTTCGGTGGGAATCTGCAGCGTCTTGGTGGGCATGGGTACGAACCGTAGCAGCGGTGATCGATCCGACCATCGTCGAAGAAGAGGAACTCGGCGTGTGGGTACGGCAGTCGGCCGCCGGGAGGTGAGCTTCCCGGCGCCGGGTGTGCGGGCCCGTCCCCGCTCCGGGCCCTCCGCGTCCGCCGCTCGACCACCCTGCGTCCGGTAAGGGCTGTCCCGCAATTCCTGGTGGAACAGCGCGCGGCGTCGGATGCGGTGCATCGCAAGGCGGAGGGACGCCCGAATACCGGATGTATTCGGGCGTTCCGACAACGCGGCGAGGTAGCCGTCGTCGTGCGCCCGCCAGGAACTGCGGGACGGCCCTTGGCCGTCCGGCGTGCATAAGCGCAGGCCGGAGCGGTGCATCAGGCACGCATGAGGGCATGCATGGCCGCCCATCGGCGCATCGCCGCCAGGAGTTCCGTTCCGGCTCCCCGAGATCGCATGGTTGGTCCACGGCGCCCCGGACTCCCGGGGCACGCCGCCTCCCCCGTCCTCGAAGGAGCGATCACCCATGTCCGCGACCTCTCCCCTGCGTGTCCGTGCCGCCGCCATCGGCCTGAGTGCCATGGCCCTGATGACCGTTGCCGCCGTCACCGCCCCGAGCGGTCGGGCCGCCGCCCCGGCCGACGGCCGGCCGGCCGCCGCCGGCGTCGTTGTCACCACCCTGAAGTTCGTACGCAACTCCGCCGACCCGCAGAACTCGCGTCTGCTGGTGGTGCGCGGCAACAAGACGCAGGCCGTCTTCCGGGCCGGCTCCGGACTCGGCCGCAACCACGCCGAGGGGCGTGACGAGTGCGCCTCGGCGAAGGGGTGGCTGCCCGCGGGGACCTACACCGTCGGCGCCCGCCAGACCCGCTACAACGGCAACCTCATCAAGGGTTACGCCATCCCGCTGAGCAACAAGACGTGCAAGAACGGCCGGACCACGCGTACCGGACTCTTCATCCACAGCGAGATGACCCGCGCCGGAGGGCAGGGCGGCACCGAGAGCCGGCGCTGGGACGGCGTGGGCGACTACAAGTCCGCGGGCTGCATCAAGCTCGCCCCGGAGGACATCAAGAAGCTCTTCCGCAACCTCGGCCGGGGCGCGGCGCCCAAGCGTCTCGTGGTCGTCTGACGGCGGAGCGGAGGTGCTCCGGGTCGCCGCCCGGGGCACCTCTGTCAGCGCGTCGGCAGCTTTTCCTGCAACCAGTCGAAGACGACATCGCAGTGCTGCCGCGGGGCCATCGGGGAGCAGTGCAGCTGCGCCCCGGTGGCCGCGGTGAGTTTCACGTAGTCCTTGGGTGCCGTCAGCCTGTCGAACAACCGGCGCGGCTGTCCGGGGTAGAACTGCTCGTACTCGTAGTCCAGGACCAGGGTGGGCGCCGTGATGCGGTCCACCACGCCCGTGAGTGTCAGTGCCTCGATGCGTCTGGCGGGGGTGTGGAAGTCGGTGAAGACCTTGCCCTCGCGGGCGGCGAGCATCGCCGGGGCGGAGAAGGGTTCGAAGCGTTTCTTCATCGTCGCGGCATCGGCGGCGGACAGTTCGGGGACGACCTCCTTGTTCCAGATGTCGTTGGTCTCCGTCCTGCTCGGGGTGAGGATCTTCCGGATCTCCGGTGGGAACCCCAGCCAGGGTTCGAGGCATCCGGGCATCGCCACCAGGGCGGCGATCCGCTTCTCGAAGGCCGCGGCCCGGGGAGCCAGATTGCCCGCCATGCTCAGCCCGGCCAGGGCGATCCGGCCGGCGTCCACGTCGGAACGGGCGACCAGCCAGTCGACGAGCGGCGTGACCACGGTCTCCCAGCGCGGTGTGAAGACCACCCGGTCCACGAAGAGCAACTGTCCCTGGCCCGGCCCGTCGTACACGAGGGCGTTCCAGTCACGTTCCAGCGCGGCTGCGACGCCGTAGGACCACATGTCGACGTTCTGTCCGTCGCTGCCGTTCGTGAGGATGACGGTGGGGCGCTTCTTGCCGGAGTCGTCGGGGCGGAAGAACCACACCGGCAGCGGGGTCCGCCCGTACGGAACGTCCGACGTGACCGGCGCCGGTTCGCACAGCCCGCAGAACGTGTCCCAGGCGCCGCGTCCCGCCCGGTAGAGCTGCTCCTCGTCGGCGGGGGCGTCGGAGCCGAGCACGAAGAACAGTGCCTGGGCGTAGTACTGCGCGGCGCGCAGCGCGCGAAAGCGCCTGGTCTGCCGGTCGGGCCGGCTGCCTTCGGGCGTGCCCGTCAGCCGGTCGCCGAGCTTCTTGAAGGTCTCGACGTATGTCTGCGCGGAGAGACCGTCCTTGTTGATCGTGTTCACGGCGGTGAGCACCTCGCCCACCTCGCTGCCGCCGAACCCCGCGCCGCCGAGGGCCCACAGGCCGTTGAAGTTGAACGCCGGGTCCTGGAAGAGCGTCATCGCCCCGGGCGTGGTGTTCGCTGACGGACGGGTGGCCGACGCCGTGGGCACGGGCGAGGGCCCCTGCGCGGAGGGGGCCCTGTTCGCGGGTGTGCAGCCGGCGGCCAGCGCGGCCCCGCCCCAGCCGACGAGCCCGGTGAGCGCGGTGCGCCGGTTCGGCCGGGACGCCTCCTGCGGTACGTACGTCATACCGGCGACCGTAGGAGTCGGGGAGTCCGCGCCGCCCCGCACGACACAGTCCGTTACGCCGAACAGCCCGGGCGTCCGTCCGCCGGGCGGGGCGGCGTCATCCTCGTGGTCGGCGCGTGCGTCCGGCCCGGCGCGCCTCCCGCCCCGAAGATGGGTCAGCATACGGATCCGTATCGGTCCCGGCTCCGGCTCCGCGTACCGAGGCGTACGTGGTGGCCGCGGCCGGTCCCGGTGACCCATGGCGAGGAACGATGATCGTATCGATGGTGTCGATGCCGGAAGGGACCGTCACCAACCCCCATGTGTCGGAGGCACGTGAGCATCTGGCGGCATCCCGTTTCCTGCTCGTGGACGTCGAACTGCCCGAGGAGCAGCCGCCCGACGAACAGCCGGTCGCCCACCTGCTCGGGCTGGAGGCCGAGGACGTGGCGTGGCTCGGCAGGGAAGGCGAATCCGCGCGGGCCGAATTCCTCGGGGACAGCGCCGCGTTCGTCGTGCCCGCGGTCGAGGCGGAGCGGATCACGCACGTCCATGCCTTCGTGACCGAGCGATATCTGATCACGGTGCACCGAGGACCGGCCGGACCGGTCAGGAGCCTCACTTCCAGGTTGCCGCACGAACGGCCGCCCGACAGCGTGGCCGTGTTGTTCCTGCTGCTGGAAGAGGCCCTGGACACCTTCCGCCGGTCCGCCGTGCAGGCCCTGCTGGAGGTGGAGGACCTGGAGGACGAGATGTTCCAGCACCGGGTTCCGCAGCATGTCTACCGCCTGGCACAGCTGCGCCGGCGCGGGGCACTGCTGCACCACGCGCTGCTGCCGTACCTTCAGGTGACGGACGAGATCTTCACCCGCCGGATGATGAACCCCGGGTTTCCCGAGAAGCGCCAGAAGCTCGCTCGCGACTACCAGCACACCACGAGGCTGGTGCTCACGGACATCGAGTCGCTCCAGAACTCCGCCCGCCGCGCCTTCGCCAGTTACTCCTCGCTGGTGTCCGGCGAGCAGAACAGCGTGATCAACCGGCTGGCGATCGTGTCGACGATCTTCCTGCCGCTGAGCTTCCTGACCGGGTTCTTCGGCATGAACTTCACCTACTTGACCGACGAGCTGGAGAGCCGGGGCATCTTCTGGCTGCTCGCCGTGGGACTGCAGGTGGTGTTCCTGTTCGTTGCCCTCTACGCGCTGCACCGCACTCGCATCTGGCGGAGGCTGCGCGACGACGACGACGGCCACGACGACCAATAGCGGAATCCGCACACTCGAATGTTCATTTGAACTTGACCGTGGTAGAAATGGGCCATGGGTGTCGCCAATCGTCTGGACCTGACCCTGCGATTGGTGCAGGGCTCCGACCGGGTTTCCGTGTCGGAGCTCTCCCATCGTCTGGGCGTCTCGGAAATGACCGTGCGCAGGGACCTCGACGCGCTGGAGCGTCAGGGCCTGGTGCGAAGGGTGCACGGTGGCGCTGTCGCCACCCGTCCTCGTGAGGAGGACGCGGGATTCTCCGCGCGGGAACCCTGGCAGACGGCCACCAAGGACCGTCTGGGAGCTGCCGTGGCCGGGCTGGTGGAGCCGGGCTCGCGGGTGCTGCTCGACGCGGGGACCACGACCGTGCACGTCGCCGAACACCTGGCCGCCCGGGCCCCGCTCACGGTCGCCGTACTCAGCCTGCAGGCGGCCCTGACCCTGGCCGACCGGCCCGGGATCGATCTGTTGGTCGTGGGGGGCCGCTCCCGCCCCGGCGAACGATCCCTCGTCGGCCCGCTGGCGCTGCGCACGCTGGAGTCCCTGGCCTTCGACTGTTTCGTGATGTCCATCGGCGGTGTGCACGCCGAGCACGGCTGGTCGGAGTTCTCGCTGGACGACGCGGCCGTCAAGCAGGCCGGGATCGCCCGGACCACCCGCACGATCGCGGTGGCGGACGCGACCAAGCTGGGCGTACGCGCGTTCAGCCGGGTCGCCCCGCTCGACGCGGTGGACCGCTTCGTCACCGACAGGGCGGCCGAGGACGCCACCACGCACCCCAGCGGTCCGGCGACCCTGGACGCCCTGCGGGACGCGGGCGTCGACAGCCTCCTCGTCTGAACCCGTGCCCGGTGCCCTATCCGGCACCCGTCCCCAAGGAGTGAACGCCCATGACCGACGTTCCGCGCGCACTTCCGCGCACCCGCCCGCACGCCCTTCCGGACAACCGCCCGGACGCCCGCCCTGACGCCCTTCCGCGCGCCCTGATGATTCTCGTCGCGGGCCCCTACCGCTCGGGCACCGACGACGACCCCCGCAAACTGGAGGCCAACGTACGGGCGATGAACGAGGCCGCGCTCGTCCTCTTCCGCGCCGGGCACCTGCCCGTCACCGGCGAGGCCCTCGCCCTGCCGCTCCTGGAGACGGCCGACAGCGCCGGCCCCGGCGACGCGGTCTTCCAGGAGATCTTCCACCCCGTCGCCGAGCGGCTGCTCTCGCGCTGCGACGCGGTCCTGCGCATCGGCGGCCCCTCCGAGGGGGCGGACCGGATGGTCGCCCGGGCCCGCGCGCAGGGCAAGGACGTCTACCCCGCCCTCGACGCCGTCCCGGCCGCCCGATGACCGCCGGGATCGACACCCCCGACCGGCGCGGGCGCACCGGCCTGGACCAGCACGGCCGCGACCTCACCGGCAACCCGGACGTGCGGATCCGCGAGGTGGAGCTGCTCTCCAGCGACTGGTACGTCCTGCGGAAGACCACCTTCGACTTCCGGCACGGCGACGGACACTGGAGCCGCGAGCAGCGCGAGACGTACGACCGGGGCGACGGGGCGACCATCCTGCTCCACAACACCGACCGGCGCACCGTGCTGCTGACCCGTCAGTTCCGCCTCCCCGCCTATGTCAACGGACATCCCGACGGGATGCTGCTCGAAACCGCCGCCGGTCTCCTCGACGGCGACGGCCCGGAGGAGGCGATCCGCCGGGAGGCCACCGAGGAGACCGGACACACCGTCGGCGCCGTCGAGCGCGTCTTCGACGTCTACATGAGCCCCGGCTCGGTCACCGAGCGCCTGCACTTCTTCGCCGCCCCTTACGACACGGCCGACGTCCCGGTCGGTGGCGGCCCCGGCGGAGTCGCCGAGGAGGGCGAGGACATCACCACCGTGGAACTGCCGTTCACCGAGGCGCTCGACCGGATCCGCAACGGCACGATCGCCGACGCCAAGACCATCATGCTGCTCCAGTGGGCCGCCCTCGACGGGCCGTTCGCGCGGTGATGGCACGGGGATCCGGGCTGCTCGTCGCCGTGCGAGGGGGCGGGCGGCTCATCGCCGTGCGAAGGAGCGGGCGGCTCATCGCCGTGCGGGCCCGGGCGGTGTGATCGAGGCGAGGAAGTCGTCGACCATGGCGATCTGTACGTCCTCGGGGAACCGGCCGGGGTCGAAGAGTGCCTGGACGACGAGTCCGTGGGTGAAGGCGACGGCGGTGGCGGCGAGTCGCTCCGGGTCGGCGGCTGCGGGCACTTCGCCCAGGCCGCGCGCGGCCTCGAACTGCGGGCGGAGCGTCGAGCGCAACCGGGTGTAGCGGTCGGCCTGGTCCGTGGCGAGTCCGTCGTCGGCGAGGGCCAGGTCCCAGGAGCTGACCCAGATGCGGTTGCGGGCGGTGTCGCCCTCGGTCAGCGGCAGGATGTCCAGCAGCATGGCCCGCACGGTGGCCAGGCCGTCGGCCGGACGGTCGCGGCGCGGGCGTTCCGCGGTGCGCTTCTCCAGCAGGTCCAGGGCATGCGCGATCAGGGCCCGCTTGGTCGGGAAGTAGTGCATGAGCATCCCGGTCGAGACGCCCATCGCGGCTGCGACGGCGCGCAGGGTCAGCCCGCCGAACCCCTTGTCGGCGAGGACCTGCCACACCGCCCGGGACACATCGTCACGTCGGGCTTCACGGTCTCCGGGTGCGGGCGGCATGCTGCTACCTTACGTACCGAACGCTTGTTACGTACCCAGGGACGAGGTTTCCGTGTTCACACTGCCGCTCGGCGACACCGCTCAGCTACGCCCTCTGGAACCCTGGCACGCGCAGGAGTTCCTCGCCCACATAGACCGCGCGCGGCCCCATGTGGACCCCTGGATACCCTGGGCGACCTTCAGCACCGACCGAGCCTCCGCCACCGCGGTCCTCCAGCGCTACGCCGACAAGCAGGCCGGGGACGCCGGCCGGATCTGCGGGATCTGGCTGGACGGCACGCTCGTCGGCGGCGTCATGTTCACGCGCTTCGACAGCGCTTCCGGAGTGTGCGAGGTCGGCTGCTGGCTGGAGGCCGCCGGGGAGGGCCGGGGGCTGGTGACCCGGGCGTGCCGGGCGCTGCTCGACTGGGCTTTCGCGGAGCGTGGGATGAGCCGGGCCGAATGGTGGGTCCGGGCGGGCAACACCCGGAGCGTCGAGGTCGCGCGCCGGCTGGGGATGACCCGTGACGGTGTGCTGCGGAAGCACACCGAGTACCGGGGCGAGCGGCACGACATCGAGGTCTGGTCGGTCCTGACCGAGGAGTGGTCCCCCGCGGCGGAGGCACCCGCGGGAGGAGCACCCGTTTCCGAGGTCAAGGCCGAACTCGACCGGCTGACGCGCACCCTCTTCGGCGCTTTCACCAACACCGGCGGCAGCCGGCCCGACCTCGGTGTCGTCCGTGAGGTGTTCATTCCGCAGGGGACGATCATCGCGAACACCGGAGGCACCGACGCCGAGCCGGTGGTGTACGACCTGGAGTCCTTCATCGCTCCCCGGGAGAAGATGCTCACCGACGGAACGCTGACCGATTTCTCCGAGTGGGAGGTCGCCGAGCGTACCGAGGTCTTCGGGTCCGTCGCGCACCGGTTCAGCCAGTACCGGAAGTCCGGCATCCGCGACGGCGAGCGGTTCGAGGGTTCCGGCCGCAAGACGATCCAGTTCGTACGGACTCCTACCGGCTGGCGGATGAGCTCGATGGCCTGGGAAGACGCGTAGGCGCTCCCTCGTCCCGGGCGGTCCGGACGCGGGAGGCCCAGAAGGTCAGTACGGCCGTCCCCGTGAAGAGGACCGCGGCGACACCGCCGATGACGTGCAGACCGGTGGTGAACGCCTCGCGTGCCGTGTGCAGCAGTTCGGCGCCCCGGTCGGCGGGAAGGTGCCGGCTCGCCTCGACCGCGCCGGCCAGCGATTCGGACGTGCCGTCAGTCCGGCTGCGGTAGACCACTGCGGCCAGCACCCCGAGCAGCGCGAAGCCGAGCGAGCCGCCGAAGTAGTTGCCGGTCTCCGACATCGACGCCGCCGAGCCCGCGCGTTCCGGTGGCACGGACCCGATGACCAGCCCGGTGCCCAGCGCGAACAGTGGCCCGGTGCCCAGCGCCAGTACGGTGATACCGGTCATCACCAGCGGCAGGGCGTGCCCGCCGTCGGCGAAAACCAGCAGCAGACTGCCCAGCGCCGATACCGCGAGCCCGCCGGCGATCGCGGTCGGCTGCTTCATCCGGCGGGCGAGCGCCGGCGCGGTCATGGTGCCGACCGCCACGCCCAGGCCCATGGGCGCGAACAGCATCGCCGACGCGACCGGCGAATGGCCCAGCACGTTCTGGAGGTACTGGGTCACCTGCAACCCCGTACCGGCCATGGCCATGCCGGCGAAGACCAGCGCGACGAGCACGGCCGTGAACGGGCGGCCGCGCAGCAGCCGGAGATCCAGCAGCGGCGTCTCCAGCCGCAGTTGCCGGCGTACGAACAGCACGCCGACGGCCGCGCCGACGACGACCGCGCCCACCGGGACGAGGGGCACGCTCCCGGCGCCCACGCTCTCGACGGCCAGCCGCTTGATTCCGTAGACCAGCAGGAGCACCGCCGCGAGCGACTGCCCGACGCCGAGCGGGTCCAGCCGCCCGGCCCGGTCGCTGCGGAACTCCGGCAGCAGGACCGGCCCGGCGAGCAGCAGCACCACCATGGCCGGCACGGCGACCAGGAACACCGAGCCCCACCAGAAGTGCTGGAGGAGGAATCCGGCGAGTACGGGGCCGAGCGCGCCGCCGGTGAACTGGCAGGTCGCCCAGACCGCGACGGCCCGCCCGCGCTGCCGTTCGTCGCGGAACATGTTGGTGATCAGCGCGAGGGTGGAGGGCACCAGGGTCGCCCCGGCGACGCCCAGCAGTGCTCGGGCGACGATCAGCATCAGCGGGTCGACCGCGAAGGCGGCCACGACCGACAGCACCGCGAAGGCCGCGCAGCCGGTCATCAGCAGCCGTCGGCGGCCGATCCGGTCGCCGAGCGTGCCGGTCGTGATGACCAGGCCGGCCACCATGAGTCCGTAGCTGTCGCTGATCCACAGCTGCTGGACGTCGGTGGCCCCCAGGTCGGCGCTCAGTTGTGGGAGCGCGAGGAGCAGTGCCGTCATATCCATGGCGACGAGAAACGTCGGCAGCATGAGGACGACCAGCCCCAGCCATGCCCGGTTGACTCGCATGTCGGAAACTCCCTGTTCTTTCGATGTGTCGCCGACTGGTCGGAGCTGCCGGGAGTTTCTTGACATCGGTACGGGCGGCGCGGCGGCGAAAATCTTCCGCGGAAGTTCCGGCGGGGACGTCAAGACGGCCGCGTCGGCTCCGACCCACTGGGCGAAGGGCCCGACCGGGCCCGCGAATCACGAGGAGTGCCAGAGATGAAGTTCCTGATCAGCATGCACATCAACCCGGCCGTGCTGGACGCGCTGACCGACGAGGAGAAGGCGGCGATCGGCGGCGGCCACGGCGAGTTCATCGAGGCGCTGAAGAAGTCGGGCGAGCTGATCAACACGCAGGCGCTGGTCGACCCGTCCCAGGCCGTCGTGGTGTCCGTGCGCAACGGCCAGCCGGTGGTGACCGACGGGCCGTTCCTGGAATCGAAGGAGTACCTGGGCGGCTTCTACCTGGTCGACTGCGAGAACAAGGAGCGGGCGATCGAGCTGGCGGCGCGGATCCCGGATGCCGCGATCGACGGTCTGGGCATCGAGGTGCGGCAGGTGATGTTCGCCGACGGACAATTGGAGGCATGACAGCACCAGCCATCGAGGACCTGCTGCGTGAACTCACGCCGCAGGTCCTGGGCACCCTGGTACGCCGGCAGGGCCGGTTCGAAGAGTGCGAGGACGCAGTGCAGGAGGCCGTCCTCGCCGCCGCGGTCCAGTGGCCGGCCGAGGGGGTGCCGGACAACCCGCGCGGCTGGCTGGTCACCGTCGCGTCCCGGCGGCTCATCGACCAGCTGCGCAGCGACCACGCCCGCCGCGAGCGGGAGTCGGCGACGGCCGCCGAGGTGGTGCCCGAGGACGTGCCGGACACCGACGACACGCTCGTCCTGCTGTTCCTGTGCTGCCATCCGACGCTGACCGCGGCCTCCCAGACCGCCCTGACGCTGCGGGCGGTCGGCAGTCTGACCACTGCCGAGATCGCCCGCGCGTTCCTGGTGCCGGAGGCCACGATGGCGGCCAGGATCAGCCGGGCCAAGCAGCGCATCAAGGCCGCCGGCAGCTCCTTCGGGCTACCGGAGGGCGCGGAGCGCGAGGAGCGGCTGCGGGTCGTCCTGCACGTGCTCTACCTGATCTTCAACGAGGGCTACACCGCCTCCTCCGGCCGCGAGCTGCACCGCGCGGACCTCGCGCACGAGGCGATCCGGCTGACCAGGTCGGTGCACGCGCAACTGCCCGGGGACGGCGAGGTGACCGGGCTGCTCGCGCTGATGCTGCTCACCCACGCCCGCCGCCCGGCGCGCACGTCGGCGGCGGGCGACCTGGTGCCGCTGGACGAGCAGGACCGTACGCAGTGGGACCGCGAACTGCTCGACGAGGGGCTGGGGCTGGTCAAGTCGTCGCTGGCCGGTCCGGCGCTGGGCCCGTACCAGTTGCAGGCCGCGATCGCCGCCACGCACTCCGACGCGGCCACGGCGAAGGAGACCGACTGGCCGCAGGTGCACGCCCTCTACCTGGTACTGGAGCGGATCGCGCCCAACCCGATGGTCACCCTCAACCGGGCGATCGCACTCGCCGAGACCAAGGGCCCGCCGGCCGGGCTGGCCCTGCTGGCCACCCTGGACGGCGACCAGCGGATGGCCGGGCACCACCGGCTGTTGTCCGTACGCGCGCACCTGTTGGAGAGGACCGGCGACACGGCCGGTGCGTACGAGCACTACCGCCGCGCCGCGAAGGCCACTGCCAGCATCGCCGAGCAGCGCTACCTGGAGTTCCGGGCCGGCCGCGTGAAGCCATGAGCGCTGTCCCGCAGGTCCGGAACTCCGCCCGGGATGCCCGGATCACACGGACACCGGCACCGGCACCGGCACCGGCACCGGCACCGAGCGAACGCCCGGACCACGCAAACGCCCGAGTCACTCGGACACCGGATCGAGCGAACCGCCCGGACCACACGAACGCCCGGACCACCCGGACACCGGATCGAGCGAACCGCCCGGACCACACAGACGTCCGGACCACACTGACGCCCGGACGCCCGAATCACACGGCGGGGAGGGCGTAGATCCGCTTTCCGTGCATCACGGCCAGCCGGTCGCCCGCCGCCGCCACGTACCACTGCTGGATGTCGCCGCTCTTGTCGTTGTACGTCCAGCGCAGCTTCCCGGTCGCCACGTCGAAGGCGTGTACCCCGCCGGCCTTGTCGAACTCGGTCGCGCCGTACAGGGTGCCGTTCACCTTGGCGAACTGCCACGCCTGCGTCGCCTTGTCCCGCAGGTCCTCGTTGTGCCAGATCTGCTTGCCCGTGGCGGGGTCCACCGCCCACATGGCGCGTGCGCTGTCGGCCGCATAGAGCACCCCGTCCAGGACATGCGGGTCGTTGAACGCGCTGAACTCCTCCGTCCGGAGCGACCAGCGTTCCTTGCCCCCGGCGAGGTCGAAGGCGCGCAGCCGCCGACCGTCCGCCACGATCACCAGGTCCTTGTGCACGGCAAAGCGGCGGTTGTTGGACCGGCTGATCTTCTTCGTCCACAGCTGCCGGCCGGTCGCCGTGTCGCGGACGGTCACGTTCTCCCGGTAGTCCGTGTAGACCAGGCGCCCGTCGACGGCCGCGGCGGTGATGCCGAACTCCTCGGTCCCCGCGTCGCGCTGCTCGCGCCAGGCGACCTTGCCGGAGGTGGTGTCGATCGCGGCGATCACGTTGTTCGGCGAGGTGAAGTCCTTCTCCAGGATGCCGGCGAGTACGTACACATGGCGGTCGTCGGCGGCGATCGGGCGCGGCTGCTCGTACTGCTTGCCCAGTCGGCTGCGCCAGGTCTCCTTGCCGGTGGCCGGATCCAGTCCCACCACGTCGCCGTCGTACTCGGCGCTGGCGAGGTAGAGCGTGCCGCCGCCGAAGATGAGCTTGGCGCCGGGTGTGGTGACGCCGCGGCGCGACCACTTCTCCTTGCCGGTGGTCATGTCCCGTCCCACCAGCGGATCGCCCGACACCAGGGCCACGTTCCCGATCACCGCGAGCGCTTCGTTGCCGGACAGACTGGTGTTCGCGGCTGCCGCCCGCCACAGCGGCTCGGGCGCGGTGCCCGGCGGCGGAGTGGTGAAACCGCCGCCCTGTTCACCCCCGCCCGGCTTCGAGCTGCCGCTCGGCGTGCCCGCAGCCTCCTCGGGGCCGCACCCCACGAGTCCGGCCCCGAACACGGCCAGCCCCACCCCTGTCCCGGCCAGCCCGAGTATCCGCCTGCGCGACACCATCTGCCCGCCACGACCGCTCACGTCTGTTCCCTCTTCCGTCCAGCTGTTCCGACGTCCCCCTGGGACCCCTTGAGCGCCGCCAGGCTAACCGGCGATTTTCGGCCGGACGCCGACTGGCACACAGCCGGGACACAGCCGTGAACCTCCCGTCACAGGGCAACCGTCGCCCCAACCGCACCCGGAACCTCAGACGTACTGCCCCGTGCGACCGGAGGCTGACGCCGATACGTCTCGTGGTTGAGGTGGGCGCGTCAGGATCTACGGATCGTGGCCGATGGGCCGGGAGGCGGGGGCGTGAAGGATGGATCGCACCACCAAAGAACGCCAACTCCCGGGAGAACACAGTGATTTCGATGTCCCGCCGCAGGACGACTGCAGTGCTCGCCGCACTCGCCATCTGCCTGCCGCTGAGCGGCGCCTCGGTCGCTTCCGCCACTGCCGAGTCACGTGGGGCGAAGCCGGCTTACGCGAGCGTCACCGGAAGCGCGGAGTTCGTACTGCCCTACTACGAGGACGACGACATCCGCTCGTTCACCTTCGACGCTCATGCCGCCCCGTACAGCCGGCCACTGCCCGGGATCCCCACGGGCCTCCCCACCGATGCCCGGGGCACGATAAAGATCTCCCACTACTCCGCCGACCGGAACACCACGTACACGTCCAAGGGGCGGGTGGACTGTCTGGTGACCGGTCCGCACACCGCGACGCTGACGGCGGTCATCACCGAGGTCGGCCCCGGCGGGCCGCCCGATGTCGGGCGCCGGATCGGTTTCAGCGTCTACGACGGCGGCAAGGGCAGCGGGCAGCGCTCCGGTGACCGTGTCGGGTTCTCCTGGAACGGTGTGAACCTGGTGCCGAACGGCGACGCCGCGCCCGAGGAAGCCACGGTCGGCACCTGCATGGCGCCCGCACCGTACGCCCCGGTGACCAAGGGCGGCTACAAGGTCACGCATGCCGAACTGCCGCCGGTGCCCCAGGATTTGGCCGCGGTCCGACGGAGCACGTCGTAACAGAACGACTCCCCCGACAGAGCACGTCGTAGCCAGACGGACTCGCCCGGGACCGGCGGGGCGACGGTCGGCCGTCGCCCCGCCGGTGGTTCTGCGGTGCCGGCCGGCTACGCGCGGCTCCGGCGACGGCGCGTGAACGCGAGGAGGCCGAACCCGAGGGCGCCCAGTACGGCGGCCGCGGCCGCGTACATGGTGACCTGGGCACCGGTGGTGGCGAGGGAACCCTCGCCCTTGGACGGGGCCGGGGACGACTCGGTGGGTGCGGGAGTCGACTCGGATTCCGTGGGGGCCGGCTGGGACGGCTTCGTGGACTCGGTGGGCGGGGGAGTCGACTCGCCCGGCTGGGTCGGCGAAGGAGAGACGGACTTGCCGGGCGTGGTCGGTACGGGCGGCGCCGGCTTCTCGGGCTGGGACGGCTTGGGCTTGCACTTGAACGCCGGGGAGCCGGACCACGGGTAGTTGTGGGTCTCGTTGCCCGAGCCGTGGGTCTTCACGTCGCCGCCGATGTACACGCGGCCGTTGGTGCTCGCGGTGAGATCGGCGGAGGCCTTGGGGGCGAGGAGCGACCCCATGAAGTTGCCCCCACCGCCGAGGGTGAGCGAGGTGGAGCCCTCGAAGTTGTACAGGATCCGCGAGGCGGCCTCGCCGAAGACGGGCGAGTCGTACGTGTCGGCACGGTCCCCGTTGAAGCCGACGGACATCGGGGCGACGGACACCGTGTGGGATCCGGTCACGTTGACCACGACGGACGCACCGTCCGGGATGCCCTCGAAGAGGAACGTCGAGGTGCCGTCGAGATCAGCGGCGGAGATCTCGAAGACCTGCAGGTTTCCCTTGCTCGCGCCGGTGCTCTTGAAGGTCACCGTGCCGCCTTCGCTCACGGTCGTGCCGGTGGGCTTCAGCGCTCCGAGGGACGACGACTCGTCGCCGATGGTCCGGTCGAACGTGTCGTAGGGGCTAAGGGCCTCCTTGGCTCCCACGCCCGACTTGCGCTCGCCGCCGTTCGTTTCCAGGTTGCCCTTCTCGTCGATCCCCTTGCCCACGTGGACGGAACCGCCGTAGCGGGGGCCGGCCGTGAGGCCGTGCCCGACGTCGACGGTCGTTCCCTTGGCTATCGACAGGTCCCCGCCGACGGCGAGCATCACATCGCCCGACTCCGGGAGGATGCCGGAGCCCGCGCCGACCCGGCCGACGTTGAACGTTCCTCCCGAGTCCTTCGCGAAGGTCGCGTCGCCCTTGACGACGAGCAGCCCCTCCGCCTCGGCCGAACCGCCGTCGACGGTGTAGTTCCCACCGGCGAAGAGGGCCACGTTGCCGTCGGTGAACATCGGGTTGTGACCGATGCCCGGCACCTCACCGGAGGCCGGGCACGACTTCGACCTGTCGGAAACGTCGGTGGGAACGGCCGCATGGGAAGTTCCGCTGCCGAGCAGGCCGAGAGAGAGAACCAGCGCGACTGCGCCGCTTCTTCCCGCAACGGCACTTCCACTCATTCGCATAATTTTTCTCACCCTATCGTTGGAGAATACGGGGCATTATTCACGCCCCACTGGAACCATGCGTGAAATCTGAATCACCTTCACGCCGGAAGAACTATTACCGATGCCACCCTTGCGGGGCCGCCTGGGCATAGGAATCATGGTCGGACGAATTCGTCTCCGCCACGAGCGCCTCGCGGGTCAACGGCCCGTAGGTCCCGAGTTCCTCGGGAATGTTCCGCGCCTTCTGGAATCGACTCAGCGCCACTTGAACATCCTGCGTGAAAATTCCGTTGGGCGAACCGAGGTACAGGTAGAGCTGCCCCAGCCGCTGCTGAAGGTCCTTGACCTCGGGGCCCGTACTGCCCAGACCGATGGTGTTCCGGTCCGTCGACCTGGCGTTCGCGGGCGGCGAAGGGGGCGGCGGAGTGGGCGAGGGAGGCGGAGGAGGAGAAGGAGGAGTGGCGGACCGCGAAGGCGGTGCCGACGGCGCCACAGGGGTTCCGGAAAGCTCCCGTACCGGTCTTGCGGGAATGGTCGCAGGAGCCGCGGGCAGGGACGTGCGAGGCACCTCTTTCGAGGGCGCCGCGGAGACGGAGGGGGAGGCGGCCGAGAAGGACGAGGAAATGTAGCCGGAATGCTGATTGGTTATCGCGACACAGACCAGATAGACAGCGATCGCGGCACCGATACCCGCCACCGTGACACCGATCAACAGCACGGGATAACTGGTTTTCCCCTTTCCCTTCCCCTTCCCCGTACCTTTCCCCTTGTCCTCCTCGCTTCCCGAGGTGCCGTCCTTCGCGTTGCCCCTTCCGGGAACCGGGCGCCGGACGGGTGCGGTGGAATCCTGGCGGCGCGGGGCCTGCCGGGAGGGGAGCGGTGAGTACCTCGGCCGGGGAGCGTGAACGGCGTCGTCGAAGAGTTCGATGTCCGCTTCACGGACGCCGTCGCCGACTTGATGAGGTGCGGCTATCTTTCCGAACACGAGCCTCTCACCGGGCGGCATGCAGTCACAGGCAGGCCCTGAGGCGGAGTCACGCCCCGATCCGCACGACGTGCATTGCTGAAAGCTCACTTACTCTGAGCTCCTTGTCCAAACGGGTAGGTTCATGGGCGCGATCAGGGCACGACGCGGACGGAAAATCCACGCGGTTGGGGGTGTGGGGCCGCAGCAGCCGAGGTGACGGCCAGGGCAGCCGGGATGACGGCCGGGGGCGGCCGGGGCACATCGGGAACTCCAGGTCATGGTGGAACCGGGGGGATCTTGTGGGGATGTGGTGACTCTGACTCACGCGGGAGTTGGGCGTCAACTAGCCGCAATCAACCCCAAAAAAGACTTTTGGTGATGTGGCACCTTAAGCGGACTTTAAAATGTGTCGCACGTCACAAGAATGTTGGACTTTCAGGTCAGGGCATGACGAAGCAGCAGCCCTGGGGGCGCTCTTGGCGTCACCGACGGCGATGCCCGGCCTCGGAACGAGACCGGGCACCTTCCGACGAGCCGCCGCGAGGAGCGGCAATGCCGCACCGTCCGTCCGGTCCCTACGTACGAGCTCCGGGGTTCCGGCGCGGGGGCGGGAGCGGGGGGCGGGGGCACTACTGGGTACCCGTCAGAGTCACCGGCCCACCCGGCATCGAAGTGCCGTTCGGGTAGCCGGGGGACAAGAACTCGTATGCCTGATCGGACAGTTGCAGAGCAATGGGGTACGTGCCGGGAGGCCGAGATGATCGTCAGGCCGGCCTCCGGTGCGCCGGCCTCCGGTGCGCCGGCCTCCGGTGCGCCGGACTCCGGTGCGCCGGACTCCGGTACGCCGGACTCCGAGCCGTACAGAGCGACGTTCCCGGCATTGTCCATGATGATCAGGCCGGCGATGGGGCAGTGGCGACCGGGTTCGGCGACGCCGTGAACGCGTCCGCGGAAAGCACTCTTCGGCTGTGCCCGTGCCGCCTGGGCCTCGCCCTCGACCGGCAGCACCTTGGGCGGCCCGCCCCTGGCAGCGGGCTCCCCTACCGACGCGCCAGCGCGTGCCGGTCCGCCCAGGCGTTGATCGCCGCGGCCAGCTCTTCGGGGCGGTCCTCCGGGGAGTGGTGGCCCGCGAGACCGTGCCGGGACACCTCCAGGCCCGCGATGTTCTCCTCGCACCAGGCCACCGTCCCCCGGTCGGTCATCGCGCCCGGACCCGGCTCGAACGCGGCGAGCAGCTTGGGGACCTCGGGGCTGGCGGCCAGCCAGGCGTCGTAGTGCTCGACGCGGGCCACGACGTCTGCGGGCTCACCGTCCAGCGGCATCATGCGCGTCCACGCCAGTACCGGGCGGCGGCTGTGCGGGGTCGGAAAGGGACGGCGGTAGATCTCCAGGTCGGCGGGGTCGAGCGGGGTGGCGAGTGTGTCCGGAAGCCCCTCGATGAACAGCGACTTCTCCAGGATCATCTCCTCGCCCACCCCGGGAGCACGCAGCAGCGTGAACAACTCCCGTCCTGCCGCCGGGAATTCGTCGCCGACCAGCGGCTTGACGATCGTCTCGGTGAAGGCGATGCCACGGACGCGGTCCGGGAGACGTGCGGCGCGGTCGAAGGCGAGCGCCCCGCCCCAGTCGTGGCCGACGAGGACCGCCTCGGCAAGGCCGAGGGCGTCGAACCAGGCGTCGAGGTAGCGGGCGTGGTCGTCGAAGGAGTAGGCGAGATCGGGCTTGCCGGAGTCGCCCATGCCGATGAGGTCGGGGGCAAGCAGGCGGCGGCCGGGCGCGGCCACTCCCGGCAGGACGTTCCGCCACAGGTGGGAGGAAGTGGGGTTGCCGTGCAGGAAGACGAACGGCAGCCCGTCGGGGTCACCGGACTCCCGGTGGTGGATGGTGGAATCGAGAACGGGAAGGGTGGGCATCGCGATATCGCTTCGCTTTCCGTGAGGGGGCTCAGAGGTTGAGGGTCAGGGCGCGGTCGACGGCGATCTCGATGACGACCAGGTCCTCGGGTGTGGGCGGGGCCGCGCGGTAGCGGGCGGTGTAGCGGTGGACCGCCTCGGTCAGGCGTACGGGGTCGTCGGTGACGGTGGCCCGGCCTTCGAGGGTGACCCAGCGGAAGCCGTCCGCCTGGCAGAGCGCGACATGGGCCGCCCGGCCGCCCGCCGCCACGTTCCGGGCCTTGCGCGCTCCCGCCCGGGTGGTCACCCGCACCAGGCCGGTGGCCGTGTCGAAGGTGAAGCGGACGGGGGTGACGTGCGGGGTGCCGTCGGGGCGCAGGGTGGTGAGGGTGGCGGTGTGGGGGCGGGCGAGGAACGCCCGTGTGGTGGCCGGGAGTTCGGTGGCCGCCCGGCCCACTCGCTCCTCACCCCCGCCCGGCCCCCTCTCCCTCCCGGCCCGCCGGCCCCCGCCCCCTCCCGGGTCGTGTCCGGTGAGGTGGCGGTCTGTTGGTCCGTCTGCGCCGAGGGCTGCGGTACGCATCATGTCGGGCCATCCCTTCGTGTGGTTCGCGGAACGCCCTTGACTGTCCCGGTCACCGAACGCAGGCTCAACGCTGATGAATAACGCCCCTCCTGCCTCCGCCCGCACCCGAGGCCGCCCCCGCGGCAACCCGCCGACCCGCGAGTCGATCGTCTCCGCGGCCGGGACGCTGTTCCTGAAGCGTGGCTACCGGCGCACGACGCTGCGCGCGGTGGCCGGGGCGGCCGGGGTCGACCCGGCGCTGATCGCGTACCACTTCGGCTCGAAGAAGGGCCTGTTCGCGGACGTGATGCAGTTCCAGTGCGCCAACGCGCTGGCGGTGGACGATGTCCTCGGCGGCGATCCGGTCACCCTCCCCGACCGTCTGATCGACGCGGTGACCGATCTGTGGGAGGACTCCGACTTCCGGCAGCTCAGCACCCGGGGCGAGGAGGCCGCCGAGGTGATCCGCGAATACCTGGAACACGAGCTGCTGGCCCGGCTTGTTGAATTTATCGGCGGCCGGGACGCGACCGCACGCGCCACGGCCGTGGTGACGATCCTCGGCGGCCTCATCTACACCCGCTACCTCAACCCCCTCCCCACCCCATCGGCCCTCACCCCGTCCGAGACCCGCCGTGTCCTCGCCCCGGCACTGCGCGCGGCGCTGGGCGCGCGGCCCGAAGCGGGGCGGAACGGCGGAGCGCCCCCGAGGATCGGTCCCGGCAGAGCGGTCCCGGCGAGTTGGAGAGGTCAGGCAGGTCGGACGGATCAGACAGGTCTGGCGGATCAGACAGGTCAGGCCGGTCAGGCGGATCAGACAGGTCGGGCGGATCAGGTCAGGGACTTCCCGGACTCGACGACGACCCCGTAGAGGTCGGAGATCGTGGCGAGCGCGCTGCGGTGGATCTGATCGGCGGTCAGCTCGGTGCCGATCGAACGCAGCGGGCGCGTCGCGCAGGCGTCGGCCACCACCGTGGGCCGGTTCCCGCGCAGGAAAGCGCCCTCCGTGGTGAACGTGACACACATGTGCGTCATGAAGCCCGCGACGATGACGTCCGTGTTGCCGGCGGCGTCGACGTGCTCGGCCAGGTCGGTGTCGACGAAGGCGTTCGGGGCCTTCTTCACGACGACGGGCTCGCCCTCGACCGGCGCCACGCTCGGGTGGATCCGGCCGATCTCCGCCCGGATGTCGTACGGGGTGCCCTCGCCGCCGTCGTTGATGACGTGGATGACCTTCGTACCCGCTTCACGGGCCCGGCCCAGCAGCGCGGCGGCGGAGTCGAGCGCGGCCTGCCAGCCCTCCAGCTCCATCACGCCACCGACATAGGTGTTCTGGTAGTCGACCAGGATCAGGGTCGAATCGGCGAGCGACGCGGGCGTCTCATCGAAGCCGTTGAGTTCGCGCAGAGTCGTCGTAGCCATGGAATTACCGCCTCGTGTCGGGCCAGGATTTGTCGCCCACCCACTCGGTGAGCCGCATCCAGAACGCTACGGTCGGCCGAGACGTGTCTGCAATGCCGTCTAACATGCAGATACCGACATCACAGGCACCGACATCGCAGATACCGCCGTCGCGGGTACCGACATCGCGGGTACCGACCGGCGATACCGACATCGCAACTGGCGACATCGCAGGTACCGACCGGACGGAGACCGCATGAGCACCATCGAACGACTCGTCGTCATCGTCCTCTTCGAGGGCGTCGATCTGCTCGACGTCACCGGCCCACCGGAGGTGTTCGCCCTCCTGCGACGCGAGACGGACGACGAGACGGGCTACACCGTGCTCCTCGCCGCCGAGACTCTGGACCCCGTCACCACCTCCGCCGGCGTGCGCATCCTCCCCGACATCACCTTCGAAGAGGCGGCCACACGAAGCATCGACACCCTCCTGGTGCCCGGATCGGTGGAAGTGGACGACCGGCGCCGCGTACACGCACTCACCGACCCCGCCGTGGTCGACCGGGTGCGGGCACTCGCCGCCAGGACGCGGAGGGTCACATCGGTCTGCGTCGGAGCACACATCCTCGCCGCCGCCGGGCTGCTCGACGGCAAGCGCGCCACCACCCACTGGTCGACCGCGCAGCAACTCGCCGCCGACCATCCCGCGGTCGAGGTCGACGCGGACCCGATCTTCATCCGCGAAGGCGACGTGTGGACCGGAGCGGGCATCAGCGCCTGTCTCGATCTCTCGCTCGCCCTCGTCGCCGACGACTTCGGCGAGAGCGTCGCGCTGCGTGTCGCCCGGCAACTCGTGATGTATTTGAAGCGGCCGAGCGGACAGAGCCAGTTCAGCGTCCCCCTCGAACCCCTCTCCACGACACGGCGCATCGAGGACCTCCGCCACCACGTCATGGGCAACGTCGGCGCACCGCTCACCGTCGCGGACCTCGCCGCGTACGCCCATGTCGGCGAGCGGCAGCTCACCCGGATCTTCAAGGCCGAGCTCGGCATGACCCCGAGTGCGTACGTCGAGTCGGTCCGCGTCGAGAGGGCACGCAACCAGCTCGAATCCACCGATGCCACGCTCGAACGCATCGCGTCCACCTGTGGGTTCGGTACCACCGACACCCTCGTCCGGGCGTTCCGCCGGAAACTCGACACAACACCGACGGAGTACCGGCAGCGGTTCCGGGCCGGCCCCGACGTTCCGTCCTCACGGGGCGGCCGACGACGGAAGGACTGAGAGAGCCGTCCCGTACAGCCTCTATAGGTTGACGTGCATGACGCACTGTACCCGCAGGCACCGGACCCGGCCGGATTCGAGCAGGAGCCCGGCTGCGCGGAGACGCTCGGGCGCCCGCTGCCCGACCAGATCCGGTGGCTGTGGGAACGCGGCGGCCAACCGCTGCCCGCACTGCTGGTCGGCGACGAAGAGGCGGAGGAGGGCCTGAACACCTTTCCGCATGGGGAAGGGCTGCTACGGATCGACCGGGCCACGGATCTGCACGCCATGATGGTCTCGGCCGGCGAGTGGCCCGGCAGCCGGCTGCCGTTCACCGCGGGCGACCCGGACGATCCGTACGCGGGAACGTTCCTCGGTACCGGGACCGGGAAGGCCGGCCGCTGGGGGCTCACCGCCACACCCTGACCGGCTCCGACGGGCCCGGCGGAGATCGCATCCCCGCGGGTGCGGGGAGCAGAGCGAGTCGTCGCCGTCGCCCTCAAGGACAAGGGTGTCCCCGTCCCCGAGATCGCGGTGTCCCCGTCCCCGAGATCGCGAAGAAGCTGAGGCGGTCGCCTCTGCGTCGACGGAAAAGAAGGTCGACCTCTTGAAGTCTGGGATCCGCCGTGCGCAAGGCCAAAGCCGCCCCGGGTCGTGAGGCCGGGGCGGTTGAAAGGCGTGCAGGAGGTTGTGTGGCTTCGACCATGTCTCATTTGGGTGAGGCAGCGGCAGATGAGAGTTGCGGCGATACCGACGAGGGCGAGGTAGTGCTCGGACCGGTCGGGGCGAAGAAGGCGCGGAGGATCACGGTTCGAGGTAGGGGGCGATGGTGGCGGCTGTGGTGGCGGATCTCAGGTAGTTCTCGGCGTGGTGGAAGCCGAACAGGGGGTTGATGACGGTGGTGTGGTCCAGGGCGATCCCGTCGAAGAACCGACCCAACTGCGGCGGGATCGCCACGGGGTCGCCTGGGTCGGCGATGTTGACCCATCGCGTTCCGCCGGGCAGGCGCGCTCCCCTTCGTGCCGGGCCGGCGCCCTGCGGCGCGGGGGTGAGACGCTCGAAGACGGCGCGGGGCAGCGCCAGGGGAGAGCCGAGGGTGAGGAACAGTTCGGGTCGCAGTTCCGGGTGGGCGTGCAGGGCTTCGTAGGCAACGACGGAGCCCAGAGAGTGTGCGATGACGATGCGGGGAGCGTGCTGGGTGATCCGCAGGGCTACTTCGTCGCGCGCCGCTACGCGTTCCGGGGCGTTCTCGGCCCGTAGGTAGGCGGCCACCTCGCGGAACAGCAGCTGGATGAAGACGCGCAGGGGACCTTCGGCGAGGTTGAACCTCCGGGCCACCCAAGACGCCAGTACCCGCAGGGGAACTGTGGCGTGGCCCTGTGACACTTCCTGGGGAACCCCCAGCTGCCGTGCCCATGCGGTGAGCATCTCCTGTGCCAGTGGGTCGTCCAGGGCGTCGGGGCTCCCTGCCCCTTGAATCACCGGACCGTTGACGAGCCTGTCCGCGTAGTACGCGAAGTCGAGAGCGACCCGGTCCGGGGCGACGTCGAGCCCGAGGGTCAGCTGCCGTGCCCACGCTCGGGCCTTGAGCGTCCGCAGCTCTTCGAGGCGGGCGCCGGACACCTCGGGGCCAAAGCCGTTGCCCACACCGTGCACGGCGACGATGCGAAGGGGAGAGGTGGCGGTGCTGGTCATGGAAGCCTCCGAATGAGGGGGGTCAGGCTGAGGACGACCACGTCGTCGCCGACACCGAGAACGACAGTGCCGTCGGCGGCAACAGCTATGGGGCTCGTTGCGACAGGCAGGCGATAAGTGGTGAGACAGGCTCCGGTGGTCAGGTCCCACACCCGCAGCAACTTGTCGTAGCCGGTGGTGAGGGCGTGGGGACGGCCGTCCAGCTCCGCCACCACCATCGAACGGACCGAGCTGGTGTGGCCGACGAGTTGACGGACCTGTTCTCCGGTAGCCAAGTCCCACACCCGCACCGACCCATCGCTGCTGGCAGTGACGGCATGGGGGCGGCCATCCAGCTCCGCCACCACCACCGCCCAGACCGGGCCGGTGTGGCCGACGAGTTGACGGACCTGTTCTCCGGTAGCCAAGTCCCACACCCGCACCGACCCGACGTAGCCGGTGGTGAGGGCGTGGGGGCGGCCATCCAGCTCCGCCACCACCACCGAAAAGACCCAGTCGGTGTGGCCGACGAGCTGACGGACCTGTTCTCCAGTGGTCAGGTCCCACACCCGCACCGACCCATCGCTGCTGGCAGTGACGGCATGGGGGCGGCCATCCAGCTCCGCCACCACCACCGAAAAGACCCAGTCGGTGTGGCCGACGAGCTGACGGACCTGTTCTCCAGTGGTCAGGTCCCACAC
>NZ_JBIDCA010000021.1:112605-112918 GCF_043204345.1 Streptomyces sp. NPDC047917
CACACCCGCACCGACCCGACGTAGCCGGTGGTGAGGGCGTGGGGGCGGCCATCCAGCTCCGCCACCGCCACCGAACGGATCGGGCCGGTGTGGCCGACGAGTTGACGGGTCTCCTCTCCGGTGGTCAGGTCCCACACCCGCACCGACCCGTCGTCGCTGGCGGTGAGGGCGTGGGGACGGCCGTCCAACTCGGCCACCACCACCGAACGAACCCAGTCGGTGTGGCCGACGAGTTGACGGGTCTCCTCTCCGGTGGTCAGGTCCCACACCCGCACCGACCCGTCGTCGCTGGCGGTGAGGGCGTGGGGACGGC
>NZ_JBIDCA010000021.1:113017-163650 GCF_043204345.1 Streptomyces sp. NPDC047917
CCATCCAGCTCCGCCACCACCACCGAACGAACCCAGTCGGTGTGGCCGACGAGTTGACGGGTCTGTTCTCCGGTGGT
Source organism: Streptomyces sp. NPDC047917 (assembly GCF_043204345.1). Lineage (NCBI taxonomy): Bacteria > Bacillati > Actinomycetota > Actinomycetes > Kitasatosporales > Streptomycetaceae > Streptomyces > Streptomyces sp. NPDC047917. The sequence continues at coordinate 113,095 of NZ_JBIDCA010000021.1, forward strand.
CAGGTCCCACACCCGCACCGACCTGTTGTTGTCGGTGGTGAGGGCGTGGGGGCGGCCGTCCAGCTCCGCCACCGCCACCGAACGGACCGGGCCAGTGTGGCCGGCGAGGTGGCGGGTCTGTTCTCCGGTGGTCAGGTCCCACACCCGCACCGACCTGTCGCTGCTGGCGGTGAGGGCGTGGGGGCGGCCATCCAGCTCCGCCACCACCGAGCGGACCTCGGCGGTGTGGCCGGCGAGGTGATGGATCTGTTCTCCGGTGGTCAGGTCCCACACCCGCACCGACCTGTCGCTGCTGGCGGTGAGGGCGTGGGGACGGCCGTCCAACTCCGCCACCACCACCGAAAAGACCTCGGCGGTGTGGCCGGCGAGGTGACGGATCTGTTCTCCGGTGGCCAGGTCCCACACCCGCACCAACTTGTCGTAGCCGGTGGTGACCGCGTGGGGACGGCCGTCCAACTCCGCCACCACCACCGAAAAGACCCGGTCGGTGTGGCCGACGAGTTGACGGATCTGTTCTCCGGTGGTCAAGTCCCACACCCGCACCGACCCGTCGTCACTGGCAGTGACGGCATGGGCGCGTCCATCCAACTCCGCCACCACCACCGAACGAACCCAGTCGGTGTGGCCGACAAGCTGACGGGTCTCTTCTCCAGTAGCCAAGTCCCACACCCGCACCGACCCGTCGTCACTGGCAGTGACGGCATGGGCGCGTCCATCCAACTCCGCCACCACCACCGACCAGACAGAGCCTGTGTGGCCGATGAGGGTACGGACCAGCGCTGTCGAGACCTGGCTTCCGGTGGCCCATTGCACATGCCAGTCGGTATCGCCGGGCAGATCGGCCCGCAGGCGCTGGTTGCTGCAGCGTGCCGCGTCCAGGGCCAGGAGTTGGCGGCGGGCGGCGGGTGGCAGTGCGTGGTGTACGCCCCAGGACACCCGGTACACGGCGGCGTTGAGCCTGGCCTGCTCCGATTCGGCGTTGCTGAGAGTGTCCGCCAGGGTGTGTGGGTCCGCGTGGACAAGGAATTCACCGTCCTGGAGAAGGTCGTCCAGGTGTCCGGCGTCGACGGCGTGCTGGGCGGTGTGCCGCAGTAGGTAGGGGGCGGCCAGGTGCCACAGCTTCCGGCCCGCACTGTCGCGGGGCACGCTGTTCAGGAGCTGTTCATAGAGGCGCTCCGCGGCGTGGGGGCGCAGTGGCCGGCTGTTCAAGGGCTGCCGGAGCCATTCGGCGAGGCCCTCGTGGAAGAGCCGGTAGAGGGTTGTGCCGTCCTCGTCCACGTCGCGGCGCAGGTAGAAGCGGGCTTCGTGGTCCAGGAGTGTGTAGATCTCCTGGAGAGGGAGGGAGCTCTCGTGCGCGGGGTCGGTGGTGAAAGCCGCGGCGGCGTAGGCCAGGACGCGTTCGGGCATGCCCCGGCCCTGGGCAAAGGCCAGTGAGGTCAGTACAGCGTGCAGGAGGGGATGGCCGGTGTGGCGGCGCAGGTCCAGTTCCATGAGCGCGGGCAGGCTGCGCGGGGCGGCCTTGCCCAGTTCGGCGGCCGCCTGGGGGGTGTCGCGGGGCTGCTCCGCGGCCAGGAGGTAGTGCACGTAGAGGCCCGCGGTCAAGAACTCCCCCCATTGGAGGGAGGATCCGCCGCCCCCGACTCCGCCCTCCGCCTCGGTGAGTCGTGCGGCAATGGCCCGCGCCAGCGCCCTGCGGGCCGTTCGCCTGGCTCCGAGGGCGTATGGGCCGTCAGCTGCCAGGATCCGGTCGACGTACTCGGTCACGTCTTGGCGGACCGCTTCCGGCGGGACCGCGCTCAGGTCCGTACACGCGTCCTCGCCGCGTGCGAGGGCCAGGAGGCCGTGGAACCGTTCGTCGTCACGCGTACCGACGAGCAGCCGTACCCTGCTTCCCGGTGTCCGGGCACGCCGTGCGAGCGGGAGCAGCAGGGCGGTGGCGACGTCCTGGGGCCGGATCGCCTCGTCGAGCGCGTCGACGATCACGGTGACCGGGCGTCCGTCACCGGGCAGCAGGTCCAGCAGGTGATCAACCGGGTTCGCGGCGGGCCCCTCGCGGTCTCCGTCAGGCTCGGACAGTCGGCTGCCTGAACCACCGATGTGCCGTAACTGGCGGGCGAGCGAAGCGACGATCTGCTCGACTCCCAGACGGCGTGCGTGGACCACCGCGATCCGGTCGCTCTCCCCCGGAGCCCGATCGCCCAGCCCCCGCCACAGAGGCTTGGTGTGCCGGCGCAGCCCCGGGTGCGCGGCGCAGACCAGGACGCCCAGCAGTGCCGACTTGCCCGCGCCCGGCTTACCGGTGACGACACGCAGTCCTGGTCCGGCCGCCTCGTCGTCGAGCCAGCCGGACAGGTCGTGCAGTTCCTCCGTGCGACCGGAGAAGTAGCCCTCGCCCCAGTCTCGGGCCACCGGCTCGGCACCGCCGGCGCGCAGCACGAAGTGCTGCGGGTCCGTGGCCCAGTCCGCCAGCCGGGCGATCTCGCCGGGCAGCCCGGCGGCCGTGCCGCCGACCGCTCCCTGGGCCGCATCGAAACAGGGATTGGGGAAGAACGGCAAGTGGGAAAGGTCGGCGTGACCAGGAACGAGGCTGGTCAGGACCGTCTGCGGAAGCCCCCCGTCCTGCACCGTCAGGTCGTTGACCGTGCGGGCGATCTCCTGCCACATGGTGTTCGGCGGGATGTACCGCACGACCGGATCGATGCGGACCTCGCGGTCCCGGTACTTCCCGAGGACGCTCACCAGGGCCCGGCTCAGTCGGTAGCCGAACGCCTGGTCCTTGGGGCCGGTGGCGGCCAGCACCCACGCCCTCCGCTCAGCGACGTCCATCCGTGCGTGCCAGGACGTCACCGCGGCCTCGCCGGCGTAACAGACATCGAGGACGAACAGCGTCAGGGGGCGGTGCCGCCGCGGATGGTCCTCGATCTGGTCGATCCAGGCCCCCACCGGCCGGTCCAGGCGTTCGCCGTCGCTGCCCAGGACGTACAGCTTCTCGCTGCTGCCCTCGGCCAGTTCGCCGTGGCCGACGATGTGCACCACCAGCACATCGACGTCCTCGGCAACCACGGCCTGCTCGACCATGTCCCCGTAGTCGGCCGCACCGTCCGACACCACCGACGAGTACGGCACGTAACGGAATTCCCGCAGGACCTCCGCAACTTCTCGGGCATGCTCGGGCGCCTGCTCCAGAAGGTCCAGACCGAACCTCGGCGAATCACCGTCCTCGGTACGCGCCAAGGCGATCCCCAAGGACAACACCGCATACCGCCCCGCCGCGTCCGCTCCTCCCGAGGACGGCGCATCCCCCGCCGCGAACCGCATTGCTCACCCCGTCTCCGCACCCGTCCAGCTCGGCACCGAACACCGAAGATAGGCACATTGCGCGACCCCGTTCAGCGCATCTCTGAGATTACGCGGTTGTCACTTAGACGGTGTCCTATGTGGTGATCGCTCGTTGGGCTGTTCATGGGGCGGGATACGTGGAGTTGGATTGTTCCGGACGGGCTGTGGGAGATCGCGAAGCCGTTGATCCCGCCGTCGAAGGTGCGGCAGCAGGGCGGCGGGACGCAGGACACACCTGATGAGACCCTGTTCGCCGCGATCCTCTACGTGCTGGTGAGCGGGTGTGCCTGGCGGGCCCTGCCACCGTGTTTCGGGGTCTCGAAGTCCACCGCCCACCGTCGGTTCGCCATCTGGTCCAGAGCCGACGTCTGGGGCCGGTTGCACGAGGCGGTGCTCGACCGCATCGACGAGTGCGGCCTGCTCGACCTGACCCGCGTGGTCCTCGACTCCGCCCATGTACGGGCCAAAACAGGGGCGAACTCACAGGCCCGAGCCCCGTGGACCGGGGCAAACCGGGTTCCAAGATGCACGTCCTGTCGGACGCGAACGGACTGCCCCTGGTCGTCGGCGTCTCCGCCGCCAACACCCACGACAGCCAAGGCATGAAGCCCATGATGGCCGGTCTCCAATCGAGACACGACCCCCACCGCGGCTGGCACTACAAACCCCGCAGACTCCACGCCGACAAGGCGTACGACATCCCCGACCTGCGGAAATGGCTGCGCGGAAAACGCATCGGCGTCCGCATCGCCCGCAAGGGAATCGAATCCAGCGAACGGCTCGGACGCCGCAGATGGGTCATCGAACGGACCATGTCGTGGCTGTCCGGCTACCGCAGACTCAACCACCGCTACGAACGCCACCCCCGCAACTACCTGGCCTTCCTCGGCCTCGCCGCCGCCCTCTGCTGCTACAAACGACTCCTCCGACTCACCACATAGGACACCGTCTTGATGACGTGCGCTCAGCCGTCTACGGAAATCGGTCGGTCCGGCGGGCCGTCGGTCAGCAAGGACGCCAACAGTTGCGGCAGCCCAGCCGGCCGCAGCACATCTGAGGTCGCGGCCAGTTCCGCTGCGGTCCACCAGCGGTGCCCGGTGATCGCGGCCTTCTCGATCTCCTCGAAAGCCGAGGTATCGACCTGGAACGCAGGCACCCGGGCCATGTAGTAGCGCTGGCGAACCTCATGAGCGACGCCGCCCCGGACCGCTGTCCACGGGCGCCCTCGCCAAATCTCCGGACCCAGTGAGAGGTTCGTCAGCCCGGTTTCTTCTTGCAACTCCCGCAAGGCTGCCTGCTCATGGCTTTCACCTGGCTTGAGCCCGCCTCCAGGAGTGAACCACCGAACGGAACCGTCCTCCTTGTTCAGGGCAGAGAACAGCAGTAGCCGACTGGCGTCGTCCAGCAACACCACGCGCGCGCTCGGACGCGGCACCAGGCTTACCTCTGGTTTCATCACCTCGTCAGATTAGAACCGCGGTCCCTGGGTGACCAACGAAGTTGGTCACCGGGCAGAGCTTTCGCGCAAGTCTGGTCAGAGTCGGATTCAGAGAGCTTCATGACCGTGCGGTGGCCTGGCGGTCGGCTTCGGTGGACTGGAAGAGGTAGGACCCGGTGCCGGTCTGGATCAGCGTGCAGCGTGCAGCGTGCAGCGTGCAGCGGAACGTAACGCGGTCGGCGATGGCCGCGCAGAGCCGGCGGTCGCCGAAGGTCTTGTCCCACTCGGCGAACGGGGAGTTCGTGGCGACCGCGGTGGCCTTGCGTTCCTCGCGTTCGGTGAGGATCTGGAACAGCAGCTCGGCACCCTTCTTGTCCAGGTTCGCGTAGCCGAACTCGTCCAGGCAGAGCAGGTCGACCTTGGTGTAGCGGGCCATGAGCGAGAACAGCCGCCTGGCCGCCTCGGCTTCGGCGAGCTCGTTCACCAGGGCCTGGGTGGTGATGTGGCGGACGGACAGTCCGGCCTCCGAGATAGCGGTACCGACCTCGATCAGCAGCTGGGACTTGCCAGTTCCGGAGTCACCGATCAGCACCAGCGGACGGCCCTCACGGACCCAGGACCTGGACTTCAGATCGGCGACGACTTCCGGGGAGACGCTGGGGTTCTTGCCGAAGTCGAAGTTCTCCAGCCGCTTGGGCCGGGGGAATTCCGCCGCGCGGACGAGCCTTTGCTGACGGCGGACGTCGCGGTCGGCAACCTCGGTCCGCAGCAGGTCCAGGAGGAACTGCTTGTAGGTCGACTGCTCGCGCCGGGCGGCGGCGGCCAACTCTATGAACCGTTTATGGAACGCGGGAAGCCGCAGGTCCCGGCAGGCTTCGTCGATCGCCACGTCCTTGGGATTGCCGGGCAGCGGCATCCTGGTGGGTGGGACCTGCTTGGCCGCAGGGGCCTCGGCCGTCTTGGCGGGGCTCATGCGCTCGTGCCTTTCTGCTGTTTCCTCGGCGGTGCCTGCGGCGCAAGCAGCCGGTCGTACTTGGCCATGTCCGGCAGCTGGGTGCGCGGATCGGGCGGCAGGCGCCGGGTGTGCAGGGAGATCACCTTCGCGCCCTCGTCCGCCGTGCCGCCGGCCTCCGCGTCGTCGTCCTGGTCGTCTCAGGCATCGGCCTCGGTGCCACCGAGGCCGTCGGCCTCGTCGAGGTCGCTGTCCTCGATCGCCTTGCGGGCCTCGATGGCCACCAGGTCGGGATCGACCGAGCCGACCTTGACGACCGTGGTCATCCCGGCGACGACGGTTCGGCGGGCAGCTCACGGTGCGGTAGCAGCACTTCGATCAGCGGTCGGGTGCCGTCCCGGTCACCGCACTTGGCCTTGGCCGCGGCCCAGAACGCTTCGTGGGTCTTGGTGAAGGTGCCTTCGGCCCTGGCTTGCGCGAGGGCCGAAGCCCCGGCGAATGCGCCGGGTCGCACCAGCAGGATTTCCAGGTAGTGGTCGAGGATGTCGTGGGCGGTGTAGCGGCGCGTCAGCCTCGGGTGCCGGGCGACGATCTTGCGGCCGCCGAAGACCAGCAGTTCGTTGGCCCGCAGTTTCACCCGGACCTTGGCGCCGATGAACTTCGCCGGCACCGAGTAGCAGCTCTGACGGACCGTGATGCCCGCCCGACCACGGCCTCAGCCCTCGTTCGCCTGCCTTCAACAGCCGCAGGACTTCAAGGGAGTCAACACGCGGGAACAGACATGACGCAAGGACGAAGTACACCGTGAACCTGGCGGACAGCAGGCGACGACGCTTCTCCACGCACCCCGCCTCGGCAACGACCCGGTCCACCGACTCAGGCGGACAGGACCGGGTCAAGATCCCCAACCCCAGCCGCTCCAGACGCGACACCAACACAATGAGCCCAGCGCCCTACCAGCCCCAAAAGCAACGGCATTGTCATGGTTAACGGAGGGAAGTCATGCCGAGCCCCGAGGCCGGGAGCCCCGTTGCGGGGCCACCAAAAACGGTAATGGCGGGCGGAACAGTCTCGCTTTGTCGAGGAGTGTTGCCATATGCGGCGTTGCATCACGGGCGTTCGGCCGGTCTGCCATGTGGTGCCCTGTCGTGGGGGTACGCCTGTTCCCGAGCCCCGCTATGGGGTGTCCGTCACCGCGCGCAGTGCGAGCTCCCGGCTCTTGCGTACGTGGAGGAGAGTGATCGCCGCGGCGGCGTCGCCGTCTCCCGCGGCGATGCGTTCGTACATCTCGCCGTGCTGGGCACGCATCGGGGCGGGTTCCGTGTTCAGGCCGAAGAGCAGGCGCAGTTGGCCGTTCAGCCGCTGCATGAGCTGGGCCAGCAGCGGATTGTCGGCGAGCGCCACGATCCCGTCGTGGAAGGCGGTCCCGGCGCCGTTCTCCCGCGTCCGGTCCCCCGCCGCGGCCGCCGCCTCCGCCCGTTCCAGGACCGCCCGCAGCTCGGCCAGCCCGCCGGGCTCGTCCGGTGCGGCCAGGGCCACGCGGCGGGCGGCGAGGCGTGAGGCCTGAATGGCCAGCGGCTCCCACACGTCGTACAGGTGCTCCACCTCGGCGCGCTCCAGCCGGCGCACCCGTACGCCGCTGTGCGGCAGCAGGTCGAGCAGCCCTTCCTCCACCAGGGCCCGCAGCGCCTCGCGCACCGGCACCCGCGACATCTGGAGGTCCTGGGCGATCTCCCGCTCCACCACCCGGCTGCCCTGGGCGTAGCTGCCGTCGATGATGCGATCCCTGACGGCCCGGCGCGCGACCTCGCTCAGCGGGATGCGCGTCGCCGGGGCGGACGGCTGTTCCCCGTCGCCCTTCCGGCCGGTGCCTGCCGTCACGTGTGCCGTCCTCCTTGTGCCTTCCCGGCCTGTCCCGGCCGCCCGGACCTCGTCCGGGGCCGTCCCGTCACCTTATGCGCGTACGGAGGCGACGGGACGCCACCGGAATCGGCGGGGGTGGAGGGACCAGCGGGGGCAGACGGGCAAGCAGACGGACGGTCGGGCAGGCGGTCGGGCAGACAGGCAGGCAGGCGGCGACGGGGAGCCGGTCAGCGCCCGTCCGGTGTTCAGGCGGGGCGCTCGGCCATGATGACCAGGCCCGGCCCGGTCTGCTCGTCCGCGGGAAGCCGGAGTTCGGCGACCGGGCGCAGTCCGGCCTGCTCGATCAGGTCCATGAACTGTTCCGGCCGCCATTTGTGCGTGGTCCAGCGAACGGGCACTCCTCCGTAGGCGTCGGTGCGCACGAAGTCCTCGTCGCCGACGTGCGTCGCGGTGATGAAGTGGCCGCCCGGCTTCAGGGCACGCGCGAACATGGCGAGAACCTGAGGAAGGATGTCGCGGGGGAGGTTGAAGAGGGACCACCACCCGAGCACGCCGCCGAGGGAGGCCTCCGCGAGGTCGAGGTCGGTGGCGGAGGAGACGCTGAAGCGGCATTGCGGATGAAGACGGCGCGCGTTTTCGATCATGCCGGGCGAGAGGTCGACCCCGGACACGTCGAGTCCACGCTCTGCGAGGTAGGCGGTCACCGTGCCGGGCCCGCAGCCGACGTCGAGGACGGGCCCGAGATCGCTCACCGTGTCGGCGAAGGCATCGATCGACGCCTTGAGCCATGGATGGCGGCGGATGTCGCCCATTCCCGTCGTCACCACCATGTCGGCGTAGTTGTCAGCCACCCGGTCATAGGACTCACGGACCGTGTCGAGGTCTGCCGGACGGTCAATCTGGTGTGAACGCATCGGCCCACAATAGGACGACGGCCTCGAAGAACATCGGCTTACGGCCATTGGCACCGGGAGGCCCGGCACCGTCCCGGCGCCAACGGCCGTTGAGTCCTTCAACGGCCGTTGGATCGTTCATCGGCATCGGGTCGTCCCACGGCGTCGGGCCCTTCAACAGCCATTGAATCGTCCAACGGCATCGGGTCGTTCAACAGCCATTGGATCGTTCAACAGCGTTGAGTCGTTCAACAGCGTTGAGTCGTTCAGCGAGAGGCTCCGGGCCGGGAGTCGTCAGACCAGTCGGCCGTCGCGGGCGACCACGCGTCCGGCGTGCACCACCATGTCGCGTGCCGGCATGTCCACCACGACCTGCGGCAGGCATTCGGCGCGCAGCAGCACGAAGTCGGCCGGCGAGCCCGGGGAGAGGTCGGCGCGGGGCAGCCGCATGACATCGGCACCGCCGTGCGCTCCGGCTTCGAAACAGGCGGACAGTTCCTTGTCGAGGCGCACGTCCGTGACCCAGCCGAGCAGGTGGGTCCGGTGGAACATGTCCGCGTTGCCGAAAGGGCTCCAGGAGTCGCGCACCCCGTCGGAGCCGAGCCCGACCCGTACGCCGTGTTCGCGCAGCTTCTCGATCGGCAGGACCAGCGACGCGCTCGGCGCCACCGTGGTCAGGGCGATGTCCAGATCGCTCAGGTCCGCTGCGGTCTTCGCCAGTTCGGCGTCGGAGAGGCCGGGCAGGCAGAAGACGTGACTGACGGTCACCCTGCCCTTCAGGGACAGCGCCCGGGTGCGGTCGATGATGCCGCGCAGCACTGTCAGGCCGGTCTCGCCCCGGTCGTGGAGGTGGATGTCGACGCCGACGCCGTACCGGTCCGCAAGGCCGAAGAGCAGGTCCAGCTGCTCGTCCAGGGCGTGGTCGAAGCTGATCGGGTCGAGCCCGCCGACCATGTCCACGATCCCGCTGCGGGCGGCCTCCCGGAGCAGCTCCGCGGTGCCGGGGGTACGGATGACGCCATGCTGCGGGAAGGCCACGATCTGTACGTCGAGCGCGTGCTTGAGCCGTTCGCGTGCCTGCCCCAGACCTTCCACACAGGCCAGGCCGTAGGCCGGGGCGATGTCGGCGTGCGCCCGCATCGCCCTCGTGCCCCGGGTCACGGCGTGCGCCATGAGCCCATAGGCCCGCTCGGCCACCGGTCGCCGCTGGCTGCGGAACAACTCGGCGTCCTGCTGGGCGAGTTCGGCGATACTGTCGGCCGGCTTGCGCGACACCCAGTCGCCGCCCCACGTCGTCTTGTCGGGGTGGATGTGCGCGTCGACCAGGGCCGGCAGGGCGATGCGTCCGCCGCCGTCGATCACCTTGGCGCCCCTGGGGGCCCGGTCACGGGTGATACGGCCGTCGACGACCGTGAGGTCCACCGGCTTCGCCGCGCCCATGGGCCGTACGTCGCGGAAGACCACCGCGTCGCGGGGCTCACGGCGCGATTCCCCGCGGGAGTCGGCCACGGCCGACGAGACACCCGCGGATATGGCGACACCGGTACCCGCCAGCGAAGCGGCACCCGCGAGGACACCGCGTCGGGACGGCGGGGAGGGAGGGGGCGTCATGGAACTCCTTCGGCTCGGTCTGAGACATCGGGGCCGCGCCCCTTGTCCGTTCCTTGTCCGTTCCTTGTCCATTCGGTGCGGACCGGAATCCAGTTTGTATACCAAGACGAGAGGTCGGACAAGAGCTCCGGAGATCGACGTAGCATTTGCCTGAAATGCGCTCTACTGAATCTTCCGCTTCACACCTATTGGTATACGAGGACCCGGCTACGCAGCGGACGTACGCACCTGATCCAATGAACGAGCCGAATGGCGAAAGGAGTTGGGCAATGCACCGGAACCCGCAGGCGGCCGATGGGCTGATCATTTTTCTGAACGGCACATCCAGTTCGGGCAAGTCGAGCATCGCCAGGGAGCTCGCAGCGATCCTCGGTGAGCCGTGCTTCCACATGCCCGTGGACGCGTTCCATGCCATGCGGTCGACGCCCGAGATGCCCCCGGACCAGCTGAACATCACGCTCAAGCGCACTTGGATGGGGTACCACCGCGCGGTCGCGGGCATGGCCGCCGCGGGCAACACCGTCGTCGTGGACCACGTCCTGAGCGAGCCCTGGCGTCTCCAGGACTGCCTGGCCCTGTTCCCCCCTCAGAACGTCGTCCTCGTCGCGGTGCGCTGTCCACTGCCGGAGCTGGAGCGGCGGGAGCAGGCACGCGGTGACCGTCCGGCCGGACTGGCCGCCCGCCAGTTCGACCAGGTCCATTCCCACGGTGTCCACGACTTCGAGTGCGACACCAGCAGTGCGAGCCCGGCCGAGTGTGCCCGGGACATCAAGGAGTTCCTCCGCCGACGGACCACACCCACCGCGTTCGAACGCATGCGGCCGATGAACTCCGCGTTCGGCGTATGAGGTTCAGCGCATGCGGCTCGGCGCATGAGTGAAGTCCGGGACGTGGCCTGCCGCCCGCTCCGGAGCGGCTGCGCGATGTGCCGGCCGGCGCGGGGATCGAGGCCGCCGACCGCGCCGACGGAAGTCCGCGTGCAGCCACCGCCGCGGAGCGGGTCGGCGAACTCGTCGCGGCACACGCGGTGCCGGAGCAGGAGGTGATCCGTACCCACGCATCCCTGGAAGAGACATGCACGCGGCCGCTGAGGGCGTCGGCGAGTGCGTCAGTGGTTCATCAGCCGGACGTCAGCAGGACGGCAGGAAGGGGGCCGAAGCTGTGAGCAGACCAGCCGCCGCACCCGGCAGCAACCGCACATCGCACCAACCTCATCACACGGGGAGCCCCACATGCGCACGTCCATCCGCCGCCCTGCCGTACTCGCCGCGACCACCGTGGCCGCCCTCAGCCTGACGCTCACCGCCTGCGGCGGCGAGGACGGCTCGAAGGACAACGGGGCCGCCGCGTCCGTCTCCGCCGAGCAGGGCACGAGCGGCAGCGACAACGGCGTCGTGCGCACGACGAGCTCGGCCACCACCTCCGGCACCTTCGTTCAGGCCGTCGCAGAGAAGAAGGCCGTCACCAACGAGAAGGCCGTCGTCGAGAAGGCCACCACCAAGAAGAAGGCCGTCGCCAAGAAGAAGGCCAGTGCCAAGGCCCCGGCCTGCACCGTCAACGACGTGAAGGTCTCCGCGGCCAAGCAGCCGGGCCTGCCCACCACGCACATCACACTGACCGCGACCAACATCTCGGGCCACGCCTGCACCCTGCTCCAGTACCCGCTGCTCGGGTTCGGCGACCTCCCCCAGACCTCCAAGGACGTCCCGCCGGTCGCCAAGAGCAAGCCCGGCACCCTCATCGTGCTGAACGCCGGCACCCCGGCCTACGCGGCCGTGCGGATCAACAACGGCGGTGTCGACGAGAAGAACCACGCCGTCAGCTCCTTCTACGTGAACCTCTTCGCCGCCGACGGCCCGGCCGAGGGCAGCAAGACCGTCGCCGCGCCCAAGGGCGGAATCGCGGTCGACGACGCCGCCGCGAAGACCGGCTACTGGACGTACGAGCTGCGCAACGGCGCCGACGAGTTCTGAGACGGCGTCCCGCGCGCGGTACACGTTCGTAGCGGCAGCGCCGCGCACACGCAGGAGCCGCGCACCATATGCAGCAGCGCCCCGGACACTCCCCCGTCCGGGGCGCTGCGCCGTCAGCAGGAGCGCGGGGCACGTATCGGAGGCGGCACGCGATGACGGGCCGGACGGCCCAGGGCGTCAGCGCGCGCCGGGCGACCGGGCATGACCTGGTGGCGGCGCTCGACACGGAACCCGGCGCCAGAAAGGCATTCGAGGCGCTCGACAGGTCGGGGCGCTACCAGCTGATCCTGCCGTTGCTCCAGGCGCTCACCCCGGAGACCCGGAAGGCCCGGCTCGACAAGGCCCTGCACCGGCTCGTGCACGACGGTCCGGTGGAATGAGACCGGGGAACGCTGCTCCTGTTCGGGCTCACGGTCGCACCACCGCCGGGCGTCGCCGATACGGCATGGGTCGAGGTCCGGGTCGAACGGGAGAACGTCGGTCTGTGGCCGTACCGGCTCCGACCGGGTCCGACCGGGTCCAGGACGGCGGACCAGGTGACTCGGTGGGGCGATAACTCGGTGTCGTGGGCGGGTTCGACGGCGCTACTCTGCGCCGCATGACCGAAACCGATCTTCCGCCGCGTCTGACCCGGCTCACCTTCCACGGTCCGCTCTCCGAGGCGCGAGCCGCGCGGATCGTCGAGAGGCTCGGCCGGGCCGCCCCGGCTCGGGTCCTGGACATCGGCTGTGGCTGGGGGGAGTTGATGCTCCGCGTGCTCGACGCGGTGCCGGGGGCGACCGGGATCGGCATCGACCTCAACGGCAAGGACCTCGCCCGGGGACGCGCGAACGCCGGGGCCCGTGCCCTGTCCGGCCGTGTGGAGTTCGTCGAGGGATCCGCCGTGGATACGTCCCACGGGCCCGCCGACCTCGTCCTGTGTCTCGGGGCCAGTCACGCCCTCAGTGACGAGGAGCCGCCCCGGCACACGGCCGACGCGCTGCGTGCGCTGCGCCGGATCGTCACGCCCGGCGGACGGGTCCTGCTCGCCGAGGCCTTCTGGCAGCGCTCCCCCACCTCCGCCGAACTGGCCGCGATGTGGCCGGACGCCCGTGCCGACGAGCACCACGATCTGGCAGGCCTCGTCGATGTGGCGGTGGCCGCCGGGTTCCGGCCCCTCTGGATCGAGACAGCCGACAACGACGAGTGGGAGGACTTCGAGTCCGGCTACCAGTCGGACGCGGAGGAGTGGCTGGCCACTCACCCGGACCATCCGCTGGCGCAGGAGACGCGCGAGCGCGTCGACCGGCACCGGGCGAGCTGGCTGAGGGGCTACCGGGGTGTGCTCGGGATGGCTTACCTCACGCTGATCCCGGTGGACGGAACGGCCTGAGCGGACCGAACGAACCCAGCGAACCGAACGGACCCAGCGGACCGGGCCACCGGGATGTGCACGGTCGCTCCCGCCACGCCCTGCGGGCATCGCGCTCTTGCAGCGGGGCGAGCACCTCTCGCAGGGCGTCGGGCCGCTCCTCCAACGGGCGCCGAAAGAGATCGGCCGGGCCGGCTACGCGGCGAAGCCGATGTTGGTGACGTACTCGTACTGACCCCACTGCGACCCCAGGTCGACGATGGTGTCCTCCCAGGCGTCGTCCAGACCCTGGTCGTCGCCGGACGCCCAGGCCTCGACGATGCGGTCCCAGCGGCGGACGTTCATCGTGCGGTACTCCACCATCCGCTGGAGCGGTCGCGGCACCTGCGACTGGTTGAGCGGGTGGATCTCCACCCGTGTACCGCCGTTGGCGTTCAGGCGCCGGAGGAGGTGGCGGGCGACGTTCTGGCGGCGCACCTGGCGGTAGGCGGCCTCGATGCGTTCCAGGTTGGCCTTCGTCGGACTGCGCCTCTCGTCCAGCCACGCCTTCAGCGTGCGGTCGGTCACCGTCAGTCCGGCGTCCCTGGCCGCCCGGCGGCTGTGTTCCGTCCTCGTGAGGTAGTGCAGACGCGCCATCAGACCACGCTTCACGGTCACCGGAGTGACGATGCCGCCCGACAGCTCGTCGAGCTTACGCGCGACGGCGTCGCTGCCCTTGATGCCCCGGGCGCCGAACTTCCCGAAGTCGATGGTCCTCTCGGGCATCTACTTCTCCTCCCCCGACATGCTCCCGGTGTCCTCGTCCGTGTCGGTACCGGTGTCCGGGTCCGGGTCCGGGCCAGTGCCAGTGCCAGTGCCAGTGCCAGTGCCAGTGCCAGTGCCAGTGCCAGTGCCAGTGACATCATCGACACCGTCAGCTGCATCAGCACCCGCGGTGTAGATGTCCTTCATCTTGACCTCGGTCACACCGCGGCCCTCGGGAAAGACACGGTGCCAGTCGCCGATGACGTGGAGCTCGTCGGTGCCCATCGCTCGTACGACGGTGAGTCCCTCGTCGTGAGCCTTGAGGGCCTTCATCCAGAGGTTGGAGAACGCCTGGCTGCGGATGATGTGCATCCAGTCCGGGCGGTAGAGCTCCCGGTTGTAGTTCGACTCCCCCATCGTGGAGACGAACTTCGAGTACATCGCCTTCACGTACTCCAGCGTCACTTCGTCGCCGGCGGCGATCGCCGTGTCCCTGGTCTCCTTGAGGGCGACGCGGAACTTCTCCAGCAGGTTCTCCGTCGCCCCGGACGTGTACGACTCATGGATCTCCGGGGGCTCGCACAGGGCGTGCTTCGGGCCGGAGAGGCGCAGCAGGAGGCGCAGAGTCGGTTCGGTGACCCACAGCGGGCCGGGCTCGTCCCGGTTGCCGATCGGGTTGGGCAGCACGGCTTCGTGCTCCCACGCGGGCGGGGTGATGAGGTGGACGCCGGCGCGACGGCGGTCGTGGGCGAATCCGGCGCTGTGTTCCAGCTGGCCGAGCGGGAGGTGGGTCTTCAGAGCGGAGAGGTAGGCGCCGTTGATGTCGAGCGCGGTCACCTCATGGCGCCCGGGCGGCAGTTCACGACGGGTCCACTTCGGGCGTGCCTCCCAGATCCGGTCCGCGCCCTTGGAGGTCTGCTTTCGGAGGATGTCCGGGATCCACGGGTGCGCGACGATGTCGTACCGCGCGCCCTTGCGGGTCTCGTCGAGCAGCCGCATCGCGTCCGGAATCGCCCGCTTCAGCAGCGCCGCGAGGGTCGCCTCGACATCGCCCCGGTGCTCGGCGAGCGCCGCCTGAACGGTCTGCCCGATCAGGTCCGCGGCCCCGGACTGCTCCTGGAACGCGCGCTTGGCCGGGCTCCGGGGGCGCTGGACGGGATGCGGAGTGGTTCCGGGGGCCGGACCGGTGGGCTTCGTGCCGGTGGGCTTCGTGCCGGTGGGCTTCGTCTGGGTGGGCCGCGCACCGGCAGGCCGCGCACCAGCCGACTGCGCACCAGCCGACTGCGTACCGGTGGCGGTCGCGGGGCGGCAGTCGGACGGGTCCAGGTGCTGGGCGAAGCCTGCCACCCGGTGCGTGGCCGGCGCTCCGCACAGCACGCACGCCTCGGGAGCGACGAGGGATTCCACCTCGTCGCCGGCTTCGTCCCCGGCCTCGTTCTCGTCTCCGCTCTCGTCCCCGCCTTCGCCCTCGTCCTCGCCCTCGTCCTCCGCGGGCGGCGCTTCCGGTGCCGGCTCGGTGGGGAACTTGGCGGCCAGCCCGTCCAGCAGATACGCGTACTTGGCGCGGATCTCGTCCGACGGATCGCGGCCGCCCTCCCACGCGCCGACCGTGCCGGGGCTCACGCCGAGCGCTCGGGCCACCTGTGCCTTGGAAAGCCTGGCCTGCTCCCGAAGCTCGCGCCGGACGTCCGGCGGCGGGAGTTCGGCCTGCGGGCCGACGTCCGCGAGCAGCGCGTCAATGGCGTCGAAGTCACTCACTGGAGCACTCCCTTCGCGGCGGCTGAAGTGTCATGGGGCCCGTCAGTGTCATGAGGCCCGTCAGATGTAGGTGACGGGGTTACGGGACAGATGCGGGCTAGCGGTCGGGCGGCCGACGCGGGGGTCGTCACGCAAGAGCTCGCCCTCAAGAGCGTAACGGTCACCGTGTTTGGAGATGCCGATGATCCTCGCGACCGCGAGGACCGTGCCCGCGGTGTTGATGATCTGCACCTCGTCCTGAGACAGGGCCCGGTCCGCGTTGAACTTCCAGATGCCGCGGCCGGCTTCCCACGCCTCGTCCTCGCTCATGCCGCGGCGCCACCCGAGGGTGGTCCGCATCAGACGGTCGTCCGGGTCAGCCGCGCGCTCGGCACCGATCTGGATCTGCAGCACCCGCGCACCTCCCGGAGGAATACTATTCAACTTGTTACGAAGTTACCATGCGCGCCGTCGGAGTGGGGCGTGGCGAGCGACGGTGGACCTTTCGGCGCGTCACGGAGAAGCCGGGCCACCACCCGGAGAAACTCTCGCCATGACCGACGCACCGAAAGCAGTACTCGAAGGCGGCCCCGACGATCTCCCCGACCGGATCGTCCCTCTCACCGCACCCGGATCCGGGCCCGACATCAAGATCCCGTTCCGTGGCGGGTACGAACACTTCAGGGCCACGGCGCGCCACCGCGAGACGACCGAGGGGCAGTTGCCCGTCTACGAATGGTGGGAGCGCACGGAGGTCCCCGGGTAGGACCACCTCCGCTCAGGCATTCTCGGTCGCGTCGCGGGGCAGGAGGCGTCGGCACAGCTCGTCGATCAGTTCGCCGGCAGAGCCCGCGAGGACGTCGGGCACGGTGAGGTCGTCCACGATCATGCCGTACACGGCGAGGTACAGCAGGGTGACATCGACCCGGTCGCCGGGCAGCCCCGCGTCCAGATGGAAGCGGATGTTCTCCTCCAGCGCCACGCGGAAGATCCTGTTGAGCTCGGCGCCCAGTTCGGGCCGACGTACGCCCTCCAGGCGCAGCTCCAACATGGCGAGGTAGCTGCTGCGATCGGCGTCCATACGCCGGTAGACGTCGCGCAGAAATTGCGCGACCAGTTCGGGGGACGACGGGGCGGCCAGAGCCGCGGCGACCTCCGCCGGGTCCGGCGTCAGTCGCTCGCCAGCGCGTTCCATGATCTGCCGCAACAGTTCGGCGCGGTTGGCGAAGTAGTTGGAGCAGGTGCCGACGGGCACCTGTGCCTTGGCGTCCACCGCCCGCAGGGTCAGCCCGCGCGAGCCCTCGGCGGCCAGCACTTCGATGGCCGCGTCGAGCAACGCGGCACGGCGGGCCGGGTTCTGACGCATGAGATCCTCCAAAGACGTTGACACCACTTCAAATGAAGTACTACATTCAAAGCACTCCAAATGGAGGGTACATCGCAGTCACACACAGGAGTCAACTTGCGAGTTCGTTTCACCGCCCGACACGGCGCCGGCACCTTCACCGAGTTCAACCTCGGCGGCCGTGGCCCCCAGCCGCTGAAGCCCCGTTCGGTTCCCCGTCCCCGACCGCTCCCCAAGCCCGGCACCCGGCGGTGACCGGGGCGGGAGCCCAGCACAGCGCAACCAGGCCGCGGATGGCCGGTGTCGGTCGGCACAACACGACCACCGGACGATCAGTCCGGAACACCGGCCGCTCCGCGGCCGTGCGGTTTCAGGCAGTACGCCAAGCAGTACGCCAGGCAGCCCGGGACGGCGGTGCACAGCAGGGAGCGCGTGATGTCGGTCGCCTCCCGGACCCCCTTGCACAGGCCGCTGCCGTCGATCACCTTGTTGAAGTCGACTGACGTGAGCGGACCCCGTGCCGTCAGCCGCCGCTGCCCAGCACCACGGTCCGGGACGGTGTCGCCGTGGGCAGGGCGACCTGCGAAGCACCACTCCTGCGGTACTCCTGCGGGCTGACCCCCCGCACCCTCTTGAAGGCCGAGCTCAGCGCGAACGCGCTGCTGTAGCCCACCTGGTGCGCCGCCGTGGCCACCGTGACGTCCGATTCGCGCAGCAGGTCGGCGGCCATGGCCAGCCGCAAGGAGGCCAGGTACGTCATCGGCGGCTCCCCCACGACCTCGGTGAAGCGGCGGGCGAGGCCCGCCCGGGAGACGCCGACCTTGCGGGCCAGCGAATCCACCGTCCACGCATGGGCCGGATCACCGTGCAGAAGCCGAAGCGCGGGCCCCACCCTGGGATCGGACCGGGCGTGGTACCAGGCCGGCGCACCGGCATCCGGCTCGGCGAGCCAGGTGCGCAGCACACTGACGAAGAGCAGGTCGAGAAGGCGGTCGAGGACCAGCTCCTGTCCCGGCTCGTCGCGGCCGATCTCCTCGGCCAGCAGACCGACGAGCGGGGTGTCGCCGAGGTCGGCGGGCCGCACCAGGAGCGTGGGCAGGGCCCCCAGCAGTCGGCGACCGATCTCGCCGGGTGCCTGATACGTACCGCTGAGCATCACGGACGAGCCCTGCCCGAGCGGGTCGCCCCAGGTCCGCACCCCCAGCGCCATCGTGTCGGTGACGTCCTCCCCGACAGTGGTGTTGCAGCGCTGGTCGGGGCCGACTGTGATCTGGACGGGGGTGTCCTGCGCGTCGGCGATCGTGTACGGGTCGGGCCCCCGCAGCACGGCGATGTCACCGGGCCCGATGAGGGCCGGCACCCCGCCGTCCGGCATCACCCAGGCGCTGCCCTGGACCATGGTCGCCAGGGAGATCGGAGCGCGGTCCTCGACACGGAGCGACCAGGGCGGGTCGAAGACGGACTTGAGCAGGAAGGCTCCGCGCGCCTTCGGCCCGTCCAGGAGTCCGGTGAGCACGTCCATGTGGTGATCTCCCATTCGGCCTGCGGAGGCGGCACCGGGCCGGATCCGTACTGACGGTCCGTACTGACGATCCATGCTGGCGGTCCATGCCGGCGATACGTACCGACGATCCATGCCGGCGATACGTACCGGCGCTCTCAAATGGTGCCAGGCTGCTGCCGGGCGTCGTCAGACGTTCCAGACACCGGTGGCGGCGGCATCCTTCGCGAACGCCGAGAAGTCGCGCGGCTTGCGGCCGAGTACCTCCTCCACGCCGTTGACGACATCGGCGTTGCGCCCGTCGAGGATCAGGGAGAACAGGTCGGCGAACTCGACCGGCAGCCCGTTCTCCCGCAGGAACGCCCGGTAGTCGTCGAGAGTGACCGGGGTGTACGTGATCTCCCGGCCGGTGATCTGCGACAGCTCGGCGGCCACGTCGCGGAAGCTCAGCGACCGGGGCCCGGACAGCTCGTACGTCCTGCCGATGTGCCTGTCGTCGGTGAGGGCGGCGGTGACGACATCGGCGATGTCGTCGACATCCACGAACGGCTCCACGGCATCGGCGGTCGGCAGCGTCAGCTCGCCGGCGAGTACGGGCTCCAGGAAGAAGCTCTCGCTGAAGTTCTGGTTGAACCAGCTGGCCCGTACGACGGTCCAGTCGGCGCCCGATTCCTTGAGCTTGTTCTCGCTGTTGACGGCGCCGTCCTCACCGCGTCCGGAGAGCAGCACCAGCCGGCGCGCGCCCTTCTTCACGGCGAGCTCGGAGAAGGCGCCGACGGTTTCGGCCGCCCCCGGGAACCCGAGGTCGGGGTAGTAGGTGACGTATACGGATCCGACGCCGTCGAGCGCCGCGTCCCAGGTGTCGGCGTCCTCCCACACGAAGGGCGGCTCGCCGTTGCGGGATCCCACACGCACCGGCAGCCCCTGTGCGGTGAGCCGCTCCGCCACCCGGCTCCCGGTCTTGCCGGTGCCGCCGATCACCAGGATCGTCTTCGGGGCGGCCTGCTCGGTGTTCTGCTGGGTGCTGCTCTGCTGAATGTTCTGTTCGTTCGTCATGCAGATCAGTCAACTCCGGCGCGGCGAGACGAACCATAGCCACAACGCTCAACTACATACGCGTGCGTCTACGCACGGCAATCAGCGGCAGTCAGCGCGTTTCAGCAACGGTCAGGAGTTGTCGGCGTAGTCGGCGTAGAAGCCCTGGCCGGTCTTGACCCCGAGATGCCCGGCGTCCACGTACTTCTTCAGCAGTTCGCGCGGTCCGGCGGGCAGGTCGGGGCGCTCGACGGCGTAGTGGTTCTCGATGTCCAGGACGACGTCGAGGCCGACATGGTCCATCATGCGGAACGGCCCCGCAGGCGTGCCCATGTTGATCTGCCACATCTCGTCGACGTCCTGCGGAGTGGAGACGCCCTCGGCGACCACCGCCAGGGACTCGCGCTTGATGGCGGCCCAGATGCGGTTGAAGATGAAGCCCGTCGACTCCTTGTGCGCCTCGAAGGGGTACACGCCGTAGCGCGGCAGTTCGCGCTCCAGCAGGTCGATGATCGCCCGGTCGGTGTGGCCGTCGGACATGATGTCGATCGCGTTCTGCTTGGGCGGCATGTAGAAGTGCATGTTCAGCACCCGCTCGGGGTGCCTGACCTCGTCGATGAACTGGCTGGTCGGGTACGAGGAGGAGTTGCTGGCCAGGATGGCGTCGGGGTCGGCGAGACGGTCCAGCTCGCCGTAGACGCTCTTCTTCAGATCGAGGCGCTCGGGGACGGCCTCGACCACGAGCCAGGCTCCGGCGAGCGCCTCCGCCATGTCGTCCGTGACACTGGCCCGCCCCGGGGAGCCGCCCTCGATCCCGGCGGCGACCTCGGCCACGTTCTCCGCCACGTAGGCGCGTGCCGCCTCGCCCGCTTCCTTCGACTTGTCGTAGATGCGGACCTCACCACCGCGGGTGGCGAACATCAGGGCGATCCTGCGCCCCAGGGTGCCGGATCCGATGACGGCGACCGGACGGTTCTCGACATCGGCGGGAGCGGTGAAGGCCATGTTCTTCCTGCTCTCGGGCAGACAGCATGCGTCCCCGGTGCGCAGCCGCCGGGCTTCTCGACAGTCTCGGCCGCTCCCCCGGCAGCAGCAACCGAGATCGTCCCGACGGATGAACGGTGTACGTGGACGGCCGCGCCCGCAGGGTCAGGCCTCGCCCGTGAGCCGGTCGCGCTGGATCCGGTGCGCGAGGGCGCGGCGCACGGAGGCCGACACGGTGGCGGCGGCAGGGATGGCGCCGGCAGACGTGGTGACGGCAGACGTGGTGATGGTGGGCTTCGAGGGGATGTCGAGACCGCGGCTGATCCTGTCGTACGCGTCCTGGTACCCGGCCGGCAGCGTTGCCCGGTGCAGTCGCAGGTCCTCCTCGACGAGGCGTCGCAGCTCGTCGACGTTCTCGGGGGTGAAGCGTTTCTTCCCGCGCGCGACGGCGTTGACGTGGCGGGTGCAGCGGGCGGTGTCGGAGAGGGTCTCCGAGATCTCCTCGGCGAGGGCCCACAGCCGTCCTTCGAGCCATGGGGTGTCGTACTGGTCGAGAGAGAGCTCCATCGGGGGCGTCAGGTCGTCGTCCGGCCGGTGCTTCGCCATCTGCTTGGACACGGCGGGCTGGCTCATCGCCGCGAGCCGGGCGATCCTGTCCTGCGTCCAGCCGAAGCCGATGAACAGCTTGATCATCTCGGCGCGCAGCTTCCGCGTCTCCTCGCCCGCGCGGATGACCTCGTTCATGTCGGCGAGCATCCGCCCGGCCTGTTCCTCGGTCAGCGTCCCGGGGATCCGGTGTGTGCTCTCTTCGCCTGCCATGAGTCGGTTATACACCTCGTGGAACCAGCACCATAACCGGGTTGTACAACCTGGTTATGGCTGGCATGGTTCCCTGCCATGCCCACCTTCTGCGCACCTGACGGAACCCGGCTCGCCTACCGCGTACACGGAAACGGCGGCAGTGACGGCGACAGCGACTGCCACGACGCCCCGGTCGTCTGCGTCCCCGGAGGACCTGCCGATTCCCGCTACCTCGGCGATCTCGGCGGCCTGTCGGCGCACCGCCGGCTCGTCGTCCTGGACCTTCGTGGCACCGGGCGGTCCGCCGTTCCCGACGACGCCTCCTCCTACCGCTGCGACCGTCTCGTCGCGGACATCGAGGCCCTGCGCACCCACCTCGGTCTCTCCCGGATCGACCTGCTCGCCCACTCCGCCGGAGCGAACCTCGCGACGCGGTACGCGGCGCGCCACCCGAAGCGCATCGGCAGGCTCGCCCTGATCGCGCCGGGCACCCGGGCTCTCGGAATCACGATCAGCGGGGAGGCCAGGCGTGAACTCGCACGGCTTCGCGGGGCGGAACCGTGGTTCCCGGCGGCGTTCGCCGCGCTGGAGGCGATCACCGGGGGAACCGGCAGCGACTGGGAGGCCATCGGCCCCTTCCTCTACGGGCGGTGGGACGCCGCGGCGCAGCAGCACCTGATGGCGAGCCGGCCGGAAAACGAAGAGGCCGTCGCCCGTTTCGCGGCCGAGGGCGCCTTCGCGCCGGATGCCACCCGCGCGGCACTCGCCGGCCTCGGGGCTCCCGTCCTGCTGCTCGCCGGGGAGTTCGACGTGAACAGTCCGCCCGGATCGGTGGCCGAGGCGGCCGGCTCGTTCCCCGATGCCGCACTCGTCGTACAGCCAGGGGCGGGCCACTACCCCTGGCTCGACGACGCGGACCGGTTCGTGGCAACGGTCGTGGCGTTCCTGGAGTGACGTGCGGGTACGCACGCGCTCGCGCACCCGGCTGTTGCGGCCGTTCTACCGTTGCGCGAACCGGTCGAACGCCGCGTACAGGGCCTCACTCATGGCGGCGCTTCCCTTGTGGCCGGAGTCCTCGATGACCACGAGCTCCGAGCCGGGCCAGGCGTGGGCGAGTTTCCAGGCCGTGCCGAGCGGTCCGCTGATGTCGAGGCGGCCGTGGATCAGGACGCCGGGGATGCCGGCCAGGCGGCCCGCGTCGCGAATCAGCTGCCCCTCCTCCAGCCAGGCCCCGTGAGAGAAGTAGTGCGAACAGATCCGCACCAGCGCCAGCATGGCCCGGGGCGGCCTGCCGCCGTACGGGTTGGGCTTTCCGTTCGGCTCCGCGGAGAGGACCGCGTCCTCCCAGGCACACCAGTCGGTCGCGGCCTTGGACCGTACCTCCGGGTCGGGGTCGTCCATGAGGCGCGCGTACGCCCCGAGGAGGTCGCCGTCGCGGTCGGCCTCGGGGACACCGTCCCGGAATCGCTCCCACGCCTCCGGGAAGAACCGGCCGGCGCCCCGGTAGAGCCAGTCGATCTCACTGCGGCGAGTGCTGGTGACAGCGGCAAGGACGATCTCCGACACCCGCTCCGGGTACCGCTCGGCGTACGCGAGACCGAGCGTGGAACCCCAGGAGCTGCCGAACAACAACCACCGGTCGACACCGAGGTGTTCACGCAGCCGCTCCATGTCGGCAATCAGGTTCTCGGTGGTGTTGAGCGTCATGTCGGTGGTGTGATCGGCGGCGTGGGGCGTGCTCCGGCCGCAGCCCCGCTGATCGAACAGGATGATCCGGTAGCGCTCCGGGTCGAAGGACCGGCGCGAGCCCTCCGAGCAGCCCGAACCGGGACCTCCGTGGACGACGAGAGCGGGCTTTCCGTCGGGGTTTCCGCAGGTCTCCCAGTAGATGAGGTTGCCGTCGCCGGTGTCGAGCATTCCGTGCTCATAGGGATCGATCGGCGAGTACGGGGCTGTCATGTCCGCTTCTCCTTAGTGGAGTTCGTCAAGTTCGTGGAGTTCGTCGAGTTCGTCGAGACATAAGCCGAACACCATACGCACGGACCGAATGCGTCACCTGTTTGACTGGTGACGAACCGCGTGGGACAGTTCGGCGTCCGCACTTCGACTCGTACGAAGGGCTACGAATGATCAACAGGCGTACCTTCAGCAAGGTCATGGGACTGGGCACCGGCACGGCCGCCGCCTCCCTGACGGGCCTGGCAGTCCCCCCACCCGCGTCCGCCGCCGCGCAGGACGGGGCCGGGGCATCGGCCACTCCCACGGCCGGCCCCGGTTCGCACACGTCATTCGCCGCCCTGAAGCAGGTCAGGGCGGGCCTGCTGAACGTCGGCTACGCCGAGGCCGGCCCCGCCCACGGCCCCGTGGTCATCTGCCTGCACGGCTGGCCCTACGACATCCACAGCTTCGTCGACGTTGCCCCACTGCTGGCGGCGGAGGGGTACCGCGTGATCGTTCCCCACCTCCGGGGCCACGGCACGACACGCTTCCTCTCCGCACGCACCTTCCGCAACGCCCAGCAGTCGGCGGTCGCGCTCGACGTCATCGCCCTGATGGACGCCCTCAAGATCGAGAAGGCGGTGCTCGCGGGCTTCGACTGGGGGGCGAGGACCGCCGGCATCGTCGCGGCGCTCCGGCCGGAACGCTGCAAGGCCCTGGTGTCGGTGGGCGGCTACCTCGTCACGAACCTCGCGATGAACCTGGAGCCGCTGCCGCCCGCGGCCGAACACGCCTGGTGGTACCAGTACTACTTCGCCACGGAGCGGGGCCGAAAGGCCATGGCGGACCCCACGAAGCGGCGCGACCTGAACCGGCTCGTATGGGACACCGTCTCGCCGACCTGGGACTTCGACGACGCCACCTTCGAGCGCACGGCCGCATCCTTCGAGAACCCCGACTACGCCGACATCGTGATCCACAACTACCGCTGGCGGCTGAGCCTCGCCGACGGGGAGCGCCGCTACGACCACTTCGAGAAGCAGCTCGCCGCGCGGCCGGTGATCGAGGTTCCGGCCATCACCCTCGACGCCGAGCGCGACCCCTTCACCGCACCGGACGGGGACGCCTCGTACCGCGACAGATTCGCCGGCGCCTACGACCACCGCACCCTCAGGGGCATCGGCCACAACCTGCCGCAGGAAGCACCCGTCGACTTCGCCCGGGCCGTCATGGATGTGGACCGCTTCTGACCGCACCACTCAGAATCGTCACCGGCTTGACAGGTGACGAACCTGGTGTGACCCTGATATCAGCCCGGCGCTACGGCGCGATCCGCAACCGATCGAGCGGAGTCCGGCCATGAACACCAGCACCGCAAGCACTGCCAGCACCGCAAAGACTGCTGGCACCGTGAACACGGTGAACACGGTGAACACGGTGAACACGGTGAACACGGTGAACACGGTGAACACCGAGATCGCGGTGGACAGCGCGGCAGCGGCCCGGCACGAGCGGTTCGGGAAGCTGCCCGAGCGCGTGCCCTACCAGGACATGGTCGAGGTGCGGCCCGCCTCGCCGCACGAGTCCGCGAGGGATGCGTACGACCCGGAGGGTTCGTGGATGTCCTTCTCCTGCCTGGCTGCCGACCTCGGCCTGTAACCCCCGCGCCTGTCCCGAGCCTGTCCAGCATCTGTCACGCGCCCGCACTCGCCCCCGGCCCGCCACGAATCTGTCCGGGCCCGGCCCGGGCCCGGCCTGCCCCAGGCCCGCCCCCTGCACGCTCCCCTCCGCTCGACAGGAAAACCGCGAGGAGGCGCCGGGGGGCTGCTGTTAAGCTCGCGAGAGCGTTGATCGCGTATTTGAGGAGACCAGACATGGTGGGTGACGACGACATCTCGGGGTGAGACCCCGATCTGTCAGGCCACCGGCCGATGCCCAGGAGCATCGCCGTCGTGGCCGTTCCGTCGTCCCCTTCTTCCATGTTCCGGGCAGCATTCTGCGCCTGCCCGTATCTCATTCGAGGTATCTCCATGTCCGACGCCGCCATCATCTGCTCGAACCTCTCCTTCGCCTGGCCCGACGACACCCCGGTCTTCGACGACCTGTCCTTCGCCTTGGGCAACGGCCGGACGGGCCTGGTCGCGCCCAACGGCTCCGGCAAGAGCACCCTGCTCAAGCTGATCGCCGGAGAGCTGCGGCCCGGGGCCGGCTCCGTGTCCGTGGGCGGCACGCTCGGCCATCTCCCGCAGAGCCTTCCCCTCACCGGTGATCTCACGGTGGCCGAGGTCCTGGGCGTCGCCGCGGTGATCCGGGCCCTGGACGCCGTGGAGTCCGGGGACGTGAGTGAGGAACACTTCACGGTCATCGGTGACGACTGGGACATCGAGGAACGCACCCGGGCCCAGCTGGACCGGCTCGGCCTCACCGGTCTCGCCCTCGACCGAAGCCTGAACACGCTCAGCGGCGGCCAGGTCGTCTCGCTCGGTCTCGCGGCCCAGCTGCTGAAGCGGCCCGACGTACTGCTGCTCGACGAGCCGACCAACAACCTCGATCTCGACGCCCGCCACCGGCTCTACGACGTACTGGAGGACTGGAACGGCTGCCTCCTGCTGGTCAGCCACGACCGGGCGCTGCTCGACCGGATGGAGCGCATCGCCGAACTCGAACGCGGCGAACTGCGCTTCTACGGCGGCAACTTCAGCGAGTACGAAGAGGCGGTGCGGGCCGAACAGGAAGTCGCCGAGAAGAACATCCGCAACGCCGAACAAGAGCTGAAGCGGGAGAAGCGGGAGATGCAGCAGGCCCGCGAACGCGCCGAGCGCCGCGCGAGCAACGCCGCCCGCAACCTCAAGAGCGCGGGCCTGCCACGCATCTTCGCCGGCAACATGAAGCGCGGCGCCCAGGAGTCCGCGGGCCGGTCCGGCCAGTTGCACTCGTCCCGGGTCTCCGACGCCAAGGCCAGGCTGGACGAGGCGGGGCGCGCCCTGCGCGACGAGCAGCGCATCACGCTGGACCTGCCGGACACCGTTGTGCCGGCCGGGCGCACACTCGTGCTCGGCGAGCGGATGCAGGTACGCCACGGCGGCCGGGACCTGTTCACCGAAGCAGGTGTCGACCTGTCCGTCCGGGGCCCCGAGCGCATCGCGCTGACCGGTTCCAACGGCTCCGGGAAAACCACGCTGCTGCGGCTGCTCAATGGCGAACTGGAGCTGGACGGCGGGGAGATCAAGCGGGCCGACGGCCGGATCGCCTACCTGTCGCAGCGGCTGGACCTGCTGGATCTCGACCGTACGGTCGCAGAGAACTTCACCGCGTCCGCACCGCACCGGACAGAGGCGGAGCGGATGAATCTGCTCGCCCGCTTCCTCTTCAGGGGCCCCCGGGCCCATCTCCCGGTCGGGGTGCTGTCCGGCGGCGAGCGGCTGCGCGCCACGCTGGCCTGTGTGCTGTGCGCCGAACCAGCTCCGCAGCTGCTGCTCCTGGACGAGCCGACGAACAACCTGGACCTGGTGAGCGCGGGCCAGTTGGAGAGCGCGCTGGGCTCGTACCGGGGCGCGTTCGTGGTGGTCAGCCACGACGAGCGATTTCTCGCCCGGATCGGCGTGGACCGGTGGTTGCGGCTGGCCGACGGCAGGCTGACGGAGACCGGAGCGCCGGAGACAGGAACGCGCGGAACAGGGACTCAGGAGACGGGGACACGCGAAACAGAGACGCGGACGACGGGAACGCCCGAGATGTGAGCCGCTGATGTGCCGACCGGGCCCGCGCCCGAGGTGGAACACCACCCGGCGGGCCACAGCACTGCTCACATCAGGTGGACCACCATGTCTCGACCGTCCCTGCTCGCCCACGACGTCGTCCGCACCCTGGGAGCCAGGCGGGTTCTCGACGGCGTCTCTCTCACCGCCTCCCCCGGCCACCGCATCGGGCTGATCGGGGAGAACGGCGTCGGCAAGTCGACGCTGCTGCGGCTGCTCGCCGGAGTGGACGAACCCGATGCCGGGAGCGTCATCCGCCCTGCCGACCTGGGTTTTCTGCACCAGGAGTTGCCGTTCGACGACGCGTCGACGATCGCCGACGTGCTGGACGAGGCGCTGCGAGAGGCCCGCGACGATCTGGCCGAACTCGAACGTCTCACCGAACGGCTCGCCCACGTACCGCAGGACTCCCCCGACTCCACCGAGCTGCTCGACGCGTACGGCCGACAACTCGAACAGGCCCAGGACCGGGAGGCCTGGGACGCCGACCGGCGGGCCGCGATGGTGCTCGACGGGCTCGGCCTCGGCGCGTTCCGGCACGACCGGACGCTCGGCTCCCTCTCCGGCGGGCAGCGCGGTCGGCTGGCGCTGGCCGCGCTGCTGGTCCGGCGCCCTTCGGCGCTACTGCTGGACGAGCCGACCAACCATCTCGACGACGGCGCCGCCGCCTTCCTGGAGGAGCAGGTGCGCGGCCTGCCCGGGGTCGTCGTGGTGGCCAGCCACGACCGGGCCTTCCTCGACGCCGTCTGCACGGATCTGGTCGACCTCGACCCGGCCATGGACGGCCCGGTCCGCTACGGCGGCAACTACAGCGCCTACCTGGACGAGAAGCGTGCCGAGCGGGAGCGCTGGGAGCGGCGGTACGCCGAGGAGCAGGAGGAACTGTCGGCGCTGCGCCACTCGGCCGGGGTCACCGCACACCTCGTGGCGCCGGACCGGGAGCGGCGCGACAACGAGAAGATGGGCTACGGCCATCGTGCCGGTCGGGTGCAGAGCCAGATCTCGCGACGGGTGCGCAATGCCACGCGCCGGCTGGACGGGCTGGAGCACAGGCAGACCGGTGAGCCGCCGCAGCCGCTGCGATTCCACGGCACCGCACTGACGGCCACCGCGCCCACCGAGACCCCGGCGGTCGCCTCCCCCACCTCTCCTGGCTCCCCCGCCTCCCCCACCTCTCCTGGCTCCCCCAGCTCCCCCAGCTCTCCCGACTGTCCTGGCCCCTCCGACTCCCTCACCCCCCTCGTTTCCCTGCGCGATGTACGGGTGCCGGGCAGGCTCGCCGTCGCACGACTGGATGTACCGGCGACCGAGCGGCTCCTCGTCACGGGCGGCAACGGCGCGGGAAAGTCGACGCTGTTGTCCGTGCTCGCCGGGCGCCTCGCGGCCGAGGGCGACGTGCGCCGACGACCTGGGCTGACAGTGGGCCTGCTGGCCCAGGACACCGTGTTCTCCCGCCCCGACCGGACCGGCCGGGAGACCTATGAGCGCTCGCTCGGCGCCGAGCGGGCGGAAATGGTCCCGCTGCGCTCGCTGGGGCTGCTGCACGAGGCGGACCTGGACAAGCCGGTCGCTCAGCTGTCGGTCGGTCAGCGCCGCCGGCTCGCACTGGCGCTCCTGGTGGCGCGTCCGCCGGAGCTGCTGCTGCTCGACGAGCCGACGAACCACTTGTCCCCTCGGCTGTGCGACGAGCTGGAGGCCGCCCTGGGTACCGGGCCCGGCGCGATCGTCCTGGCCAGCCACGACCGCTGGCTGCGCAGACGCTGGCAGGGCCGCGAGATCCGGCTGCGCTCCGGCCGCGCGCACGGTGACGAGCCTTGCCCGCCCGATCGTCACCTGCCAGAATGGTGATGTGAACCTGGAACATGTCTTCGTATGCGGAAATCCGGCGCTCGACTTCGCCGCGACACTCCGGGCACGGCGCTCGGTGCGGTTCGAAATGCTCGTGACGCCGGAGCGGCTGAGGGCGTGGTACCTGGAATCGGGCATCGTCGACGCGGTCTCCCCCGGCGGCCGGGCCGACGTCGACCACGCGATCGCCGTACGGGAGGCCGTCTACCGACTGGTCACGGCCCGCCGCCTCGGTGAGGAGTACGCCGACGACGCCCTGGACGTGCTGAACGGTGCGGCGCGCAAACCGCCCGCCGCACCGCAGCTCACCGCCTCGGGGCGCTGGACGGAAGCGACGCCGGACGAAGCCCTGTCCACCGTGGCGCGCCAAGCGGTCGAGCTCCTGAGCGGGCCGGACGTACCCCTGCTCAAGGAGTGCGGCAACCCCGAGTGCACCCGCATCTACATCGACCGCTCCCGCGGGATGCGGCGGCAGTGGTGCGGCATGGAGTCCTGCGGGAACAAGATCAAGGCGGCCGCCTACCGCGCCCGCAAGAAG
This sequence comes from Streptomyces sp. NPDC047917, assembly GCF_043204345.1. Lineage (NCBI taxonomy): Bacteria > Bacillati > Actinomycetota > Actinomycetes > Kitasatosporales > Streptomycetaceae > Streptomyces > Streptomyces sp. NPDC047917. The sequence continues at coordinate 142,744 of NZ_JBIDCA010000021.1, forward strand.
AGCGCGCACACGGCGACCGCACAGTAGCGGCCGACCAACAGCAACCGCCCGCCGGCAACGGCCGGTCAGTAGCAATTTCACGCCGCCCGTATCGATCCACTGCAGGGCATCTCTCCGGCCATCGAGTAAAAGGCCGGGCGCAGTTGGAGACTTCGGAATTGTCGACGGTGTTCCACGCGTCTCGGCGCAGGATCACCGCCGGCCGTTCGCGCAATACATCGCCGAGGAATCACCGAGGAACACCGAGGACCCGATAGGGCTCCCCAGGACAACCGGCGGCCCCTTTCCTTGATCGGCAACCCACCCGGCCCGCCCCGGCCACGACAGCCGACCGCCTCGGCCGAACACCAGGAAGCCCCGGCCCTTTTCGCACCACGCGAGGACCGGGGCTCCGTCAACCACGCCTAAGGGCTGTCCCGCAATTCCTGGTGGAACAGCGTGCGGCGTCAGATGCGGTGCATCGCAAGGCGGTGGGACGTCCACATACTGGATGTATGTGGACGTTCCGACAACGCGGCGAGGTGCCGTAGCTGTCGTCGCACGCCCGCCAGGAATTGCGGGACAGCCCTTAGGGACTCCGGGTCCCCCCGGCCTCGATTCCGGCAAGGCGTACCGCCGGCACCAGCGACGGCAGCAGCAGCCGCCAGAACCGCGCCACCGTCGACGCCGCGAGCCACGTCGAGTCCCGCACCCCGAGCACCTCGAATCCCACGGTCGCGGCCACCACGGCGGTACCCACGTCCCTGATCTCGGCCCCCCGGCACAGTTCGCCTTCGGCCTCGGCCCGTTGCAGCGTTTCCTCGACCCAGCAGCGCCAGCGCTCCCGCAGATCGACCCGGCGCACGCGGGACGTCTCGCCGCTCAGCGCAAAGCCGACGCGCAGCACCACATCGACGCGCAGCGCGTCGGCGAGCGCGTGGGTGACGTCGACGAGAAGCTGCACATGGCTCGCCCCGAGTGGCAACGTGCCGCTCGTGACGGCCAGCAACCTGGTCAGCGCCACCTCCTCGACGACGTCCACCAGGGCGGCCTTGCTGGCGAAGTGAAAGTGCAGCGCCCCATTGCTCACCCCCGCTCGCGAGCTGATCGCGGTGAGCGACGCCGTCGAGATGCCATCACGGTCGAAGACCTCGGCCGCGGACCGGATCAGGGTGTCACGCGTACGCACCGCACGTTCCTGTTTGGCCATCAACTGCTCCGTCATTGCCAGAAGTTGCCGTGCTTGCCAAAGGACAGGCGGCAACTATAACAAACCGTACATGCGGTTTTTGAAGGATCTCGCTCCTTCCCCCTGAAATCCCGAAGCGGCCCAACCCGTGCACCGGAACACCACGACGTATCCCGATCTACACAGTCAAGGGCTGCGCAAACCCCGACTCCGGAACGCGCCGGCCTGGCCCGTTCCCTCAGAAACAGGCGAATCGGAGTGAACCCCTCCGCTGTTTTTGGGCTAGAAGGGGCCAAGAACACTAGAAATTAAACCGGCTGGTCTGTATTTTCGGGCCAAGGAACAGCCCTTACCACACCTCTCGCACCCGCCCAGGGGGAGCAATGTCTGCGAGCACGTTTCAGGTCGAACGGGCAGCGTTCGACAGAGAATTGGCAAGGGGCGCCAAGGCGTCCACGATCAAGCCTGGCGGCTTCTACCCCACCACTTTGACTATGACCGTTCCCAAAGAACTCGTACACCGGACCACCGTCGATGAGGTCATGCTCACCGGCTGGGACCGAATCGACGACACCCACTTCGTCGTGTCCGCCCACTGGCCGCGCGGCCACAGCTTCTTCACCCCGGTCGCGGACGGCCACCACGATCCGCTCATAGGCTGCGAGACGGTCCGCCAGATCGGCATACTCCTGGGACACGCGGAGTTCGGGGTGCCCTTCGGCCACCAGTTCCTCGTCTGGGACCTCGCCCTCTCCGTATGTCCGCAGTACCTGCTGATGGGGTACGAGCCGGCTTCCCTCAGCATCGACGTGCACTGCACGGAGATCAACCGGCGGGGCCGGAACCTGTCGGGACTGCGTTTCGAGGCGGTCTTCCACCATGACGGGAACATCGTCGCGACCGGTGGCGGCTCCTTCTCCTGCATGGCGCCCGCGGTCTACCGCCGGGTGCGCGGAGCGCGCGTTTCCGACGGCGACCCGAAGCAGCTGCCACTGAGCAGCCCGGCAGCCCCGCAGAGCGTCGGGCGCATGTCCCCCATGGATGTGGTGCTCTCCCCCACCGACGAGCAGAACCACTGGCAGCTGCGGGTGGACACCCGCCACCCCGTGCTCTTCGAGCACGCGGTCGACCATGTGCCGGGCATGGTGCTGGTAGAAGCCGCCCGCCAGGCCACGGCGGCGGCCCTCGGCCGGTCGTCCTACCTCCCGCTCGTCATCGCCAATGAGTTCAAGCGGTACGTCGAGCTGGACTCCCCGTGCACGATCGAGGCGGCCGTGCTGCCCGGCGCCTCCCCCGAGGGCCACCGGAGCGTCCTGGTGACCGCCCATCAGGACGGTGCGCCGGTCTTCAGCTCCACGGTGACGGCAGGGTCCCACGGGGGCTGATCCGTGCCGAACAGCGGCTTGACCATGCCCGACGGCGGCTACCCACCGGGGCGGCCGCCGTCCACGTGTCCTCATCCGTGCACCCTCACCGGTCCCCGTTCCCGAAGGCCCCCAGATGATCGCGCGCCCATCCGCGGAAGGTCCCGGCCGGCCTGCCGAGCAGAGTGGCGACCGTGTCGTCCACCGCCGCCTTCGCGCCCTCACGGCCGCGCTCCGCGCTCTCCAGCAGCGCATCGGCGATGTCGGCCGGATAGCGCGCGCCCAGCCCGGCACGCGCCCGCTCAGGGCTCAGCTCCTCGAACCGGAGCGGACGGCACAGCAGTTCCGCGAGCTGGGCCGTCTGCTCGACCGCGGCGAGCGCCTCCGGCCCGGTCAGGGTGTGAGTCCGGCCCGCATGGCCGTCCTCGGTGAGGGCACGTACCGCCACCTCCGCCACATCGCGCGGATCCACGCAGGCGTTGGACGACGCCCCGTACAGGGCCCGTACGACATCGTCCGAGCGGATGGAGCCCGCCCAGGAGAGCGCGTTGGACATGAACGCGCGGGGACGCAACAAGGTCCACTCCATGCCGGATCCGCGCAACAGCTCTTCGTTACGGCGTTGCCACCGGGTGATCAGGTCCTCGGCCCGGCTGTCGTCCACCGCGGCGGCGGACAGCTTCACCACGTGCCGCACCCCCGCCGACCGGGCGGCCCGGATGAAACCCGCGTCGTCGTCACCGCCGGGGTTGGTCACCAGAAAAACGGTGCGAACACCACGCAGAACGCCCACCAGCGATCCCGGATCCGAGAAATCTCCGTGGACGATCTCGACCGCCGCACCCGCTCCCGTGACCCGCCCCGGATCCCTCGCCATGATGCGAACTGGCAGGTCAGCAGGGATCCTTCGGACAACTTCCCGCCCGATGGTCCCCGTGGCACCGGTGACAAGAATCATTGGTTTTGCCTCTCTTGCCCGACATTCTTCCGGCCGGTACGGCCAAGGAAGCGGCCTGTAAGATACGAACTGGACGGTTTCTTTACCGGCCACCCGACGTTCACCACCCTGAGGAGGGAGGAGGCAGAGTGGCTGAGCAGCTACGAGCCATCCGTACCCGTCAGACGATCCTTTCGGCAGCGGCCAAGATCTTCGAGGAACACGGGTACCAAGCGGCCACGATCTCCCAGATCCTCACCGAGGCAGGAGTCACCAAGGGCGCCCTGTACTTCCACTTCCACTCCAAGGAAGACCTGGCCCAGGGCGTCCTCGCCGAGCAGGACCAGCGCATCATCGTCCCTCCCCGCGTCTCCAAGGTGCAGGAGATCGTGGATGTCGTGATGCTCCAGGCCCACCGGCTGCAGACCGACCCCATGGTCCGGGCCGGCGTGCGGCTGACCATGGACCAGCTGGCTCAGAACCTCGACCGCAGCGGCCCGTTTCTGCGCTGGGTCGAGGTCGGCCTCGACCTGCTGCAACAGGCGCAGGCCCAGGGCGAGTTGCTGCCCCACATCTCGCCGTCCGAGACGGCCGACGTCATCGTGGGCTCCTTCGCCGGCATCCAGTCCATGTCGCAGGCCGTCTGCGAGTACCGCGACCTGGTGGGGCGGGTCTCCGCCCTGATGCGCCACGTGCTGCCCAGTGCGGTGGTGCCCTCGATCCTCGCCTCGCTCGATCTTTCCGAGGGCCGGGGAGCCGCGGTCTACGACGAGGCGTTGAAGGCGGCCGAGATGCGAGACCTGGTCGAAGCGGCCGGCTGAGCACCGCTCGTTCCTGCGGGGCACCGTCAACGGTGCCCCGCAGCCACGGCGCCCTCGGCGAAGTACGCCGACAGCGCCTCCTTCAGATCACGGCCGCCCGGCACCCAGGCGATGTAGCCGTCGGGCCGCACCAGCAGCGCGTCGTACGGCACCTCAGCGGTGGGCCGGGCACACACCACATTCAGGGTCCCCGCCCATTCCCCGGCCGGCTCCCACCGGGCGGCTCCCGCCTCGCCGAAGAGCAGCAGCAGCGGCCTGCCCTCGCGCAGCAGCCCGATCACATCGGTCTCACCGTCCGCCGTGCTGAGCACCGCATTGCGCAGGAACGTGCCCGTCGCCCCATCGCAGGCCCCGCCGTTCCAGTCGTTCGGAAGCACCGTGTCCTGGGCACTGATCAGACCCCCGAGATGCCCGTGAGCACGGTCCGCCGACAGGATTCCGGTGAACACCCGTCGCAGCGCGTCAAGTTCGGAACCGGGCCGCATCAGCGCCAGCTGCGCCTGCGTCTGGTCGATGACCTGCCGGGCCACCGGGCGGCGCTCCAGCTCATAGGTGTCCAGCAACCCCGCGCCCGCTGATGCGTGCACCGCCAGCGCCAGCTTCCAGCCCAGGTTGAGGGCGTCCAGCACACCGGCGCTGAGGCCCTGGCCGCCGATCGGGAAGTGCACATGCGCCGCGTCGCCCACCAGGAAGACCCGCCCCTTGCGGTAGTTCTGGGCCAGCCGCGCGAAGTCGCTGAACCTGCTGAGCCAGCGCGGCTCGTCCATCGCGATGTCCCGGCCGGCGATCCAGGACACCTCCTGCCGCAACTCCTCCAGAGTAGGGGGCAGTTGCCGGTCCGCGTGGGCGCCGGTGCAGTTCAGCGTCCGGATGTGTGTCCGGCCCTCCTCGTCCCGCTTGGCCACGATCCAGCCACGCGGGGTCTGGTGCCAGCCCTTGGTGAGATCGTCCGGCTGCGCGAGCGTGACGGTTCCCATGAGCGCGGACACCGTCGCCGGGTGGGTGTCGGAGGCCATGCCCGCCAGGCCCCGGACCGTGCTGCGGGCGCCGTCAGCCCCCACCACGTACCCGGCGAGACAGACCACACTCCCCTGCGGCCCATCGGCCGTGACCCGCACCACGGCCTCCTCCTGGACGAGCTCGGTCACCCGGTGCTCGCGCAGGATCCGCGCCCCGGCCGCCAGTGCCCGTTCCTCGAAGTGCCGCTCAAGCTCCGACTGGGGGCACTTGAGGATCGGCTCGGGCTCACGCGCGGGAGCCGTGATGACCAGTCCCGGCAGCCCCGCGAAGTGGAAGGCGCTCTCCGCCGCGCCACCGGTGTACGGATACCCCTGCCCCGGCAGGTGGCCTCGCCGAGCCAGCGTCTGCACCGCCCGGGCGTGCAGCGTGGTCGCCTTGGGCTGCTCGGACACCTCGGCTCTGGACTCCAGGAGCACGGTGTCGACTCCGTACCCGGCAAGCTCGGCGGCGATGAGCATGCCCACCGGGCCTCCACCGACCACCACGACCTGTGCCTGCACCGGCTGTTCCCCCTGCACCGCGACGCCTCCCCTGGCCATGGTCCCTCCCCGTGGAAAATATACCGGACGGCCTGTTTTTGATCCATCCGCCGAGGAAACCGGACGGTGCCCCTCGCACACTGCGCCCGACACCGGTCCAGGAACCGAAGCCAGAGCCAAAGCTGAAGCTGAAGTCGAGGCTGAGACTACGGCTGAAGCTCCCGCATCGTGGACGACATCGGACCGCCCTCCGAGCGCTCGGTCTTGTGCCCCTTGCTGCCCGGCGCCAGCGTCCGCACATCCACGGCCTCCGCCGGCGCCCCCCTCGCATACAGCCCGTCGGGCTCGGTGTCCCGGTCGTGCGGAAGCAGCCAGAACACCCGCCGCCGGAACGTACCCGAGGAACGGGACGGCTTGGCCTTCGGACCCAGCAGGGCATACCCGACCATCCGGCCGTCACGGTGGTACGCGGGTCTCCCCCGCCGGGTCGGCAACCGGTCCAGGCTCTGACGGACATAGTCGAGCCGACTGATGTCCTCAAGCCAGACGAGATCCATCTCGTCGACGATCTCGTCCTCTGCGATGAGGGCACTCATACTGTCTCCTCGTCCGCGAGCAGGCCGATGCCCGGGTAGTACTTGCGCTGGTTGGAAAGGATCATTTCCTTCGGTGACGCCAGTCCCACCACCTCGCGAACACGTGCCGCGAAAGCCCGGGACGATATCGCCGGCGCCCCCTCATTCTGGCACCAGCTCCTGTAGGCCGCGTAGAGCTGGGATTGCTCCGCGCGCAGATCGGCCTCAAGCCGACAGGTCTCGTGGACGAAGCGCCCGGTGTGGTCCTCGGTCTCGGCGTACGCCGTGGTCGCGATGCGGACCCGCTCGGGGCCCGTCAGGTCCTTGTCGCCCCCCAGGTAGCGACGGGCGCCCTCGATGAGCCAGTTGAGGATGCCCGGACCTTCCTGGGTGACGAGGATGTCCGCCAGGTTGTCGATCTTGCGATTGTCGGAGACCACCCGCTCGAACGGGATCAGCCGCATACGCCGCCAGAAAGCGAAGCCGCCCGTACCGACCTCGGGCCGGTGATTGCCGAGCAGCCACATCTTGTGCGTCGGCTCGAAGCTGAAGAAGTCCTGCCGCATCCGGCGCGCCTTGATCCGGTCGCCACCGGTCAACAGCTTGACCCGGGCCTCGTCGAAGCGGTCCCCCGGCTTGACCTCGCTGCACACGATCACGCGCCTGCCGTGCAGCTCCGCCAGATCGGTGGGATGCCCCTCGTACGGACGCGACATCAAGAACCCCGGAGGCGCCGCGTCCGCGTAGTCCCCGAGCAACTTCATCAAGACATCCAGCAGTACGGACTTGCCGTTCTTTCCGGAGCCGAACAGGAACGGCATCACCTGGGCGCCGACATCCCCGGTGACCGAGTAGCCGAGCAGCAGCTGGAGAAAGTCGATCATCTCCGCACCGTCCGGCCCCTCGCCGAAGGTGTCGGTCAGGAACCGGTTCCAACGCGGCGTCGGCATCGGCTCCGGCGCGGCCGAGGTCGACCGGGAGTGGAAGTCCTTCGTGGGCTCGGCAGGACGAATACGCCCCGAACGCAGATCGACGACGCCCGCGGGCGTGCACAACGCGTACGGATCCGCGTCCAGCCGCGCCGCGTTGAGCACCATCCCCGGGGCGGACTTCGCCTGGGTCAGCATCGCGTTCATCCCGCTGGTGCTCAGCGTGCGGCGGCGGTGCTGCTGCAACGCGGTCTGTGTGTAGACGCCCCGCGGATCCATGGTGGCGATCGACTCGGCCAGATCGCCCGCCGACCACATCACCGTGTCGTCCTCGTCGATCTGCCACCGGGTGCCGTCCCACCGGTACCAGCCGATCCCGGGCACGTGCCGGTAGTCGTTGCAGTAGAGCTTGACGAACAGCTTGGCGTTCCCACGATCGGTCAACGTGTCGGGCAGCAACCCGTCCGCCGTCGCCTCGCCGTTCCCCTGCACGGCGGCAGTCTGATACCGCGCCGACTCATCGCTCTGCCGGGGCGCCGGAACCGGCTGCGCAAGGATCTGCGCGGCCACCGCCTGGACGTCGAAGGCAGACAGGGCTCTCTCCTCGTCCACGCTCACGCCCGCCCCCCGAGGGACAGCGGGCGGGACAGACCTGCGCTGAGACCACCCCGGATGATCGCCAGACAACGCCGCTGCTGCCCCGGACGGGCCCGCTCGGCCGCATCCTGTAACACCCGCGTCGCCTCGTCCTCGGTGAGATGTCCCGCCGCGACCAGACCTCCTGCGGTGTACGCGGCCCGGTTCAACTTCTCGGAGAACGCGGCGCCTTCGGGTACCACCGCACACGCGGCGACCTCGGCGAGAACTCCGGTCAGTACCCGGTCCCCCGCACCGCGGCCGCCACCGGCCGCGAGAACCGCCTGCCGGGCACGGGGCGGCACCGGCCGGGTCCCCGGCACGGAAGCGGACGGCAGATGCCCGGTGCGCTCCAGTTCCCTGGCGAGCCAGGCGGGAAGCGCGGCCGGTACGCGCACGGGCCCCACGGGCCGGTAGACCCCCGCAGCGGTCACGGTCCCGGGCGCCACGATGTACCCGCCGTGCGCCCGGACGTCGACCTGCCAGGCGAGCGCGCGGCCGCCGCCCGACCCGGAGGAGCACTGCCACCGGTGACCGCTGTCGTTGCGGTACCACACGTGGAGCCCCCCGGACGGGGTACGGACGCGCAGCGTCGACTCGTCCTCCGCCGGGCTGGCAGCGCCACGCAGGGCAGCCAGCACGCCCAGTGTGTGGAAGCCGTTGGCCAGCCCGGTCAGGTCGACGCCTGCGGAGATCCCGACGCCCGGCAGCAGCCGGTCACGGTCGGGGAGTTCACACGCATGCGCATCGATATCGATGACCACGAGGCCGGCAGGGCCGGTGGCGACTCCCACCCCGAGATCGGGTCGGGCTCCCCACCACTGCTGGATCCGGTCGAAATCGAGCGTCGCCGCATGAAAACCATGACACCAGCGCCCCTCACGAATACAGTCGCACCCCCCTCGGGCATGACCTTGAACGCGGCACACCTCACAGTTGCCCACCGGCGTTTTACGGCCCGGAGCAAGAGGATGAACCGGCCACCCCTGGCGCGCACACCATGAGGCAGTTGTCAGAGGCTGCGAAGCGACCGATGCAGATCTTACGAACTGCCGTTGGTCGCTGCGCGAAACCTGCAGCTCAGCTGCCATTCACTTCCCCCATCAGCGACTGAAGCGACTCAACTCCCAAAATCAGATTAGCGAAATCTGAGGGAGAGGAGAGGCACATGGGACAGAACAGGTGTACGCATCTGCAAGGTGCCCAGCAAACGCACGTCTGACGGCCCAGAGACCGACGGTCGCTCAGTCGCTCGCCGACGGGTCCACAGAACCGCAGGTCAGAGGCGTATCCGACACAGAACAGCGACTGAAGCGACTCAAGGTCGCTATATATGACGCTCACACGCGCTCACACGCACACGCACGAATGTCTCCATATACCTGAAACTTGAGTCGCTTCAGTCGCTGTTTCCCCAACAGACCCCTCTGACCTGCGACTTTCCCTCATGGAACGAAGCGACTCAGCACTTATTCAGTCGCTGACATCCAGTCGCTGAGGCCACTCCCCCACCACCCGAGCCACTCAAACCCGCCCCTGTCCAGGTTCAAGCAACTTTCCCTCACAACTGCTCCCACCAGCACATACCAGCCAGTCGAGCCTGCCGGAGGTCATCAAACTGCAGGCCTGGCCAGCGGAGTTCTGTCGCATCAGCAATCAACACACCTGCTCCGCCGGACAGTTCCTCATCCGGCCCGCCACTACAAGCCGGCCCGCAGCAGGCCATCCCCGTGAGCGGGCCCTGGCCCTGGGCGTGGCGGGAGGCGGGCCAGGTACCGGAGTCAGTACCCCAGCGCCCCGGCCCCTCCCCACCGGGCCACTCATCGAACCGAGTTGGAGCCCTCAGCAAGAATCCTGTCGACAAGGATCTTCCGCTGCTCCTCGTCCATCTTCCGCAGAACAAGGTCGGCAACCTGATGACCGTCGTGCCAGGGCATCTTCGTAACCTTGCCGAGCGCGACGATGCCCGACTCCCCCGGGGCCAGCTGAGCCGGAGCGACCTGGCGTCCGGCGTGCTCCGAACGCTGTCCGGGTACTTCATCGTGTGTCGCCGACACCTCTTCCGGAGCATCGGAGCTATCACGGCGTGATAGCTCGGGTTCCCGAGCTCCCGGATTATCACGCCGTGATAGGCCCGCCTGCTCCTCGCTCGGGCTATCACGCCGTGATAGATCGGCTTGGCTCTCCCCCGGGCTATCACGGCGTGATAGCCCTGCCGGAACCTCCCCCGGATTATCACGCCGTGATACTGACGCCCCCTGTCCTCCGGAGCTGTCCGGAACGGCAAGACCATCTGACGTACCGGCCCCGACCCCCGACTCATCCGCAGCCACGCTCTCCGAGCTATCACGCCGTGATAGCTCGCGTACCGCCGAGCGTCGCTGAACACCTGCGGCAGCCCGTGCATCCGCCTGCTGGCGCTGCTCATCGGGCGGCAGCTTGGACAGATTCCGTACGTGCTCGATCTTGCGGCGCCCCTCCACCAGGTCCGCCTGCAGCTGAGGGTCCAGGTCGAGGACGGAAAGCTTCGACGAAATGGTCGACTGGGCGATACCGAGTCTCTTGGCGGCCTTGGTCTGAGAACCGTAGAAGTCGACGAGCGTACGAAGCGCCTGTGCCTGCTCCAGCGGGTTCATGTCGTCACGGTGGACGTTGGCGACGAAGGCCGCCTCAAGCAGCGCCTCGTCCGTGGAGACAAGGGCGTTGTCGACACTGACCCGAATCTTTGCAGCGCCGGCAAGACGTGCCGCGGCAAGACGCCGATGGCCGTCGACGACGATGTACCGGGCACCCTCGTCGAGGTCCGCCGCACGGTGCGGACGCTCCTCCAGATAGGCCTCGATCGAAGCCACCGTCACAGCGTTGACAAGGCCGATCTCCGCAATGCTCTCCGCCAGCCCATCCAGATCCCGCAGCTCCTCGCGAGGGTTGTCGGGGTTCTGGCTGATGAGGTTCAGAGCGAGCTCGGTCGGATCGGGAACGCCGGCTGTCGGCACACCCGTAGCGGCACCGATCGCGGCCCGCCGGGCGCTGATGGGGCGAGCCTGGGCGAAGGAGGAACCGGCCCCGAGGTTCTTGGCCTTACTCACTTGCTGATCTCCCGGGCGAGGGCGCGAAGCGCAACGGACTGTTCGCAGCGGGGTGCATAGGCAAGAAGCGGCCGCTTGGCACGGACAGCTTCCTTCTGTTCCTTGAGGTCTCCGATGACGCCCACGACTCGCGGATCCTTTATGGCCATCCAGGACTGGAGCGAGGAGGTGGCGATGTAGCCGCGCCGGGCGTCGTAGTGGTTGACGACCAGGCCGAGGTAATCGACGTCGAGAGCTAGGTCATTGCGCATGTCCTCGATCTGTGACGTGAGCAGTTCGTAGGCGTCGGCGCTGCTGTCCTCGGCCTGGACCACGATGAGAACACCGGAGTTGCCCGGCACTTCCTGCGGGCGGCGGCGCCCGTAGTAGGTGGCGGCGTCCATGCTCAGCCCGAGGCTCGGAGGGCAGTCGATCAGGATGACGTCGTAGTCGGGCTCGACCGCGGCGAGGGCTCGTTCGAGGGCCGACTCCCGTGCACGGACGGAGGCCAGTCGTACATCGAGGAGAAACGCATCGGTGCAGGCAGGCAGAAGATGCAGGCGCCCACCGAACCGGTCTTCCTCGATCGGCACGATGAGATCGCTCAGAGAGCCCTTGCCATCACCAGCCATGTGATTGGTGAGAGAGTCCCCGTCCATCGTCAGGGGAGCGTGGCCCAGCTGCTTGGTGAGGTGTCCTTGGGGGTCGAAGTCGACGAGCAGAACACGCTGCCCGAGACCGGGCAGATCTTCCAGAGCCAGCGGGTCGCCGGCAGCTTCTTCGTCCTCTTCGAGGAGTGCGGCGAAGTGCTTGGAGACACGGACCGGCACCAGGGCGGTGGAGTCCTCCGCAAGTGCCTCGCCGGTTCCGGCAGTGACGGCGGTCTTACCGACGCCGCCCTTCTGATTGCAGATGACGACGCGTCGGACGATGTCCGGGCGCCTCACCGCAGGTGCGGGATGGCTGTCCAGCCAGACCCGCACGGACTGGGCCAGGCCCTGGATCAGGGAGACCCCCCGACGCTTGCAGTCCGAGCGGAACCCGGTCCACAGGGGAGAGGGCAGGAAGGTCGCGAACGACTCCGCCCCAGACGTGTCGATGGGGGAGAGGTTGGATCCCAGACCGCGCCATGCAGTGATGCCGGCTTCAACAGCGTCCTGCATGTCGATGCCGTGCTGAACGGCGCGGACCTTGAGTTCCTGGCGAAGCCAGGAGGGCAGCTTCGAGACGACCTTCTCTCGGTCGCCCCTGGTGTCGGGTGTCGTCATAGTTCGTCACTCTACTAACGCCATAGATCAATTGAGCACGCGACGCGTTAGCTGTGTCTTCTTTTTTCGTTGTTGGGGAGCTATCACGCCGTGATAGCTCCCCAACAACGCCTCACCAAGCCTCAGGTCCCCTTACGAGGGTGGGGGAGTGGCCCAATCTTGGTCAACATAAGCTATAATGCGGCACCTTTCGCCCCTGCCGGTGTCGCCGCCCATAACCGCTCAGCTTTCGAGCAGACCCGCAAAGACAGCAACTGGATGTGCCGCAGGGCATCTTGTCCATCGTGGCAACCGCATCGGCCCGCACTCAGCGCTCGGATCATCGCGGTCCGCCGGGTTCGTGGAACCGCGGGCGATCAAAAGCGGCGCAGTGGTCGATCCGAGTGGGTGGCTCGGGTGGGCACTCCTGCCGCAGAGTCCGTGAACCCATCGTCGGGGCTGACTTTCGTCGGCTGAGGTTCAGTCCGGTGAGTAGATGGCTCAGCTCGTGACGTCCGCTCAGGAACCATGGCTGAAGCCCGTGCAGACGCCGACGATGCGTCGCCGACACAGGCACACACCCCGCTCCACGCCGACCCGTACGTCGGGTGCGAGTCTTCTTTTATAAGAGGCGCCGAGCCCCCAAAACCCTCTGACCTGCATATATGCGATGTTGATCATGCTCTGGCCGACACATTTGGCAGGTCGAAATGTTAACCTGGCCAGCACATTTGGCCGCAAAAGTAAGGCTCAGCCTAACTTTCTGAATGGACCACACGCGTCGAAGAAACCGCAGGTCAGGGGAGTGCTGGTGCAGGGCGAACACCCCGGCCCGCGACACCGATTCGATCAAAATGTGCTGCAGAACGAAACCGGAAGTTAGGCTCAGACTAACTTCCGCCACCTTCTTGCACTGAAAGTTCGGCTCAGGCAAACTTTTGAAGCGAGCGCGTCGCCCCCTCAGACTCGAAGCGTGTCGAGCCGTCAAAAGTAAGGCTCAGCCGAACTTTTGGGATAGCCTCGGACCGCCTGAGCAACAAGGAGGGTCCAGTGACATCTGAAACGCCGTCGCGCCAGCCGCGTCGGCCCCGAGCAGTGCCCTCTCCCGCATCCTCGCCGGAGAGCAACGCCGTGTTCGACGACATCCTGAACCTGTTGGGTGAGCAACTCGGCACGACTGCCCCGGAGACAACCCAGCCGAGGGCAGGGAAACGCAAGCTCAAGGGCGTCACCTTCGAGTACGAGAACGACCCTCGATCCGTCCACAGCTTCGCCGGAGGCGCCGGCTACAGCCTCGCCAGCAACTGGTTCACACAGCTGCTGCCCCAGCTCTTCATCGCCAACGGCATCACGAAGAGCCAGCTGTGCGTGTTCCTGTACGTAGCGGGCGGGCAGCGGCCCGGCACCGGGATCGCGGAGTACACCCAGCAGGAGATCACCGACGGCCTGAACGGGCTCGCGGCCAAGAAACCCGGCGCCAAGATGATCACCCGCCCCACCGTGAACCGTGCCGTCCGAACCCTCTGCGAATACAAGTGGCTCGAACCAGCAGGAAACGGGCGAATCCGTCTCAATGTCACCCTCTGGTTCCAGGGCAACAGCACGGCCCAGCATGAAGTGCTCGCCCAGATCGCCGCCGACCACGATGACGATCCGACAGCGTTTCCGCACAGAATTGGTCCGGAGCTGGTTCACCACCAGGAAGCGCTGGACCTTAACCTGGATGGCGAAGTGCCCGAGCCTGTCAGAAGGAAGCGCACAGGGTGATGCTTGCTACCACGACAAGCCGATTCGATACGGAGGAAGGCACCGATGGCCGTTGCAGTCATGTCGCCGCTCGTCGCTGAGCGGATCTGGGCGCTGCCCATCGGAGCCGCCCCGGTGAAATTCCTTCAGTACCTGATCTTCCGGAGCGAGAACGGCGGCGCACTCCCGAGCCAGCGCGAGATGGCAGTGGAGTACAAGGTGAAGCCACCCACCGTCAGCGCACTGATGGAGCCGCTGTTCGAGCTCAACCTCGTGCTGCGCTCCCGTGCCGAAGGCCGCGGGGGCAACCGCTACCGACTCCACCCACTCGCCGCCAAATACGAGAGCGTGACGGACATGGAAGCCGCCTTCGCGTACGCCCTCGAAGAGATGAAGAGCGGCAAGCTGCCCACCATCCACCTACCGGAATACCGAGCAGCACCCCCGGCCGAAGGCCGCCCCGACCTCCGCATCGCCTGATCCGACAGAAGACAAAACAGAGGCCCCGCCATCGGGATGGCGGGGCCTCTGTGCCTGAACAACAAGTTGTGCGCCCCACTATACCGGTACGCGCGACAGTCGGCGAGGCGCCGCCGTCCACAGCCCCCCACCCTTGACCGCACTGGTGCAACCGGCCTTCGAAAGCAAGCTCCGAACGCCTTGTTACGTTCCCACCATGCGCCCATGGAGACGCCGTCATACAGGGCCGAAACAGTGACGCGCATGAACACGAGCATGCGGGTGGAACCAAGCCCACACACGAGACGCCGGGGCATCTCCGTACTCCTGACCCTGTCCGCCGTGGCCGCTGCCCTGGGTGCTCCTGGAATGGCAGCCGCCCAGGAACCGTCCGGCACAACCGCCTCCGTCCCGTCGATCCGCTGGGGCGTCTGTCCCAAGGCCGACCCGCCCTACCCCGACCCCAGCCCGAGGGCCCAGTGCGGGGTGGTCGAGGTGCCACTGGACTGGTCGAAGCCGAAGGGCCCGAAGACCGGCATCTTCGTCGCCCGCTACCGGGCCACGGACCCCTCCCGGCGGATTGGCGTCCTCATGTCGAATCCGGGTGGGCCGGGGGCCGCCGGAGCCGACGATGCCCTGTACGCCGACGACCCCATCAGTGGCTACTCCGCGGCTATGCTCCAGCGCTTCGACATGATCGGCTTCGACCCACGAGGCATCGGCCGCAGCGGTGCGGCCGACTGCGACGAGACGATCCTCGACCCGGTACCGGCCCGTCCCCGCAACGCGTCCGAGTTCGAACGACTGCGCACCTTGAACGGCCGTCTGGCGGCCGACTGTCTGAAGCGGACGGGGCCGCTTGCCGCCCACATGGACGGTGAGAGCGTCGTCCGAGACATGGACGCGATCCGTGCCGCCATCGGCGAACGCCGGATCAGCTTCCTGGGCCACTCCTACGGCACATTCCTCGGCGAGCGTTACGCACGGCTGTTCCCGGGCAATCTCCGCGCACTGGCCCTCGACAGCGCGATGGATCCGGACCGGCCGAACGCCGAGCGATACCTCATCGACGGCAGCGTCACCATCGACAGCACCCTGAAGCGGCTCGCGGCCTGGTGCGAGAAGGACGCAGCCTGCGCGCTCAAGGGCAAAGACCTGACAGCCGTCACCGACACCCTGTTCGCCCGCGCTGACGCGGGCACACTGCGAGAACCGGGCCCGGACGGACCGACACGGACCAAGGTCGACCCCGACAAGCTGTCCGACCTCCTCACCTTCGCACTCGGCAAGGGGAGCCCGGAGAGCACGGCACAGCAGCTGGCCGCCCTGTACACGGGCAAGGGTGAGGTCCGCTGGCTCCCCACCGGCACCGATCCGGCCTTCCGGCTCGTGCTGTGCCGGGACTACGACTTCCGGATCCGCGACTACGCCCAGTACCGGGCCATCCTGAAGAGGGCCGCGAAGGCCGCCCCGCACACCCGCTACAACGCCCAGGCCCTCGACACCATCCTCGGCTGCCAGGGCTGGACCATGCCGCCCAAGCCCCGGCCGGCCCGCATCAAGGGCGAACTCCCACCCGTCCTCGTGGCCAACGCCACCCACGACCTGGCAACGCCCCTGCCGGGCGCGCAGCGCATGGCGAGCTCCTTCCCGAAGGCGTCCCTGTTCACGATGGACGTCGTGGGCCACTGGCTCTACCGCAGAGGAGGGATGGAGAAGGCGATGCGAGTGATCGACGCCTACCTCACCAGCCCGAAAGGCACACTTCGGACCCAGGAGCACTAACGGTCCAGGCTCACGCAGACCGACATGGCGGGCACGCAGATTTGCTGCGCGAGTGCATCGACGAACGAACAGGTCGGTGAGCAGAGGCCGCCCTAGCCTGACCACGGCGGCCTCCAGGGCTTGTCCGGCGGCTCTCGCCGGACAAGCCCCCGGGCCGGGGGAGGGCTCAGCGCTTGAGCATGAAGGCGAAGTCGCCGGAGAGCTTGCCACTCAGCCGGACCGCCGAGACGATCTTCCCCTTCGTGATCAGCCTCTCGACCTCGGCCCGCGAAAGACCACAGCCTTCAGCGATCAGCCGCACCGGCCGGACCGGGATCCGCGCCGCGAAGCGGACCGAGACGTCGATCACCTCACGGTCCAGATGATCCGATCCGCCGGTGTCGAGACGCCAGGCGTCGGTCCAGTCGAGAGCGATGCGATTTCGGCGCTGTACGACCGGATCCCGGAGCAACTCGGCTGCCAGACCGACATCGTTGCCGTGCAGCCGGTCCAGCAGCTCAGGCTGTACGGAGCGCACATTCACCCGCTCCAGGACCGTGAGCTTCGCCGTCTCCCCGCAAGAGGTACAGAGCACGAGAAGCCAAACGTCGATGAGCTTGTGGTTCGCGTTGACGCGAAACTTGCCATTTGCCCGGAAACGCTCGGACGCGCACGTATGGCAACGTCGGAGGACGACCGGCAGGCAGGTGGGCATGACCACCCAGTTTTCGAGCACAGAAATACACCGATTTCAGTGAGAAGTCCGCAGCAAAAAGCAGCACGGCGCACATGCGCGACGCGCGACAGATCAGCACTCGGGAGGTCTCACACGGTGTACAACGGAACGTCCTTGCCTAGACGACTTGGCTCGGCGGCACGGTAACGACTCACGACGGCGCTGTGCCACTGGATTTCGAACTGCCCAGGCGTGGAGGAGCACGAAAGTTGCGTGGTGACGTGGACACAGCCAACGGCAAGCATCAAACGGCAAGCTCAGGGATGGGGCAGTGCTCAGCTCAACGCGGAATGGCGGAACAGCGCTTAGCCTGGCGCGGTGACTGATGAGCAGGAGCGGGTCAAGCCGTCGGGAGTATGGGCCACGGCGGTGGGGGTGGCCAGAGTGCGGGCGCTGGAAACTGAGCGCGAGAGCGCGCTGTTCCGTGACCCACTGGCACAGGCTTTCGCCACCGCCGGCGGCCTGTGGCCCTCTTCGCCGCCGCCCGATGACGAGGCCGCGCGGCGCCGCCGTATGGCCGTCTCGTTCTCCATCGTCATCAGGACGAAGTTCCTCGACGACGTGTTGCTGCAGGCCTCCGCATCCGGGGTCCGTCAGGTCGTCCTGCTCGGCGCCGGCATGGACAGCCGGGCCTTCCGGATGGACTGGCTCAAGGGCACCCGCCTGTTCGAGGTCGACACCGCCGCGCCACTGGAGTTCAAGGCGTCGGTGCTGCGCCAGGAGCGAGCCGTCGCACGCTGCGAGCGGACAACCGTCGCGGTGGATCTGCGCGAGGACTGGCCAGGCGCGTTGGCCGCCGCAGGGCACGACCCGGCACTGCCGACCGTGTGGATCGCCGAAGGACTACTGATCTATCTGCCCCAGGACGCGGTGGAGCTACTGCTGGCCCGGATCAGCACGCAGTCGGCGGCAGGCAGCCGGATGGGGCTGACACTGGGATCGCGCGGCGTGATCGAGCGCTTCGCCGCGGACGCCACGCCGGGATCCGCGGCGGCCATGTGGGTCTCGGAGATGCCCGAAGACCCCGTGGGCTGGCTGGCCGGGCACGGCTGGGAGGCCGACAGCCACACCCTGCGCGAACGCGCTGCCGCCTACGGACGCCCGATCAGCACCCCTCCGCAGCGCGAGGAGTGGCCCGGCGGACTGATCTCGGCGGTCCGCCGGTAGAGCGCCTACCGGGTTCCCTGGACGATCGATTCCAAAGCGGAGGTCGCCGTCATACTTCTCCCCGCCTCGGCGATCGCTTCCAGGCAAGGGAGGAAGCGCACTTCCGGACCCGCGCCGGTGGTCGGTGTCGACATCGGGCCGGGGTTCACGGCATCCAGTGGATGAGGCCGCAAGGCGGAGGAGGCACCGG
Organism: Streptomyces sp. NPDC047917; assembly: GCF_043204345.1. Taxonomy (NCBI): domain Bacteria; kingdom Bacillati; phylum Actinomycetota; class Actinomycetes; order Kitasatosporales; family Streptomycetaceae; genus Streptomyces; species Streptomyces sp. NPDC047917. Next base: position 161,050 of record NZ_JBIDCA010000021.1, read on the forward strand.
CCACGCAACCGTTCGAGTTCGACAAGAGTCTAGTGACCGGGAGTGTTTCTCCTGGAAGGCACCGCCCGATTTCCCGCGTCCCAGCAGAGGAACTCTCAATGCCGATTCCCCGGCACAACCGTCGCGCCTGCCGTGTCGTTGCTGCCACCTTCAGCGCTGCCGGGCTGATCGTACTGGCAGCGGCTCCTGCCGCCTTCGGCGGTGAAACCGCACCCGAGTTGGTCATCGGAGGCATTGAGCCGGTCAGCGGGGTGAAACCCGGGAGCAGCTTCGATCTGTCGGCAACCGTGGCGAACAAGGGCACCAGGGTGGCCGAGAAGGTGTGGGTCTCCTACGGCGTCACCCGAGGACTCGACTTCGCGGAGGTTCCCTCCAACTGCCGGACACAGCGAGTCCGGTCCTACGACGAGATGCCCGAGAGATGGATCGCGGTGTGCGAGTTCGATCAAGTGGTGGAGCCGGGCACCGTCTACACGCCCGAGTGGCCTCTCCGCGTCGAGGCACTGGACCGTGCGCTCAACGACGAGCTGCGAGTGAATGTCTGGGACGTCGATCCCGGAGCGGACGAGAACGGCACCCAGCCAGTGGCGGGAACCGCGCCGGCGGTGAAACTGGTCGAGGGACAGGCCGGGAGCGAGGGGACCGCACCAGTTGTCAACGTGCCCGTCAGCTCCGTCAATACGGCCGACTACCAGGTGATGGGTACCGCGCTGAAGGGAAGCGTCGGTGACACGGTGAAGATGAAGGTGAAGTTCATCAACGCCGGGCCCGCCTGGATCCTGACCAAACAAGGGGAACGGTCCGTCAGCGTCATGATCACGCCTCCTGCCGGAACGTCGGTCGTCAAGCGCGGCCAGTTCTGCCAGGCGAAGGGTAAGTCGTACGTCTGCGGCATGCGGTCGCTGAACGAGGGCAGCCAAGAGACCTACACCTTCGAGCTGAAGATCGACAAGCGGGTGGCGAACGCCAAGGGCCAGGTGGGCCTGAGCACCGAGGCACGGCCATTCGACCCCAACAAGGCCAACGACAAGGCCGACATCACGCTGGACGTCACGGGTGGGGAGCCAACTGGCTCGACAGGCGGCTCGGCCAATGTCTCGGGCGGCTCGGCCGGCGGGTCGTCGACGGCCGGCGACGACGGGACCACGACGAACGGCGGCACCCTGGCAGAAACCGGCTCCTCGACGCTGCCGATCACCGGCGCGGCTGCCGCAGCGGTGGTCACGGGCGCGGGCATGCTCCTCATCGTGCGCCGTCACCGGACTCAGAGCCCGGGCTGACGACCTAGCGGCGGTCGCTTTCACAGGCATCGAGGCGTACGGCGGACAGGTAGTGCGTGCTCTGAGGGTTGACGTTTGCGGACAGCAGGAGCTTGCGGTCCGACGGGCCGAGGACCTCGGTCAGTTCATGGATGGGGTAGCCGAAGAGGTCGAAGTCGCCGAAGGCGACCGGTACGTCGGCGGCCCGGTCCAGGACGCGCTCGGTCCGCTCGATGATCAAGTGCCCCATGGTCTGCTCGGTGCAAGCCGTGCAGGCATAGGCCGTGACCAGGATGTCGCAGTGAACGAAGAAGAAGGTCCAGTGTGCTCCACACATCCACCCGCCGGGGCGGATGTCCGCCAGAGTCGACGCCGTCCACTGCGCCGCATGCGCGGTCATGCCGAATCGCAGGACGCCTGCGTTCGCTGGGAGGACGAGCCCGGTGCCGGGTACCAATCGAAAGGTCACCCGAATAGTGTGCAGGGACGCGGCGGTTGGGCCATCCTGCCTGTGTTCAGTTCGTCCTTCAGCGGAGTCGTCGGCCCGGAGCGAGCACACCCCGACCATCGCCCCTGTACGGCCTCCTTCCCGCCACGCGGCCGCGGTCTGGGTCAGCAGATCCAGGGTCGGTACCAGGACCAGGACATGCCGCGCGCCGAGTTTCTCGGCGGCCGCGACGGCGATCAGGGTTTTCCCGGAACCGGTCGCGGCGGTGACCTGGGTTCGCAGCCCCTCGGCTGGCATATGCCCGCTCGCAGGCGTCTAAAGCGCCCTCAGAACCGCGTCGACCGCCTCGACCTGATGCGGGAACAACTCCTTCAGCGTCACCAAAAATTTCCTCTCCTCGACCGCTTCAATGTATTTTCGGGCGTGAAAAGGACCCGGACCCCTGTGCAAAGCATGCATTTTTCAGCGACAACCAGGACATAGACAATCGACCCCAGGGTCAGCGGCAGGCGTCGGCTCACACTCCTTAACCTAGCTGGGCATCAAGAGTGACGCACATCAGGTGGAAGTGTTTCCGAACCACCAGTCCGGCACCTGCACAGGGCCCGCTCCTGCCAACCCTTGAACCCTTCTGACAGAGACTCAAGAGAACCAGAGAAACGGACAGAAAACCTACGGCCCTCACGACCCGTCACCACAACCCCCAGCAAAGATCACCCCAACTCCCAGCCAGCCCAAGGGCCGTGCGGAGCATGGCCCGCCGCCCGGATCGCGGAGCGATCCGGGCCGCAGTCAACGAAGTTGACTGCCCGGGCCACGGAGTGGACCGGCAACCCCGGACGAAGTCCGGGAACAACGCACGGAGTGCGTTGTCGTCTTCCGCCGCGTAGCGGC
>NZ_JBIDCA010000022.1:0-96548 GCF_043204345.1 Streptomyces sp. NPDC047917
GCGCGCGGTCTGCTCCGCAGACGCGACGCGGTGCCGCTACGCGGCACTTTCCCGGGTTGCTTCGCAACCCGGGTTGCTGGGCCACTCCGTGGCCCTGGGTCACGGTAGGCGCTCCGCGCCAACCGTGACGATCCGCCAAGGCGGATCACTTACCAGCCGCTCCGCGCCTGGTAAGTAGGCCCGCTGCGCGGGCAGCTGGCTACGAGTAGGGGTGTCTCGCGCGTCGTGATGTTACGGGTAGTCACTTCGCTCGTGCAGAACCTGCTTGATGACCGATCAGGTTAGAACGGTCACGAACACTTCCGAACCTCGCGTGCGTCAACTGCAAGAGTGGGATAGGTTCTGTTCTGACGATAGACCACATACCCAAGATCGGGATCTCTTCACGGTCTCGCCTGCCACCTCTTCTGGGGGTGCGTCAATTCGACGGCAGGATAAATGCTGGAGTGACGTCGCACCAGGTCTCTTGAGCTGAGTGAGAGGAAGTCATAATGCCGCCAATGGAATTGATGCCGCACCAGGCGGAAGCAGTTGATGGGATTCTGCGGACTCTCGCGAATCCGCCTGGCGGAGATATTCCTGTCGAGGGTCTTCGTGCGCAGGTAATTGCCGCAACGGGATCGGGAAAAACGCTGATCGGTGTGGAGGCCGCGCACCGGCTGTCTGCGCGGCGTGTGCTGGTGCTGGTGCCGACGCTGGATCTGCTGACGCAGATGGCGCGTGCCTGGCGGCTGGGCGGGCGAACCGGGGCGATGGTCGGGGTGTGCTCGCTGCGGGCGGAGGAGTCCGACGGGATCCCCTGCACCACGGACCCGGACGAACTCGCGGAGTGGGTGAACGGCCTGGACACCGTGACGGTGTTCGCGACGTACGCCTCGGTGGGGGTGCTTCAGCGGGCACACGGGGCCGGCCTTTCGGTTTGGAGCCTGATGATCATTGATGAGGCGCACAGGACCAGTGGTGATGCCGGGAAGCCGTGGGCTGCGGTGCATGACCAGGAGCGGATTCCGGCGGCGCGGCGGCTGTATATGACGGCGACGGCGCGGGTGTGGGAGGCCGAGGGTGGGGTGCCGAGGCTGATCGCGAGCATGGATCCGGGCAGCCCGGTGTTCGGGCCTGTGGCTTACAAGCTGAAGCTCTCAGAAGGTATCCGGCGGGGGATTATTGCCCCGTATCAGGTGCTGTGCCTGGACATTCGCGATCCGGATCTTCATGCCGCGCTCCTGGACGGGGGGCTCGGGTCGGGGGCGGCGCGCGGGGCCAGGATGGCGGCGATCCAGACCGGGCTGATGCGGGCCGCGGCCGAGGAGCGGATCCGGCGGGTGCTGTCTTTCCACTCGCGGGTCGGGGAGGCCGAGGCGATGGCGGCCGGGGTGCCGGCGGTCGCCGCCACGCTGGCCGAGGACGACCCGGAGGTGTACCCGCCGGCGGGCCGAGTGTGGGCGGACTGGCTCTACGGTGAGCACTCCCCCGCCCACCGCCGAAATGTCCTGGACGAATTCGCGTCCGATTTCATCGGCGGGACTTCTGATATCCCTGCCGCGCTGCGTGTTCTCAGCTCGGTAAAGGTACTCGGGGAAGGCGTGGACACGGCGGCATGCGACGCGGTGCTTTTCGCGGATGCGCGTGGGTCGATGGTCGACATCGTGCAAATGGTCGGGCGTGCGCTGCGGACCCGCCCCGGGCGGGGGAAGCTCGCGACTTTGATCGTGCCGGTATTTCTTGGGCCGGGCGAGAGTGGCGATGAAATGGTGACGTCGGACGCTTATAAGGCCCTCTCGAAGGTCCTCGGGGCCCTGCGGGCGCACGACACGGACACCATCGAGGCACTGGCCGATCCCCGTGTGCGCAGCGGGCGGGAGGACATCGACGGCCAGGACCAGGAGCACGACGGCGAGGGCGCCGACGGCGGGGACGTCCTGGGGGACGGGGACGGCGCGGTGGCGCTGAGCAGGGCGGCGGCCGGTGTGCTGCGGTTCAGCGAGGACCGCGACCCGGCGGTGCTGGCGCGGTTCGTGCGGCTGCGGGTCATCGACCCGGAGGGCGCCTACTGGCGGCGCGGGATCGAGGCGGCCACGCGGTGGCTGCGGGAGACCGGGAACAGTGCCCTGCGGGTGCCGTACACGGTCGTCACGCCGGAGGACTGGGGCGGGGTGGGCGGGTATCCGCTCGGGCAGTGGATCGCCGAGCAGCGGCGCGCGTATGCGGCCGGGACGCTGGAGGCCGGGCGGGTCGCCGAGCTGGAGAAGCTCGGGATGGTCTGGTCCGAGCAGGATGCGGCCTGGGCGGACGGGATCGCCGTCGCCAAGGAATACGCCGCGGTGCACGGCCACTTCCTCCCGCCGACCACCGCAGTCTGGGACGGGCATCCGATCGGGGTGTGGGCGAAGAACGCCCGTGCGTCGGCCCGCAGGGCGCGGGAGAACGAGGAGCTGCGCGCGGCCGGCCTCCTTGTCCCTTCGGCGGCCGGGGCGATGCCCGAGGCGCGGCGGGACGAGCTGGATGCGATCGACCCGGGGTGGTGCCCGGTGTGGGACACCGGGTGGCAGCGCTGCTACCGGCTCGTTCAGATCCACGTCCAGGCCGGCGGGACGCTCCCGGAGGCTGCGTCCGACGTCGTCGTCCAGGGCGAAGACCTCGGACGCTGGGTCACCGCGCAGCGGTTCGGGTGGGAGCAGCTGCTGCCCGTACAGCAGTGGATCCTGGAAAACACGCTCAAGCTCACCCCGGCCGAGGACAACGAGCGGCCGGTGAAGCAGACGCAGGACACCAAGTGGGCGGCCAACCTCGCGGCAGCACGGCAGTTCCACGCCCGTGAAGGACACCTTCGAGTGCCCCGCAAGCACGCTGAGCACCTGGAGACGGCAGAGGCGGTGCCGGGCCGTCAGAACGGCGCTGACGGGGTCGTGGTGGTCAAGCTCGGCACCTGGCTCGACAACGTCCGCAAACGCGCCGCGAAACTCCCCGAACAACGGCGCGCGGACCTGGATGTGCTCGGTATGCGCTGGTAGCCGACGTGGGGCGGCTCGGAAAAGTGGGCTTCCGCTACGGCGCCTCCGCGACTTGGCTGCGCATGCTTCGTGGTGTCTACTATGGACAGGTGGTCATCGCTGGCCACGACGAAGGGCCCAGGCCGGGGGCAACCGGTCCAGGCCCTCCTATCGCAGAGATGCAGCTACTGAGCCCGGCCGAACTTTTCGCGGCCGGGCTCATTGCTGAGCTCGGCATCGTCCGGGGTCATCTCCGTCTCGCTTCCGCTAGACGTTCTGCACCATCCATGCCACCGCCTTGATGATGACGGGCAGGACGGGCAGCCAGTCGAGGACCATCTGCCGGATCGACAGACGCTTCTCGCAGCGCCCAACCGGGCGCTTCATCTCTATATTCATTTGTGCCTCCTAGGCACCGAAGTTGCCCTGGGAATCCAGGGCTTCACCGATTCCGGTGAAGTAAGTGACGGGCCGTCGGGAACAGTCATAAGCATAGGCGATGGCCACACCCCCGGCGGGCCAGGGACCACAACTTCTGGGTGGCTGGAACAACCCAACCACTAGATCTTGGGTGTGGGTGCCCATTGGGCCCTCATGCGTGTCGCTCGGCACGTGGCTCGACAACGTCCGCAAGCGCGCCGCGGGAAACTCCCTGAACAGCGGCGTGCGAACCTGGATGCGCTCGGCATGCGCTGGTAGATGAGGTGCCACCTTCCCTACCCCGGTGGTGCCGAAGCAGGGGCGGTTTCATGCGTCCGAGACATCCCTGCGGCCCGAGCAGGTGACTCTTTTCCTCGCGTACGCGGGCGGGGATCTCGGCAAGTACACCCAACTGGTAAGGGAATAAAGGCATTTGATCGTGATGCGCCTGTTTTTTTCGTATTCTGCGGGTATGCGTCCATACATTGCGATCGAGATCGATGGTGTGCTCTCCCCGTACGGCAGGCCGCTGCCCGCCGGGCACGACCTGCACGATGTGACGTCGGCTGTCTGGCAGGAGTGGGCCGCGATGGTCTACCCGCGCCCGCGCGGTCTGCGGCTCGCCCTGGATGCCGAGGTCGGCCGGGCCGTTGCGGGTCTTCCGGCGGACCTGGTCCTGGTCTCCTCGTACACCCCGGCCGAGCTGGATCCGCTGCTCCCCGCCCTGGGATGGGAGACGCTGCCGCCCCTGGTGCCGCTGCAACACACCTCGACCGTCCACTACATGCGGGTGGAAGACCCCGGCCGGTCCCCCGACGCGGAGGCCGACCTGCACTGGCGGGCCGAGGAGATCGTCTCCTGGGCGCGCACCCACGACCGCCCGGTGGCATGGGTGCGTGCCAAGGACCATCACCGGGAGGAGATCCGCCGGACCACCGCCTACCTGCCGACGGTTGGCCCGGTGCTCGCGCACGCCGTCGACCCGGCCGCCGGGATCACCGTCGCCGACCTCCAGGCGCTGAGGGAGTGGGCGCGGGAGATGGAGGCACTGCCGGAGCCGGTACCGGTCGTGCCCCGCCGGTGCCGGGACTGCGGGGACCGGGGCACCACCGTGCTCACCGGCCGCCGTGTCGACCGGGTCCACAGCGCATGCGGCTCCTGCTGCGAGTGCTACTGCCCGGGGCCGGCCGACGACCAGTACCAGCCGTGCGGCGACCTGATGCAGCAGCAGTGCCCTTTCTGCCGCTGCTGCCGGGTGTGCGTGGGATGCCACTGCGGCGAGTAGGAGCAGGTCGGCCCCCGATACGGGTCTGCGTGCGGGATCGGTGCGGCCAGCAGGTCCGGGACGGCTCCCAGGAGTTCGCCGGGCACCGCCGGGCCGGTACCGGCCCGGCGGTGCTGTCGTTGACCGGGCATGAGTCGAAAGAAGCGCCCGCAGACCCGGATAAGCACGCGGCTCCGATGCAGCCGATGCCGCTGCTTCGCCCCGAAGGACCTCACGTCCAGGGCCGCTGAGAGCTGGAGCGGGAAGTGGGAGGGGGGCCGTCTCGCCCTGATCTTGTGTCCTGCCTGTCAGAGCCCGCTGGAGAACGCGGCCGCCGCGGCGAATGAGGCCGAGCTGAACGCTGGTACTGCCGATGGCGGAAAGTTCATGCCGGACCCGGTTCTCTGCATCACCGGCACCCTGGAAAACCCCGGGACGGTCCTGTACGGCCGTGACCACCTCCAGCGCATCAGCGCCGCAGGACAGGCGGAGAACCTGTGTCTCGTCTCCCAACTGCCCACCGAGACCCGGTGTGTGCCGATCCCGGGTGGCGTGATGGTCTATCTGCCCGGCCAACGGGCCGCCCCGTAGGCCCGCGCGCGGCCCCGCCGTCGCGCGAGTGGGACTGGCCGGCCGCCGATCCCCGAGGCGCTCCCGCCCGCCCCGCCCCACCCTCTCCATTTCGGCAGTTCGGGCGGCAGGGGGGTGCGCAGAGGGGATGTCAGCACCCCGACCACGCCTCTACAGGCATGGTGACCTGCACAAACCCACAACGCCCCGGAGAGAGGGCAACAGATAGTGCAATAGATGATGCAGTAGAAGGCGCAAGAGATGCCGCAACAGATCTCCGGGGCCGAACTAGAGCCCAGCCGACTCCTCGTTGGCGTGGCCGCCGGTTCCGAGGGTCCGCCGCGGGGACGGCGGTGCTGCCGGGCGTGTGCCGAGGACGCCTCGGGCGCGCAGCTCGTCGAGGTCGGACAGGCGCTCTCCGGGGAGAGTGTCGAGCAGGTCGGCCTGGGCGGCGCGGATGCTGGGCGCGGGAGCCTGGGGGCCGGAGCCAAGGGCACGGCGGACGGTCACGCCGGTCATCGTACGGGCAGCGCATCACCAGCCCGCCCCGGCCGCCGGGCTCCCGTGCAACGGGGTGCTGGTGTCTCCGCCTGGGCCTTGGCTGCGCGGAGTTCTGGCCCGCCGGTTGGCGGGCCAGGCCGTCAGAAAGGTGGTCTCAGTGATGGGCCCGGCGTACTGGCCATTCGCTGGCGCGCATCGGCACCTGTGGCGCTCGCTCACGATGGAGGCCAGGCGGACCCGGGAGAAGCGCCAGCAGCTCTTGCATCGCACCGCCCAGGGCGTGGTGGAGGAGCCGGGGAAGGGCTCGACCGGCTGGAAGCCGGCCGCCATCACGATGCTCATGGCACGTCGGTATCCCTTCTGTCCGCGCCACCACTTCCTCTCCTCCTCCTCGGCTTCCTTCTTGGCCTTCGCCTCCTCCTGCTCTCTCAGCCTGACCCGTCGGTAGGCATCGATCCAGATCCGGACCTGGCGCTCCCGGACCTGGCACGCGCGCAGGTAGGAGCGCAGCTGCTCGACGCTGGTCGGTAGCTGACGGCGGCGGATGATCCGGTTGGCCGTGCTCCGGGACAAGAACATGTACCGGCCTTTCTCGGCCTCGCGGGCGGCGCTGACCCGGTCCTCCATAACCTGCATGGACGGCCGGTCGTCCTCCTCCCACACCCGTGTCAGAGCTCTGCCGAGCTCGTCTGCGGAACTCACCATCCAGGCGGAGGGCGAGTCGGTCAGAGTGCGGCGCTGCCGTCCTGCGGGGCGACTGGCCTTGTTCCAGAGCCGGTCCGCGAGCTCAGGATCGAGCCCGAGCTTGCCGACGTATCCGTCGACGACCCTTCGGTCCGGAACCCGCCTGCCGGCCTCGGCCCGCTGGACGGTCGAGGAGGACACGTCGATCGCGTCGGCGGCCTGGCCCTGAGACAGGCCAGCCGTTCTGCGGCTGACGCGCAAGGCGCGAGCCAACTGGCCGACGGGGCTGTCGGGGTCCGGCACCTCGCGCAGGCGCCGGACCTTGCGCTGCTGCATCGCTCGCTCAGGCCGACGAGGGCGCCTGCAGAACCGCAGCAAGGGGACGCAGGACTGCGGTCAGCGCCCCGTCCTGGGAGATACGGACGACGACCGCGCCGACAAGGCCGGCCCCGCCGGTGAGAGCGAGGGCGTCGGCCGGGGCCACCCCCCTCAGGACCAGAACGGCGGCGACGACGATGAGGACCGTAATGACGGTCGCCCCCGGCAGGCACGGGCGCGGCGGCACGCCGCGAGTGATGATGGACATCGTGTGCTGTCTTTCGTTCGGGCCGACGGCATGCGCCGCCGGCCGGTTGGCTTCACCAAATTGCCGCGGAGCGTTGCCTCGCCCCTCGTTGCGGTGACGGAAATGCTGCCACTATGTGACCCGGCGTCACGACCGATCGGTGGTTTTCCTTCACACGCATCTCACCCTCAACATGCTCGTTCTTGGCGCCCGCAGGTGAGAACGGACAGCAATCCCTGGCCAAGGCATGACGGAATTTCAGGGCAGAGGAATCCTTGACCAGGGCATTCATCCGGTCGCTCATCAGTGCCTATCCGGCAAGGGGGCACCGATTACTGAATGATCATGTAAACACCCATGCGCAAACCAGTTTGGGTTGCCCGTATCCGCCGCGCGCGGGACGATCCTGGTACGCCCCTGCACCACTGGCTTCACCAAGTTGATCAGGGACATCGTGCAGCCAGGTTGCCTCCTGGCCCACAGCGAACGAGCCGACGGCCTCACGGCCGCCGGCTCGTTCGCATACTGGTGATTCTGCGCGGTCGGCGCCTCAGTGCCGTCCAACGCCGGGTGGGTCCTCCGGGAGGGAAGCCAGGCATCTCCGCACAGGCCACCGAGGCTGCTGGCTGAGCACCGGGGCCTCCATCCGGGGGACCGGTGACCGGCTTCAAGGTGATGACGTCGAAGACGCCGGCCTTCTCGAACGCGCGCATCCCCGTGCGCCACCGCAGCGTCAGCCGTCCCGTCGCTGAATGCCGTGCTGTCGCAGCAGGGCCTACCACCTGCACATTTGACCGCCTGTCACCAGCTGTCCACTCCTGCCATCATGAGGGCGCACCAGCCCCTGACCTGCCGGAGTACCGCTGTGACAGCACGTCGCCTCGCCCCGATCGCCACCGCCCTTCTCATCGCGGCCCTCGCCGGATGCAATCCCAGCGCGGCCAAATCCGAGTCGGACTCCAAGCCCTCGGCCCCCGCCGCCTCCCAGCCGGGCAAGGAGTCCCCAGCACCCGGCGCACCTGCGGGCGGCAGCGACCTGTCCCTGGCCGAGGCCATCGCCAAGATCCCGGCCGGTGCCGAGGACCGCACCGGGTACAAGCGCGATTCCTTCCACCTGTGGGTCGACGCGGACAAGGACGGCTGCGACACCAGGAAGGAAGTCCTGATCGCCGAGGCGGTCAAGGATCCCGAGCAGGGCGCCCGGTGCGCACTGAGCGGAGGCGAGTGGCTGAGCTACTACGACGAGGTCACCGTGACCGCGGCCACCAAGCTCGACATCGACCACGTCGTACCGCTCGCCGAAGCCTGGGACTCCGGAGCCTCGAAGTGGGACGCGAACCGGCGCGAGCAGTACGCCAACGACCTCACCGCCGACAGGTCATTGGTCGCCGTCACCGCGAAGACCAACAGGAGCAAGGCCGACCGGGATCCGGCTGAATGGCTCCCGCCGGCCGCGTCCGCACAGTGCACGTACGGTGCCGACTGGGTGGGCACCAAGCTGCGGTGGAAGCTCACCGCGGACGACAAGGAGCGCGCGGCCCTGGAGAAGCTGGCCAAGGACTGCGCGGACACCGTCGTGAAGTACGAGGTCGCCCCCTGATCATCAGTCAGGCACGGCACCCTCACCGTATCCGGACCACAGTGAGGATGCCGTGCCGGCCAGCCCCGGCCAGCACCTCCACCATCAGATCCGTCTCCACCCGCGTATACGGCTCCCCCTCCGCCCTCCGCTCCCCCACCACCACCGCCCCGTCCAGCACCTCACCGACACGGGCCGCGAGAACGGGCTCCAGACGTGCGGACACTCTGGCCGGACCGCCCTCGTCCCCCACCCCCAGAACCAGGTGATGCGGCCTGAGTGCCTGTTTTTGATCCCCGGTTTTGGTTAGCTTTGGGACCTAGGCTGGCTGGGTGTCCGAGGACGCCGGGGAGGCCGGGGAGCGAGCGTGCGGGGGCTGTGGTGAACGGCTGAGGCCGGACGCGCGGCCCGCTGCCGTGTACTGCTCCGCAGCGTGTCGTTCCAGGCAGTGGCGCCGTGACCGCCGGTTGCGCAAGCGGGTGGCCGCCGAGTTGAGCGGTGCCGGCCAGGCCGAGTGCCCCGAGTGCAGGGCGACTTGGGTGGCCGGGGTGGATCGGCGTTCGAACGCCGTCTACTGCTCGCGGCGGTGCGTCACGAGGGCCTGGCGGGCCCGGAAGGAAACGTTCGGCGAACGGTCACAGTGACCGCATCGCGAACGCATCCGGATTCCAACTCCGTTCAGAAACTGGTCAATTACTGTCGTTCGTTGTGATCGTCATATCTCCTGTCTGACTCTCGGGCGAGAGCGGGACGGGTCTCGCCGCAGCCGCTGGCCGCGCCCCGGCCCCGCGGTGGGTGGTGAATGCCATGCCCGAACAGATCAACGACGCCGACAAGGTCGGCAGTGTCAGCGCGAACCGGTACGCGGAGATCGTGGCCGAGCTGCGGAAGCTGGTGGAGACCGCCAGCCGGATCCAGTTCACGGTCGGCGACTACGCGCTCGAAGTCGAGCCGATGCGCGAGTCCGGCGGTCAGGAGCGAAGCGACTCGCTGTTCACGGTCAAGGAGTCGCTGTTCCGCCTGGCCGAGGACATCGGGCTGTCCTACGCGATGGTGGACAAGGCCCGGTGGACCGCGTCGAAGTGGCCGAAGGACCGGCGGGTGACGGGGGTGTCGTTCACGGTCCACCAGATCCTGGCGTCGATCGCCGACGACGAGGAACGGTTCACCACCGTCCTCAACCCGCCCGAGGGCAAGTCCCGCTGGACGCCGGACGAGGCGAACCGGCGGGTCAGCCGGCAGGTCGTCAAGCCCGTCACCCCGCAGGAGAAGGTCAGCGCGATTCACACGCTCGCCCAGGACGAGGAGGTCGCCGCCACCGTCACCAGTGATCTGCTCAGGCGTCCGGCGGTCGTCGCTCAGGTGAGGGACGAGGACAAGGTCCGGGCGGTGGAGGAACTGACCCGGGAGGACCAGGTCGCCGCCGCCGTCGCCCCGGACTTCCTGCGCCGCCCCGCGGTCGTCGCCCGCGTCGCCAAGGCGGATAAGGTGAAGGTCGTCGAGGAACTGACCCGTGACGAGCACGTCGCCGCCGAGGTAACCACCGGCCTGCTGCGCAGGCCGGACGTCGCCTTCCGGGCAATGTCGGACGACACCGCCCGCCACCAGGTCAACCACGCTCAGGTCGAACGCGGGCGGCAGGCCCGTGAGGACTCCGAGGAGACCAGTCCCGTCGCCCCGGCGATCCGCAGCATCGACCGATCGGTGGAGTTCCTGGACCTGGTCACCGCCTGCCACGCGTTCGTCGCGGCGTCCAGCCGCGTCGTCCCGGGCCTGCGCGACCGCCAGCTCGGCAACGACGAACGCACCATCGTGCACGAGAACGTCGCCCGGGTCCGGGCGACCCTGGACTGAATCGAGACCGCGGTAGACACCGGCAAGGTGGACGTCGACGGCGAGCTGGCCCGCCTGCTGCAAGGCAAATAGACGATGCCCCGCGCTTCCGAGCACAAATCACCCGCCGCCCAGCGACACACCGACACCGTCCGGTTCGTGCTCTTCGAGGCACGGCCAGCCGGTCTGACCTTCGCCCAGTTGGTCAGGTCCAGCGAGCTGTCGCCCCACCAGACCCGTTCGGGCCTGGCCTGCCTGCGGGACATCATCACCGAACGCGGCTGGCCGCCGCTGATCTGGACGCTGAAGGACGGCTACAAGTTCTGTGCCGACCCCGCCGAACTCCAAGCACACGAGGTCGCGATCATCCGCGGGAAGCTCACCGAGATCCGCCGGTTCATCACCGGGACCGTCGCCCCGCACGCCGCCCTCCAGCCCAAGGGCCGATGGATCAAACACCTCAACACCCAGCTCAGCTTGGTCGAGTCCACGCTCGACGTCATCGCCGACTTCACCGACGCCTGACCGGCGGGGCCGCCCGCGAAGCGGCCGGCCCCGCCCCGCCTGAGGGAGGGAACGTTGCCGCGCAGGCGCTGCTACCCCTCCGACACCTGGGACGACGAATGGGCCCTGATCGAACCACTACTGCCGGTCCCGGCCTGCGAGACCACGGTCGGCGGCCGTCCCGAAAAACACCCTCGCCGGGAGATCGTGGACGCCATCCGCTACGTCGTCGACACCGGATGCAAGTGGCGGGCACTGCCCAAGGACTTCCCGCCCTGGCGCACGTGTTACGGCTTCATGGCCCGCTGGGCAGCCGCCGGCGTCATCGGACAGATCCGTGACCAGCTCCGCAAACGAATCCGCCGCGAGATGGGCCGGGCCCCCGGAGCAGTCGCCACCGTCATCGACTCCCAGTCGATCAAGGCCGCCGACACCGTCGGCAAGGACTCCCGCGGCTACGACGCCGGCAAGAAAATCAACGGGCGCAAACGGCACCTGGTCGTGGACACCAAGGGCCTGCCGCTGTTCGTCATGGTCACCCCGGCCGACATGACCGACCGCAACGCGGCCAAGGAAGTGCTTTTCCGACTGCGGCTGATGCACCCCGAAATCACCATCGTCTGGGCCGACTCCGCATATGCCGGACAGCTCGTGACCTGGGCGAAGACCTACCTGAACCTGACGATCAAGACCGTCAGCCGCCCGAAGAACGTCCCCGGGTTCGTCGTTCTGCCCCGGCGCTGGGTCGTCGAACGCTCACACGCCTGGATCATGCACGCCCGCCGACACGCACGCGACTACGAACGCCTCATCCAGCACTCGGAATCACTCATCACCTGGGCCGCGATCACACTCATGACCAGGCGAATCACCCGCCGAAGCTCCCGCAGGAGCGGACAACCTGCCTCCCGCGAGGCTCACCGCGACTGATCGTCTCGGCACTGACGGTCAGCAGTGCCACCAAGACGCCACCGAGCCCCTGAACCGGCCTCATTGTCGCACCACCACGACAGCTCCACCGGCCAATCCGCAACAGCGAGGCCGGCCGCCAGCCGTCGACCAAGGGGTTCCCTCTCTCGTGAAGTGCTGCGGGCCTGCCGGGTAGTCAGCTGTAGTCGATGCCGGTGCCGACACTGCTGCCGGGGCCCTGCGCGGTGGCATCCCCGGTTCGTTCTGCCTTCGCCGACCCGATTCCCGCGCCGCCGGGGCGCCGCACACCGGTTGAAGCAGAGCAACACCGCGCGGCTTTGCGCCGCCGGTCAACCCCGTCAGGATCTCCACAATCGCATTGCTCTTTCAGCACCACAGATCCGCCTCGTTCAGCAGCTCCGGGCCACCGTCCATCATCAGATCGGCCAGGCGTCCTTGCGCCCGCCTTGCTCGCCACCGACGCCACCCGCCCCCGCCCGGCCGGTTCAGATCCCGCACCTTGCAAATCTGCTCCACGATGGCCTGGATCTGCGTCTCCTGCTTGGGCGTCCAGAAGGCCGCCACCTTTCGGTGGCGGCCTTCGTCGGTTTCCTCGGAGCCGGACCACGGCAGCAGTCGCTGCCGACATTGGTGCTGGTACTCAGGCTCCGGTGGTCGCGGCCCGGTCGCTGGCTGGCGCCCTGCCAGACCGTCCTCCGCTCAGGGCCGGTCGGTCAGAACGGTGCCTTCTTAGTCACGCGCGCCACGGTGTTGTCAGGCCAGACGGCGTCGCCCTCGCCCGGGGCGCCGGTGGACGCGGTGCCAGCGTTGGACGCGCGGTAGGTCCACCCCTTCGTCATCTTGAGGGTGACGTATTCGGTCTGGCAGTACGTGGCGGCCTTGCAGGCCTTGCCGCCGGTGACGAATGTCTTTCCGTTGTTACCGGAAAGCGCGATGGTGGGCCGGCTGATGGGTACAGCCCTGTCGCAGTGCTGCGTTGCGTAGGCCCTCACCTTGTTGCCGCCCTCAGTCCACATATAGACGTGGTTCTGACAGCCGATGGATTTGGACGTGCGCTTGTACTTGACGCCCTGGCCGTGGTATGTGGTGCCGGCGTGAGCGGATGTGGCAGTGACGACGAGACAGGTCAGTGCGACGGCACCCGTTCCGAGAAATCGTGCGAACCTTTTCATCCTGGCTTCCCCCATTCTGCATGGCGAGCAGCCGAACCATGTCCGGCTCGGCTTTCCTCACCAAGGTCACCGAGAGGCTACCCATAACGATCGCTTTCACAAAGGGAGTTGAGGAAGACATGAGGTCGCGGGTAAAAGCCCAACCTCACCACTCAGACCCTGACGTTCGAATTCTGAGCTGGGCAAACACCGAAGAGACATGTCATGCCCAGCTCAGAAACAGGTACTGAGCCGAGGGCCGGTAAACCCCAGCACCAGGGCGTCCACGGTGTCCGCGTGCCGTACCTTGACCCACCCCCCGCGTTGCCCCGACGGATAGCTCGCGCCGCCCCGCTTGCAGACGATTCCTTCGATGCCCTGCTCCCGCAGGGCGTCGTACCAGAGCACAGCGACGTCCCGGTCGTCGGTTGCCGGGACGGCCTGGATCGGCGGCCCGACATCGGCAAGCAGATCCAGGAGTAGGGCGCGGCGCTCGGTGTACGGGCGGCTTCGGCAGTCGCCGATCGCCGGGTCCGGGTGCTGCAACACGTCCCAGCAGATGTAGGAAGCCGGGTACCGGGCCGCCAGGGCGCGGGCCCGGGTCACGGACGACGCGGCCCTCGACTGCGCCGCGGCGAAGTCGAGCCGGCCGCCCCGCCAGATCGCCGCCTCGCCGTCCAGGACCGTGCCGGGGCGCAGTTCCATGCCGGCGACGGCCAGGTCCATCCAGTGCTGGGTGACGACTCTGCCCGAGCGGGCGTACAGCACGACGGACTCGTCGGTACGACGCAGCACAGTCCTGTGCCCGTCGAGCTTCGGCTCGTACCACCAGCCCGGACCCTCGGGCAGGACCGGAACCGCCTGGGCCAGCGCCACCTTGATCGGGAACTCCACGGAACCGATCCTGCGAGCCCGGCGCCCCCGAAGCGCGCCGGGCAGTCCGTACGGCCCTACCCGCCGGCCAGGCCCGTCTGCGGATTGCAGATCTGGCAGGGCTCGATGTCAGGCTCCGCCAAAGCGATCACCGCCTCCTCACGGTCGAGGAATCCGCCCTCGACCGGATACAGGGCGCAGTCCCCACGGTGCACCAGAGCCGCCGACGACGACCGCTGCGGCTGGATCTTCCACCGCAGCGCGGCATGCGCCTGCTCCTGACGCCGTCGCTCCCGCTGCTCCGCGACCTCCAGCTCCCGGATCCGGCCCCTGACCTGGCGGAGCTGCCACTCCAACCACTGCTCCAGCGCCCGGTTCTTGTCCAGGTCAGATATGCCACCGCCGGGCATGGCTACGCCTCGGCCGGCTCGTGTGCGTGCTTGAGTGCCATGCGGGCCTCGACACGGCCGCCCACGTCGACGGAATCCCAGAAAGGATGCGTGGACACGGTGATGCTGAGCTCCAGCAGCCGCGCGCGGAAACGGGCAACTTCCGCGGCCTGCTCCTCCGTGTACCCGGGAGAGTCCTCCTTGTGGGACCGGTATGAGGAGTGAAGCTGCTTGTCGCCTTCCCAGCCGGGCATCGGCTCGGCTGCCCACGGCAGGGTAGTGGCGTACTGCTCGTACGCGGTACGGGTCTGGTGGAGGGCGAGCTGGGCTGCGCGGAGATCTTCGGGGAAGGTGTACTTGAGCACACAGTAATGCTACGTCTGTTCGAATACTGGATGCCAGTGACGCGCCGGAACCCCACAAATCGGACACGACCAGGTCTGGGAGAAACCGCCCTCGCCAGCGCGGGAACGGGGGCGCCGCCGGGCGTGTGCCGAGGACGGTCGACCTCGGCCGGCCACAGGACGCGCTCGCCCTGACCGACGATCTGAACGAAGCGCTCGAAGGTCTTCCGCCGACCCGGGTCGCACCCACCCGGATCAACGCCGCACGCGCCCAGCTGGCCGTGCTCGTGGTCGGCCCGACCACGCCCCGCGCCGCCCGCCACGGTGTGACTGAGGGCCCGTCCGTGTGGACGGGCCCTCAGTCATGCGCAGGCCGAGGCCGATAGGTCCTGCTGCTGCACGTCCGGGCTTCGGCCAGGAGCTCGATCACCGCCCCTTGACCGCACGGCTCGTCCGTGGCCGATCCCACACCGTCTGACGCCGGTTCTCGCCAACAACCGCCAACAACCGACTCCATCGCGCGTACCTACGAACCGCTCCCCCGAGCCGGCACGACTGAGCACCACGTCACCGACGCCCTTCAACACGAACAGCCACCACCACTGCCCCCGGCCACCGGCCGGGGGCTTCGTGCTTTTTGGAGGAAATCGCCGTGCCCACCTACGAGGCCCTGCCCCGCTTCACCACCGACCTCCACCACCTCACCCCCGACCAGCGCCACGCGTTCCGCCGCACCGTGACGCGGGCCTTCGTGCCCGACCTCCGCTCCGGCCGCTTCCGTGCCGGCCTGCGCATCAAGCGCGTCCGCTGCGCACCCGGCGTCTACGAGCTCACCTGGTCCGGCGGCGGCCGGGCGACCTGGTCGTACGGGACGGAACGGATACGCGGCGCTCACATCGTCTGGCGCCGTATCGGCGGGCACGACATCTTCACCAGCCCGTGAACGGATCAGGTACTCAGGCGGCAGGAGCGCCAGCGGTGGCCGGTGCGGCTGATCAGTCCGCGGGCTTCGAGGCGGCCGAGCTGGTAGGCGACGGAGCTGGTGCTGGACAGGCCGACCCGGGCGCCGATCTGCCGGACAGTAGGGCTCTCACCGGTCTCGGCGATCCAGTCCCGGATCGCGGACAGGATCGCCTCCTGCCGGGAGGACAGGGCATCGGGCCGGGTCATGCCGCGCGCGTCCCGCGCTGCTCCTGGCGGTGAGCGAGCCGACGCAGCTCGACCCGGGCGGCGGGTGTGCCGGGCAGAGTGGACCAGAACGGATGCCACAGCAGGTAGGCGGACAGGTCCAGGAGGCGGCGGCGCAGGGCGGTGGTGTGGCGGGGGCGGGGTTCGGCGAGCTGCCGGTAGGTGGCGAGCCAGTCGCGCTGGGCCCGGACCAGGTCGTCGGGGAAGGGATACGTCATACCCTTAATTAGAGCACTTGTTCGATTTCTGGTGCGACTCGATCCGGGGCAGTCCGCTCGAAAGGATGTGTGCTGGAGCGCGATAGCTGTCACCTGAGCTCGGTACCTGACACAAGCGAATGGGCTCAACTGAGTGCGACTGTGCGAAGCGTGCGCCCGACGCGGTTCAGGGCTGGTTCTCGATGGTGATGCGCTCGGCGGTAGCGAGTTGCTGGGCGTCCGCGCGGTCGGTGAGGTGGCCGAGGATGACCAGGCTCGGGGAGTGCTGGCCGTCGCGGTAGAAGAGGGCCAGGTTGCCCCAAGGGGTGTAGTAGGCGAGGTCGCCAGTTTTGGGGTGGGAGGCGTCTGGCGCGCCGCTGGTGTCGAGTTTGCGGGGCGGGTAAGCGACCCGTTCGGTCTGGTGGAAGTCTTCCGTCTCCAGGGTGAGCGGGAGCAGGGTGGCCAGATCGCGGGCGGCGGCGCTGTCGTTCAAGGTGGCTTCGAAGCTGCCGTTTTCGGTGGTCAGGCGGATGTTCACGGCGTGCTCGCTTTCGGATGGGGAGGCTGGTGAGTCTCTCGGGGTAGGCGCGGATGCGGTTTCCGCGGGGCTGGTGTCGTCGTGGGCCGGGCCGGTGGTGCAGCCGGCTGCTGTCAGGACGGCGAGGGCTGTCGCCCAGGGGATGTAGGCGCGTGGCCGACTGAGGGGCATCAGGTGTCCATGGGCGAGGCGTAGTGGCGGAAGGCGCCGCGCTGGTGGTGCAGGTTCCACAGGGTGTCGGCGAGGAGGGCCGGGTCGGTGTGTTCGTCGCCGGGGGCGATTGCGCCGGGGATGATCAGCTGGGCGACGTGGATGTTCTCGGGGGCGAGGGCGCCGTGCAGCATGGTGGCGTAGGCGCTTTCGGCGGCGAAGGCGATCGATGTGCCGGCCCGTTCGGGGTGGGGGTGGACCGCGCTGCCGCCGTTGACGAACAGCACCGTGCCCCGGCCGAGTTCCCGCATGCCGGGCAGAGCCTGTTCCACGGCGGTCATCGGGCCGAACAGGGAGAAGGCCAGGGGACTGTACAAATCCTCAGAGTGGGTGCTGAGGATGGGCTTCATGAAGTCCTGGTGCGGGACCGGACTGTACTGCAGGACCTCGATGGGCCACAGCGTGGCGGTCGCGGCATCGAGGGCTGCGGTGAGTGCCTGGTCGTCGCGTACGTCGGCGGCGAAGCCGCGGGCGTGGATGCCGTCCTTGTGCAGTGCGGCGGCCAAGGCGTCGAGGTGGTCCTGGCTGCGGGAGATGAGGGCGATGTCGAAGCCTTCGCGGCCGAAGCGGCGGGCGACGGCTGCGCCCAGGCCGGGGCCGGCGCCGATGAGAGCGAAGGTGGTCATGGTGGGCTCCTGGGAGAAATTCGAGTCGGACGGGGAGACGGGCGGCGGATTCAGGCTGCGGACAGTCGTGGCGGCGGCGGGGAGGGTGGCCGCGCCGCGTGCGGGCTCTGCGGCCTTGCGGTCGATCGGGGGGCCTGTGGGCGTGGTTACCAGGCGTATGCCTCGGGGGCTTCGCCGCCGGGGCCGGGCCAGATCTCGTCGAGCCTGTCCAGCGTTTCGGCGGACAGGGTGATGTCCAGGGCGCCTGTGCTGGTGGCGAGTTGGTCGGCGGTGCGGGGGCCGATGATGGTGGCGGTGAGGACCGGGTTGTGCAGGAGCCAGGCCAGGGCGACGTCGGCGGGCTGCTCGCCGAGGTCGGCGCACAGCTTCTCGTACGCCTCCAGCTGCGGCCGGTACCGCTCGATGGTCCGCTGCATGTGCGGGGTGGTCCGGCGGCCGTCTTCGAGCTTCTTGAGGACGCCTCCGAGCAGGCCGCCTGCCAAGGGGCTCCACGGGATCAGGCCGATGCCGTAGTGGCGCAGGGCGGGGATGACTTCGAGTTCGATGGTGCGGGCGGTGAGGTTGTAGAGGCTCTGCTCGGAGACCAGGCCCATGAAGTTGCGGGCGCGAGCCTCGCTCTGGGCCGTGGCGATCTGCCAGCCGGCGAAGTTGCTGCTGCCGATGTAGGTGACCTTGCCCTCGCGCACGAGCTGTTCCATCGCCTGCCAGATCTCCTCCCACAGAGTCGACCGGTCAATGTGGTGCATCTGGTAGAGGTCGATGTGGTCGGTCTGGAGCCGGCGCAGGCTGGCCTCCGCAGACCGGCGGATCTTGTAGGCGGACAGGTACTTGTCGTTCGGCCCGAGGCCCATCGGCTGGTACAGCTTGGTCGCCAGCACGATCTTGTCGCGCCGGCCGCCGCCCTGGGCGAGCCAGCGGCCGATGATCTCCTCGGACAGGCCATAGCCCTGCTCCATGTCGGGGGTCTGCGGGCCGCCGTAGACGTCTGCGGTGTCGAACAGGTTGATGCCCGCGTCGACCGCCGCGTCCATGAGCTTGAAGCTTTCGGCTTCGTCGGTCGCGTCGCCGAAGTTCATGGTGCCCAGCGCGAGACGGCCGACCTTGAGCCCACTGCGGCCCAGGTGCGTGTACTGCATGATCATCAGTCTTTCTTCAGGGGTCGGGACGGATACGTACCCGTCTTGTGAGGGACGGGCAGGTCAGAGGTGTGCGGTCGCTCGGTCGAGCGGTTCGTTCCGGGCGATCTCGCGTCCGGGCGTCTGGGTGCGGCGGCGGATCGTCACGGCGTAGACCGCGGCCGCGAGGCTGGTAGCGGCGACGGCGACCAGGCCGAGGGGCACGGCTGTGCCGGCGCCGCCGAGGCCGACGAGCGGTGCGGCGAGCCCGCCGAAGGCGAACTGGGCGAGGCCCAGGAGCGAGGAAGCGGTGCCGGCGATGTCGGGGTAGCCCGCCAGGGCCAGGGAGGTGGCCGGGGGCGTCGTCGTGGCCGCGCCGCTGACCAGGACGAACAGGGAGACGATCACGGCGGGCAGCGGCAGCTGGGCGAGCGCGGTGACCAGCACGCCGGCCGCGCCGGCCAGGGACATCGTCAGGCCGATGGCCAAGGTGCCCTTCTCCGACCAGCGGCCGGAGAGGCGGCCCGCGGCGAAGCCGAAGATCATGAAGCCGAGGGAGTTGAGGCCGAAGGCGTAGGAGTAGCCCTGCGGGGACAGGCCGTAGATGCCCTGGAGGACGTAGGTGGCGCCGCTGAGGTAGGCGAACAGGGCGGCGTACACGAAGCCGATGACGAGGACCGCGCCGAGGAAGACCCGGTCGGACAGCAGGCGGCGGAAGTCGCGCCCGGTCTGCCGGAACTCGCCGGAAGCCCGCTCGTGCCGGGGCAGCGTCTCGCGGAAGACGACCAGAACGGCGACGAGGATGGCCGCGCCGGCGGCCGAAAGGAACAGGAACAGGCCGCGCCAGTCGGTGACGGCGGCGAGTTGCCCGCCAAGGACCGGCCCGATGATCGCGGCGAGCCCGCCTATGACGGTCAGACGGCTGTAGTACCGCACCAGCTTCTTGCCGGAGTACAGGTCACGGCCCGCAGCTTGGGCGATCACGATGCCGACCGCTCCGGCGAGGCCCTGGAGGAAGCGGGCGGCAATCAGCGTCTCCACGCTGGGGCTCAGGGCGCACAGGACCGCGGTGACGATGTACGCGGCGACGCCGATCAGCAGCGGGCGACGGCGGCCGAGCCGGTCCGACAGCGGCCCCGCGACGACCTGGCCGAGCGCGAGGCCAAGCAGGCAGGCCGTGACCGTCAGCTGCGCGGTCGAGGTCGCCGCGTCCAGGTCTGTGGTCAGGGCAGGCAGGACCGGGAGGTACAGGTCCATCGAGATCGGCCCGAAGACGGTCAGCAGCGCCAGGACGACAGCCAGGGCACGGCCGACCTGCCGCTCACGCGACGCTTCGGTGATCTGGGGGGTGCTCACAAGACTCCTATGCGATGAGGACGAGGAAGAGGGGCTGCAGGCGGCGGCCTGCAGGCGGCGGCCGGTGGGGCGCTGCCGGAACTTCACCGCTTCCAGGCAACCGCTTTTCGCCCGGTGCAGGGAGTTTCTGTGGAGGGATGTACCAGCAGTACATGCCTGTCGCAGACGACACGGCCTTCGGCCTTCTCGGGCATGGCCGCACCGGGGCCTCGCGCAGCGTCGGGCCCGGTGGTGAAACGCAGGCAGGCAGGCAGGCCGCCGGGGCGGGGAAGCCGGGTCCGCCCGGGGCGACGGTCCCTGCCGGTGCTGAGGGCGACAGGCGCGCGGCCCGCTCAACACGCTTCTGCGGGTCAGGCGAGGGTGGCGGTGTCGATGACGAAGCGGTAGCGGACGTCGGAGGCCAGCACGCGCTGGTATGCCTCGTTGATCTGGTCGGCGGAGATCACCTCGATGTCGGCGCCGATGTTGTGCTCGGCGCAGAAGTCGAGCATTTCCTGGGTCTGGGCGATGCCGCCGATCATCGAGCCGGCCAGGACGCGGCGGGAGCTGAGGAGGAAGCCGTTGACGGACATCGGGCTGGGGGCGACGCCGACGTTGACCATGGCGCCGTCGACGGCGAGCAGGCTGAGGTAGGCGTTGGTGTCGATGTCGGCGCTGACGGTGTTGATGATGAGGTCGAACCGGCCGGCGAGGGCGGCGAAGGTGTCCGGGTCGGAGGTCGCGTGGTAGTGGTCGGCGCCCAGGCGCAGGCCGTCCTCCTGCTTCTTCAGCGACTGCGACAGCACGGTGACCTCGGCGCCCATGGCGTGGGCGAGCTTGACCGCCATGTGACCCAAGCCGCCGAGACCGACGACCGCGACCTTCTTGCCGGGGCCCGCGCCCCAGCGGCGCAGCGGGGCGTAGGTGGTGATGCCCGCGCACAGGAGCGGCGCGGCGGAGGCCGGGTCGAGGTTTTCCGGCACGGACAGGACGAAGCCGGCGTCGACGACCACGTGGGTGGAGTAGCCGCCCTGGGTGTGGGTGCCGTCGCGGTCGGGGCTGGCGTAGGTGAAGACGGTGCCGTCGAGGCAGTGCTGCTCGTCGCCGTTACGGCAGTTGGCGCATTCGCCGCAGGAGTTGACCATGCAGCCGACTCCGACCCGGTCGCCGACCTGGTGCTGGGTGACGGCGCTGCCGACGTCGGCGACGGTGCCGATGATCTCGTGGCCGGGGACGACGGGGAAGGGCTGGGGGCCCCAGTCGCCGTTGACGGTGTGGATGTCGGAGTGGCAGACGCCGGCGTACTGGATGGCGATGAGGACGTCGTTCGGGCCGACGTCCCGACGCTCGATGGTGGTCGGGGCCAGGGGGCGGCCAGCGGCGTGGGCGGCGTAGGCGTTCACGCGCATGAGAGGGGCTCCTCGTCGGGGGTGGGGGAGGGTTCGGGTGAGGGGTCAGTCAGTGGCGGGGGCGGCGGCGTATTCCTCGTCGGTCAGCCAGTGGACAATGTCGTGGTCGGCGTCGCCCTCGTTCATGGCGAGATGGACCATGAGGCGGTCGGGGGGGCGCCGTGCCAGTGCTCCTCGCCGGCTTCGAAGAGGACGCGGTCGCTGGGGCGCGGATGACCTCGACCGGTCCGCCGCGGCGCTGGCACAGGCCGACGACCTCGGTGACGAAGACGGGCCCAGCGGGTGGCGGTGCCAGTGGGTGCGGGCGCCGGGCGTGAAGTGCACCAGATTGGCGGTGACCCGGGACGGTGCCGGGCCGGCGGCGACGGCGACGGCGACGGCGACGGCGTCAATGTAGACGTCGCCGGTGAACCAGTCGGCCGGGCCCTTGACGGTGGCGATCGAACTGCGGGTGATCTTCATGGGGGGCCTTGTCCAGACGGGGGTTGCCGGGTTCTCAGGGCTTGAGGAGAGCCTTGATCGCGCGGCGCTCGTCCATCGCTCGGTAGCCCTCGGCGACCTGCTCAAGCGGGAGGGTGAAGTCGAAGACCTTGCCCGGGTCGATGCGGCCGGTGAGGACGCGGTCGATGAGGTCGGGCAGGTAGCGGCGGACGGGGGCGGGGCCGCCGCGCAGGCCGACGTGGGAGTAGAACAGTTCCTCGCCGTCCACGGCGACGTCGTGCGGGACGCCGACGAAGCCGACGTTGCCGCCGGGGCGGGCCGAGTGCAGGGCCTGCCGCATGGCCTCGGCGGTGCCGACGCACTCCAGGACGGAGTCGGCGCCGATGCCGCCGGTCAGCTCCTTGATCCGGGCCACGCCCTCTTCGCCGCGCTCGGTGACGATGTCGGTGGCGCCGAAGGCGAGGGCCAGCTTCCGGCGGGACTCGTGGCGGCTCATGGCGATGATCCGCTCGGCGCCCATCTCCCGGGCCGCGATTACACCGGACAGGCCGACCGCGCCGTCGCCGACGACTACGGCGGTCGAGCCGGGGCGGACTTCGGCGGCGTCGGCAGCCCACCAGCCGGTGCCCATGACGTCCGACAGGGCCAGCAGGCTCGGCCACAGCGACTCGTCCGGGGTCTCGTCGAGGGCGACGAGGGTGCCCTGGGCGTTCGGGATGCGGATGTACTCGGCCTGGCAGGTTCCCATGAACTCACGGTGCAAACAGTTCGACTGGAAGCCGTTGGCGCAGTTGGCGCAGGTGTTGTCCGAGGTGGCGAACGAGCCGACGACGAACTGGCCCGGCCGCAGACCGGCGACCTCGGCGCCGACCTCCTCCACGAAGCCCACGTACTCGTGGCCCATCGGATGCGGCTCTGCGGTCACGTCCAGGCCCCGCCAGGGCCACAGGTCCGAGCCGCACACACAGGTCACGGCCGTCCGGATGACGACGTCGGTCGGCTTGATGATCCGGGCGTCGTCCACAGTCTCGAAACGCACATCGCCGGGGGCGTGGATCACTGCTCCGCGCATGGGGAAATCCTTCCGTCTATCGAATTCGGCCGCGCGCCTGGCGGCCCCTGCAGCCGGCCCTGGCCGTGCAGCCACGAACCGGGGCATCGAAGGCACTGCCGGCCCCGCGCCGCCGTGCGGCCGGAGTACCTCAGGTGCGGCTGTGCCGCCTGGGGAGTGCCCGGAATCCAGGTAACCGCTCATTCCGAAAGGCAGGGAGTCACCAGTGAGACGTGTACTGCCAGTACATCCCTTTCGCGCCGGGCGGACCGTACCGTCGAAGGCATGGACAACCACGAGGAGGTCCGCGAGTTCCTCACCTCGCGGCGCGCGAAGATCAGCCCCGAGCAGGCCAGCCTGCCCTCCGGCACCCGGCGCCGGGTGCCCGGACTGCGCAGGAGCGAGGTCGCCGCCCTGGCCGACATGAGCGTCGAGTACTACGCGAAGCTCGAACGCGGCAGCCTCGCCGGCGCCTCCCCGGCCGTCCTCGAAGCCGTCGCCCGCGCCCTCCAGCTCGACGACGCAGAACGCGCCCACCTGCTGCACCTGGCCCAGGCCGCAGACGGCACGGACTCCCTCACCCGCCCCCGTCGCCGCCCGGCCCCACGGCAGTGGAAGGCACACCGCAGCCTGCAGTGGACCCTCGACGCGATCACCGCCGGGCCTGCGGTCGTCACCAACGGCCGCATGGACGTCCTGGCCGCCAACCCGCTGGCCCGCGCCTTCTACACCGACCTGTTCGCCAACCCCGACAACCAGGCCAACCTGGCCCGGTTCCAGTTCCTCGACCCCGCCACCCGCCGCTTCTACCCCGACTGGGACCTCTTCGCCGACATGGCGGTCGCCATACTGCGCCGCGAAGCCGGCCGCGACCCCCACGACAAGGGCCTCCACGACCTCATCGGCGAGCTGTCCACCCGCAGCAACGACTTCCGTACGCGTTGGGGAGCCCACGACGTCCGCCGCCACGGCACCGGCACCAAACGCTTCCACCACCCCACAGTCGGCGAGCTCACCCTCGCCTACGAGGCGCTCGACCTCGCCGCCGAACCCGGACTCCACATGACCGTCTACACCGCCGAACCCGGCTCCCCCTCCGAAGAGGGACTGCGCCTGCTCGCTTCCTGGGCCGCCACCGAGAACACCTCAGCCCCGCTCTCCCAGACGCCCCCGGCTAGCTGACGTCCCCGCCGTCCCGCCCACCGAGCCACCCCACGCCCCGGAGCACCGCGGTCACGGCGTGAACGTGCAGGTCGTCGCCGACCCCGCAGGCAACCTGCTGTGGATCTCGTCCGCACTGCCTGGGCCCCAGCCATGACCTGACCGCGGCCCACCCCCATCGCACTGCTCGAAGCTGATCTTCAACGACAGGTGTCAAGAATCCTGAGCAGACGGTGACAACCGTCGTGCTCCGTCCTACGGATACGCCCAGGCAGACCGACATCTCTGGTGACATGTACCGCGCTCCGGCACAAGGATGTCCCTCGCCACCGAATCTTGACCGTTTGCCAACGAACTCCGACGAACGCTAGTTAGTGTCAGCGAAGGTTGAGCACCGCAGGTCAAGGAGACGCGATGTCCGAGCCCACCCCCGACGATCTGCGCTGCCCTCGCTGCGGTGACCTGCCGGAGCCGCTCATCTGCCTCGGCCACAAAGCCGACGGCGCACCCGCTACTGACACACCCGCGGCGATGGCCGCGCTCGAAGCCGAGTTCGGCCTCGCTGATGACTCGCGCCGCCGGGCCACCGGTGCCGCGCTCACCGATGCCCAGACCGCCGCGATGCCGCGTGCCATGTCCGACGACCCCGGACTGCGCACTGGCCACGGCGAACACGGGCGCTGACCAAGAACAGCACCAAACGCGAGGCATCCCCCCAAGCCATTGAGCGGGCCCACGTCGACTTCGCCGGCGTCCGGACCAATACGGTCCCCGAGCTTTGCCCCCGCCGCCTGTGACCGAGCGTCTTCGATGCTTCTTCGACGTCAATCGCTCAAGGTTCGGTGGCACAGGACAACGGATGACGTCGCCGGGCGGCCGGTGCCAGCCTGATCCAATGACTGCTCCACTTCCTCGGCGGCGGGTGTACGGACTTCGGCGACCGGATCCCACATAATGTGCGCTCCGTCGTGGCGCTGCTCCACGAGGTGCAGCCGGTCCACGAGCACGGTTCCGGACAGCGGCTGCTCGATGTCTGCCAGCGCGGCCTTGAGGGTGACCGCGTCGACGAGCGGAGACGGGGCAGGCTTCACAGCAGGCGGCTGCTGCTCATCTAAGCGCTGTCCCGTAACTCCTGGCGGTCCAGGGGAAGAAGCGGCGGGCGGAGGGCCACCCCTGACCGTCACAATCGCAGTGCGAGAGATCAGATCAAGGGGCAGGGGACAACGGATGACTGCATCGAGGGCCGCTCTCACACGGGACAGCCTGCGGCTGAAGGTCACCATCCAGCAGGTGCGACTCGGGGGCGAGGAATACCGAGTGATCAGCCCGGCCAAACCGTTAAAGAACGGGGCGTTCTACGAAACCCGTAGCTCATACGACATGCTTGTGGACCGGCCGGACGGCCGACGCATCGGGACCCTGTTGCTGCTCGCGGCGCGGTCCCCGCGGTCCTTGGTCTACCTGCCGATGCGCACCACGGCGACGGCGCCCGGGATCGGCTGGGAGGACGAGAAGCCGTTCGACCTCGTACTGGCCCACCGAGCCGTGCAGTATCGGCCCTCCCAATGGAAGAATCTGCGGGCGCGCATCGCTGCGGGGAACGCTCCCCGCGAAGTACGCACCGCGAGTGTGCCGGAGACGGACCTGGCAGTCGGGGCCAGCGAGATCGAGTACGCGGCCCCGAGCGATCCGGCGACAAGGAACCTGCTCCAGCAGCACGTCCACGCCGAGACGTTGTTCCTGACGGGCAGCACGACAGCGTTCCGGGAAGCGGCTTCGCACATATTCGCCGTCGTGAAGGAAGGCCCGCCCGCTGCCGCGACAAGGGTGTACATCCCTGGCGGATGCAACTATCACGTCTGCCGCAGCATCTACCACTGGTCGGATCTGGATGCGCATGACTGGGAACAACTCCACGTGGAGTTCTGCCCACCATGGTCGAGATGATCAGGCGCGGACTGCCCGGTTGCGTGCACTTTCGAGCCCGAGCAGCCCGAGCAGCCCCGGCCCGATGGTTCGGGCCGGGGCTGCCGGGGCGCTCCCAGGGCGCCGCGCGCGGGTGTCAGGCGTCGAGCGAGCCGAAGAAGGCGCGGACGTCGGTGACGAACGCCTCCGGCTGCTCCAGGGCGAGGAAGTTGCCGCCGCGCTCCAGTTCGGTCCAGTGGGTGACGTTGTGGTCGCGCTCGGCGAAGCGCCGGATGGCGATGTCGGTGTGCAGGGCGACGGCCACGCCGGTCGGGACGGTGCCGCGGGGCTTCGGGGCCCAGGCGCTCGGGTCGTGGCCGGACTCGTAGTACAGGTTGGCCGAGGAGCCTGCCGTACCGGTGAACCAGTAGACGCTGATGTTGGTCAGCAGCCGGTCGCGGCCCACGGCGTCCTCGGGGAGCTCGGCGGCGGGGTCCGTCCACTCCTTGAACTTCTCGGCTATCCAGGCGAGTTGGCCGACCGGCGAGTCATGGAGTCCGTAGGCGACGGTCTGCGGGCGGGTGGACTGGATGGCGTTGAAGCCCATCTTGTCCTGCTGGAAGTTCTCCATCCGGGCCAGCCGCTCCTGCTCGGCGGCGGTCAGTCCCTCGAACTCGGCGGGGTCCCCGGACGGGAAGGTGACCAGGCCGTTGACGTGGACACCGATGACCCGGTCCGGAGCCTGGCGTCCCATCTCGGCGGCGATCCAGGCGCCGCCACCCGTTCCCTGGACGCCGTACGAGTCGTAGTCGAGCCGCTCCATCAGCTCGACGAACGCGCTCGCGATCCGGCCGGTGTTCCAGCCGGCCTCGCCGAGCGGACCGGAGAAGCCGGTGCCGGGGGTCGAGGTCACGACGACGTGGAAGTCCTCCGTCAGCGGGCGGATGACCTCGGCGAACTGCACGAACGAGCAGGGCCAGTCGTGCATCAGAAGCAGCGGAACGGCCGCCGGGTTCTGCGAACGGACGTGCAGGAAGTGGATGTTCTGGCCGTCGATCTCGGTCGTGAACTGCGGGAACTCATTGAGCTCCGCCTCCGCCTTGCGCCAGTCGAAACCGTCGGCCCAGTACGCGGCCAGGTCCTTGACGTAGGCGGTGGGTACACCCCGGGTCCAGCCGGCGCCGGGGATCTCGCTGCCCCAGCGGGTACGAGCCAGCCGCTCGCGCAGGTCGTCGAGATCGGCCTGCGGGACGTCGATGCGGAAGGGGTGGATCCGGGCGTCGGTGTTGCTGCTGTTCTCCATGGGTAAAACAGTATTCCGCATATAGGCACGGTACGTGCCTAATTGAAGAACAGAGTGGGCTTCATGCTTGATACCTCCGCACGTTTGCTGCGCCTGCTCTCCCTGTTGCAGACACCGAGGGAGTGGCCGGGCTCCGAGCTGGCCGAGCGCCTCGGAGTGAGCGGCCGAACCGTCCGCAACGACATCGACCGGCTGCGCGAGCTCGGCTACCCCGTGGATGCCACCCGCGGAGCCACCGGCGGCTACCGGCTGGGCGCCGGGGCGGCCATGCCCCCGCTGCTCCTGGAGGACGAGGAGGCCGTCGCCGTGACGATCGCCCTGCGCACCGCGGCGCAGGGCGCCGTCCCCGGCACCGAGGAGACCTCGTTGCAGGCGCTGACCAAGCTGGAACAGGTGCTGCCCGCACGGCTGCGCCGGCGGGTGCGGGCTCTCCAGGCGTACACCGTGGCCGTGCCGGCCGACCGCCCTGCCCCGACGGTCTCGGCGGACGTGCTGACCACCCTGGTCTCCGCCTGTCGCGACCGGGAACGGCTGCGCTTCGACTACCTGGACCACGCCGGCTCGCCCACCCGCCGCGTCGTGGAGCCGTACCGGGCGGTGAACTGGGGGCAGCGCTGGTACCTGGTCGCGTGGGACGTCGAGCGCGAGGACTGGCGGACCTTCCGCGTCGACCGGATCGAGCCCCGCACCCCGACCGGACCGCGCTTCGCCCCGCGCGAACCGCCCGGCGGCGACGTGGCGGCGTACGTCTCCCGACGGGTGTCGGCCGCGGCCTGGCGCCACCACGCACGGGTGACCGTCCATGCCCCGGCTTCGGAGGTGATCGAGCGGATCAACCCCGCCGTCGGCACCGTCGAGGCGCTCGACGCCGACACCTGCGTCCTGACCACCGGCGCCGACACCGTGCAGACCCTCGCGGTCTACCTCGGCATGCTCGACTTCGACTTCGACGTCACCGAACCCGCGGAACTGGTCGACCACCTGCGCCGGCTCGCGGAGCGCTACGCCCGTTTTCAGTAGTTTCAGGGGGTGCTCCGGCGGTAGGTCCACATCTCGGCCATCCGACCGTCGAGGAGCCGGATCAGCCAGATGAGATGGCTGTCGATGGTGCCGGGGCGACTTTCGTGGCCGACGCCGCCGATGACGGACAGCAAATCGTCGGTACCAAGGATCGTCTCGATGCGGAAGCGGAGTCCTGGCCGTTCTGCATGGATATGTGTGACAGCGCGTTGAACGTCGGCGGGCCCGGTCACCTCTGGGTGCGCGTGATCAGCCCAGTCCGGACTCAGTACTTCCGGAGCGATCGAGGTGTCACCCGTGTTCCACATATGGAAGTACCGCTGCACAACGTGGTGGGTGGGGTCCGTGTGCGCGTCCATCGTGTTCTCCTTTGCCCCGGCGGGTGGCAGCCTGCGAGATGAACCGTAAGATCACGCGGCTCGCGTGTCTGCCCGTTCGGTCAAGACGCCGTTCTCAAATCAGACGTCGAGGCGGATCAGCGGCACCCGGTGGGCTGCCGTGATCACGCGCCAGCGGGTCTGCGCAGACTCGACGAGCTTGAACACCTTCGCCAGAACCACGGCCGCGCTGCCGACCCACAGTGTCCGAGTGAGCGGCATCCAAAAGTCACTGGTATTGATCAAACGGCCCGCCGCGGACCGGCTCCCCAAGTCGCTCCGAAATGACTTCCCGGAAACTGCCACAGCCAGACGACTATCCGACGAGGTTGAGGTTGTGCAGGCGGGCGATGCCAAGCATCGCGTGATGAACGCCGTCGCCTTTGAGTCGGCAGTCGCGGAGGATCTTCCAGGTCTTCATCCGGGCGAAGACATGCTCCACACGGGCGCGGACCTGTTTATGCGAGCGGTTGTGCTCCTTCTTCCACTCGGGTAATTCCGTGCCCGGGGTGCGTCGGTGGGGCATGAGGAGCCCGGTGAATGAATCCACTTCTTCATTTCCGTTGGACGAGTGATATGAGCGAACTCATTCGCCTGCTTCACCACCACGTAGAGGACCGGCAGTCAGGCTTCCGGAACCGGCATCACTTGTCTCGCCAGGACCACTCCTCGGTCTCCGAGGTGAAACTTAAGACTATTTGCATTTAATTCTTCTGTGGAGAGGCTGGAACCACTGTCAGTGGCGTCTGCCAATATCCGCAGCATGCTGATGACAAGGAAGACAGCACAGATCACCCTGCTCGATGCCGCCGCAGGGTGCGAAATCCCTATCGCCCCGGATGCTCTGGAGCATGGCTGGCTCGGAGAAAACGGCCACCTGTTCATCGGTGCCAGTGCACTGCGTGGAATCAAGTACAACAAGCAGGGACAGTGGCGGTTCGACGAGCGGGAGGTACGGCAGGCCGCCCAGGCTCTCGTCCAGGTGAAGTGGAATCCTGACGATCTGGTGGACGCCTGGCTGTTCACCGGCCAGGAGGAGTGGCCCGACTGGCGGGCGATCGCCGGCAGCACAATGACCAGCAAAGCTCTCAGTACCAGGGAACGGGACGGCTGCCCCTGCGGGCCACCGGACACCTGCCGGCGCAGCAGCGGGCTGTTGGAGAACGGGCTGCCGTGCGGCCTGACGGAGGACGCCTTCCGGGAGACGTGCGCTCGTCTCGTCATCGCGGGCACCCTTCCCTTCGCCGCGCTCACCTGGAACGGGAAGAAGTGGCTCGTGCCACGCGCTTACGCCGTCCTGCTCGATCAATGGGAGGAAGCCGTCCGTGAGAAGAACGAGAAGGCGAGCATCTGTACGGGCTGCGGGAAGTCAGGCGAGCGCTGGGAGCGGCGCAGTTCCGGGTCTAACGGCTGGGTAACCCGGTGCTCCAAATGCACCGCAGCGGAGTTCCGCCCGTACACCGGACACCTGCGAGGTTCTGCGTACGAGTCCGTCCGCCGTACCCGGCGGGCCGACGACTATCTGTGCCGGCTGTGCACCACGCCTCAACGGGCCTACTACTGGGACCATTGCCACGATCACGGTCTTGTCCGGGGGCCGGTATGCGCAAGCTGCAACACCTTCGAAGGAAATGGCATGGTCTTCGTGAACCGGCCGGGAAGTGTCGAGCACCTGCTGGAGTGCACGAGCTGCCGGACACAGCACACGCTTCCCCGACGCCACCACGAGGACGTCATCCGTAACCACCTCGCTGCTGTTCACCGCCGGGAATGCTCGCGTGCCGGCTACGTGAGTGCGGGCCCTGTCCGCTGGCAGCCGGACGGTACGGCCGTCTGCGAGATCGGCTGCCCGAACCACTCCCGGGCACCCCGTCGGTGGGATGCCGAACTCCCTGCGACCGAGGCCCGAGAGGTTCTTCGGGAACTGATCGAGAAGGTTCTGGGTTCGGAGAACCGGTAGTCGAGCGGCTGATGCAGCACTTACGGCAAGGGGATGCCGGATCTGGTCACCGGGTTGTCCCGCCAGGGTGCTGCCCGGCGGGCGGGAGCGGCCTGGTGGGCAGACCTGACCGGAAGGGGTGCACCCCTTCCGCTGGAACCGTACGTCGCCGGCTGCGGTCTCGGGGTGGTCAGGCGAGCAGAGACGCTGTTGAAGGGGTGACGTGTTCACGGGCGTGCCGAGGTCTGTGGCGCTGCCCAACGGCCTGTCCGCGCTGTTCGACAGTAGCTGTCCAGGGCGACGTCGCCGACGACGGTCCGTCAGGCGCTCGACGCCAGGCAGACAATCCGCCGAGCGCAGGGCTCCTCGGTGCGGGTCACCGCGCCGGTCAGCGTGCACGCGACCTCTGCCGCCGGGCACAAAACACATCGCATCCACCAGGCTCAGTAGGAGGCCCCATGCCCTGTGAACTCATCGAACGTATGGCCGCGTGCGATGACTGCCGGAATCTCGCCGTCGACTACGGCATGAACGTGATCAGCTCCCGCCGTTGGAACGCGGATCCGCGCCACTGGGAGCGGGCGCTCACCCTGACGCGGCTTCACCTGGACGATCACCTGATCACCGCGCACGCCACGTGGCTGCCCGGCCGGCGGCCCGACTGCGGCATCTGCGAAACGTGGCGCGAGGAGCACACCATCGGCCCGATCCACGAGGCCGAGGCCCTGCACCGGGCCTGGCACCTGTGCGAGCCGCTGCGGGAGATCTGCACCCCCGGGAACCACGAGCTGACCCATCTCATCTAGGCCAATTCGAATCGGGCGGGGCGACGTTGTCCGTACGTGCCCCCGGGCGGGTTTGCCGGCAGGACGGCGTACCTCCTTGTCGGCAGCGAGGGCGTTACGGCTGGGCGTGCCACCCGTTGAAGTTGTTATGGCTATGCGTGAAGGTATTCGCCCGCGGCTCTGCTTCCGCGCGAGGCCGACTGCCTTCGCCGTGAAGTCAGCCAACGGCTGCCCTGCGAAGGGATCGGACACGTATGTCAAGTTGCGGTCCAGCTCCTGGCGGGCCTGGACGAGAGGTTCCGGAGTTGACCGCGATGCAGGAGTGGCCGTCGACCAGGTCCGCGAACTCGTCCTCGAAGGCGGCGACCTCGGGGGCCCTGGACGAGGTGGCCGGATTCCAGGACGCGGACCGCGGCAGCGATGTCGGCCGCGTCCAGGCGCGGCGTGGCAGCCGGGATCGGTGTTGTGTTCACGAAGGGGTTCCTTCCGGTGGACGCCGGGCGCCGACCGGAAGGGTGGCGGGGCGTCAGGTGTGGTTTCGGGTGGGGTCGAATCCGTGGTGCAGGTAGAGGGTGGTGTCGTGCGTCAGGGCGCGGGCGCAGGCGTGGAGGCGGCGGGCCATGTGCGGTGGGAGGAGGATGTACCACTCTTCGGGGGCCGCGAGCTTCCACTCGGTCAGTTCGCCGGTGCCGAGGCGTACCTGCTGCTGGGCCTCGTCTTGTGTGGTCAGGCCGCCGTCGAAGATGAAGTTGGCGAGCGGGGGGCGGCCGTCGGGCTGTTCGGGCACCCAGTCGACGACCAGGAGCCGGCCCGGGGTGAGGTCGAGGCCCAGCTCCTCTTTGATTTCGCGCTGGAACGCCTGCCTCGGGTCCTCGCCCAGGTCCAGGCCGCCGCCCGGGACCTCCCAGTAGTCGCGGTAGACCGGTTTCACCAGGAGGAACCGGCCGGCGGTGTCGCGGATGGCGCCTCCTGCCCCACCGATGATCTTGGGGAGGGTGGCGTAGTACTCGGCGGGAGGCAGATGCACGGTGCTCATGGAGCGGGACGCTATCTGTGCCGCTCGTACGACCCGGAGAGCATCATCTGCCTGACACAGAACGGTGACAAACCGGTGTGATTCTCACTCCAGTGGCACGGGCTGGTGCTCGGCGGCCAGTTCGTCGCCGTCGCGCCGGTAGGTGCGCGGGCAGGTGGTACAGCGCAGTGCCGCGTCCAGGGTGTGGCCGCATTGGCATTCCCAGCCGTCCTGCCGGGCGGGGTTTCCGATCACCAGGCCGTGGGCGGGGACGTCGCGCATGACGACTGCGCCGAGCGCGACCAGGGCGTGCGGGCCGACGCTGACGCCGGGCGCGATGACGGCCCCGGCCCCGATCGTGGCCCCGGCAGCGATGGTGACGGGGTGACGGGTCCAGTCCTCGGGGCCCTTGCGCTGTCCGTCGGGGGTGGTGGCCCGCGGGGCCGGATCCTCCAGGACGAGCACACCGGGGCAGATCATCGCCTCGTCGCCCACGTCCGCACCGAACACGTTGGCGTAGTTCCCGATCTTCACGCGGTCACCGCTGGTGCTGCCGGCGCCGATGAAGGCTCCCTTGCCCAAGGTGCAGCCGGCGCCGACCACCGCGCCACCGGCGATCTGGGACTGATGCCACAGACGTGTGCCTTCTCCGACGCTCGCTCCCGGATCGGACCAGCCCGGTTCCGCCGTGTCGTCGTGGTGTTCCTGAGGCACGGGAGCGCTCCTGTCGGTGGTGGGCAGGCGGTCGGCCAGGTCGGCGGGGGTGGCGGCATCGGAGAGGGCCGGGCCGGGGACGGCCAGACCGGTGGCCCGTTCGACGGCCACCGCCAGGGTGAGCCGGTCCAGGGAATCCAGCCCGACGTCGCGGAAGTCGGTGTCCGGCTCCGGGGCGGTGCCGGGGCGGATCTGCCGGACCGCGTCCAGGACCTGCTCCACAAGACGGTCGGCGGCGTTTACCGCAGCGCCTCCAGATGGCGGGCGAGCGTAAACAGCGCCGGGACGGCTTCGATGACCGGGGCCCGCTCCCACAAACGCCGCATCGCGGCCCCGGACTTCGAGTCCTCGCCCAGCAGGGCGCGCAGCGCCAGGCTGGTGAAGGCGGCGAACTCGGCCTGCTGGGACAGCGAAAGGTGCTCCTTGGGCGAGGACATCGTCGATGTGCGGGGCCGGCATCGGCCGCTGTGCCCGGTAGGGCCATCCCCTGATCTGACGATCTCTTCGAAAGGCAGCCCTGTGAGCGTGCGGAACTGGAACCCTGCCCGGATGACCTCGCACCCCGATCACCCCTGTGTGCTGCCCGGCGTTCCGTCGTGGCTTCACGACGTGCACGTTCTCGACACCATGGTGCTGCCCCAGCTCGCCGACGCCGTCGAGGACGAAACCGAGACCGGCAGTGCGGCCGGACTGCCCGATGCCCCGTACCGAGCCGCGGCCGACGCCATCAACAACCTCGCCACGGCCCTCCCCCAGCCCCCCGCCAGCCCTTCTGCCGCCAGCCTCGGGGTCACTTCCGACACGGTGTTCCTCCGGGCGGTACCCGCGTGGGAGACCGAGGCCCTGTGGCAGGTCCACATCGCCCTGAAACAGACACAGGACGGGGAACCGGATGCCGCCGGGCTCGGCAATCTGCTTCAGGAAGTGAGCGAGGAATGCCACCCGCCCCAGTCCGCCGCCGACATTGCGGGCCGGCTCAACCGCGTGCTCGCCGTACTGCTGCTCGACATTCCCGCCGTTCGCACGCTCGCCACCGCCCTGGTTCTCAACACACCGCAGGACACTCACGTCCAGACCGCCTACGAACAGATCCACACGGCCTGGGCCACCGCCGGCATCCACTGACCGTCACCGTGTGCCCCGCCCGGCCCCTGGCGGGGGCGATCCGCGTGAACGGGCAGGGGCTGGAAGTCGGCCAGCGCCGGGACGAGCCTCAACCAGAGGGTGAGGCGGAGTATCAGCGGCTGCTGACGCTCGTCCGCTCGCCGGTGCTGCGCAGCGGAGCCTGGGCCCGGGCGCGGATGCAGCAGCTCACCGGGCGGTGACCCACCGCAGCTCGTACGGTCGGACATGAGTGCCCTGACAGGACGGTGCTCCTGGGGTGGCCCCTCGGTCGCTTCGCATGTTCCGCAGGGCTACCCCGCCCCGTCAGGTCAGAGCATCCAGCCGTGAGCGCCGGCCACCCTGGCGGCGACAGCCCCCGCCAGCAGGACGAGGCCCGTCCACGGGACCTTGTCCATGCTGATTTCGCAGGGCTGCGAGGACGGCATCCTCGTCCTTGCGGCCTGGGCACTCGCCCGTTCACCACCCTGATCAGCTCACCGGAGGCGTCGGCTTTCGGCCGAGTGGGGCTACGCGGCGAAGCCTATGTTGGTGACGTACTCGTACTGGCCCCACTGGGAGCCGAGGTCGGGCAGAACGTCGGTGGTCCACTCGTCGTCAAGGCCCTGGACGTCGCCCGCGGCCCAGGCCTCGACGATGCGGTCCCAGCGGCGGACGTTCATCGTGCGGTACTCCACCATCCGCTGCAGGGGCCTGGCCACCTGCGACTGGTTCAGCGGGTGGATCTCCACCCTGGTCCCGCGCCCTTCGCGGTTGAGACGGGCTAGGAGATGCCGGGCCACGTTGCGGCGGCGCACAGCCTGGTAGGCAGCGTCGATGCGCTCCAGGTTGGCCTTCGACGGTCGGCGCGTGCCCTTCAGCCATGCCTGCAGTGTCCGGTCGGTCACCGCCAGGCCGGCGTCCTTGGCCGCGGCGAGGCTGTGGTCGGTCTTCGTCAGGTAGTGCAGGCGGGCCATCAGGCCGCGCCTCGCAGTGACCGGGGTGACGATACCGCCCGCGAGGTCGTCGAGCTGCCGGATGACGGCGTCGCTGCCCTTGATGCCCCGGGCGCCGAACTTCCCGAAGTCGATGTTCCTCTCCGGCACTTCGCACCCCCTCTCCGTCGAACTCCGCTGTCTACAAAGGTAGTATGGCCTGCGCTTCCTCGCCCTGACCGACGAGAACGGCCGCCTGATCTGGATATCCGCGGCCCGGCCTGGCCGCACCCACGACAACACCGCCGCCCGCCACGGCCACATCCTCCTCGCCGTCGGACGCGCGCCGGTCGAACACGGCTTCGCCCACCTCAAGAACTGGCGGATCCTCACCAAACTCCGCACCGCCCCCGCCCGCGCCACCCAACTCCTACGCGCATTGCTCGTCCTGACGAACCTCGAAGTCAACCGCTGACGAATGATCTCTCCGTGGACTTACGCCCACGACCAGAGGACCGATCACACCAGCTCTTTGACCTGCGACTTCAAGTTGGCCGAGGCTCAATGACGGCAAGCACCACAGCTACGTTGATAGTCAGCAACCGCTCAGACCTCCCGCACGACCGGCCTACGTACAGATGAGGCCGCTGCGTGCCACCTCTTCCTTCCTGTGTAGCCGGGCCGCAGTGATGTTGGAGGTGGGATGCCCACGAATGGCACAAAGCCACTGTGCCTGGCTGAATACCGCGCGGTGGATCAGTCGCCCTCCGGGTCGCAGCCATGTGCGGCAGGGTGTGCAGAACGTGTCGAGGGCCGCGCCCAGACAGTGCTCCGAAGCCATGTCCGGAACCGGGGAAACGGACGATGTGGACCACCCAGGCCCGCGCCTACACCCCCGTCCCCGCCCCGTAACCAGCCAAGCTCCAGGAGCCCACACCTGCCGGGAAGACCCAGCGCGACAGTGACAGGAACGGGCCCGAAGCAGGGAGCGGGCAAGAGGTGGCCGCGACTGGAGACGATGCCCGGAGCGACGCCTCCGTCGACGCCCACGGTTCCGGACCTGTCCGGAGAACTGCCGTCGTGGACCGGCCCGGCGGGCAGAGCGAGCACCGCCCGCTCGATCCCGTCACCGAGGCCGTTGCCGTTCAGGAGGCATGGGAGGATCTCGTTCCCGCCGGCAGGGGGACGAGCGCCGAACTGCTCGCCGACGTACAGGCAGATCTGAGGAAGCTCCAGCAGATGCTCGCCGAGGCCGTTGCTGAGGAAGGGCCTACTTCCGAGGCGCCGCTGGCCGCCACGGAGCAGCCCGCTCCGGCCGCACCGCAGCGGTGGGGTGCGGCTCGGGGGGCGCCGATTCGGCCTTCATGTACGTGAGGTCAATGAGTACAGACCCTGGGGTCTGTACTCATTGACCTCACGTACATGAGCTCTGCTGCTCGGAGCCGTTCAGGTTGCGCGGCGCAGGGGGATGACGACGTCCTCGCCTGTGCATTTCGCGCTGAGTCGGTAGTAGCTGATGTGTGCGAGCCGGTCGGATTCTTCGAGCCAGCCGGCCCCGATGACCTGGCGCCGGGTTCGGGAGAACACAGTTGGGGACATGCCGACGAGCCGGGCGAGGTTGGCGCCGGTCTCGATGACGGCGCCGCCGCGGTCGGTGGGATGCATCGCGTAGAGCATGACGACCAGGCGCTGGTTGGCGGTCATGCCGGCGGTGCGGTGGAGGATATCCAGGAGCTTCTGCTTGTCGTCGTTGTTCACTGGGCCTCCCAGAGCGAAGGGACGGTGTTGTCGAAGCCGGGGATGTCCGGCGGGTTGCACGTCTTGATTGCTTCCCGCTGCTCGATCCCGGGTCCGTGGAAGGCGATGTACGGGCTGATGCGGTACAGCCTGTAATTGCCGATGCGCCCGCGCTCGATCAGGATGCGGCGTTTGAGGAGTTTCCGGTTGATCTTGCCTACCGCATCGGCGGTCATGCCGACCTTCTTGGCGATGTCCGCACCGGTCGCCCTCAGCGGTGCCATGCCCTGTGGGGAGACCCCGATCCACCACAGCACCATGTACTTCTGGCTCGGGGTGAATTCCTTGCTCTCGGTGATCGCTTCGACCCTGGCCTTGTCGACCTGAATGTGTTCGCCGGAGAAGGCGTAGGGCGCATAGGGAATGGCCTCGCCCGTGTCGGCATCGACCAGTCTGCGTACCGCTCCCAACGGGCCCTCCCCTGACTGGGCATTGCTGTGAAGTACATGAGCAGCGGCCCTGAGGACCGACCAGATGAACTTAACGTACATGAGCTGGAAGTGCATGGACCCCGCTTCCAGGGCGTGTCGATCGACCTGACGTCGATCCGTCGCTGCAGTCGGAGCGCCCGGCCACGGCACTTGCTGATGTACGTCACGTCAATCTACTCAGGTCCTACAGCAGTGGTTACGGTCCTCAGGACATCGGCACCCAGTTCTTGAAATCCGCCTGCCCGGACCTCAAGAACTGGGTGCACGATGCTGAGGACTGGCTGCCAGATCTTCAGAACCTCATGAAATTATTGTTTTCGCAGGTCAAGACACATATCAAGGCTGCGCTCTCTTTAACAGGTAGGACAGGCTGTCCCGGACACAGCTCCACGGACGCCTCGGGTTCTGAATGCTGCCGGGCAAGGCGATGGTCGGTACGTCGGGCAGGCCCTTCCCCCTTCGTTCGTCATGCCCATCGGTAAAAACCCTCTTGCCTCCCCCGTCCTCAGCCCACGAAAGCACGCCACTACGCGGCTGCAGTCAGCCGAGCACTCGTCACGTGTGCCACGATCAGTCCCACTGTCCTGAGCCACTCTGTTCGCTACTGCCACTCAGCGCCCGCAGCCGCCCGATCACCTGTGGATCCCGTCGGTGCACCGGAGGCCCCCAAGGGCCGAGGGGGCACCGGCCAGTAGGCGCGAAGAGCGCCGGCCTGCGACCTTCCCTGGCTCCGTTCGGAGCCATCAGCGGGTGATGGGGGCCGTCCAAGTCGACGTTCCAGCAGCCTGCCCGAACGAGAAGGGGACTGCTTCGACACCCCTCCTTGCTCCGGCTGCGCCCCGATCTCGCCCCGGACGACAGCTACACTATGGGTACGGGTACGTACCCGTACCCATATACTTTTTTTGGGGAGGGCTGGTGAACCACACCATTCCGTCGGTGCTCAGCGAGGCGGAACATCAGCGGGTTCTCGCCGGAAGTCTGTCGGCCTGGACTGCGGGTGCGGTCGCTCAGGAGCGGCCCCTTGCAGTGTTCGTTGCCGGGCCACCGGGCAGCGGCAAGACCACGCTGGCCGACCTGTTGCATGCTTCGCTCGCCCGGCGCGGGGGCGCGGTACGGATCGGTAGCGACCTCTACAAGACGGCTCACCGGGAGTACGAAGCCCTGATGCTGGCGGATGTGCGGACGGCTGGGGTGCGGGTACGGCCGCATACGCGGCGGTGGCAGGCAGAGGTTGAGGCGTATGCGCGCTCGGCCCGGCTGGATGTAGTGGTGGAGACGGCTCTGGCGGATCCGGCCGAGTTCAGGTCGGTGTCGGCGGTGTACCGGGAGGCCGGTTACCGGATCGAGCTGGTGGCGCTGGCCGTTGCGGAGGCGGACAGTCAGCTCGGTGTCCTGCAGCGGTTCTTCGGGATGCCCGCGCATGGTGGGGGCCGTTACGTGGGCTGGGAAAACCAGGACGGCTGCGCGGCCGGTCTGCTGGAGACGCTCGCGGTCGTCGAGGAGGAGCGCCTGGTGGACCGGGTGGGTGTGGTCCGCCGGGGTCTGGAGCCGCTGTACGACAACGAGCTGGTCGGTGGGAAGTGGGTGTGTGAGGTGGCCGCGGCTGCGGTGGTCCGTGCGGAGCGGTCTCGTCCGTGGGGCGCGTCGCGGTCCCGGGTGTTCCGGCGGGAACTGGTGCGCGTGGAGGTGCTGGTCCATGACGAGCGGCTGCCGGCGGACCGGAGGCTCGCGGTGTCCCGGGACGCGGAACGTGCTGCGGCGGCCGCCGAGCCGGTGCGCCGGGTCGCTCAGGCGCTGCCCGGACCTCCCGGGACGGACTATCACCGGCTCAGTGGGGACGAGCACCGGTGGATCTTCGACGAGCTGATCGCGCCCTCCTATCTCCGTCGGGCTTCCTTCCGTCCGGACCCGGTCGTCGTCTATCTGATCGGCGAGCCGGGCGTGAGAAAGCTGGAGGCGTCGAGGACGCTGCGGCGCGCCATGCGTGTGGGAACGGTCCGCCTGGATCCGCGCAGCCTGCGCGGATCTCACCCGGACTACTCCCGCCTCGTCATCGAAAACCCCCGCGTTGCGGACGAGGCGGTCCGTGCCGACGCGGACGTCTGGCAGGCCGAGGCCGAGGCGTACGTGCGCGAGCGGCGTGGAGACCTCGTCATCGAGGCCGCGTTCGCCGCCATTGCCGACTTCGAGGCCAGTGCGGCCCGGTTCGTCCGGGCCGGATACCGGATCGAGGTCGTGGCCCTGGCCGGCCGTGCTGCGGACAGCCGTCAGCGGACCCTGGTCAACCACGCCCGCGCCCTTCAGCTCGACGTGATCACCGCGCTGCCGGCCCCGGCCGCGCACGCGCGGGCCCGCCGTACGGCGGCTGGCATCGTGGCGGCCGCGGCCGTCGGCCCGGATGTCAGCACGGTCATGGTGATCAATGGCGACCAACAGACGCTGGGCCGGGACGTGTGGGCTGTCTGGGCGCTGGCCGCCGAGCAGAGCCGCCCTTACACCGACCAGGAGGCAGCCCGCTTTCACATAGTCCAGCGGGCCCTGCACCAGGCGCTGCCCCGGATGCGGGAGGAAGTGGCCGGTCTGGCGGCCCAGGCGCGGCCGCTGATGCCCGCTTCCTGGCAGCCGCGCCCGGTGGGAAACCGCTCCGTCCCGGGCCGGCTGCCGGTACCCGCCGGATGGCTCAGGTCGCCTTCAGCTCCTTGAGCCGGGCGGCGTAGACGAGGGCGATCTGTACGGTCCCGTCCTCGCCTGCGCTCTCCAGCCGTTCCAGGTCGTCCACGGCCTGGTCCCGGGCCGTACGCCACCCGGCCACCACGTCCGGGGTATGGCGGCCCGGGTTCCTGCGGGCGGCGACCAGGCGGGTGTTGTACTCGCTGATCACCTGCTCCACGGTTTCTCTTGCCTGCTCGGCGTCACCGCCGGGCTGGTGCAGCGGCTGCTGCTCGGGGGAGCCTTCGGGGGTAAGGGGCTCTGACATGAGGGGTGCCGCCTTCGGGTCGTGCTGACATGCTGGATCGGCCATTGTCCGTGACACGGCTTCACCGGCCCGTGACCGGGCATAGGTTGGGCAGAAGGGCGATCACCAGGGGGTTTTCGATGGCGGGACGGGATCTGCGGGCGCTGTTCAGCACCAACGACCGGAAGGTGGAGGCCGGGGAGGCATTCACCAACCGGCAGGGCCAGTGGCAGATCGTCCAGGCCGCGCTCGGCGAACACCTGGCCCGTACCACGACCGCCGGCTTCGACGTGGAGGACCTGGAGGCGCCGCGCACCAACGTGCTGGTGTTCCACGGCGTCGGCGGGATCGGGAAGACCACCCTGTCGCGCACCCTGGAGGCCGCGCTCACCGACACTGCCGGCCGACCGGCGCGGTGGGGCGAGCCCTCCTGGCCCGCCCGCCCCGCGCTTCTGCCCGTGCGGATCGACCTCTCCCGCTCCGCCGGCACCGACTTCGAGCGGGTCCTGCTCACCATCCGCCTCGCCCTGGCCGCGCACCTGGGCCGGCCGCTGCCCGCCTTCGACATCGCCCTGCGCCGCTACTGGGAGCACCAGCACCCCGGCGAGAGCCTGGAGGAGTACCTGAGCCGCGGTGGACTCGTCGCGCGCTTCGGCAAGGCCCTGCCGCAGCAGGTGCAGTCCGCGCTCGGCGATGTCGCCCAGGCGCTTTTGTTGCCCGGCTCGGTCGGCGGTGCCGTCGGCCAGCTCACCGGCACGCTGGCTACCGCGCTGCGCGAACGTCGCCAGACCGTGCGTGCCCTGGCCGGTTGCCCGCTGCTCGCGGACCTCCTGGTGGCCG
Source organism: Streptomyces sp. NPDC047917 (assembly GCF_043204345.1). NCBI lineage: Bacteria > Bacillati > Actinomycetota > Actinomycetes > Kitasatosporales > Streptomycetaceae > Streptomyces > Streptomyces sp. NPDC047917. The sequence goes on from NZ_JBIDCA010000022.1 coordinate 40,990, forward strand.
AGCCGGACGTTGATGCACTGTCGTACTACCCCTACCTGCTGGCCTGGGAGCTCGCCCGGCTTCCCGTCGGCAAGTCCGTCGTGCCCGTCGTTCTGCTGGACACGTTCGAGGACACCGGCGACCGGACCCACCGCGACCTGGAACGGCTCGTGCAACGTGTGGTGTGGCTGATGCCGAACGCGTTCTTCGTCGTCACCGGCCGCAGCCGCCTGCAGTGGGCCGACTCCGCCCTGCAGGGCCAGCTCGACTACACCGGCCCCACCGCCTGGCCCGGCCTGACCCAGCAAGCAGTTCCCGGCCCCCGCCCCGCCGACGGGCCCGGGAACGGGCGGCAGATCCTCATCGGCGACTTCAGCCCGCAGGACTGCGACAACTACCTTGCCCGCCGGCTCGTCAAGGACGGCCGGCCCCTCATCGCCCCCGAGCTGCGGGCCGTCATCACCGACCGGTCCCACGGCCTGCCCCTCTACCTCGACCTCGCCGTCCTCCGCTTCCTGGAACTGCGCCGGACCGGCCACACCCCCACCCCGGCCGACTTCGACGCCGACTTCCCCGCGCTGATCACCCGCACCCTGGCCGACCTCACCCCCGACGAACGCCACATCCTGCGCTCGGTGTCCCTCCTCGATGCCTTCGACCTCCCCCTCGCCACCGCCACCGCCGGCCTCCCCCACCAGGCCGCCGCAGCCCGCCTCGTCGAGCGGCCCTTCGTCCGCGAGGACCCGTACGCGCTGTGGCCCTACCACCTGCACGCCCTGATCCGCTCCACCCTGCGTACTGCGGACGACGCCACCGACGACCGCTGGACCGACGCCGACTGGCAGGCCGCCGCTGAACGGGCCCTGCATGCACTCGGCGAACAGTGGCGTACGGTCCCCGGGCCGGGCCGGCGCCTGCTCGTCGGGTGCCTGCGCCAGGGCCTCGCCCTGGCCCGCGATCACCGGCTCGACCTCGGCTGGCTCACGGATGCCGCCTACGCCTACACCGACGACTACGTCTGGGAACCCCTCCCCCTTCCCGCCCGCACCGACGACGGCGACGACGCGCTCACCACCCCTGCGGACGCCCTGGCCGAACTCCTCAGCACCCTGTCCCGGCGCCAGCACGAACACCGCGCCCGCACCGCCGACCGGCTCACCACCATCCTGGACACCGGCCTGCTGCCCGCCGAACTGACGGAGATGGCCCTGTACTACCGGGCCAAGGCACACCGCGACCTCGGCCAGAGCACCGCCTCCCGCGACGGCATGCGCCAGGTCGCCGACAGCGGCGGCCGCCTCGCCCCCGACGCCGCCCGCGGACTCGCCCACCTCGCCCGCGCCACCGGCGACTTCCCCACCGCACTGGCCACCGCCCGCACCCTGGGCTGGCCCGGCCGCGGCCAACGGGTCCTGGGCGACATCCACTTCGCCCACGGCGACATGGCCCAGGCCGCCACCGCCTACACCAGTGCCCGCACCGAAGCCGAACAGCACAGCAACACCGGCGAACAGGCCATCGCCCAGGCCCACCTCGCCCTCACCCTCGCGTTCACCTACCCCGGCCGTGCCGAACGGGAGATCGCCCTCGCCGAGCAGCTCCTGGCCGGGCTCGACCAGCGCGCCACCACCCTGACCACGAAGATCGCCGCCCTCGTCCGCGACGCCGGTACACCGGGCCCGGATGTCGTGGACCGCGCCGCGCTGCTGCGGGCAGAGATCACCACCGCCGGAATCACCGCCGCCGCGCTGCTGCTCGAACTCGCGCTCGTCCTGCACCACACCGTGCGCGGCGACGACACCGCAGCCCGGGGCGACATCGCCCGGCTGGAAGAACTCACCCGCGGCGGCGACTACACGTACTACACCGACATCGCCCACTTCATCACCGGCCTCCCCGCCACCGGCCCCTCGCCGACGCACTGGCTGGACACACAGCAGGCCACCCGGCAGCGGTGGCGGACCCTGGCCACCGCGGCCCACCGCAACACTCCGAACGCAGCAGGCTGACCGGCCCGACAACACGAACACCGATGGACCTTCAAGGAATCGGCGCGATGGGAGCCATGCTCGTCGCCGCCGTAGGAATCCCCGCGACCGTCCTGGTCGGCAGATGGCAGATGCGCGCAGCCCTGCGCAGCGCCGAAGCCACCTACCGCGCAGCGCTCGACCAAGCCGCCGCCCAGACGACAGCCACCCACGAGCAATGGCGCCGCGGCATCCGCCGGGACACCTGGGCCGCATTCCTCCTCGCCGTCGAAGACGCCATCAGCTCCGGCCATTCAGCCCTCAACGGCACCGACGAGGACCTCCCCGCGCTGCGCCGCGCCATGAGGACAACGCTGGTGGTCCTTGAGCTGGAAGGGCCGCCTCCCGTCGTGGAGGCCGCCAACCGGTTACGGCTCAAATGCAACGACTACCTGGAGCTCGTCGAAGGCGACCTGCTGGCCTCCCGCGCATGGCACACCCTGGAAAGGGCGGCACAGGAAGAACGGGCAAACCTATTCAGCAACGCACCCACCCCCGCCCACGACGCGCAGGCAGCACTCTCGACACTGGTGCCACTGATGCGCGGCGTCCGGCACACGGCGGAACGACCCGATCCTGTGCTCTGGGCTCCCGACCCGGGCACCGAACCCGAGGCCGTGTACGAACGGATCGAGCAGGCCCATACCGCCGCAGCTGCCGCACTCGCCAACTGCCCGGCTGTCTCCGACGCCCAGGCACGCACCCTGCTGCACGACGCCGCCCACCAAGGACGGTTCGAGATGAGCCAACAGACACACGACTCTCTCGAATTCCTCGATCAAGCACGAGCAGCGTTCCTGGAAGCGGCACGTGCCCAGCTCGACACCACGCGATGAGGCCGCCGGCCCCGTCCACGACAGGGCCGGCGGCCTTCGGGAACCGCTGCTCAGGTGTTGAGGTCCAGAACGCGCACCGGCTCGCCCTCCCACCGCTTCGGGGCCGTGGTCGCGATGATCGCCCCGTCCGGGCGGTCGGGGGTGGGCTGCGCCGCGAAATGGCTGTGGGCCGCCGCCCACGTCTCCTGCCGGGCGAGAGCCAGCGCGGCGGACAGGTCCAGGTCCAGAACGGTGATGCCCGGCAGCGCGGCCAGGTGCTCGGCCGTACCGGGCCGCGCCCGGTCGGCCTCGACGAGCGCGCACGCCGGGGCGTACAGGAACCACCCGGGTTCGGCGTGGGCCCGGTGGATGAGACGGGAGGCAAGGACGTTGCCCTGGCCGGCCGCGGTCATCGCGGTGTCGTCCAGGACGATGTGCATGGCGTCGCTCACCGGCTCGTCACCCGGGCCAGGCGCCGGTCCAGCTCACTGTCCAGGGCATCCTCCTCGGAACCGGTGGGGGCGTAGCCGTTCCACTTCTCCAGCGCGGTCCGTGCCTTCTCGGCCCGGTCGGCACGTTCTGCCGGAGTCAGCATCGTTTCGGCAAGCCGCGCCAGGTACGCGCGCAGCGAGAGGCCTTCGGCGGCCGCGATCGCGGCCAGCCGGTCCCTGGCCGCCTCGGGGATACGGACATTGGCATCAGACATCGTCGTACTCCTTCCCATCCCCCGAGGATACGGGTACGTACCCGTATCCGTACCCTGCTGTTCTTCCCTGCGGACGCCCAGGCAGAACGGGCCGGGCGCAAGCGGTGGATGCTATGTCTTCTCCGTGGAGGTGGAGTGCGCGCCGAGCTCGCTGTCTGGGAAGACGGCGGGAGTTCGTGGTTCGCCCGTCTCGTAGGCGGCATCGGCACCGGCGTCGCGGTGGCTGTAGCCGGACAGCAGCAGCGCCGCGGCCTCCTTGCGGATCTCGCAGGCAGTGCTCTGGGAGACGTTCAACCGTTCTGTAACCGTGGTGAGTGGGACAGCCTCGTGATCGATCTTGTCGACCGGCGTGTCTGGCTGTGCGGCCTGCAGCATCCGAGCCACCCGACGTGCTGATCGCTGGCGCGGAGTGAGTCGGGCGTAGTCGTCAGCGGCCTCAGCAACAGCCTCTGCACGTGCGATATCCGCTCTCAGTTGGGCGGCGGCGAGGTCCAGGCGGGCGGCCGTGTGGTCCGGTCGTTCGGCGAGACAGGCGTAGACACGGGCGACATCGGCCATGGCACGGGCGGCGGCACGGTCGCCCTGGGCCCAGGCGGCGTGTGCCTGACGGGCCAGCTCACGGGCGGTTGCTGCGTCGTCGCAGGCAGGTTCTCCCTTCTTCGCTTCGCCGGGATCAGTCGGAGATGGAACCTGGGCTGTCTTGGAGCCCGGGGCAAGGACGGGGTACATGCCTCACCCAACGACCTCGTCAGGGAAGAGTGTCGTTCTGCGGGTGACCGCGTCCGTGCTCTGCAGCGTCGTGCGGCCGAGCGGGCCGGCCTCGGCGCTGACACACTCCTGACCAGCGGGCACGGCACTCTCACCGCATCCGGACCACAGTGAGGGTTCCGTGCCGACCGGACCCGGCCAGCACCTCCACGACCAGATCCGTCTCCACCCGCGTATACGGCTCCCCCTCCGCCCTCCGCTCCCCCACCACCACCGCCCCGTCCAGCACCTCACCGACACGGGCCGCGAGAACGGGCTCCAGACGTGCGGACACTCTGGCCGGACCGCCCTCGTCCCCCACCCCCAGAACCAGGTGATGCGGCCTGAGCCGAGGGCCGGTAAACCCCAGCACCAGGGCGTCCACGGTGTCCGCGTGCCGTACCTTGACCCACCCCCTGCGTTGCCCCGACGGATAGCTCGCGCCGCCCCGCTTGCAGACAATTCCTTCGATGCCCTGCTCCCGCAGGGCGTCGTACCAGAGCACAGCGACGTCCCGGTCGTCGGTTGCCGGGACGGCCTGGATCGGCGGCCCGACATCGGCAAGCAGATCCAGGAGTAGGGCGCGGCGCTCGGTGTACGGGCGGCTTCGGCAGTCGCCGATCGCCGGGTCCGGGTGCTGCAGCACATCCCAGCAGATGTAGGAAGCCGGGTACCGGGCCGCCAGGGCGCGGGCCCGGGTCACGGACGACGCGGCCCTCGACTGCGCCGCGGCGAAGTCGAGCCGGCCGTCCCGCCAGATCGCCGCCTCGCCGTCCAGGACCGTGCCGGGGCGCAGTTCCATGCCGGCGACGGCCAGGTCCATCCAGTGCTGGGTGACGACCCTGCCGGACCGGGCGTACAGCACGACGGACTCGTCGGTACGACGCAGCACAGTCCTGTGCCCGTCGAGCTTCGGCTCGTACCACCAGCCCGGACCCTCGGGCAGGACCGGAACCGCCTGGGCCAGCGCCACCTTGATCGGGAACTCCACGGAACCGATCCTGCGAGCCCGGCGCCCCCGAAGCGCGCCGGACAGTCCGTACGGCCCTACCCGCCGGCCAGGCCCGTCTGCGGATTGCAGATCTGGCAGGGCTCGATGTCAGGCTCCGCCAAAGCGATCACCGCCTCCTCACGGTCGAGGAATCCGCCCTCGACCGGATACAGGGCGCAGTCCCCACGGTGCACCAGAGCCGCCGACGACGACCGCTGCGGCTGGATCTTCCACCGCAGCGCGGCATGCGCCTGCTCCTGACGCCGCCGCTCCCGCTGCTCCGCGACCTCCAGCTCCCGGATCCGGCCTCTGACCTGGCGGAGCTGCCACTCCAACCACTGCGCTCGCCGGTGCTGCGCAGCGGAGCCTGGGCCCGGGCGCGGATGCAGCCGTCGTGACGAGCTGAACGCATGCAGCTGATCTGATGATGACTCAATTTCACCTAAGTGAACGCTAGTTCGCATACGGTGATCATCGACCTGCAGTACGAAGAAACGAGGGGAAATGAACAGCTCCATACGCATGCGCGCCACTGCCGTCCTCGGGGCCGCAAGCATCCTGGCAGGGAGTGCGCTGATGCTGGGCGCAGGCACTGCCGCTGCGGCGACGCCATCGGGTGTTTCGTTCAGCTATCAGGGCCCTACGAGCGACGGAATGATGGGTTTTTTGGTCGTCCATAACGGCAAGGCGGTGGGCGCCGCGTACTGGATCCCCAACGGGGACAGGCTGGAAGCGGTCGACACTACGGCCGACGGGTACGGAGTCGCTGGTCGGTTCCCTCCACACTCGTCATCGATCGGCACGGAAGAGTCGCGGCACGAGCAATAGGAGCGCTCGGCAGAAGCGCCCTGCTGAAGATGGTGCAGCCGATCGTTGGGGAGAAATAACGTGTCCGCACTCATGACGCTGGCCGCACAGAACGCGACAGTGGAGCACGGTGCCCTGCTCCTCGCTCTGCCGATCGCTCTGCTCGGCGGGCTCGTATCCTTCTTCTCTCCCTGCGTCTTGCCGCTCGTCCCCGGCTACCTCTCCTATGTCACCGGCGTCGTCGGTACCGACCTGGCGGAGGCGCGGCGGGGGCGGATGGCCACCGGCGCCTTCCTGTTCGTCCTCGGTTTCACCGCCGTGTTCGTCTCCGGCGGAGCGCTCTTCGGCTTCTTCGGCTCCACTTTGCTGGAGTACCAGGGCACGCTGTCCAAGGTACTTGGCGTGCTGATGATCCTGCTGGGTGTGTTCTTCATGGGGCTGATGCCCTGGCTCACGCAGCGTGAGTTCCGCTTCCACAAGCGGCCCACTGCCGGGCTGATCGGCGCCCCCGTCCTCGGAGCCCTGTTCGGGATCGGCTGGACGCCGTGCGTCGGTCCCACTCTCGGCTCCGTGATCGTTTTGTCCTCCGAGCAGGCGAGCGCGGGCCGGGGCGCGATACTGACCATCGCCTACTGTCTCGGTCTCGGTGTTCCTTTTATCCTCACCGCAATCGCCTTCCGTAAGGCACTTGGTGCCTTCAGCTGGGCCAAGCGCCACTATGTGTGGGTCATGCGCACTGGCGGCACGATGATGATTGCCACCGGCGTGCTGCTGCTGACCGGCACCTGGGACCTCCTGGTGCAACAGATGCAGACATGGTCCAGCGACTTCACCGTTGGAATCTGACGGAGGCGACTTCTCCATGCCCGGGGCGGCCTGGGGTGGGGGTCAGCGGGTGATGGTGCGCAACAGGTCGCGTACGCGTTCGACCTGCCCTGCTTCTCGACATCCCAGCCGTCCGCATCCTCGCCCTCTCCAGACCGCAGGACACCCACGTCTTCCACGCAGCCTGGACAACGGCTGTGATCCACTGACCACCCCCGACGGCGGCGTCGACATCGCGGTGGCGCGCGCCCGACTCGGCGAAGCCCGAGCCGCCACCGCCCCGCATCGGGCCCAAGGCACCTGAGGAAGGGCCGTGAGAGGGCAAGGGTTCCCCGCCCGTCGCCGAAGCACTTCAGGTGCCCTTGGCGAGGGCGTCGGCGAGCTGGTCGTGGGTCATGCCGGAGCGTCCTTTGACTCCGGCCTTGGTGGCCTTCTCGTACAGCTCGGTCTTGGTCAGCGACCGAAGTGACCCAATGGCTTGGCGTGCTTCTTCGCGGCAGGCTTCTTCCCACGCCCGGTCTTGTCGGAGGCACCGGCCTTCTCCCCAGTGTCCGGATTCGCGGGCGCGGAGCGCACCTGCGGCATCCCGTCGGCGTCGGAGCGGGCGGGCACTGCTGCAGCGCCACAATCTTCTCGGCCGGGTGAGCCCGCCCTGCCGTGCCTCGGGGCAACGGCCGCCCCGAGGCACGGCAGGGCCGTCCGTCCGGAGCAGCCTCGGTGTCTGGTCAGCCGGCGTCCCCGGAGATCTGTTCTCGCCTGGCGGCTGCCAGGCGGGCGCAGACGGTCGCGGGCTCGGCTCCTGTCACGGTGGCGATCTGATCGATGCTCAGCCTCAGTCTGTGGTGCAGGAGGTGGGTGTCCTCGATGGCGGTGGAGGTGCGGCCGCTGCGGCGTGCGACGGTCTGGGTGAACCACTGCCACGCGCAGGCCGAGGGGCGCCGTTCGGCGACCACGGAGGTCCAGGTGCTGGCCACGGTCTCGAAGAGCTTCGATGTAGCTATCCGGGCTTCTTCCGTCCTTCACGCACCCGGGCCAGATGGAGCGGTCAGTGCGCTCCAGGTTGGCCGTCGACAGTCGGCGCCTCGTTTCGGGCTCCAGGAGCTGTGGCCGCTCGTCAGTGCGCGCCGTTGACGCGCAGGGGAAGGTCGGGGCGCTGGCGGCCGACCTGCCAGAGTTCGGCCTTGAGGAGTTGGCGGAGCTTGTGCGTGGGCTTTGACGCGCCGAGCAGGGCGAGGAAGTCCTCCAGCTGCCAGTCGATGAGGGCTCCCTGGCGGGAGAGGTAGAAGCCGACCCTGGTGATGCCGAAGGCGCCCGCGTAGTCGAGCAGGGTGTATCCGGCGAGCTGGTAGATCTCCTCGCGGCCGATCCGGCGAGGGTAGAGGGTGGACTTGCAGTCCAGCAGCAGCCCGTCGAGGACGAAGTCGCCATCCGCTCCGCCGAGGTCTGCCGCACCCTCGGGCACCGGGGCGCACTTGATCTTCTCGGGCGGCAGTTGCCAGAAGCGCTCGAAGACGGGCTGGGCCAGGCGCATCTGGGCCGCGGCGTCGTCCACGGCGTAAGTGGGCACGCGGGTCAGCAGGCCATCGAGGGTGACCTCGTGGCGCAGGCCGGCCAGCAGGCTGGTGGCCTCGATGCCGCCTTCCCGGTAGACGCGTTCGAACTGGGACGCGACATAGCACAGGCGGGTCAGCTCATCGTCGTCCATGGTGTCGGGGCGACGCTGGTAGACGGCGAGGCGTTCAAGGAGTTCCTGGCCGGCCGCGCCGAGGCTCTTGCGGGCCACCCCCCGCAGGGCGGTGCCACGCAGCGGCTCGCTCTCGTCCTGGACCAGCAGCACACCGTAGGGCACCGCCCCGCCGAGCGAAGAGCCCAGGGACAGCCGCAGCCGGTAGTCGATCACATGCCCGAGGCTGGGCCAGTTCGGGGAGCGGGCGTCCAGCGGCTGCACAGCCGGGGGCAGGTCGGCGGCCCGGCGCAGGTAGTCGTCCCGCACAGCCTGGTTGCCGGGCAGATGACGGGCCATGAAACGGGAAACGGGCGCGCCCGGGTAGGCAAGCTGCTTGGTCAGCGGCAGGGCGATCAGTTGTGCGGTGAGCCTGCCGCTGTCGTCGGCGAGCGCGGCGAGCTGCTGCTCGTGCTCGTTCAGCCACGACAGCCCCTCCATGTCCAGGGTGTCGCTGGCACGGGTGACCGCCACATAAGCCAGCCTCGCCTCGTCCAGGCGGATCGGCTGCGGCACCTCGTTGTGATCCGCCGCCGGCGGGTGAAAGCCAGGCCCGATCCGCACCCGCGCCCACTCCCGCCCCTTCGCCTTGTGCACGGTGGAGACCACCACCCTGCCCTGCCCCTTGGGAGCGAGCCGGTCCACCGCCTGGACGATCGCCTCCGGCCCGTAGGCGTCCACCAGCCTCACCAGCGTGCGCAGATCGGCCGCCGCACGGTCGTGCTCGACGTACTCCTGCACCTCCTCCCACGTCCGGAACAAGAACAGTTCCGCGTGAGAGCTGCCCTTGCCCTCCTTGAGCTGCTGCGCGGCCTGGGCAATACGACGCAGGGCGTTGCCCCCACCGCACAGCTCCACCGGCACCCCGAGCTTCTGGTAGCCGATGATCTCCGCAACCGCATCGTTGTTGCTGCGCACCAGCACCGCGTCCGCTTCCGGCAGCTCCGCCAGCCGGGAAGAGCGCGCCTCGAACCCGGCCAGGCGCAGATCGGAACCAGCATGCTCCAGCCAGCGGTTGGCCTGCTCCGCGACCGCCGGCCCGAACCGGAACGACTTGGTCAGCCGCAGCTGCACTGCCGGGAAGCCTGACATGACGTCCTTGGCGAACCGCCACGCGTAGATCTGCTGGGCGGGATCACCCACGCACACCCGCTGCGCCCGCTGGCCGAGAAAGATCTCCTCCAGTACCGGATTCGTGTCCTGTGCCTCGTCCAGCAGCACGAACTCGCCGGGCAGTACCGGGCGGGTCAGGGCCCACATCTTCAGGTAGTGGTCGTGCTCGAACCGCAAGTTCCCCTGGGGTGACTGGATGTCCTCCCAGGCCCTTGCTGCGTACGGGTGCAGCACTGCGGCCAGGTAGTCCTGCTCTTCGGGAGTTAAGCCGTTGACCGGCTCCAAATGCCGTGCCATCACTTTCTCGGCGGTGGTGTAGCAGAAGCGGCGCACCATGCCCATCACCAGACGGGCCTGATGGTTGACCTTGATCACGCGGCCGTTGACGACCAGGTCGCGGCGCAGGCCCAGGCGGCGGGCGGTCTCCGCCGGCGGCAGGTGCGCGGACTTCTGGATGCGGTCGGCGTACCGGCGCCCGACCGCCCGGTAGGCGAAGGAGTGCGCGGTACGGCACTCCACGTTCGGGCCGAACACAGTCTTCGCGTGATCGGCGATCTCCCGGTTGAAGGAGACATACACCCCGCGCCGTCTCCCCGCGGCGGCCCCCATCAACACCAGGGTCGAGGTCTTCCCCGTACCGGCTCCCGCGACGAGGGCGAGATCCCCGCTGGTGGTGAATGCGTCGCAGGCAGCCTGCTGCTCTTCCGTCGGCTTGATAGCCACAGTCTTCCCCCTCTGGGTAAAGCGGCTTCATCGACCGCTACACAGAGCGTGAATGGGTGATCCACCCATGGTCAACCACACTCTCGGTGTAGCTGACTTCGAACCAGCAGCTCGCCCTCCGCGTTGGCGGGCTGGACCAGGGCGAAAGCAGGACCGTGAGCTCCACACCGCGTCGCCGCGACGTGCGCATTGAGCCGAACGCTGGAACGGGGCTGCGCCGCCGCGTCGTGCGCCCGTCGTGCGCGTTCTTCAGAGCATGAATCTGGCGGTCGGCCGCACGGTCAGTCCACCTCGGGAAGAGCCCAGCCGTCAGGCCAGGGTGTCCCGCTTACAAACACATAGCGGTGTGGGCTGTCGACAGGGGCCGCCGAGTCAGGCTGCGCCAGCTGTGGGAACAGCCTCCAGCCGAGTGGTCGACTTGAGTTCCATCCGTCGTTTCACCAGGTCCTCGCCGGTGAGCGACTTCCAGTACGGGTGGGTAACGACGGCTACAGACAGGGTCAGGCACTCCTGGCGGAGCCCGCTGATGGTCTCCTTCTGCTCGTCCGTCCAGCCAGGCGACGGTGGCCGGCCGCCCGTGACCTCACCAGTATGTGAATGCTCCTTCCCTGGCCATCCCTCGTGCGGCTCCACGGACCAGGGCAGCGTGCGCCCGAACGCGGTGAGCTCTGCGGTGGCCTGGTGCAAACGGACCTGCGCAGCGCGAAGATCATCGGGGAACGTTGTCTCAGCCATACCAGAATGATATGTGTGTTCGATTTCTTGTTTGGGGATGCGCTGCTGAGGAATCCAAACGTCCACCGTCATCGTGAGCTCAACGCCGGCGATGCCCCGGCGCGGCAGCGGCGCGCTCGGAACCCAGGTCTTCTCCCCGAACCGGCACCCTCTGTCGGCCTCCCTGCCTGAGAAATGCAGCTCCTGACTCACCTCCGGTTGCGGCTCCTCGGCCGGAGGCTGCTCTCTAAGGTGCTCGGCCCAGGTGTCCCGGTCCTCGACGGGAACCCACATATGGCTTCCGGCCCGGCGATCCTTGCGCCCCGGAACGAAAAGGGGCACGACGCTCCCGGTGGCAGCACCGATGAGGGTGCGGCCGACGGTGACACCCAGCCGGTCGCCCCGGTAGCCGGTCCAACCGGTTGCTTCACCGTCCAGGCGACGGGGTGTGTCCCATTGCAAGTGACGCTTACCGCACCCGGTCTTCACCACGCCTGCCGGACACGGCCGCTCGGCAGCAGCTGTGCAATGCCAGTCGGCGAGGACACGGTACCCACCGAAAAGCGGAAGATCGGCAGCCCGGGCGATCTCCTGCCAGGAGGCGTCACGGATCAGCATCCAGTTGGCCCTGTCAACAAGATGGAAGGTGTCGTCATGAGTGATCCAGTTGGCGACAAGACCGGCATCGCCGTGTGCCCCGGACCGGCGCAGAACAGAACCGGGGCTGGCGTTGTAAAACTGGGCCTCGCACCCGAGGCTGACACCCCCGCTCCCGATGACCGTGACATCCGGCCGGGAAGTACGGCTCCTCGTGGTCTTCTCAATCTTCGATTCGATGCCTGCGGACTGACAGTGGCGCGCGACGAAATCCTTCATCGCCTTGTGGCGGTCACTTTCCTCAGCTGTCATCTCGTGCGGGGTGGGCAGGTGCACAGCCCGTAACCGCAAGAGCCCGTCCGGCCCACGATGCTGACGCACATACATGTAAGGACTCTTGACGCCCAGCAGCTCGGCCTTGCACTCCCGGCCGAGACTGCGCTCCACACAGACCAGAAGATCCCGTGGCCGGTCGGCAACACGGAGAAGGATCTCCGAACGCAGATCAGCGGCACCGATTCCGCTATTGCAGGGAAGCCCGAGATCTTCCTTGTCGAGCTCGAGAATCAGATTCAACCCGGAGTGCCATACACCGTTCGTCACCCCTACCGCCCTCCCCTGGGAACCCCTTGAAACTCAAGGTAGAGCGAGGCACTGACAAAACGAATGGCGCAGCATCTCCGGACAGCTCCAGGCGAGGCTGAAAACACACCAACTCAGGTATTCGAACACGAATTTGAACGCAACCATCGGTGCAGCTCAACACCAATTCAATGGTCGCCCAGCGGGAACAAACACCACGCCCGAACTAGCAAGTTACGGCCATTCAGAGAAGCCATTTCCATAGGCCCACGGTGCCAGAATCAGCGGCTGTACAGTCCGGCTCGTTCGACGGCGAGGCGTTGCAGGACCCGTGCCCGGGAGTTGTCACTGGGCCACGACCTGCCACGAGGCCGGCTGTACCCCGGATCAGCTCTCTGGCCCGGGGTACAGCCAACTCTCCATCAGCAACGCCGCCCGGCCCGGCATTCTGTGCGCATGACCGGCCCCGGCCGAATACCGCGCGGCAGATCAGTCGTCGACGTGCACGGTCACGTACAGGTCCCCGGGGGCGCCACCATGCTCGCCGGGGCCGCCGAGTTCGCGGATACGGAGTTTCTGGCCCTGCCTGATGCCCGCGGGAATGCGGACCTTGTGGGTGTGTTGTTCGTGGATGATCCGGCCCTCCCCCTTGCAGGTGGTGCAGGCCCGTGCCGCCTTCTCGTCGGCCCGGGTGGCGCATGCGGGGCACGTCCGATGGACCGTGATCCGCAAAGGGATGATCGCGCCGTCCGTGGCTTCCGCCTGGCTGACGTAGATGTCATGCGCGAGGTCCGCGCCGCGGCGGGGCGGTGTGGCCCCGAAGTGACGGTCGCTGATCTTCTTGAGGGCGTCCCGGACCCTGGCGGAGTCCGGCCGCTGAGCCGGTTCCTTGGCCAGGAGCCGGCTGACGAACCGCTCCAGTTCCACGGGCACGTCCGGGCGCAGGGTGCGCAGCGGCGCGGGCTGCTCCTGGAGGTGTTGGTTGATCAGGTGCCAGGACGTTCCGGTGAAGGGCCGGCGGCCGGTGACCATTTCGTAGAGCACGCATCCGAGCGAGTACAGGTCGGAGCGTTGGTCGAAGGTTCCGGCCAGCGCTTCGGGTGCCATGTAGGCCGGGGTGCCGATCAGGACGCCGGTGGTGGTGACATCGTGCCGGCGGTCGTTGCTCTTGGTGATGCCGAAGTCCACGACGGTGGCCTTGCCGTTGCTCCGGATCATGATGTTGGACGGTTTGATGTCCCGGTGGGTCAGGCCTGCGCGGTGTGCAGCTTTCAAGGCGTCGGCAACGCAGGCCGCGATGTACAGGGCCTTCGGCAGGGGCAGTCTTCCCTTTTCCAGGGCGGCGCTGAGCGGATGGCCGGCCAGGAGCTCCATCACCAGGTAGACGCATGTCTGCCCGTCGTGCGTTGGCGTGGAGCCGAAGTCGTGAACGGTGACGATGTTCGGGTGGGCGAGCCCGCCGGCCACCGCGGCCTCACGGGCGAAGCGGGCCACCTGCTTGTCGCCCGTATCACCTGTGAGTACCTTGACCGCGACCATGCGGTCGACGTTGGGGTCATGGGCCTTCCAGACCTGGCCGAACCCGCCCGCGCCGATGGGTTCGATCAGACGGTAGCGCCCGCCCAGTACAGCCCCTGCTTGCACGACTCCCCCTCCGGCGCTCACCGCGACGCACGGTGTACCAGGCGCGTGTCCGTCACGCTACGCCGCAGGAACCGCCGACGGCAGGCGAACTTGATCGACCGCACCCGCCTCTTGTCGGTGCGGGATCGACCGCTATGACCGCGGTGTGAGATAGACGACTCTTGCAGGCGGAACTGGCACTCTGTTCCCGACGCTCCGTCAAGAGGGCGCGCGTCCGGAGGCGTTGAAACGCCGCGACGATCACTCATTTGATCTTGACCGTCTACCCAGAGTGGCACTGGGTGTCGTGCGTGAGGCACTTCGGGTGCGTTTGAGGGAAGCGGCACCTCTGCTCCGGCGAGGGTACTGTATCGCCTACCCCTGGGGTCCAAGTGCCTCGTTGGCCTCCGCGGAGTTCGCGAAGGTCGCGGATCCAGGAAGGGGTATGCCCCATGGCTCACAGGCCTGACGGGTACTGCTGCTGCAGCACGAAGGCGGATCGGCGTTACAGGTGGATCCGCTGGCTCGGTCCGATCTGCTCGCTCATCAAACTCGGATGGGACGCGCTGGGCTGACAACGCGAAAGCCCCGACCTAAAGGCCGGGGCCACGCTGCAGACGGTGTAGAGAAGGCCTCGCCCCGAGCCTCGCGAGCGGTGGGTGGGGCCTTCGCCTTGCCGTTGCTTGTTACTGTCGCGTAATCAACAAAGCGCTGCCATGTGATGTGAGTCACACCCCTTGGCATGCGACGGTCCCCATCTTGCCCCCCAAGGCCGAATAAGGCGACCGATGCCCACATGATGAGCTGCGCATTTTTCTGCCAAGAACCCGCAAGGGGGCAGCTCACCCCCTTAGTCCACCATTCAACGAGTGACAGGCATCACACTCACGAGGGACTGTTGGCACACCCGAATGAGTGCCAAATAAGCGGCTTTTGTCGCGACTTCACATCTGACGAACACACCGCAGCTACACCACGCTCGACGAGCGGAGGTACCTTACCGCTCCCCACTGACAATCCACGGCCCGCATTTCCGCCGGCTGCCCGGCATCACGAGTAGTCGAGTTCGGCGTAGTCGATGCCGGCGAACCCGACCGGAGACACCTGACGAAGATCACTGTGCGCCCCCTGAAGTACGAAGATCAGTCGCCCCAGGCCGGGAGACCCGGGGCGACTGACAGACGCTCAGAACGGCGTACGGGGGCATTCACGTGGCGAAGCCGATGTTGGTGACGTACTCGTACTGGCCCCACTGGGATCCCAGGCCGGCGATAACGTCTTCCCAGGAGTCGTCCAGGCCCTGGTGGTCGCCGGCCGCCCAGGCTTCGACGATGCGGTCCCATCGGCGGACGTTCATCGCGCGGTACTCCACCAGCCGCTGGAGCGGGCGCGGCACCTGCGACTGGTTCAGCGGATGGATCTCCCAGTCAGCCCGTCCCCCTTTTTTCCTGTCGTGCCGACTTCGGTCAGGTGTTGGGCAGGTCGACGAACCGGTGGTACTCCGGCTCGAATCGCACGGTTGCGCTGCCGGCGGCGTCCCAGCCTCGGGCCGCGATGAGGTCGACTTCGCCGCGCCGCTGCGGGACGGTGCCGTTGCGGTCGGGCCGGTGCAGGAGCATGACCGTCTCGGCTGCTGCCACGGGGGTGCTCAGGAAGCCCAGTTCGGTGATCGCGGGGAGGTCGGTCTCGGAGCCGTCTGCCGGCAGGTCCAGGTGGGCGGTAACCAGCAGGCCGATGTTCCGTTCGCGTGCGAGGTTCCGAAGTGTGGTGAAGGTGGCCCCAGGGACAAGTTCGCCGTGTGTGGCCAGGTGGTAGCTGTCCAGGATGAGCAGATCGAGGTCGGACAGGTCGGCCATCTGCTTGGTCAGGTTCTCCAGGGAGCAGTTGCCCCTGGGATCCCACATCCACAGCCGGGACTGTTCGATCGTGGTGCGGGCGCGCTCGATGCGGGTGCGGCGGCCTTTGTTGATCGTGAGCGGGCGGTTGGTGTTGACCGAGGTGGTGGCTGCGACGTAGTCGCTCATGAGTTCATCGGCCACGCATTGGAAGCTTGCGATCGCGACATGGTGGCCGGTCTCGTCGTTATGGCGGGCCACGGTCAGAGCGAAGGCGCTCGCGCCGGCGGAAGAACGGGCGGCGACGAGAGTGACCCGGCCTCGCGGGATGGGACCTGCCAAGGCGTCGAAGTCCGACAGCCCGGTGTTGAGCTCGTGGCTAGTCATGTTCTCTCCAAGTGGTCAGCCATAGAAGTATCGATGGGTCGGGGCAAAACCCGAGGCGGCTGACAGGCGTACAGACGTCCGGCATGAACCACCCCACCGCCCCTGCCCCGGCCGTGCCGGGTTCGTGCGGCCCAGCCCGGCCCAGCCCGGCTGTCACACGGCCGTGTCGGTGCCGGTGTCCTTGGGCGGCGCCAGGAACTTCAGACGCTCTTCCGGCCCGCCGGTGAGCAGCGAATGCCCCTCGTACGGGTACCGGACAGCGGCGCCTGAGAACAGCCCGAGCTGCACGATCCGGGAAGGCCCCCATGCGGGGAGCGGCCTCAGCTTTCGCTCCTCGACCGTCTGCAGCATCACCCACGTGGAGATATAGGTCGACTCCATCGCGTCGTCCTCGTACACGGACACGCTCAGGCCTTTGAGGACTGCCTCGTGGTCCACGTAGTGCTTGCGACCCATCGGATCTTCGAACCGCACGACCCACGCCGGAGAACCCGGGTCACGGAACTCCTCGTACTCGGGGACGCCATCGAAAGCGAAGACCC
Source organism: Streptomyces sp. NPDC047917 (assembly GCF_043204345.1). Taxonomy (NCBI): domain Bacteria; kingdom Bacillati; phylum Actinomycetota; class Actinomycetes; order Kitasatosporales; family Streptomycetaceae; genus Streptomyces; species Streptomyces sp. NPDC047917. The sequence continues at coordinate 57,726 of NZ_JBIDCA010000022.1, forward strand.
TCGGGCCCAAGTCGGTCTCGTTCCCCCACTGAGGCTTCAGGGACGGGTTCACCTTCAGGAACGCCTCCGCGATCTGGCGTGTCTCGTCCGGGGTCACTTTGTAGTCAGTCATGGCGTCATCCTTCGGGGTCGAGCGTGCCAGTACGGCCATCCTCACCACCCGAAGCTGGCGCCCGCCGCAGAACGTCGAAATTTCGCAAGAACGGGGAGCAGTGCTGGCACTGGAGTGGGCAGCGCTGACGGCGTCACCGCAGGTCAGAGGCGAAACGCGGACAGTGTTTTCACTGTCGTGTCGCAGTGACGGCCCCGGATGTTGCGGCCGACAGGGCCGTACGCCCTTCTGGTCCGCGAACGCCAGCCGTCCCGGACCCGTTGCTGACAGGCGCTCAGAACGCCACACAGAGACGCTCTAGGCGGCGAAGCCGATGTTGGTGACGTATTCGTACTGGCCCCACTGGGATCCGAGGTCGACGATGACGTCTTCCCAGGCGTCGTCGAGGGCCTGGTGGTCGCCGGCCGACCAGGCTTCGACGATGCGGTCCCAGCGGCGGACGTTCATCGTGCGGTACTCCACCGGCCGTTGGAGCGGGCGCGGTACCTGCGACTGGTTCAGCGGGTGGATCTCCACCCGTGTCCCGCCGCCGGCGTTCAGGCGCCGCAGGAGATGCCGGGTGACGTTCTGGCGGCGGATCTGGCGGTAGACGGCGTCAATGCGGTCCAGGTTGGCGGTCGACGGCCGGCGCTTGCCCTCCAGCCAGGCTTTCAGCGTGCGGTCGGTCACCGTGAGTCCGGCGTCCCTGGCCGCCCTGCGGCTGTGGTCGGTCCGGGTCAAGTAGTGCAGCCGGGCCATGAGACCGCGCTTGACGGTGACCGGGGTGACGATCCCGTCGGCCAGGTCGTCGAGCTTGCGGGCGACGGCGTCGCTGCCCTTGATGCCCCGGGCGCCGAACTTCCCGAAGTCGATGGTCTTCTCCGGCATTCAGTCTTCCTTGCCTTTCCTGGTCGTGTGAACTGGCAGCATTCGATCGTCGGGGGCAGTCACGCGGTGCGGTCAAGACGGGGCGCGGTGGCCGGCGTGATGGTGGTGAGTCCGGCGCGTTCGGCCGCCAGGCGTTGCAGGGCCCTTGCTCGGGAGGCATCGCTGGAAGCCCGCGCCTGGGCGGCCGCTTTGGTGCGCAGGCCCTTCAGCGCCTGGCGGCCGTCCCCGAAGCGCTCTTGCGGCTCGCGGGCCTGGTCGCGGATCTGCCGCCGGGCGGCGGCCAGAACCTTCGGGTCGGTCTTCTTCTCGGGGGTCCAGGTGTCCCGGTGTGCGGAGAGGGCCTGGTGGTACCCGGCAGAGGCGTCCGCTCGCGTTTTGACCGCCCCGGCCGGGGGTGGTGCGGTGGTGGGAGTGCTCGGCGTGTTTGGCCCGCAGGAGGCGCGGGCGGTGGTGAGTACGGCGGGGAGCAGGATCTCCAGGTGCTGCACTGTGTCCGGGCCGGCCACGGCGTTGACCTTGGCGATGACCTGCTTCTGGTGCAGGGTCAGCTGGGTGCGGTAGGCGGGTGTGGCGGGGAGCAGGTGCAGGGTCCGGGCCGCGGCATCGAACCGGATGGCGTCGACTTTCCCGACGAGCTCGGGCGCAATGGCCGGCCACTGGTCAAGGATGCTGCTGGTTGTGGCGGCAGCTGCTGCCGTCGTGTCCCAGCCGCGTTCGGCGACCATCTTGCTGATGGCCTGGCCGAAGGACAGCGGATCCCGGCCCGCGCCCCGGCTGCGAGGCGGTGCGGAGGCTCCGGTGTGCCGCTTGGCCTGGGGCTGGGCCTTTGCGGCGGCGCGGGCGGCGCGCAGGGCGACGCGGGCGAGGTCGACGCCGCTGGTCGTGTCGGTCATGCCAGGGCTCCTGTCGTCGTGCCGAGGAAGGCGGCCATGTCGGCGGCCGCGTCGTGGTCGGTGAGGTCGTCGAGGCCGAGCACGGCCTGGCGGGCGGAGTAGGCGGCCATACCGGCGGCGAGTCCGTCCAGCACACTGCGGACCAGGCCCGGCTTCGAGGCGGTGAGCGTCCCGGACGCCTCCTGCTCGTCCCAGCCCTCCGCTTCGAGCTCGGCCGCCACGTGCTCGGCCGTGGCCTGCTTGGCCAGCCGGACGCGGATGTACTCCGCCGGGCAGGCCGGGCGCCAGGTCAGCATCCAGGAATGGAGCTCCGCCGCGATGGTGTCGGCGTCCAGGCCCGCGTCGATCAGCGGGCGCAGGACGAACTCCAGCCGCCGAAGTCTCACGCCCTGGGTCCACTGGACCCGGGCCCGGACCTGGCGGGTGATCCAGATACCGCGCTGCACCTGACGGGCCGTCCGGCGCAGCCCCTGGCCGTTGCTGCTGCTTTTTCCGGCGGAGGGAGACGTGGTTCGGCGGCTCGCGCGCTGGCGCGAGGTGTCTTTACAACCACTCTCAACCTGCACTTCAGGTGATCGGTGGTAACGACCAAGAGAATGGGGCTCACGGGCCTTGGAACTGCGGTTATCCACAGCCGAGTTATCCACAGGAGCAGCCCCCCGGACACCGGCACCACGCCGCGCGGCCGAACGGCATCCCGTACGGGGCTGCCGGGACCGCCGCGCCTCGCTCCGGGCCGCCGACTCTGCGGCCGCGCGCTCCCGGCCAGCCACGGTCATCCCGCAGACACGGGCCTCGTACCCGGCCCCGGCCAGCCGGTGCCCCATCGCCGCGTCGAACACCGGCGGGATCACGGCCGCGTAGATCGTCGCGGTCGCGGTGTACGCCCGGCCCGGCAGGTTGAGGTTGGCCTTGGAACCGTGGCGCCGCCACGCCAGCGCGCCCAGCTCCCGCAGGATCTGCACGTGCCGCTTGACCGTCGCGGTCGACGTGCCGGTCCGCCGGGCCGTGCCCTCCAGGTCGTACATCACGGACCCGAGCCCGTAATCCATCCGGGCCGCGAGATCGCGGGCCACCGGAAGAATCCACGCCCCGGCCTTCGGGTGCAGACCCGCCTCCACCAGCCACACCACCGCACGCAGCCACGCCCGCGGCCCGGCACGCCGAGACCGCGTATACCGCACTTCCTGGCCCTCCCCCACCACCAACACCGCCGACACAGACTCGCCGACGACCCGGCCGCCGGCGGCACCAGAAGACGGACGCGGGGCGGGCACCATCACAGCGGCCGACGCCGCCACGGCGCTCACCGCGCAGCCCGGCAGAGCGCGGGCACGTGAGGATGCGGACGAGAGACAGGGGGCATGGCGGCACCGTGGCCGATGCGGGGGTTAGCCCCGCAAGCCCTGCTCTCACCGAGCCTGTCCGCGCCACCGTCGGCGTTTGTCGCGTCGGTTACACCCATGGCCAAGGATTTATGCGGCCAAAGTGAACAAATGACCCAAAGTGCAACCGTCTTCCTTGGTGTGTAGGAAGATCGCGCGGCCCGTACCGGGGTGAAACGGACAAGGTCAAGCTGACAGGGGACACCACTCTCGTGCACTATGGGAAGACCCACCTTCCATATAGCTGGACCGACCGAGCCCCTCGGGGCTGGACCGACCTCCATCTGTGCGGATGTGTCAGGGACCGCCCCCTTCGTGAGAAGAGGGCGGACACCGATCGGGCGGGGGGAGATTTCTCCTCCCCTCCCGGTACTGCTGAACCGCGAAGCCCCTGTGGTGGGGGCCCGCGAGTGATGCATGTTGCTGATCTGGCTGTGGTGGCCGTGGTTAGTGGCCGGTGGTGCAGTGGCCCTGGTTAGGGGCCGGGTTTGAAAGGTGCGGCTCGGTGAGCCGCGGCTCAGGACCAGCTACGAACTGGGACCTGGGCGACCGACACGGTGGTAAGCCGGTCGGTAGACGGGCCGCGCGAGGCCAGCGGATTGGTAGTCCGCTGCTTGGCGCGCGCGGCCGATGGCCGTTAGGTCATCCCGATCCCCCTTCGGAGGCCGGCGTCGCGCTGCCCTCATCCAGTTCAGCGGCCGCAGGGAAACGCTCCGCGAGCCGCTTGAGCAGGTGGATGTAGGCGTCGCGCTGCGGGCGCCGGGGGGTGCTCTTTCCCAACTCCCAACGCACCACGGCAAGGCGCTTCACACCCACCGCGTCCGCGACCTCCTGCTGCGTGAGGTTCGCGGCAAGGCGCAGCTGAGCGCGCACGCGCGGCGGCGGCAGGACGTCGTCCAGGCCGTCCAGCAGGGCATCAACCCGCTTCAGGCGGTCCGGTTCGGACATAGCGCAGGCTCCCGTGATCGATGGATCTCTGAAACATACACCATTTGATCTCCGGTAGGGGCCGCGGCTGGCCGTGAGCGGCGTTGCGTCGGGCGCCCGGTAAGGTCCGGAACCGTGCACCGACTCGCGCTCTTCGATCTGGACGGCACGCTGGTTGACCGTCAGTCGGCGCTCAGCGACGCCGTAACTGGCCTGTGCCGGTCCCACACCCTTGCTCCGGACGCTGAACAGTGGCTGCGCGCCGAACTGGTCGATCGTGCGGATGCCGCAGACTTCTCCCGACTGCGGGAAGCCTTCGACCTGGAAGTCCCCGCCGCGCAGTTGTGGCAGGAATACGTCGGCTTCATGGCGGCCGCCGTCACCTGTCTGCCAGAGGTCCTTGAGGGCCTGGCCCGACTGCGCGCGGCTGCATGGACGATCGGCGTCATCACCAACGGGGCCAGCGACATCCAGCGCGCCAAACTCGCCGCAACGGGCCTTGCCGACCTGGTCGATGGCGTCGCGGTCTCCGGAGACCTGGAGATCCGCAAGCCAGACCCGCGCCTCTTCCAACTCGCGGTCTCCCGCTGCGGCGCGAACCTGCTGGATGGCGGCTGGATGGTCGGAGACAACCCGGCCGGGGACATCGGGGGCGGCCAGCGGGCCGGCCTGCGCACCATCTGGCTGCGCGGCCGACCCTGGCCCAACGGACTCCCTGACGCGCACCACGTCGTCGACGACGTCACCGACGCCATCACCATCCTTCTCACCGAGACGGAGTAGCACCGTGGACCAGCCGACCGTCGGCATCCTCCACCCCGGCAGCATGGGCGCCGCCGTCGCCGCCTGCGCCGCGACCAATGCGACTGCGGTCCTGTGGTGCGAGAACGGGCGCAGCACCGCGTCCGTGGAGCGCGCCGCCCAGTTCGGGCTGACACCCGTGGCAACACTGGCTGAGCTGCTGGACCGCAGCGACATCGTCCTCAGCCTCTGCCCGCCGGCCGCGGCCGAGGACCTGGCCCGCGCCGTCGCCGGGCATCGATTCGCCGGGGTGTACGTAGAGGCGAACGCCATCAACCCCGAACGAACGAAGCGAATCGCCACGCTGCTCGAACACGGCGCGACCGTCGTGGACGGCGGCGTCGTCGGCTCCCCGCCGGTCGGCGGCAAGACACCGACCTTGTACCTGTCCGGCCCGGCCTCCGAGACCGAGCGCATCGCAGAGCTGTTCGCGGGCACCGCCGTCCGGACCGCGGTGCTGGGCACGGAGGTGGGGAAGGCGTCTGCGCTGAAGCTGTCGTACGCCAGCTTCCAGAAGACGAGCCGGGTGCTGGTGGCGCTCGCGGTCGGGATGGCGCGCGAGCACGGCGTCGACCAGGAGCTGATCGAGGTCGCCTCCCGGCGCACCGACTCGTACCTGTCCGAGCCGCAGTACGTCGCCAAAACGGCGGCCCGTGCCTGGCGGTGGGGTCCGGAGCTGGAGGAAGCCGCCGACGCGCTCGCGGCCGCCGGCCTTCCGCCGGAGATGTTGCGTGCGGCCGCGTCCACGCTGGCACGGTGGGACGACGCCAAGGACGACGGCGAGCTCACGCTCGCCGACGCCTTGGACCGACTCGCCCAGCCGTAGCCCACGCTCATGTCGCCGCTGCCCCCGCCCGCTGCGCCAGCAGCTGGTCGATGAGCCGCGCCGCGTCCTGCGGCGCCGACGCCGTGGTGTCCACGGTCAGGTCCCAGGCCAAGCCCGGGTGCGCGTCCAGGTCCTCGCGGGTCGCGTCCCACGCCGCCAGGCGCGCCCCGGTGTCGCTGTCGCCGCGTCCCGCCGACCGCTGCTCGGTCGTCTCCCGTGGGCACCACAGCAGCACCAGCGACCAGTCAGCCGGGTAGCCGTCGACCACAGCCCGGATGCCGTCGACCTGCCCGAGGTGCACCACCGGCGCCCCGGCCTTGAACGCCGCGTCCAGTCCGGGCCGGTCGATCACGTACGTGTTGCCGTACCGCGCGTTCGCGTAGACTACGTCGCCCGCGGCCTCCAGCTCGTGCAACTGTTCCGCTGTGCCCATCCGGTAGCCAGCGGCCTTGCCGGTCCCGACCTTGAGCCGCTCGAACTGGGCGTACTTCGAGTTCAGCTCGGCGAGCGCGGCGGCGACGGTGTCCTTGCCCGCCGCCGGCGGGCCATACAGGATCACGCCCTGTTCCGGGTTCACGCGTACATCGCCCCCATTGCCTGCCGGGCCTGGTCCGCGAGCGTCACCGCGGTGCCCAAGCGGTTGTCGACGACCAGGTGTGGCACCGCCGGGCGCAGGTCCAGGTCGATGGTCGCCATGTACTCATCCCACCGCTGGAGCTTCCAGGCATCGCGGGCAGCGGATCGGAAGGTGATGTACTCGCGCATCGACTCCTCATCGCAGCGCACCCACACGGGGAAGACGTCGACGCCCATGGATGCCGCTCGGTTGGACAGGCACTGCATCCAGGCCGGATCGGTCATCTCCGCGATGAATGGCGCCGACAGCACGGTGCTGATCCCGCATTTGATGTTCGCCATGGCCGACTGCATCAGGCAGTCGTATTCCACCGACCGGACGCGCTCCCGGTAGAGCTCGGTGTGCCGGTCGTTCGGGTCGCCGCCCAGTGCGATCAGGAGCCGCTCCACGAGCGGTCGGGTAAGCGGATCCTTGTCGAGCAGTGGCCACCCGGTGAGTTGGACGAAGAACCTTGCCAGCTCCGTCTTGCCGCTGCCGGCGTATCCGCCGACCAGGATCAAGACCGGGCGGTGCGGGTCGCCGCCGGTGTGCCGTCGCTTCCAAGCATCGATGATGCGCTGCTGGAGGGCGATGTGCCCGGCGTCTTCACTGCCGGGCGAGATGCGGTGGATGGCTCGTTCGACGGCCAGAACGTGCGCGCCGTTGAGACTGTCGGCCATCGGTGTGATCTTGAAGGACGTCTCCTCACCCGGCAGCGCGGTGCGGAAGCCCAAGTCGGGCTCGGTGGCCTGGTAGAGGAGGCAGTAGGCGCGCCGGTAGTGAGGGCCGGGGAAGACCTCGCCCTGCTCGTGCTGCCACAAAGTCTGAGGATTTGCGGCAGGAATGCCCTTGAGCTTGGCCCGCTCGGCAACCGCCCGGAGGCGCTCGCCGGCCCTCTCCAACGTCAGGCCGTGGGCCTCCCGCTGCTCGCGCAGCCGGTCCGGCCTCCACCCTGCTCGTTGCTTCCCCACCCTCTGCCCCTCCGTCATTGTCATGGCCGCGAGCCTAGAGCTCGGGCCCCAAATCCCATGTGTACGCGGATGTTGAAAACCCGTGAACGAGGGTGCGTACGAGCTTCGACAAACCTCTGTGATGTTCTGCTTCCGTCACAGCCGGTGTGATGGCCCTCACGTAACGATCGACCAGGGGGCCCAAAAATGGATCAGCTAGAGCGCTCACGTGCCGGCGGCGGTGGACTTCAGGGATGTAGCCCAACGGAGGATGGTTGCTCCGCCAACGACCTTGACCGCAACCTCCACGACGCGGTCATCCGCCAGAGTCACCGTACGTACGACCTGGCTCACCACCACATCGCCAGCAGTGAGCCCCAAGTGCTCCTTCTCGGACGAGGTGGCAAGACGGGACGTCACTTCCTCCAGGACACGATCTTGGTCGACCCCCAGCCGCGTAGCCGCAAGTTCGCGCGAGCCTCCCGTGGAAGCCAGCTCGGCCAGCTCCGGCGCAACAGCCATTACGTACGCGGGGTAGTAGGAACTGCTGAGGTGCACTGGTACACCGTTTCGGCTGACGAGTCGACGCCGCATGTGAACGGGGGTCCCCGGCGCGACGTCAAGGCGCGGGGCCACCAGCTCATCTGCTCCCACGGTGCCCACCTCAAGAATCCGGGAGCTTTCCCCAGTGTCCAAGGCTTTCCCCGTGCTCTCGTACAACGAGACGCGAGTGCCGATGTTGTTACTGATCGGTCCGACCACAACCGTTCCCACGCCAGGCTTCGGGATGGTCAAGCCTTCCATTTTGAGGACTCGGTAGGCCCTGTTGGCCGTCGTCTGCGCCACCCCGTAGCGCTCACACACCTGCCTCAGCGACGGCATGGTGTCGCCCGGCTTCAGTGCCCCCTCCCGGATCTGCTGACGGTAGTTCGCGGCGATCTCCGCGTATCCAATCGAGCTGGGCATCTCGGTCCCCTCTCTCGGCCTCACGTGCCATACCTCCTAGTGCAGCTCTATGTGTAGAAGCTTACGACACGTGCACTTCAAGCGCTACTACTAGCGCTATGCGGGGCTAGTGGTCTACATTGATGCCCGGCACCCGCTGAACGCCGAAGGGCTTTGCCTTTCGACTGCTTGCGAGTGCCACCCGCACCACCGCATGACCAGTCGCCACTTCAGTGGCCGCGTCGGGGTCTGAGGCAACTAACTCCCCCTTCGTGTCCGTGACTGTTGTTTGAACTGTCGCAGCGCGAATGCGCTGTCAGTCCGTCAGGACGCCCGGGAACGTTCCGGCGTGGCCTGACGGGCCGAGAGAGCACCCGCGACGCATCATTCGCCCCGCCTGTCCGTGAGGAGTTTCCCCATGCCCACAGCCCTCCGCGAGGTCGAGACCGTGAGCCGTCAGCGCAAGCGCCGGACGAGGTCCCGCACGATCAGCCACCTCGACCCCATCGTCGTTTCCAAGCTCCAGCCGCACGAGTACGACCTCGACCCCGCCTGCATCTCGCTGGTCTGCCCGAGCTGCCGCACCTGGGTTCCGGTCCGCGTCGCGAAGACGGAGCGGGCCACGGCCAAGCTCGTGCCGCACCACACCGAGCCCGCCAGCACCGAGGACCCGGTCCGCTGCCCCGGCAGCCACCGCCTGGTCAACGTGAACGTCAACGTCGCCAAGTGGTCCCGCCGCCTGGAGCAGGGCGTGGCGGAGACCAACGGCCGCCGCGCCGACCGTGTCGTCCGCAAGCCCCAGGCGGTGCCCACCCCGGCTGTCATGCAGATCGTCGGCGGCCTCGTCGACGACAGGACGGCACGCAAGATGAACGAGGCCCACGTCAAGGGCTGCACCGCCTGCTCCGCCACCACACCCCGCTGCACGGACGGCCGCCGCCTCGCCGCCGCACCGAAGCTGATCGACGCGCACGTCTCGGCCTGCACGACCTGCGCCCCCGCGAAATCACGGTGCGCCGACGCCCGCCGCATCGCAGAGACCGCGCCGAAACTCCTCAGCACACACCTCACGGCCTGCACGACCTGCACCCCGGCGACGTCCCGCTGCGCGGGCGCCCGCCGTCTCGCCGAGACCGCGCCGAAGCTCGTCCACTCACACATCACGGCCTGCACCACCTGCTCGCTCGCGGAGTCCCGCTGCGCCGATGGCCGCCGCCTCGCCCAGCTCGCCGCCCGCACCCAGCGGACCGCACCCGTCCGCCGCCAGAGGCAGACAGAGCAGGAGGAGTGGGCCGACCAGCGCGCCTGGGGGCTGCGCCTGCTGCACGAACAGCAGTGGGACAAGCTGGCCGGCCCGGTCCACGGAACCGACCAACAGCGTGTCCGCGACATCCTGGCCGCGCTGCGCCGGATGCTCGACGCCCCGACCAAGGCCGACGCCAGGCCGCTCACCGAGTGGGAGCGAGCCGACCTGGGGACCGCGATCGCGTCCCTGGAACGGCAGGAAAGGGAACTTACCTACCGCTGGTAGGCGCTGGACGAACGACCAGTCAGAACCACGACATCAGCCCCCAGGCCCCCCGGCCTGGGGGCTCATCACGCTGCCCGCACACCAGCCCACAACGGAGGAATCGTCATGACGCTCAACAGGATTGCCCCCGAGGCCGCCCGCTTAGCTCGCCGCCCCGTGCTCCAGGCCGCCGTCACTACCGGAGCCCGCTGCAGCAACCGGGAGCAGTACCGCGATTTGCTCGACCGCAACCGCAGTTCGCCGCCCGCGATGTGGGCGGCGCAGCAGGCGGCCGCCCAGAAGCTGTGCGCCGGCTGCCCGGTTCGTCCGGCGTGCGAGGAACTCGCGCTGCGCGACGGGACGGGCGACCGTGCGAGCGACGACCTGGTCCGCGGCGGCCGTCGCGGTCAGGACTTGGCCATCGACCGCGAGATCCGCCAGGCCGCCCGGATCGCCACCGCGGTCACAGCCGACTGGCAGCAGCGTCCGGAGCTCGCCGCCGCACCTCGCGGAGCAGCCGGTGCCGGCGTCACCGACGACGTCGTCGTCGCGCGTGATGACGACATGCCGGTCGCGGCCTGACCTGTGCTCCACGTCGTCCCCAGCCCTGGTCGGGGCTGGTGTCGGCGTGGGGCCACAGGAGACCCCGACTGTGCGCTGTCCCGGAAACGGGGCGACCCCCGACACGGCGCTGGAACGCCATATGTGCCGGGGGCCAGCACGGATCCTCCGAGCAAGGAGACCTGATCCGCATGAGCATTATGGCAACTCGCCCGCGAGCCGGGCGGTACGAGGACGAGGAACAGCAGGACAACGACCTCGGCCCCATGCCCGACGAGACCGAGCAGTACCACCGCCTCGTCCGCCAGCTGGTGGCCGACGGTGACCACCGCGCCCGGTCCGCCGGCCGCCACGCACGCCGCACGCTCGCCGAGATGGCCCCCGGTTACGAACAGCAGCCGGTGCTCCGGCTCACCGGCCCGCTCACCTTCCAGTCGGCAGACGACGCGTGCCCGATCTGCACCTTCTGGAAGTGCATCCGTGGCTTCCCCTCGGTCTCCACCGTGCGACAGGCGGTGGCCCGATGAGCAGCTCTCGGCTGACGGACGAAGAGCGCAAGGAGCTCTCCGACAAGGTCAAGGAAGTCAACAAGCGCTCCGAGACCCGCCCGCGGTGACAACTGCTGTGATACGGGCCGCTCGTGCCGCGCAGTATCGCGCGGCACGAGCGGTCACCCGGCACGGCCTCGCCCATCCGGCCGCCCTCGCGCTGCTCGCGGGCGCCGCCACGGCGGCCGCGAGGGCGTGGGATGCCGGCCATCGCGTCGCCGACACACATCCCGCACGTCCCCGAGAGGCACCGCCCCGCATGCCCAACCACTTGGCAGGCCGCCGTGGCTGACGACCTGCACACCAGCTACATGCACGCCAGCGACGCGTGGCGCACCCACCGCAAGGGCTGCCCGCCCTGCGGGTCCGGGCAGCCCTGCCCCGCCGGGGCCCCGCTGTACCAGCAGTTCGCCGACCTTCAGACCGCCTACCTGCGCCGCATCCGTGAACAAGGAGGCAAACGATGACCCTCGACCACGACACGCTCGACCGATTCCGTGACCGGCACGGCGACCCCACCCAGTGGTGCGCTGCCGAGTACGACAGCTACACCGTGCTCGGAGACATCGCCCCGCCCCCGCCGCCGCTCTACTCCTACGCGGAGATGCAGGCCATCGCCGACGACTTCAAGAAGTCCTCCGTCTGCCAGCAGGCGGTCGCGGACCGGCTGACCGCCGAGGGCCACCCCGTGGCAGCCGGGATCTGGTACCGCGGCGCGCGGGCGTCCCGCGAATACGCGGCGGCCGCCCGCCTCGGCTACCCGTATTACGAGGCCTTCGTCAACGGCTGGTGACAACGGTCTGCAGGTTGCCTGCCCTGCTCGGAGCCGCGGCCGCTTTCGCCCGCACCTACGGAGTGGCCGAGACCGCTGCCGCCTGAACTCCCCATGCCCTGGCGGGCCGCACCCTCATAGGGGGCGCGGCCCGCCAGGGGTACAGAAAGGAAGGAACCCCGCTGTGACCACCCGCCGCCAGCCCCGCAAGGCTGCCGCCAAGAAGACGACGACCAAGACCACGGCGACCATGCCGGCTGAGACGGCTGGCCTGAGCGAGGCCGCCGACTCGACGGTGGCCACCGAGTCCGCGCCCATCCCCGAGGCTGGTTCCGAGGCGATCGTGACGGCCGCCCGCGCGGAGGCCGACCAGCTGCTCGCCGCCGCGCGCACCGAGGCCGAGGCCATGCTCGCGCAGGCGCGCCGGCAGACGGCCGACGCCGACAGCGCCGCACGGAAGGCCCAGACGGAAGCGGACAGCATCCTCGCCACCGCGACGGATCAGGCCGAGCGGATGCGCAAGCTCACCGGTGAGCAGATCGCGGCGGCCGAGGAGACCGTGCAGCGCGCCCGCACGATCGCCGACGGCGACCTGGCCGCCGCCGAGCAGACCCTCGCCCGCCGCCGCCAGGCCGCGGAGAAGGTCCAGGCCGAGGCGGAAGCCGAGGCCGCCCGGATCGTGGAGGCCGCCCGCGCCCGCGCGCAACAGGTACGCACCGAGGCCGAGCAGGACAAGGACCGCGTCCAGGCCGAGGCCGCCACCACCGCCGAGCACGCCGAACACCTGGTGGAGGAGGCCAAGCAGCGGGCCGAGGACCTGGTGGCCGCTGCCGAGGACGACGCCCGCGCCCGCCGCGAGGCCGCGGCCGGGATGCGCCGGCAGGCGGAGCAGGACTCCGAGCACCTGCGCACCCGGGCCCGCGAGGAAGTCGCGACGGCGGAAGAGGACGCGGCCCGGCTCCTGGACCACGCCCGCGGCCAGGCCGCCGAAGCGCTGCGCGAGGCCGAACAGGACGCCGACGACACACGTGGCGAGGCGCAGCAGGTCCTCGAAGCCGCGCGGGCCCAGGCCGAGGAGGACGTCCTCAAGGTCCGCTCCATCGCGGAGGCCAAGGCGGCCGGCGCCATCTCCAGTGCGGAGACGGCAGCCGCCGGGCGGATCACGGTGGCCGAGAAGGAAGCGGCCCGCCTAGTCGCCGCCGCCAAGGTCGAGGCCGAGCAGGTCCGTTCCCGCTCCCGTGCCGAGCAGCAGACGGCACGCAAGGAACTGGCAGCCACCCGCGAGGAGGTGAACCGGGCCCAGGCCCTCATCGCCCGTCAGGAGAGGACAAGGAACTTCGTCAACACCTGGGGGCCGCGCGTGGCCCTGGGAGCGACGATCGTCCTCACCGCGTCCGGAGAGTTCGCCCTGGCCAAGCTGAGCGGATGGCCCGCGGAGGTCGCCTGGGCGCTGCCCCTGGCGATCGACGTCTACGTCGTGCAGGCGTTCCGCCGGCACCGCGACGTCGCCGGAGCACTGATCCTCATGGTCGCCGCGAACGCGATCTACCACCTCGCCGCCGCGGGCCTGGTCGGCGTCGACAAGAAGGGCCACCCGCTGTGGTGGCTCATCGTCTCGGTCGCCGCCATTGCCCCGTGGGTGATGTGGCGCATCCACCAGATCACCAAGGAGCCTGAGACGGGCCCCGGTGAGACCGGCACCGGCACCGGGTCCGGGCCGGATGAGACGAGGTGCGTCTCATCGGCCGATGAGACCGGACACACCCGGGCCGCCGATCTCAGCGGCCTCGGTGAGACGGTCCCCCACCCGCGCACCGCCCCGGCACCCGTTGCCGAGACGGACGGGGGTGAGACCCCCCGGGCACTTGAGACGGGCCCCACTGAGACGAGTAGTCCGGTGAGCCAGGCTGAGACGGCGTCTCACTTGGGTGAGACGCGCAGGTCAGGCCGTGAGACGGCCTCCTCGGGCGGCGGCGCGGTTCCGGTTCCGCTGCGCCCTGCTGAGACCGGCCGCCCCGCGCTCGCCCGGGACGCTGAGATCGAGGGACAGGTCACCTCGCTGCTCAGTCTCATGTACCGGCGCCAGGGCATCGACTCCGTCTCAGTCGACGAAGCCAAGATGATCCTCGGTGTCTCACGCGCCACTGCCGGACGCCGCCTTGAGATCGCACGCTCCCGCTTCAAGCAGGTCTCGTGAGACCGCACACCGCACGCGCTCTGCGCATCCGCTGATCCGAGAGGAGTTCGACATGAGCAACCTGGAGTACGCAATCGGCATGGTCCTCGCTCTGGTGTCCCTGGCCGCCGTGGTGGTGACGCCGTTCCTGCTGACCCATTCCCGCACGGTGCACGACCACGGCCCCGGCTGCTGGTGGTGCCACCCCCGCCTTCCGCGCCGGCGACAGCCCCGCTGACGTCGCGGAAGAGCCCGACCCCGGCCAGATGTCCGGCACATACCAGTGAAGGCCAGCCCATTCGACCTGGGCTGGCCTTCGCTGCGACTGCCGGAAGCAGTCCCAGCTCCCCCAGTACAGCAGGAGGAAACCCGCCGTGAACAGCAACGACCCCAATCACGTACCTCTGCGCGATGTCGCGCAGAGCCCGGAGGCAACTGCCCGGTACCTGGCCGATGTTCAGCGGGTCCTGCTGGACATCGGAAAGAACCTGGAGACCCTGGCGATCGAGACCCGCGTTCACCTGCGCAAGACGCACGTGGAGGGCGACCGCCGGTACCACGCGCGGCTGCGCGCGATGCCCGTCGAAAGGGCCTTCGGGAATGTTCTCAGGAACCTGAACAACCTCACCGAGGGCCTGGAAAAGAGCGCCTATAAGCGCCGCTCCCACGACGAGGTCGTTGTGAATACAGCCAAGGACAGGAAGGAAAAAGAGCTGGAAAGGCAGCGGAAGAAGAACCCGCAGCAGCTCCAGGTCGCACCCAACTCTCCGCAGCAGGGTGCGCAGAGCCAGAATCCTGGCTATAGTGCTCCTACGTCGATTTACGACCTGGGTAACAGGGAGTCGGCGTGACCCGCCCCCTCAGCAGCGCCGAACGTTCCGCAGAACGGCGGCAGAACTGGCTGAAGGGTGAGGCGGAAAAAGCCCGCGAATCTCGCGGCGAAGCGGGGCAGATGGAATTCTGGCTCCGAATTGCACGATCCCGGATCGCCAAGGATGTCAAATCCGGTCGCGGTGACGTCTACTCCGGATTCGCGCTGATCTGCCGCCTGTTCATCACGGCGCTGGACCAGCGGGTGGAGGGCGACGGACGGATCTGGAACGACCTCCTGCGCTACGCGGACCAGGTCGTGGCGCAGCACCCACCGCGTAACTGAACGTCACCAACGAAGGCCCCGTCAGAACCCTGGCGGGGCCTTCGCCTCGCGTAAAGCGTGCACACGTGCACGTGCACACGCGTGCACACAAGACCCCACGCTCTGTCAAGTCCCTGGAAGGAGGCGCACCGTGTCCGATGTGGACGATCCGAACGGGATCCTGGTCCGCGGCCCGTGGAGCGGTGATTCCTCGTACGTCCCGCCGCCAATCCCGGATTACGCCGACACCGTTTTGACGCCGGAGGACATTCCCGCCGCTCCGCCGGAGTCGCCGGAGGAGACGACCCTGCAATTGCCGCCGATTCCGGCCGCCCCGGAACCGGCAATGGCGCTGCGATCGGAAGGGATTGCGCCGCCGGAAATCGAGGGAGAGGACGGTGAATACGAGGAAGGTGAATATGCCCAGCCTCGTTCCCTTGCTGATCGTCTCGGTGACTGGCTCGAATTCCGGCTGGAAAAAGCGCGGGCGAATCATGAAAGCGAGGCGCCTTTCCGTGAGGCTGAAGTAGCGCGGAAGGCCGCGCTGCTGGAGGGCCGTACCGCGCAGGAAGTCGCGATGATGGAGCAGAACGGAAAGCTCCACGCCGCGATGATGAAAGCGAAGGGCGACAAGGCGGCCGCGCGCGGAAAGTCCGACGCCGACCGCGGGAAGTCGCCCGGCTCCGGACTGGGGGCGGACAAGGGCCGCTCGAAGGCCGGCGGTGGCGGTGGCCCGCGCGGCGGGGGCGGCGGCTCGTCCCGCAACAGTTCAGGTTCCGGCTCGGCCGGGGGCGGCGGCAAGGGCGGCACGAAAGGCCCTGACCGGTCCTCCGGTGGGCGTTCACCCGCATCCGGGCGCGACGGGTCACCCAAGGGCTCGAAAGGCCCCCAGACGGGCCCTGGCGGCTCCGGTCGCAACGGTGGCGGGGGTTCGAAGGACGACCCGGGCCGCGGCCGGAAGAACCAGGCCACCGACGCCCGCCACGAGCGGGCCCGCGGCCGCCAGGAACGCGCCGGCACCCGCCAGGCGGGGCGGCAGGAGCGGCGCACCGCCGGACACGCCGCCGACGTCGCCGACCGGACCAAGGACCGCGACCAGGCCCGCGCCAACCGGCAGACGGAATGGGAGGACCGCCGGGCCAAGCGCCAGGAGCGCGGCGCGGCACGGAAGGCGAAGAAGGCGGAGCGGTCCGCGGCACGGAAGGCGAAGCGGGAAGCAGCCGGCACCGAGGCCGCCAAGGGTGCGGAGAAGGCGGACCTGCCCAAGGAGAAGGACGCCAAGGGCGCTGACGGGAAGGGCGAGAAGACCGGCAAGGACGGTTCTGACGGCGCCTCCAGCGCCGGAAAGAACGAGGGGCCGGGCAAGGACGCAAAGGCCGGTGACGGGCCGTCCAGCGATTCGAAGAAGAGCCGCCGGTCCCGCCGCCGACGTGCCGGCGGGCCCGGCCGGACCCGAGTCCAGGGCCGAAACCGCCGTACCCGCCGTACGGGGCCCCGGGGCCGGAACGAACGGTCGTCGGACGGCCCGTTCGGTGCGGAGGACTCCACCCCCACCGCGGAGTGGCCCGACCATCCCACCCGCCCGCCACGCCCCGCCGCCGGCGGCGGGGACGACATCGAGGACGCGGTCATCGTCCCCGACGAGCCTGCCGCCATGACGACCGGCGCCAGGGGCTTGCCGGCCGCACCCCACTCGCACACACAGCGACCCGGCACCACCCGACCCACCAGCACGAAAGGCAGCAGTGTGAGCAGCTCGAAGGCCAGGGGACCGTCCGCCCAGAGCGGTCTTGGTGTTCAGCACCGCACGGACATCTCGTTCGACGAGTACCTGATGAGCATGGCGACCACCGCCATCGCGGCCGCGTCGCACCAGGAGCGGGCCGAAGCCCTCGCGGAGGCGCTCGGGAAGGTCGCCGACGCACTGCGGGACATGGCCGCCGACCTGGTGGACGACCACAACATCGACACCCGCGTCACCGACCGCATCGCGGACCTGGCCGACTCTGCCGGCCGCATGAAGCTCCAGGCCCGGCGCTGCGCCGCGGACTGCGGTCTGGCCAAGGAGGCCGCCCGGCTCGCGGCCACCCAGGTCGCCCGCGTCTACGGCCAGGACATGGCCGCCAAGGAAGACGTGGGCCTGATGCACGCCTCCGCCGCCGCCCACCACGACTGATCCGGAGAAACCCGCTCATGAGTGACCTCGTACGACAGGGCAGCAAGGCGCCCGTCCCGATCGGCGGCGAGAACCGCTACAAGGCCGTCCAGGCCAAGCTCCGCAAGCTCGGCAGAACACTGGATGCCCTCGCCGACGACCTGGGGACGCTGCGCCGGGACATGAGGGCCACCGCCGAAGAGGCCAGGGGCGTCGCCGTCGACATCGGCCACGCGGACCTGGACGGGAAGTTCGTCGAAATGACCGACCAGGTCGCGGACGCCCTGGGCGCCGCCGCCAACTCGGTCAATGACCTCGGCGCCACCGCGCACGAGGTCGCCACCCAGACCTACCAGGCCAAGCGACTCCACGCCAAGCTCTACCAGGCGCTGGACGACATCCGCTCCAACCGGTCGGTCAAGACACCCAAGGCGGGCTTCTTCACCCGCTGACCCTCCGCCTCAACCCCTCTCACCCCGCCACGGGCGGGCCCCGCACCAAAGGGCCCGCCCGTGCCCGTCTTTGAAGGAGCCCGGTGTCCACGCCACGCATGTCCACGCCGCGCAGTGTCGTGCTCGAACGCCTCGCCTACACCCTCGCCGCGCCCGTGCTGGCCGTGGCACCCAACGTGGTTCCCGACAGCCCCGTCAATCAGGTCGTGCAGCTGGCCGGCGTCGCTGGAATCGGCGGCTGGGTCCTCGCCGCCAAGAGCGACGAGCCCGGCACCGGACGCAGGATCCTGCGCTGGACCCCGCTCGTCCTGGCCGCCGCCGTCGACGTCGCCGCCAAGACCACCACCGGCTGGGGCCCGTACTGGACGGACGGGCTGCTCGCCGTCGGATGGGCGGTCGCCGGCTACTTGGTGATGCCGTTCTCCCGGCACGCCCGCCGAGGCCACCGCCCCGCCCTCGCCGCCCCCGCCCCGCAGCTCCAGCCCGCCGAAGCCGCTCCGGAGCCGTCCGCGCCACGGCCGGACGACGGAGCCGACCTCCTCACCCGCCAGGCGCGGATGCTGTGGGAGCAGGCCGGGATGCCCGCCCGCACGCACATCGTCAAGGCCACCCGGCACCCCGGCCAGCGCCACGACATGACGCTCCTGCTGCGCGCCTCGGAGACAGGGCGGCCGATCTCCGGCCTGTCCGAGGCCGCTGTCGCTGCCCCGTTCGGCGTGCCCGCGAGCGACGTCATCCTCGCGGACGTCGCGATTCAGCCCGGCCGGCAGGGCGGGCCGGGCTGGCTGGAGGCCCGCATCACCCCCGACGCCGGCGAGCGCCGCCGCACCAAGCCGACCGACCAGGAGAAGTGGACGGACCGGGTCGCCAGCTCCAAGGGCGGCGCCCCCGGCTCCGAACTGGTCCACACCACCCGCGACACCGAGCGCGGCGTGACGTTCTACCGGGCGAGGATGGCCGACCCCACCGACACCCCGCGCATCGACCTGCCCAAGCTCTGCCGCGCCCTGGGCCTGCCCGAGGACGACAGCCGCGTCTTCGTGCTGGTCGAAGGAGCCGAGTTCCTGATCAGCGTGTTCGACACCCCACCGCTGTCCCCGAAGTTCCCCGCCACCCGCGAGCTGCTCAGCCCGGACGCCAAGGGCATGTACGTGTGCGGGGTCAGCATCACCGGCCAGCCGGTGCACAACTTCGTGTTCCAGCACGACAAGAACGCCGCCAAGCACGGCCTGGTCCTCGGCGTCACCCGCGGCGGCAAGACGCAGTTCTTCGCCGTCACCATGGTGGCCGAGTCCAACGCCGGACAGATCGTGTGGCTGTCGTCCTGCTTCAAGGACGAGAAGACCACCGCCCTCGGCGAGTACATCGACCGCCAGGGCATCACCCCGCTCTACATGGCCCGCCAGCTGCGCGCGGCCAAGGCCCTGTGCCAGATCCGGGCGGAGATGCCCTGGGCGCACGACGGCAAGCCGCACGACTACAAGCCCGGCGACCCGCGCTGCCCCTACAAGCAACTCAACGTCTACGCGGACGAGTTCATGACCGCGAGCCAGGACCCCGAGTACGGCGAGTTCATCCAGGCCGACGGCGACGCCCTGACCGTCATGGGCCTCAAGTACGGCATCGGCTTCAACCCGGCCGGACAGAGCCCGTTCGCGCACAACGGCTTCTCCACGGAGATGAAGGACAACCTCCGGCAGAACTCGAGGCCGGTCATCTTCAACATGGGCAGCCCCGGCGCCACCCGCAAGGCCGCGGAGGGAACCATGGAGAACGCCTACGACGTCCCGACCATCCCCGCCCGCTACGCCCCCAAGGAAGGCAGCGCGATCGAGCGGGCCATGGCCGGAGAGGCCGAACCCGAGAACGGTGTCTCCACCGGCGGTGTCGCGGTCGTGGTCCTCGACAACGGGCGGGCCGTCCTGATGAAGGCGCTGTACGTGGACTTCGACGAGGACCTGGCCGACCTGTTCCCCGGCGAGGTCCACCGGCTCACCGACTACGAGATCAGCGAGCTGACCAAGCTCGGCCTGTGGTTCGACTGGAGCGATCCCGAGCCGCGGCCCGGCGAGTTCTGGCCCGAGCCCGACGAGGACGACGACGGCGACGGCAAGCCCCGCCGGCGCGGAGGCGGCAGCAAGGGCGGAGGCGGCCGCGGCACCAAGAGCGGCCGCAGCTCCGAGCCGAAGGTCACCTCGCCCCGCCAGGCGCTGGAGGCCATCAGGAGCCTCACCGACGCCTGACCACACACGCACCCATCCCCCCAGGGGCTGGCCTGCCCGAGCGCGGCCGGCCCCATCCGACCCCTGTGAAGGAGCACCACTGCCGTGGCCCTCTCCATCTCCGCCGCCGTGCTGCTGGGCATCATCGTCTTCGTCCTGGTCAAGGGCGGATACGTCCGTGTCGGCTCCATGCTGGCCTGCACGCTGTTCGGGTTCACCCTCGCCGCGACCGGCCTGGCCCCGGTCATCAACACCGGCCTTGCCTCGCTCGCCGGACTGATCTCCAGCCTCTGACTACGCCTCTGTCCAGGGCGGGTCGGGGGTGTAGGTGAGTCCGTCGCAGAAGCGGCAGTACCACTCCGAGGGGACCTCCCACCTGTCGACCCAGAAGCCGACCTGCTTGCCCACGAAGTAGTTCTCGCCACCGCACCACCCGCACTCGAAGACGAACTCCACCTGATCCCCTCCCATTTCCTCGCCCTGTCGGTTCGAGGATGCCCGGGGCTCGGCTGCGATCGCTACCCCGCCCACCGGCACCCACTGCCCCCGCCGCCCGATGCCGAACGGCGCCGCCGGCCACCAACTCCGACGGCGCCCTTCGGCATCGGGCGTACCCCCTCCCCCACACGCCCTCCCGGCCACCACGGCCAGGAGGGAGCTCCCCTTTCCACCTGATCGGAGAACACCCGATGGACCCCCTGCGCACCCAGTCCCAGTCCGGCATGCCCGAGTCCGAGGCTGCGGCCGAAGCCCGCCGCCTGATCGACAACTGGGCGAGCACGCCCGTACACCACCACCCCACCTCCTTCCGCGACGACACCGAGCCGCCCGCCTTCGGCACCAACCCACCCGTGCCGCAGCCCGACCAGCGGATCGTCCCGGCCTGGGCGGCCGGGATCGCTGTCGCCTCCATCGGCGTCGGAGCCGGAGTCACCGGCATCGGCTGCGGCGCCTGGCTCGTACTCCAGGGCCTGGCCTCCGTCAGCCTCGCCGGAGTCCTGATGGTCACTCTGCCGTTCGCAGGCCTCGCCATGGTCGCCACCGCCATCGGCGGTGCGATCAGCAAGGCCCGATCCGCCGTCACCACGAACGTCTACGAGGCCCCGGTCACGCAGAACACGCGGATCAGCAACACCAGCCACCAGCGCGGGATGTTCTCCCGCACCCGCAACGACGTCCGCTGACCCGGGCGCCCCGCGTCGTACCCGAACCCCGCCCACCCGGCCGGGAGTCGAGTACGGGGCAGGCCGCCCGGAGCAGCGGACTCCACCGCCATTGCGTACCGCCATCTCCCGGCCTCGTCCGAGCCTGTCGCACAAGGCCCGGCACCCCAGACCCATCCCATTCCGGCACTGTCATTCGAAGGAGAAGCCGACCGTGGCTGACCACAACGACCGCACCCCGCATGTCCCCGGCCCGCGCCACGAGCGCCCGGCCGATCACGACCAGGCCCTCAACCTCACGCAGCCCCCGCCCGGGAAGCAGCCGCAGCTGGCGGCTCTGCGTGAGTGGTGGGACAACGCCTGGGACGAGGGCGGCATCCTGCACAGCCGCTGGGAAGACCTGCGCCGCGCTCCCGTGCTCGGCTGGCACGGCATGGCGAACTGGATCAAGGCGGCGCTCGGGCTCGCCGGGATCTGTGCGGTCGTCATCCTGCTGGACGGTGCGACCGACGTCCTGGCCGACGCGCTGCACCGCCTGCTGACCGCCGTACCGCGCGTGCAGGTCGCCACCGACACCTCCGACAGTGTGTTCGCCGTGGTCGACCAGCCGATCCGCTCCTACATCGCCGCCCACGCCACCACGCTCCCGATCAGCGCCTCCACCGTCTACACCGTCTGGCAGGCCGTCGGCCTCTTCGGCCTGGTCGGCGGCGCCTTCCGCAGCAGCGGCGCCCGCCTCACCTGGACCGCCTGGGGCGCCGCCAGCATTGCCGCGGTCTACAGCACCACGCCCGCCGACGGCCGCACCATCGCGACCGGACTCGCCGTCCTCGCCTGGACCGCCGCCTCGACGCTTGCGCTGCGCGGACTGACCCTGCGCCCGTCACTGTTCATCCACAACGCGGCCCCCGGCATCGAGATCCGCCCCCAGATCCACGTCCCCACCCCGGCAGCCCCGCCCGCCGAAGACACCCCGGACAACGTGCACCCGCTTCAAAAGCGCTGACCGCTGACCTGCCGCCCTGCCTGGTTCTCGCCCGTTCTGCGGGCGAGGACTGGGCAGGCCGACCGGCCCGAGCTCCACCCGCGCCCGCCGCCCCGCCACCAGGGGCGGCGGGCGCCTGAACGTCCACGCCACCGACGAGGAAGCAGGCCGGGCGCGAGAACCTCGCGACGCGCCGCCAGTTGCGGGAGACGGGCCTGCGCCCCGGCGGCCAGGAACCCGTCGCACGGATCGAATGCCGTGGCGGCAAGCGCTTCGCGTGGCTGTACCGGATCGACCTGGCGAAGCAGAAGGTCCCGATGACCCTCGCCAAGGAGGCCGCGCTCGACAAGGCGATGGCCAAGCGCCAGACCTGCGGCATCTGCCACCGGCGCTACTTCTACTGCATCCCCCTGAAAACCCTGGGCTCGTGCCTGGAGTGCTTCGACGGCACGCCCGCCGACCCCGCCTCCTACATCGCTCCCCCGGCCAAGCACCTGCTGGCCGCCTGATCCGAGAGGACACCAGCCCATGAGCACCGCCACCCTCGCCGCCTTCACCGAGCCGGACCGCCCCAAGAACCTGCTGATCAGATTCATCACGGTCGGCGGCTCGTACGTGGACGTCACCGGACCCGGCGAGCACTCCGACAAGAACCGCTGGGACTGCCACGGCTGCGGCGACTCCTCCGACCGGCCCGAGGAGGACTTCCTGTTCTGCATCCGGCCGGACGCCAACAACCACGCCGCCGCCTGCCGCGCCATCCCGCTGAAGTGACCGCCCGCCACCTGCGCGGCGCCCTGCTGCTGGCCGCCGCCGTCCCGCTCGCCGCGGCGACGGCCGCCGCCGCGCTCAGGGCCAGCCACCTCAAGCTCTACGCCGACCGGCACCGCATCGAGATCCCCCCGCCCTCGCCCCAACTGCCCGCACTGCCACGGCGACGGCGGCTGGTGGGTCGACGGCGCCTTCCCCGAGATGGAGGCGTGTGGCTGCTGGTCCGACCGGCGAGAGCTGCGCATTCGGCTCCTGCCCGCCCCGGCCTGGCCGGACGAACCGCCGTTCTGAACGACCTCCGCCCCAGCCGCACAGGCCGGGACGGAGGCGCACGGGGCCGACCGCAGCATCGGCAAAGAGGCCGGTCGGCCCGCTCCCATCACCCAAATCGAGATCAGGAGAACTCCAGCATGACGCATCGCCCCGCCGCCTTCGCCGCCCTGCTCGGACTGACCCGCGCCGCCAGCGCCATCGGAGATTTTTGGATCCAGGACGACTTCTGCGCCCGCGTGAAGGGCGCCTCCGACGACCACCCGGTCACCTACCAGGACCCCGTCACCGAGAAGAAGACGACCCACGGCACGGCTGATGGCCGTTCCGTGTGCCTCCACCACTGCCTGACCTATACGGCCACGCAGGCGATCGTGGCCGGGGCCGGCGCCCGCGCGCTCGGCATCCGGGTCCACCCGGCCGCCGCCGCGGCCGCGCTCGCCCTCTCGTTCGGAACGCACTACGCCGCGGACCGCAGGGTTCCCGGCAAGGGCCTGCTGGAGAAGATCGCCACCAAGACCGGCAAGGGCGGCTTCTACAAGCTGGCCTCGCACGGGATCAACGGGGCGTTCCACCTGGACTCCGCCTGGCACCACGGCTGGGAGACCGTCGCCGCGCTGATCGCCACCACCAAGGCGACCACGCGGTGACCAGCCCCTCCCGGACCCGTCTGGACCGTGCGCGCGGCTCGCTCGGCATCGCCCAGCTCGCCCTCCAGTAGATCGCGGACGACTTGACCGCCGACGACGTCGACGCCCGCGAGCTTGCCGCGCTCATCACCGAGAACGCCAGCCTGCAGACCCACTACGCCACCCGTGCTCTTGACCCGCAAGGAGAGGCCGAATGAAGCCGTTCCGCATGGACAACGCATTGCCCATCGACACGACGATCCACGACCCGTCGCTGGTCTGCCTGATCGGCGCGGCCGGGTCGGGCAAGAGCACGTGGGCCAGCACCTGGCCCGACACACAGGTCCTGGAACTCGACAGGTTCAGGGCCCTGGTCAGTGACGACGCCGGCTGCCAGGGGTCGACCGACGACGCGGCGTTCGCGTTCCAGGCCGTTCTGGAGGCACGCCTCGCCCGCCGCAAGACGACGGTGGTCGACGCGACGAACTGTGAGAAATCCGTGCGCGCCGATCTGATCGCCACCGCCCGCCGCCACGGCGTGCCCACGGTCGCGCTGGTCATCCCCACCCCGGCCTCCGTGTGCATCGACCGCCAGAAAGGCCGGCCCGTGAACCGGCGCGTACCCGAGCCGGTCGTCCGCGCGCAGCACGCTGCCATGGTCGACGCGTTCCCCGGCCTGCCCGCCGAAGGGTTCGATCACGTCGTCATCGCGGAAAACACCTACCGCCTGAAGAACCTGCTCCAGCGGCTCAGTGACGCCCGCCGAGCGGATCTCGGCTGGGACGGCAGCGAGGGCCTGGGCGACATGCTTCTGGTGCGCCGCTACTTCGGCCCCGAGATCCTGCCGATGTGGCGCTGGCGCGACGGCTCGCAGCTCGCCGACGGCGACCGCGTCGCCGAAGTCCGGCTCGGAGCGGACAGCCTGTATCTCGCCCAGCGCCTCGACATCGATGGCGAGGGCGACGTCGGCTTCGAAGTCCTGATGGGCTGCCCCGTCTTCGCCGACTGCAAGAACGCGGCGTGGGCCCCGGCCTACAACATCACCGACCTCCTGCGCGCCCTGACCGGCGAGCTGATCTACGACCCGGACGTGCGCTGCACCATCCACGGTCAGGACGACCCCGAAGGCCGCGCCGACCTCGAAGCGCAGGCCATGGAGGCGATCTACGGATGACGAAGGCCCCCGAATGCGGCTGGAACCAGGCCGTCTTCCGGTGCGGCCGGTGCGGCGCCGAGCACACCGCCACCACAGAGGACGACTACCTCAAGGCCGTCGATGCTCACCGCGACGCCCACGCCGTATGGGACCGGCTCAACCCCACCGAGCGCGACGGCCTCGTCTCGATCCTGCGCATCATCACGTCCGCGCCGGATCTCGCCGTGGAGCTCCTGGCCCTCGCAGACAAGCAGCACCCGCCGCGAGACGACGCCCAGTGAGCCGCGCCGGCGACGGCCCACACCCGCACCCGCTCACCCCGGCCGGACTCCCGGCCGGGGACCAGTGGGCCCGCGGGTGCCCGAACTGCCACATCCGCATCCAGGGCGGAAGCGCGGGCCTCGCCGCGCACCGCCGCACCGTCCACACCAGCGCGGGCGACCCGCGCCGCCAGATCAACATCCAGTTATGAGCGGCCCGGCCGCTCTCACCACTTCACGGAGGACCGCATGGCCCGCAAGCCCGTCACCTGGTACATCGCCACCCCCGCCGACGGCATCATCGAGATGTCCCGGCAGGCCGGAACCCCGGTGAACCTCGCCGCATCGGTCAACCAGGTCGTCGGCCACCCCAAGCCCTGCGCCAACAAGTGGTTCGACGAGTCCGCCTTCTCGTACTTCCGCATGGTCAAGCGCGTCGGCGAGGCGCTGGAGGACACCGGTATCTGGCCCGTCACCTGGCCCGTGCGGCTGTGGATCGTGGAACCGCTGGGCGAGACCGGCAACTGGAGCCAGCGCCACTACCCCTACCGGCTCCTCTCCCACCAGATCCGCGTCCTCGAGGAGACCGACGCCCACCCCGCGCTCGGGCCCGCCGGCCGCGACGCCCTTGACGTCATCCAGCAGCAGATCCCCGATTGCGCCGCGCGCTGGGCCGCGGACTGGGACGCCGACCCCGAGGGCATGCGCGAGCGGAAGTGGAACTGGGAGCAGTGCGGCAGCCGTACCCGCGCCCGCGGCCAGTGGGCGGAATCGGTGGCCTCCGGAATGTCGTACGCACGCCGCGAGTCGGCCGCCCAGACCTGGATCGAGCACCTCGCACGCAACACCGTCGACCAGGCCCTCGCCGACACCGACGCCAGCATGATGGCCCGCTGCTACGCCTACAGCCGCGCCACCGGCTGCGCGGTCGCCGCCCAGCACCAGGCCCGCTTCGAGCCGTACGTCCTGGACGCGCTGCGCGGCGTCGGCCTCGACTCCCCCACCCCGGCCGCGGCCGCCTGATCTGCACGAACAGAAAAGGCATCCTCGAAAGATGCCTAACGCTTGAAACGCATCCTTAGAGGATGCATTATTGATGATGCGGGGGCCGCCGGCCCCCGCACTCTCCAACCAAGGAGCCTGCCTTGACCACCTCTCAGACCTTCACCGCCACCGCCGCCGGCGCCGTGTGGACCGACGTCATCAGCCACGTCGGCACGGTCAACGTCACCATCGACCCGGCCCTCAAGCACGCGGTCGTCACGGTGAGCACGGGCGCCGACGACGGCCCCCTCGCAGACGCGGTGCGCGGTGCCACGAAGCAGGAGAGCACGCACCAGAGCCTGACCTGCCTTACCGTCCGCGTCCCCAAGGTCCGGGGCAACACGATGACGATGGGCAACTCCACGTTCAGCTTCAACGGCGGCAACATGGTCGTCGGGCAGAACTTCGGCGTCGTCACCGGCTCCGTGACCGGCATGACCATCAGCCACGGCGACGTCATCATCGGCGGCCGCAAGGTCGTCTCCAACGGCCGCGTCGTCGCGGAGCAGGGCACCGTCGTGAGCGGCGGCGGGATGGGCACCATCACCGTCGACGTGCAGCTGCCGAGTGACCAGTCCTCGGTCCGGCTGGAGACCACCAGCGCCGACATCACCGTCCACGGCGACCTCCAGGTCCTGGACGTCCGCTCGGTCTCTGGCGACATCCAGGCCCGCGGCGTGCACACCCTGCGCGGCAACACCACCAGCGGCGACTTCGAGGTGGACCGGGTCGACGCCCGCGTCGACGTCAACTCCGTCTCCGGTGACATCGAGATCGGCGCGTACAACGGCACCGAGTTCCGCGCCAACACCGTCTCCGGCGACGTCCACGTCAGCGCGACCCCGGCCGCCACCGGTGTGATCGACGCCAACACGGTCTCCGGCGACATCACCACGCGCGGCACGGACCCCCTGCGCGAGCGCGTGGGCACCGTCTCCGGCAACCACCGCCGCCGGTGACTTCGCCCCGGGGTGGCCGCCACAGTCGCCAAACTTCACCGGCCACCCCGGGCCTCCCAACCCGCTCCAACAGGAGCAGGGGGCAGACACATCGTCCCTCAACTCCCCAGGAGCCCGACATGACCCCGCGCCCCGACGATGAGGCCCGCACCGAGCTGCGCGACCTGGTCGCCCAGGCCAGCCAGCGCCGCGACGACGGACACGAGCGCATCGAGACCGAGTTCTGGCAGGAGATCGACCGCCTGCAGAAGCGGTACCACGGCGCGCAGCAGGACATCGCCGACGCCCTGAACGTCAAGCGCAACCAAGTCTTGAGGCAGACCAAGCGCTACCGGTCCACGGACCAGCCTGCCGCCAACGACTGACCCCCTCCGGAGCCGTTCCGGCCCCGCCCACACCGGGCCGGAACGGCCCCACCGTCCCCACCCCACGGAGACCTGACGGGCGGCAGCCCAAACCCCTGGCAACGGTGTCCCCGTGCCGCCCCGGCTCCGACCGGGGCGGCACGGGGACACCCCACCGCGACCACGATCCGGAGACTCCCGTGCCCACGGCCATCACCACTGACCGCTTCCCCACCTCACCGCTGGCCCTCCGCACCGCCGACCCTGCCAAGCAGGACCGCATCCGGGCCTTCGCCGCCAGCCAGGCCGCGGTCGCCAGTACCGTCCGGGACGCCCTGGCGAGGATGCTCGCCGCCACGGACGCCCTCGCCGGACGCGTGGCCGCCCTGCGCCTCGCCCACCAGGACGTCACCACCTGGCGGTACGAGATCGCGCTCCGTACCAGTGATCGGCTCGGCACCGGCATCGCCTACAGCGCCGAGAGGTTCCGCACCCCCATCACCGCCGCCACCACCAACTACGACCGGCTCGGCCCCGTGGGCCGCCTGCGCGACGGCGCGACGTGGGACGAGGAGGCCCGTACCTACCAGGGCGGCGTCACCACCCCCGCCTACGACGCGATGGCGGCCTACGGTCGGTTTGCCACCGACCGGTTCGCCGCCGAGCACGTCGTCGGGGACGTCCTCCAGAACTGGGTCACCCTCCCGGACAGGCGCCGGGTGGCCGGCAACCGCATCATCCGCGGCGCCACCGCCCGCCAGATCGGCGCCGAACTCGCCGCTCGGGTCGCTGCCCGCGGCCTTGACGCCACCCGCATGGAAATCGGCGGCACCCCGATGTACACCGCCACCCCCGACCCGGCCGACGGCGACCAGTTGTTCGCCGCCGCGATGGAGATCCTCGCCGACCCCGCCCTCACCCCCGCCGGTTTCGCGACCGCCCGGTACCTGCTCTTCCAGGCCCCGCGCTGCAAGAAGGGCAGCGACGCGGTCATCCGGACTTTCACCGTCGCGGCCGGGGCCGCGCTGCTCGGCACCGACGCACCGGCCCTGTCCGCCGACGCCGACCTGCGCTGCTACGTCCTCGGCCAGGCCATTGCCGCCCGGCCGTAGCTCGCCCCGTCCAGCCACCCGTTCCGACGGCTCCCCGTGCCGCCCCCAGCCGACGGGACGGCGCGGAGGACCGGGCCGCAGCCGGTCTACGCGATGCTCACCCACACCGCTGCGAACCTGCCCCTCCCCGACGTACTCGGCATCAAACGTAACCAGGTCCCGCGGCGGACCAAGCGCTACCGGCCCGCCGACCAGGACACCACCAACGAGTGACGGAGACCCAACATGGGCAACACCGGCCCCGGTACGCGCGACGACCCTGTCGTGACCACCCCCGACACCGTCCCCTCGGGATGCTTCTGGTTCCTCGACCCCGACGGCACCCTCTGCCTCGCACCCGGCTGCATGGCCCGCATCCAGGACCCCGACGCGGAATGCCTGTGCGACACCCTCACCGCCCGCCACAACCGCCTCAAGCAGCGAATGCGAGAGCTGAAGGACCGACAGAAGTACGCCGACACCTGGTGGCACGCCCTGCGCGCAGCGGTCGAGGCGCACCCCGACAAGAAGGCGATCCTCGCCGACGTCAGCCGCCGCACCGGCCGCTGACACCCGCACACAAAAGCGCCCAGGACCGCCGTAGCACCGGCGGCCCCGGGCTTTCCGTCCCATGACAGAGATGAGAAGGAAGCCATGCAGGTCGCATCGGCGTCCAGCAGAGTTGCAGCCCAGATGGGACTGGTTGGTCTGGGGATGCTGCCTGGTGTCGGAGCGTTCGCCGGCGCAGTCGATCCGCGGCAGGTCGCTCAGAGCGCGGACCGGGTACGGGCACTACTCAGCGTGCGTCTACGCAGCCACGATGACGTCCATTTGGTTATGAAGCCGGTTGAAGTACTCACGCCTGTGTTCCTCGAAGAACTCAGCGACGTCGCACAGCGCCATCCACGAGTAGTTCTGTTCTTCGACGTGTACGAGCGCACCGGCCCCCTCCTGAACGTATGGCTGCGCGACGTCGTCTTCAACGAGTGCTTCGGGGCCCTTCCAGCGAACGTCCAGATCGTACTGTCGGGCCAGGGCCGACTGGATGCCGGAATCTGGGGCGACTGGATGGGGCAGATCACAGAGGTCGCTCTGGAGGTGTTCACCGAGGAAGAAGTGAGATCCCTGCTGGCTGGCAAAGGCATCACCGCAGAAGAGGTCGTCGAAGAGGTGCTGCTCCTGTCTGGGCGCCTTCCCCTTCTTGTAGACATGCTCGCCCAGGCCGGCCCTGAGGACGGAGGCGACGAGGTGAAAGTCTCAATTGTCCTGCGCTCTACTGCCTAACCGTCCATCCTGGGCGAATGACTTCCACTGATCCCGCCAGCGCGAACGAGCCGCAGACGATCACGGCGGTGACACGACGTGACATCTTCACGTACCTGCGCGGGTTATCGCGCCCCTGGTGGGGCAAAATGGACGAGGTCACGTTCCTGAAGCGCCTCTACGACCTGGACCAACCTCCAGTCGGCGACAGCCAGCTTCCAACTGTCCGCGCCGATATCCAGCGGCACCGGATCAACAACGAAGACCTGCCCGACGACTGGATCTTCGAAGACGCCCGCTTGGAGCTCTCCCGCGGACCGGACGAGGTACTGCTCGCCTTTCTGGTACGGATGGTCCACCCTGACGTGGCGGCCGACGTCGAGGAGGCTATAAAGCACGTCGAGGAACTGAACCTGCTTCTGGCGCCGGACGGATGGGGTCTGCGTTCGTACGAGTTCCTCTCGGGCCGCCCGCTGTATGAGCCGGTACGAGTTCCGCCTAGCGGGCCGTTAATCCCGCTGCCGCTAGAAAACGAGGACACGGGCAAGCTCGACCTGGTCCTCGGCCAGGCTTTCAGTCTCCTGGACTGCGCTGGCGAAGAGACCGCATGCGACCTGCTCCGCGCCGCGGTCCTGACCCTCCGCCGTGATGGCGGCTTCTTCCATCCGATACCTGGTGACGGTTTGACGGCTGACACCTACGAGGCGGTCCTGACTGTGGAGCGCGAGCTTCTGCCCACCTGCACCCCGGGGGCGAAGGAAGTGATCTGGCGGACGTTGCAGTCTGTGCTCATCCAGCTCGGGCGCCACGACGTCCAGGACCTCGTGGTCGAAGGCGACACTCGGCCGCTGCCCAACATTCCACCGGACTGGCGGACCCAAGCCGCAGCGCCCGCTACCCCCACCCTTCGAGGCCTCCGACTCCCCTTCACCACCACCGAGTTCGATGTCACCCGCAGGGACTTCACCGACCTAGAAATCCGCGGTTCGCAGGACAGTGGTGGGTTCCACTACCTCTACGACACCCGCGCACGCCGGATGATCACCGACTTCGTCCTCGACGACCGCCCTCAGGTAGCCACCTTGTGCAGCGTCACCATAATCAAGAAGGGCGACCACTTCACGCCGAGGATCAAGCTCTGGAAGAAGGACAAGAAGAAAGCTGGGGAAGTCTCCGCCACGCAGACAGTGCCTGAGACCGGGACCACCCGGGCCGTCAAGGCACTCGTCGACACCGGGGAAGTCCACGAGAACTTCTGGAAAGTCATCAACTTCCTCCAGGGCTGCACCAGTCTGAGCACGCCTGGCAGTTCCCTCCAGCCCGTGGCCGGCGACGAGGCCCAACTGGCCCAGCTGCTGACCGGCCAGGACCGGACGACGGTTCTCGGGGCAGTCAGGACAGCCATCGGCGGCGGCCTCACAGAGGAGGACATTCGGCTGATCAGCAACCGCAAGGAACAGCTCCAGAGGTTCGAGCGACTGTTGACCGATCCGAAATACTTCCGGCAGGAGGAGAGCCTGGCAACCACACGCGGGGCGGAGGCGATCTGGCAGGCCTTCTTCGAGGCGAATCAGTGGATATTCGGCTACGGCCTCAACCTCATAGCCTGCGAATCCATCAACGACGGCAAACTGGAACGCATCACCACCGGCGCCAACATCTTCGGCGGAGCCGGGAAACGCATCGACGCCATCATGCGGTCCAAGGGCCTGATCAGCAGCATGCTCTTCTGCGAGATCAAGACCCACGACACCGAACTGCTCTCCAAGACCCCGTACCGTGCGGGCGTCTACCAGGCATCCAAGGAACTCGGCGGCGGCGTGGCGCAAGTGCAAAAGACGGCCAGCAAGGCCCAACAGCTCATCTCCAGCCAGTTCCTCACCCGGATCTACGAGGAAGACGGCACCCCGACAGACACCGAACTGTCCACCACCCGCCCGCGACAGGTCGTGGTGATCGGGAGCTTGCGCGAGTTCACCCACAACGGCGCCGTGAACCCGGAGAAGATGAGCTCTTTCGAGCTGTACCGGACATCCATCCAGGACGTCGAGGTAATCACGTTCGACGAACTCTACGAGCGGGCCTGCTTCATCGTCGAGGATCACTGAGGCGGACCGCTGCCAGGGCGCTCGCCGACACCGCTGGTGTGTTCTGGCGGACCGCTGCCGATTGAGTCGGTGATTGCGCCACTGTCGGCTGTCGGCGACCGAAGCAGATGAAAATGCGCGTTTAGGGATGAATGCGAACGGCAGGAAGGTGGCTCTGGCGCCCTACTGGCAAGGAGGCGGTATGGCGAGACATCCGAACTGCTGACAGGCCGCCAGGGGGCCGTACAGTCGATTTTGCCTGTCCTGAATGGGCATTGAGTGCTCCGAGCGGGTGAAGAGGGTGCGGCCAGCCCTTCCTGAGCCTGCCTTCGCCTTGCAGGACCGCCACGCGCTCCCCCGGCAGGCCGGTCGGTGCGAGCACAGGCAGACACGTCGGCCTCGGCACTCCCTACCTACGCGGAACTAGGCCGTGTGTCGAAAGTTGCTGAGAGGCAACGTTGTGGCGGGCTGGAGCGTCCATGGGATTGCCAGACTCGGCTTGGCCAGGGTGTCTTGAGGGGGGCTTGTGGAGCGGGGCATGGGGAAGCAGGACGGTCCGGGGCGAGAGCTGAACGCTTACGAGAGGGTTCTCGCAGAGGATCGTCGCGTCGTGCGCGAGATGTTCCGCGTGAGCATCGGTGGTGCCCATGCCGGCTTCGTCATAACGGTCTTCATTGTGGTCTTGTTCGCTGCCATTGGCGGCACCGTGTGGGCTCTGATCGTTGGCGGAGCGGTTGCATTCTGGTTCGCCGTCGCCCTTATCGCGGTTGTCGGTGGTGGTCGCCGCGGGTGGGCCGCAGTCAAGCGCGCTTACCTCTTGACATTCGGCTGGGCCGGCTGGCTGTGATTGCCGCGAGGGTATAGCGGACGCGAGCAGGCAGTATCGGCAGCTCCATCCGTCACAGCCATTCTCCGATCGCGGCGACAAGGACGGTGGCTTCGAAGCGGACGGCGAGTTTGTCGAATCGGGTGGCGACCGCCCGGTGTCTCTTGAGCCGGTTGATCCCGCACTCGACCGCATGACGCTCGCGGTAGTCGGCCGGGTCGAAGCGTGGCGGCCGTCCGCCGCGGGCGCCGAGCTTCTGGCGGTTGCGTACCTGGTCGGCCTTGTCGGGATGGTGCAGCGGATCCCCCGGCGGCGCAGGTAGGCGCGGTTCCTGCGGGAGGCATACGCTTTGTCCGCCCGCACCCGGTCGGGGCGGACGCGTGGCCGGCCCGGACCGATGCGGGGCACACGGACCTTCTCCAGCACGGGCTCGAACTGAGGCGAGTCCCCGCGCTGACCGGCCGTGATCACAATCGACATGGGCTTTTGGCCCTGCTCGACGGCCAGGTGCAGCTTGGTGGTGAACCCGCCGCGTGAACGTCCGAGCCCGTGATCGCCGGGCTCGGTGAGCATGCCACCCGGCGGTTCCTTTTGCAGGTCACCCTGCTTGCGGGCCCCGGCCGCATGCTGATGGGCGCGGCACACCGTGGAGTCAACACTCAGGTCCCACACGATCGCCCCCTTGGCGTCGGCCTGGGACTGCAGCCGGGTGAGGATCTGGGCAGGTGCCGTTCCGCTGCCACCGGCGGAACAGGTCATAGACCCGGCTCCACGGTCCGTATTCGACGGGCACGTCCCGCCATGGCACACCGGTCCGGACCCGGAACCGTATGCCGTCGATCAGCTGCCGCCGAGGCCAGACGGGCGGCCGCCCCGCCTTCGTCCCCTTCGGCAGCAGCGGCTCCAGCACCGCCCACTGCTCGTCCGTGAGATCTCCCCGACCCATGAACCATGATCATTCACAGCCCAAGATCCACTTTCGATACACGGCCTAGACCTGCTGAGCAGTTGAGACAAGAAACGCGCATCACCCCGGTGAGGCCTGATGGCTTCACCGGGCCCGGCCGGCGATGAGCTGGGCTCGGAACAAAACGGCCCCGATCTCCTTCCGTTAGGCGGAAGAACGGGGCCGCAGGCATGTCTGTCAGGTCACCGCCGTCACGGGCTAGTCGGCTGCGGAGCTTTCGCGAGCTCCTCTTCCATGACCTTGTGCAGTCGTTTCGTCAGTCTGTGCCGGTCGAGTTCGCCCATCTGTGCCATGAGCGCTTCGAATACCGGCTCCCACCCGCCCGACGGTACCTGCCATCCCTGAGCCGATGGCTTCCGGCTGACTGGCGAACTGGGACTATCCCCGGTCTTTGTGATTGTCGCCTGTGCGGGCACGGACGGTTCGGGGCTCGGCGGATTGATCGGCGCGGTCTGCTCCGTAGCGAGCGACGCCGTCTCTGCTGGTTTGTTGTCCGCGGACAACAAACCAGCAGCCGTGCTTTCGCCGCGCACGCGATCGTCGACGAGCTCCTGCTCAGCCCCGGGTTTGTTGTCCGCGGACAACAAACCGGCACTGCCTTGCTGCCCCAGAACGTGCCGGCCCGCTGTCAACAAACGCTGCTGTTCCTCCCGCTGCTCGATCAGTTCCTCTTTGGCCGAGGCGAGATGCTCCAGGAGGCCAGTCGCGTCCAGTTCAGGGTCATCCTTGAGCCGCCGGGCCAGACTCCGGCCGTCGCGCTCGGAGACTTCGCCGGAGCTGAGCTTTTCTTGCAACTCTTCCGGGAGCGTCAGCAAGGCGAGCTGATTGGTCACCCAGGACCGGTCTTTACCCAGCCGAGCTGCTGCCCGACTGCGCGCGCCCCGCTCCCCCGACTCCTCAGCGCACACGTCAACCAGCTGCTGCACGCCACGTGCACGCTCGATTACGTCGAAGTCCTCGCGCTCCAGATTCTCCGCGAGCAAGTGGTCGATGAAGTCTTCGCGTGAGGCGGCCAGGTCGTCGCGGACAACGAAATCGAGACGGTCGATTCCCACATGCAGGGCGCTCCGGAAGCGGCGCTCTCCGTTGACCAGCACGTACTGGGTGTCGACGCCGATGACCGTCTCGTGATCAGGCCAGAGGTTCAGGTACGTGACACGGCTGACGGCGACACAGGCCGCAAGCTGTGTTTGGCGCAGTTCCTCGCCGAACCGGACCAGCTGCTCATCAGTGCCGAAATTGCGGCGCGGGTTGAGCGGAGTGGGAGAGACCTGATCGAGACTGAGCTTGATCAGCTCGTAGGTGGGAATCGAGCCTTCTGTGATGGCCTTGGCCCGGCCGCGGTCGCTGCGCTTGCGTGCCCGTCCGAACGACGAACTCTCCCCCACCTTGTCGGCGATGCTCATCCCTTGACCCTCTTTGCGATCGAGCGCATGACTTGAGCCTGCTCACAGTCCGGTTCGTAGGCGAGCAGTGGCTCCTTGCGGCGGACTGCCTCGCGCTGTTCCTTGAGTTCCGGAACGATGCCGAGGACCGGCTCGTCCATGCTCTGCCAGGACCGAAGCGACGAGGTGGCGATGTAGCCATTGCGCGCGTCGTAGAGGTTGACGACGAAGCCAATGGTGGTGATCTCCACCTTCAGGTCTTCGCACAGATCGTCCATTTGCTCGGCGAGCATGTCGTACGCGTCGCCAGATGTGTCCTCGGCCTGGACCGGAATGATGATCCCGGACTGGTCAGGTTCTTCGTCTTCGCGGGTACGCCCGTAGTACAGGGCAGTGTCCATGGTGTAACCCAGGCTCGGGGGGCAGTCGAGGAGGATGAAGTCGAAGTCCATTTCCACGTCAGCCAGGACGCGTTCAAGGGCTGTCTCCTTGATGCGTACGGCTCGTGTGGTGGCCAGCTTGGCGTCGAGCAGGAACGCGTCCTTGCAGGAAGGCAGCAGCCACAGACGGTCCTCGAAGTCGCCACCCTTTATGGGGACGAACAGGTCCCTCAGGCTGTCCTCGGCCTCCCCGAGCATGTGCTTGGCGAGACTGGCCGACTCGATCTCCAGCATCTCGTAGCCGAGCTGACGTGTCAGGTGACCTTGCGGGTCGAAGTCGACCAGCAGGGTCTTCATACCCATCTCAGCCAAGGCTTGGGCAACGCCAGCGGACACCGAAGTCTTGCCCACGCCACCCTTCTGGTTGCCGAAGACGATTCGGCGGGCCCCAGTTGTGCGCGGGGGTGCCGGGCGCGGCGACGGGGTCGAGTCCAGCCAGTGCCGGATCGACTGAGCCATCCCCTGGTTGTAGGAGATCTTTTGCGACTTGCTGACGGTCTTCAGCCTGTCGTACAGCCCGGCCGGCAGGTAGGTCGAGAACGAGGTGCCGCCGCTGGTGTCGACAGTGGGGTGGTTCTTCAACTTGATCCAGGAGGTCACCCCGGCCGTGACGGCGTCCTGGATGTCCTCGCTCAACTCTGCGGCGCGCACCTTGAGTTCGCGGCGTAGGTCGGTCGGCAGCTTGGCAACTACCTTTTCCCGATCTTCGGGGCTGTATGGAGCAGTCATGGCGCTACCTTAGTAGCGTTCTGGCTGAAAGCGAATCAGGACAGCCGTGTTGCGGCCAAATCGCCTGCTGCCCCGTAGAGGCGTGAGCCCGTCAGGCCTACGGCGCCGCATGAATACACGCACAGAAGCTGGCAGGTGAGCCGACTGTCGACGTTACTGTCAGACACCTTGTGTACCCTCACGCGGTGATCATTGACCGAAATGCGAATGTCACCCCGAACCGCTTCGAAAGTCCCTGGCTGCGCCGCACGATCGGCAAGCGGATTGGCCGTGCCAACCGCGACGACATGCTGCAGGCGCTCATATGGGTGACCGAAGTGCGCATAGCCGACGATGTCGCTCAGGGCTGGAGCGAACTGCACATGCGCCTTCACCGCGAATGCACCGACGCTGAGAAGCGCCGGGACAGACTCTTGCGGCAGCGCAGCGACCAGATCGCGAGCGGTTGCCATGCGGCTGCATCAGAGCTCGCTGACGAACTACGGGAAGAGCTGCAAGGCGCCGCAGAGGCCCTGATGCAGTGTGCGGCCATTCGTGAACGATTCAGCAAGCGCCTGGGGCTTGACCTCGATAGTGACGGCGGACTACCCCCTGACACCCGTGCTGCCCTGGGCGTCCTCGACGATCAACTGCACTCCGCGAAGGAACGGTTCGGCGCCCTTGTATCGAGGGATCGAGAGGCGCTCCACCGGCTCGCGGAGCGGGAACGCTACAAACGCCGAAGCGCAAGTACGCCCGGCCGGACAATGTCACACATGGACGCGCTGAATCAGGACGGGTTCGACAGCGTCATACAGCAGGCTCTTGAGTGCTCAGGATTCCAGGCAATACGGCGCGGCCCAAGGGTCATTGAGGCCACAAGAAACGGAGCCAGGAGTCTCGTCTTCTGCGCAAACGTTCTCTACCCCAGCGCGCACGGAACGACTGGCGTCCGCATGATCCTCACCGCGCAGCGCGTGGCGGCAGCCGACGCATTTCAAAGACTGCTGGTGATCAGCAATCTGCCATTCATCTCCAGACCAGCAGACAGGATCATGGAAGAGAGAACACCCTCTGCCAGGCTCATGCAGCGGAACGAGCTGCAGCAGTGGGTCGAGTGGGGCATACCGCTGCGGAACGTGCTGGAGGAGAACTGATGCACATCAACTGGAAGACCAAGGCGGCTTTCCCTGACTACGCCAGCGACGTACTCAACGAAGCATTCCGACTTCGAATATCCGAGGCCACGGACGACGACCTGCTGGCGGCCTATCTCCACTGGATCGAGGGCTGCGTCGCCGTCGACTTCATAGTGGCCACCCACCACCTCGCAGAGAAGATCCAGGCAGAACTGCACCACGTCATCGACACTCAGGCCACGCCAGAAGTCAGCCCTTTCCCGGAGGACCATGACCGCGCGCGCCAGGAACTCTGCTCGCGCCTCACCAGGTCTCACCGCGCAGCGACAGAAGCCCTGGAGAGAGCACATGACGCCTGGAGCCAGATGAGCGGGCGGACGGTTCACGACTTCAAAAACCACTACAGCGGCGGGAGCGACGCGGCATCAGGCGTTCTCGAGGACGTCGGCGTCCTGAAGAACCAAGTGAACCAGGCCGAGCGGAATATGCTCAACGCCCTGGCAGTGCACCGTGACGAGATGCACCGCGTGGCACTGCTTGAACATCAACTGGAGCAGTTCCTCAATTCCGACGAAAGCCACGCCTTGCAAGACATCCACGTCATGTCACCAGCGGCGTTTGAACAGACGGTGGCGGGACTGGTGAGGAGGGATGGACTGCATGTCATCCGTGATGGCGGCGGATCCCGGGACCTGGGAGCAGACGTGATAGCGGTGACCCCTGACAACCTCAGGGTGGTGATCCAGTGCAAACACCGACAGGCTGGGCTCGGCAAAGTGGGATCGCCCGACATGCAGACGCTCAACGGCACCGCCCGTCCCGAACACAAAGCAGACATTGTCGTCGCAGTGACCAACGGGACGTTCACCAAACCCGCCTCCGACTTCGCCTACACGCACGACATTCACCTGCTGGACCAGGAGCGACTCCAGCGATGGGCCACCTGGGGCGAGCCACTGCTCTCGGTCCTGCAGATTTCTACAAACACGCACCCAAGTGCCCCGGCGGCCTGACCCGTTGACCCAAGTGACGACGAGGCGCCACTGACAAGCGCTGTCGCGCTGCCAGGCAGTTTGTTGTCCGCGGACAACAAACTCGGCGCGCCAGAGAGTGTCGAGCACTCCCCCAGCATGTTGTCCGCGGACAACAAACACCATCTGTGGTGGCACGGGCGTGCCGCAGGACTCGCTCGTGCTTGAGATCGCTACGGGTGAAGGCCCCTGTTCACTGACAACCCAAGGGCTCCTTCGTTGAACACATGGACCAGGCCAACCACCATGAGAGTGTGGCCAGGTGGCGCAGAAACAGGAGGGGGAGCGCATGACTAGGGGAACCACCACGCTCCAGCTGACGCGCACTCACCGGATACTCATCGGTCTCGTGGTCGTCGGAGCGGTGCTCATCGCCGCGATCGGGTTCGCGGGGTCGTACGCGGCGGTGCGCGAGCTCGCCCTCCAGAAGGGTTTCGGGGACTTCTCGCTGG